>NZ_JACVPC010000016.1:0-512 GCF_018882145.1 Polynucleobacter sp. AP-RePozz3-80-G7 | reverse complement strand
GCAAAAGAGACTGTGCCATTACCAGAGCTTGCTGTGGTGTTCAGAGTAATAGCAGCTGCTAAGGTCGCTGCTTCGCCATAAGACTGGTTACCTGAAGTAGTGACATTACCTCCTAGGGATAAGGTTCCACCTGTATCAGTAGTGACTGAGTTGGCTGCTACGGTAGAACTAAAGATGGTTGCGCCAGTGGAGTTAACAGTCAGAGCAGCTAGCTTATTAGTAGCCCCTACTGCCCCAGTAAAGGTAGTGCCAGCAGAGCCACTGGAGGTAGTTAAGTTATACGGTGTGCTAGAGACGCTATTGAGAGTACCGGTAATGGTGATGGCGTTATTAGTAGTGCCGCCATTGGTTGCATCTAAGGTGGTGTTAGCCCCTAAGGTGACATTGTTACCAAAGGTCTGAACACCTGAGGTGGTGATTGCTCCGCCGTTAATGGCTGTTGTACCAGTAGAAGCGTTCTGGATGAGTGAAGCGGCAGATACGGCAGCGCTAAAGGTGGTGGTGCCGGTAGA
>NZ_JACVPC010000001.1:0-1000929 GCF_018882145.1 Polynucleobacter sp. AP-RePozz3-80-G7 | reverse complement strand
GAATACATCCACTACTACAACCATGATCGAATCAAACAAAAACTAAAGGGATTGAGCCCGGTGCAATACCGAACTCAATCCCTCGTGCTAACCTAACTAAACTGTCCAACTACTGGGGGTCAGTTCAAATAAGTGGCTTTTAACTTCAGCAATGCAGACCTAACTAGTCTTTTTGGAGAAATACATTCACAGTTTCAGAAAGCTTCTTATAGCTTTGAAATAAGAATGCATGGCCACCCTCATAAAAAGCCAACCAGGCAAAAGGAATTTGATTGGCAATCACAACTGAGTTTTTTGGATTGTCGATGATGTCCTCACGACCGTCAGCCACTAGAACGGGAACTTTAATCTTCTTTAAATCCTGGTAATTCTGATTATCAGCATTCCAGAGAGTGATACGAGCACGAACCTGGCGTTCCTTAGCTTCTTTAGAAATTACGAAATCATCAGGGATGGTTCCCGCAGCTTTTGCTGCCATAAATCTCCCGTATACAACCTTAGCGGCCGCTTTACCTTCAGGCGTAATTGGGAACAACAACTCGAAATTCTCCATAGGAGAAAGACTCGGATTATTCAACTCCTCCCCAACCTTCTTATCAATAGCAATCTGATATTTTCCGCCGGGATTTGGGGCGCACAGAATGACTTTATTGACTAGCTCTGGGTGTCTGATAACAAGCTGCTGACCAATTCGTGCACCCATTGACCACGAGAATACGTTTACCTTTTTAAAACCCAGGGCCTTCACCAAGCCTGCGGCATCATCTGCCATTTGCGGAATGGTTGTGTAGTTTTCTTTAGTGTCGGTAGAAAGTCCAGCGCCGCGGTTATCAAAAATGATCAGCTGGTTATTCTTTGACAACTCACCGAGCAGGGCTGGATCCCAAGCGCTCATGGTGGCGGCATAGCCCATGATGAGGATCATGGGATCACCTTTGCCTTTTAGGTAGTAGGCTAACTTCACATCTCCTACTTGGGCATACTTAACTTCAGGTTTTTCTTGGGCTTGCACTGGAATGCTGAGGCTTAAAAAAATAAAAAGTATGGCAACCGTTAAATAAATGCCTCGCATTAAAGCGGTAGTCAAAACGCTTAGGGAGCTATTAAGAGCTGTCATAAGGTCCTAGGTTGGATTGGTTTTAGGAGGGGTCATATTAGCATTCAATACTGATCAAGAATTGCTTTAGGTCCTAAGCTGACATCCAAAAACGCCTCATCTCAGGGAGATCTTGCATTCCTCGATCATATCCATACTGAATGGCTGGCTCCATGATTGCCGGATCTACAACGCTCATTGTTCTTCTGCCAGGGAGCATCCCAACCACAACCAACTTGGTCTTTGTGCCGGCAGCTTCCAAGTCTTTTACTTCTTGCAAAATGGTATTAGGCAGATGATTCAAACGCAGCCCTTCTTTTTCTTGCTCAATAGTATCTGCCAGCGCAATTACTAGAGCTCGCTTAGATCCCGCAACAATGTCGCAATGTGTTTCGGTAGAGCCAATACTGCCATCCATACAAACACGATCCTTAACCCAGGTTGGGCCGGTGACACCTGGCGCAGAAGCACTAGCCGCACAAGCATCGATGACCGATACACCCGAATCTGGAGCAATCACTAAACGTTCAGCCGTATAGCAATCAATCGTAGTGATGTACATCTTCTGGGGAATGGCTTTAATACCCCCCAAGAAAACTTTAATGTTATTTTGAAACTTTTCAGATGGAATGGATTTTGCAGCCATTGCAGCATGGCCAATCGCCTGAATAGTATCGGGATTACCATCCTTGGCATTAAGCCCCATCCTCATTACACGCTCTTGGCTAGGCAAGAACTTTTTTGTTGGAACTAGCTTAGCCATGACCTTTGGATAGTCGGCCAATAAATTAAATTCTGCTGAAAATAGGTCTAGGCGGCTACCTAATAAAGCGCTTCCCAAAACTGCACCAGCAGATGTGCCAACCACAATGTCTGCCAAGCGAAGATCAATACCATTGGTTAGCATTGCATGAAAGTAGCCAACTAAAAATGAGCTCATGTATTCAGAGCCCCCACCCAATACAATCGCCCTATCTTTGCCTTTACCCGGAGGATTTTTATATGGAATCGGATGGGCTAGACCATCATCCCAGCTTGAGGTTGTTTTCTGAATTTCTTTTGCATCCAAAGCTCTCACTTCCGCAATAGTCTTTTTAGATACAGCTGGCGATTGGGGAAAAGCCTGAGTACTAGCAGCAACTGCCGCACCAATTGCAGATGATTTAAGGAAATTACGGCGAGTGGATTGGGTCATACATATACTCCTAAAGAATAACCACCCGAAGGTGGTTATGGATGTCTTAGTTTTTTGAAATTGAGATTACTGCTTCTGACTTGGTTGCGGGCAACCATTTGCCAGCGGTTTACCTGCAATGCGATCCTTTACCCAAGCTAGATAAATAGGCGCTGATACGCCAGGAGTTGTAAAGTGTGTTTGCTCACCCGGTAACTGATTTCTTCCCACATTCGCTCCCATAGCGCACATCTGCTTCTGATAAAGCTCGTGCATGACTGGTGGAACTGCAGTATCTTTGGTGCCCCAATAAATAACTACTGGCGCTACTGGTTTCACAGGTTTTACGCTGCCATTAATAAATGCATTGATCCAAGCTAAGGAGTTGCTAGGCTGGGGCTTAATCAATGATTTGTATTGATCGCCGTAAGTATAGGTAAATGAATCGGCCATCACGTGAACACATTTATTACCGGCTAACTGGTTTGCAACCTTGACACCTTCATCAGTCAAAACATCTGTTAGCTTCAGATTCGGATTAGCCGCCTGAGCTCCCCACAGACCCATGACGTAATGAGCAAATAGAAATACATTTGGGACATTTGCCTGGGTAAATTCATTCATGAGTTTATTAGCGCCTGCCTCATCCGCTGGTAACTTTGGTAATACCGCCGCTACGTCGTCTGGTGCCAATGCTACAAATCCAAGATATTGGAGATTATCTGCCGCAGTGCCCTGTTGAGCTTGGTACTCTGGCAGACTTGCAGCTGCAATCGTCGCCCCGCCACCTTGAGACCAGCCATAAATAATGGTCCTCTTACCGGCGCCGACTTCTTTCATGGAGCTAGCTGCTCTTGCAGAATTAATGGCATCTCTACCATTAGTTTGAGCCACTGCGTATTGATGCTTACCACCACCGCCTTGACCTTGATAGTCGGTAGCAACGATGACATAGCCTTCTTTAATAAACTCTTCCACATTCGGAATGCCGTAATCAGTCCAAGAATTGCCATCCATTAAGAAGTATTCATTTAAAGGGGTGGCTGGGTTAGTAATTTGAGAAGGGCCACAGTTTTGGGCTGAACCTGTTGTGCCATGAACCCAGGCCATGATCGGCCTACCCTCTTTAGGCGCCTGTCCAATAGGCGCTACGATTAAACCAGTTGAAATGGTCTTACGCTCAGCAACATCTGAAGAAATGTAAGCAATCTTCCATGCTTGCGCACCTTTAACGGATGTTTTTATCTTTTCTTTTTTGATAATCTGCCCCAACTTACCCTCTGGAGCCATTTTCATGACAGAGGCATAAAAAGGTGGCATTGGAGGTTCGGCAAATGCAACTGAAGACATTGCGCCAAGAGAGGTGCCAAAGATCAAAATAGGTAGTAATTTTTTCATCGGAGTTTGAAAGTAATCAAGGTGCAAGTCCTGTTGGTTAAAAATAGAACAATTCCAGTAAATATACCAAACTACATTTACTCACATCCCATGGAATTGCTGGGGAAATCTCGAACTGACAAGCGAGATATCCCCACTAATGCTTACTTTGGCGCAGCCTTTTCAGCCTTCTTATTTTTACGACTCTCAAAGAAGGTTTCGATTTCAACGTAGAAGACTGGCACTAATGCCACTGCAAGGCAGGTAGAGGCAATCATGCCGCTAAATACGGTAATGCCTAAGGAGATACGTGCTGCTGCACCCGCACCGGTAGATAGAAGCAAGGGCATGACACCCAAAATAAAGGCAATCGATGTCATCACAATTGGCCTAAAACGTTCTCTTGAAGCCTCTAAAGCAGCATCAACAAAACTCATGCCCTTATGTCTGCACTCAATAGCCACCTCAACAATCAAAATAGAGTTTTTACATGAGAGCGCAATCATTAACACCAGGCCAATCTGCACATAAATGTTATTTGATAGGCCCGTAAGCAATAAGGCCAATACCGTACCCGATAAAGAAAGTGGCACTGCAGTCAAAACAGCTAGCGGCGCTATCCAAGTTTCATATTGCGCTGCGAGCACTAAGTACACCAACAAGATCGATAGCGCAAAGATTAAGATTACGGTGTTTCCTACCAAATCTTCTTGATAAGACATGCCAGCCCACTGGTACGCGACCCCATCTGGCAAAGTCTTGGCGGCTACCTGCGCTAGCACCTTCATCGCCTGTCCAGAGCTATAGCCATCATTGGCAGCACCTAGAACGGCAGCAGAAGGATAAAGCTGGAACTGTGAAGCAAACGCAGGTCCAGTAGTGTCTTTGACATCAATGAAGGATCCAAGCGGAACCATATTGCCACTCTTATTCTTGACATAGAGTCGATTCACCTGCTCTACAGCATTGCGGTATTTACCATCAGCTTGAACATACACTTGGTAGGTTTGGCCATATTTGAAGAATTGATTGACGTAAGAGGATCCAAGATAGGATTGCAATACATCGTAAGCATCCCCAATATCGACACCAAAAGTTTCAGCCCTACCTACATTGAAGGTGAGTTGGAGTTGGGGAACATTGTTTTGGAATGGCGTAAAGATCATCATGATCTCTGGATGCTTTTGCGCCTCAGCAATAAAGGTCTTAGCGGCAGCATCTAACTTAGCAAAATTATTACTGCCATCCGTCAGCATCAGTCTCATCTCAAAACCACCCGATAGACCTAAACCTGGAATGGCTGGCGGCAAGAGCACAAAAGACTTAAGCTCTTGAACTTGCTTCAGGCCTTGATTCATATTGTTATAGATATCACGCAGGCCCTCACCTTTGCCCCGTTCTTCCCATTTCTTCATGATGACGTATAAGCCGCCCGCATTGGATTGGGAGCTACTGTTGTTCAGTAAGTTAATGCCGCCGATCACCACAACCGTGTCAACACCAGGAACCTTCTTGATGACATCAACTGCTTTTTTCATGCCACTCTCGGTACGCTGCAAAGAGGCCGCATCAGGCAAGGTAGTTGAAACCACCAAATAGCCCTGGTCTTCATTTGGAATAAAACCAGAAGGTACAAACATCAAGCCGATGAGAGAGGCGGCAATAATCGCAATCCCCACCATCGATGCTTTAGCTCGATTCTTCATCAAGCCTTCAATCTTGTGTCCATACCAAGTGGCCAAGCGATTGAAATACAAATCAAATTTTTGATAGAACTTATTTTTAACCTTATTAGGGTCAATCGGCTTGAGATACTGAGCTGACTGGGTTGGCTTCAGAGTAATCGCATTAATACCGCTAATCAAAGCAGTTGCTGCAATCACCAAAGCAAACTGTCGATACATTTGCCCGGTAATACCAGCAATAAACGAAGCCGGAATAAACACGGCCATCAAGACTAAGGTAATACCAATAATCGGACCCATCAAAGCAGTCATGGCATCAATTGCACCCTGCTTAGGATCCTCGCCCTCTTCTACCTTCTTAGAAACTGCTTCAACCACCACAATCGCATCATCTACAACAATACCGATACATAAAACGATCGCGAACAAGGTCAGCAAGTTGATAGAGAAACCAAGTGCGGCCATACATGCAAACGCACCAATAATTGTCACGGGCACTGTTGTTGCAGGTACCAGTGTGGCACGCCAGTTCTGCAAGAAAATCATGATCACGAGAAGAACTAAGATGCCCGCCTCGTAAAGCGTTTTATAAACCTCATGAATAGAGGCCTTAACAAACATGGTGGTATCAAAAGGAATGGCCCAAGTAACTTCTTTTGGAAGTGTCTTGGCAATACTCTTCATCTCATCCTGAACTGCTTGTGCAGTAGCAATCGCATTGGCACCCGGCATTTGGTAAATGGCTATGCCACCTGCAGGCTTGTCATCAATCTTGAAGAATTGACTGTAGTTCTGACTACCCATTTCTATTCTAGCGATATCACGCAAGTACGTGATTTCAGCCTTGTTACCAGCCTTGACAACAATTCTGCCGAACTGCTCAGGGGTTGTCATGGCGCTGGTAACATTAAGCGTTAACTGAAAATCTTGACCCATCGGTGTGGGCGGGGCGCCAATTTGACCTGCTGTTAGCAAGACGTTTTGCTTATTAATAACGGCAATGACATCGTTTGGCGTCAGATTGCGCATCTTGAGTTGGGCAGGATCAAGCCAAACTCGCATACTGTAATTACCCACACCAAATACATTGGCAGCCGCTACACCTGGTAATCGCGCTAAACGTTGCTGCAACTTGAGGTTTGCCAAGTTACTTAAAAATAAGCCGTCATGGTCAGGATTGGATGAAGTCAGGGTTACGAACTGCAGAATGGCAGTCGATTGTGTTTTGGTTGTGACGCCCTGCTTTTGAACTGCCTGCGGCAAGGAAGGAAGCGCAATAGCCACTCGGTTTTGCACATTGACCTGAGCTAAATCAGGGTTCGTGCCCACCTTAAAAGTTACGGTGAGGGTATAGTTTCCGTCATTGGTGGATGCAGACTCCATGTAGAGCATGCCATCAACACCATTCACCTGAGTTTCAATATTGCTCGCTACTAATTGCTGTACAAGTGTGGCGCTTGCACCTGGATATCGTGCTGTCACCTGAATCGTGGGTGGAACAATATTAGGGTACTGAGCAATCGGCAAGCTATTAATGGACACTGCTCCAATCAATAGCATGACTAAAGCAATTACATTGGCCAGTACCGGCCGTTCGATAAAAAATTTAGAGAGCATGATTATCGAGCTGGCATTGCATCAAGCGTGACCTGTGTTGGGTTAGCAATTTGATTAATACTCAGATTAATAAAACCATTAATGACCACTTTACTATCTGGGGTCAAGCCTTTGCTGATCTCGACATACTTTTCAAAGCGCTGACCCAGGCTAATATCTTGACGTTGTGCTCGCATAGCATTATCCAAAATAAAAACATAATCACCCACTTGATCCGTCATTACAGCAGTCTTAGGCAACAGCAAAGCCTGCCTTGGTGAGCCATACTGAGCCATAACTCGTGCATATAAACCAGGGATTAACTCGTAACTCTCATTTTTGAAGATTGCCCGCAATTGCAAGGACCCAGTCTCTGTAGAAATCAAATTAGCGGCGTAATCCAAAACACCTTCAAAAGGATATCCAACCTCCCCTTGAAGACCGGCATAAATGGGCAGAGTATTTACTTCAGACTTACGCTCTGCGTTTGTATCTTGACCCTTTTGAAACTTTAAGTAATCCCTCTCATTAATAGAGAAGTACACATAAATGGGTGAGATCTGCTGAATAGTAGATAGTTGCACACCCTTTGTAGTGGAATCTAAATAGGTACCGACATCCAATAAGTGTCTTCCCATGAGCCCATCAAATGGCGCCCTGATTTCGGTATAGCCCAAATTAATCTTTGCGAGCGTTAAATTAGCCTCCGCTTGCTGGTATTGCGATAAAGCCTTATCAACAGCTGCTTGCGAGGTTGCATTCTCTTTGAGCAAAGATTTTTGACGGCCATATTCAAGCTTCGCTTCGGTATAAATTGCCTGTTTTAATTTCACCTCTTGTATATATTGGTCTTGCTCAATGACAAACAGAAGATCACCCTTCTTCACCATCGCTCCGTCAGCAAAACCAATCTTAGTAAGGTAGCCCTTAACACGTGCATCCAAGTTCACTGTGAGGTATGGGTCCACTAGGCCATCAAAGGTCGCAAAACTGTGGATCTCTTGAGACAGTGGTTGAGCGGTTGTCACTGGAATTGGGGTCTGTTTAATTTCTTTGCCACAAGATTTCAAACAAATCAACGCAATCAAAGCAACAAGAACTAATAAAGAAACCCCAATTGTGCGTGGTGAAAGTTTCTTCTTAAGAATAGGAATCTCAACCGCGCTTAGCTTTACTAGGAATGCATTCCATTTTCCTAAGAGCGATCCCCAAAGAGTCACAAGCATCCCCCACAAGGGCAGCAGAAAAAGTTTGGCTTTTATTAATAGTTCTTTCATGGCGCAGCACTTCCCTGAGTCGGCGGAGTTGTTATATTTGATGGTGTATTTAATTTATCCGGCACTGTAGTTTGTGTGGGCTTTAATGGATCAGGAGCATCTACCAAAAACTTGCCAGCCTTCACCGTCAATGGATCACCTGTCCTGGTGAGAACAGAACCCCAATCTGTTCGGTCGGTCATGTCAGCAACCATCTGGTCTGGCAACTTAGGGGGATTCATGTCCGCAGTCCAACCGCCACCAAGCGCTTTAAATGCACCCACATATCCAATGAGCTCGTTTGATGAGGTTTGGACTAGGGAGTTTTGGATATTTAATAGATTCTGCTGTGCAGTGATCACCGTGGTGTAATCATTCTGCCCCGCCTTATAACGCTCAAGGGCTAAATCTGCAGCACTTTGCGCTGCTACCACACCGCGAGTTAAATCCTCTTTTGAACTTTTGGTAGTCGAGATAGTAATGAGTGAATCTTCAACTTCTTTCTGAGCATTCAGGACTTGATTTTGGTAGGCCAAGAGGCTCTGCTGGAAAATAGCATCCTGCACGCGGACTTGATCCACAATTGCGCCTCTATAAAACAGTGGCAAGTAAAGTCCGGCGTTTACTCCAGAAGAGTTGTTGCCCCAACTAAATAAATTGGCAGAAGATAAAGTTCCGTAATTTGATGTGGCATAACCAAAGATGCCGCCCAAGGTAAATGTTGGAAACAGTTGCGCCTTGCTTACACCAATCAAGGCAGACTTAGAAGCAGCGTCAAATTCGGCCTGCAGAACATCTGGGCGGCGACGCAATAAATCCCTTGGCATACCAACGCCAAGCTCAGATGGAGGCGTCAGACTTCCCTTAGTGTTTCCGTAAGTCTTTTCATAGTACTCAGGAGGCTCACCCAGCAAAATACTCATGGCATGCTGGTTTTTCTTTAAATTCGCAATCAAAGCAGGAATCTGCGCCTTAGTTTGCTCATACTGGGCTTGCGCTTGACTAAGGTCCAACATCGAGGTGGCACCGTATTTAAAGCGCGCACCTGCAATACGCAAACTTTCTTTTTGCAAGGCGAGATTGGTTTTAGCAACCATGATCAGCTCTTCATAGTTGCGAATATTGATGTAAGTATTAGCAACATCCGCAGTTAAAGACACATCTGCCGAGTAAAAGGCTGCAACCCCAGATAAATAAGACGTCAATGAACTTTGAATTCCGCGACGACTCTTGCCCCAAAAATCAATCTCCCAACTCATTTGAACTAAAGCATTTTTAGAGACTAGATTATTGGAATCATTAATTGCCTCTTGTATTGCGCTGTTTCGATTATTGGAATAGGAGGCACTTAGATTTAGGGTTGGTAACAATGCGGCATCACTCACACCCAGTTGTGCCTGCAGTTGGTATATCCGTAGAGCGGTTTGTTGCAAAGTGAGGTTTTGCGCAGTAGCTTGCTTCAGCAAGACATTGAGCGTTGGATCATTAAAGCTTTTCCACCACTCTACTGGGTCCAGAATCTTGTTTGAGTTTTCGCCCAAAGATTCGGTAAATTCAGTTTGAGCTGTTGATTTATATTGATCTACCGCCTTAACAGGGGGTCTTGCAAAATCTGGACCAACCATCATGCAACCAGCAAGCATCAAAGTGCCGGAAATAATAAGTGCATGGGTAATCGTGTTTCTAGTTAATGGCATTCAAGAGCTTAATCTTTAAACTGATGGCTTCGTCTAAGGGCGGAAATTATCGATATTAATCATAAGGATAAAGCAAGATTCAGAATGCTGGGCTAGTGTAAGCCCTAGGCTTACGGTTTAAGACTTTTGGATCTGCGCAATCACCGGAGCGTGATCTGAAGGCTGCTCCCAGGCTCTAGGTACTTTATCTACCGTGCTAGCACTGCATCTTCCCTTGAGCGCCTCACTCAGCAAGATGTGATCAATACGCATGCCGGCGTTTCTTCTGAAACCCATCATGCGGTAATCCCACCAACTAAAAGTTTTCGGAGCCTGCTCAAACATTCTGAATGAATCATGGAGGCCAAGCTTAATCAGGTCTTGAAACGCTTCTCGTTCTGGTGGTGAAACAAGGTTTTGCCCTTCCCATGCTTTAGGGTCATGAACATCTTCATCTGCCGGAGCAATATTGAAGTCGCCCAAGAGTGCTAAGCGTTCGTTCTGTTGGAGCTCTTCTGTTAACCAAGTTTGTAATGCCTTCAACCAACCTAGTTTGTATTGAAACTTATCGCTATCGGGCGATTGCCCATTAGGAAAATAGGCCGATACCAGTCTCATCGGTTTCGTACCAGCAAAGCAGACTGTCGCCGCGAGGATGCGCTGCTGCTCATCTTCGTAGTTGGGTATGTTTCTAGTGGGCTTCAGAAAGGCTGTTTCTATGTCTGAAGCGATAGGTGCGAGTGCCGCTTTACGCAAAATGATCGCAACGCCGTTATAAGTCTTTTGACCAGCAGCTAAGCTTAAGTAACCCGCAGCTTCCAACTCTTGATGGGGGTACTTATCATCCATAAGCTTAAGCTCTTGCAAGCAAAGCGCATCAATCGGTTGTTTCTTGCTTTCTTGGTCTTGTAGCCAACGAAGCACTTGTGGAAGGCGAACTTTTAGGGAGTTCACATTCCACGCGGCTATTCGAACCGAATCAGTCATCAATACCGAGCTCTTGCAACTTACGGGTAATCGTATTACGCCCAATACCTAGACGCTGAGCGGCCTCTACTCTTCTGCCGCGAGTAACCTCTAATGCCGCCTGCAATACCGCCTTTTCAAAACGTGCGGTCAAGGCATCAAAAACTTCTTTATCACCATCTTGCAACATCTTGACAGCCAGACGCCCTAAACCATTCTCCCAGTCACCTACAGCAACCTTGGCAGCAACGGGATTACTTGGCGAAGACTCGCCGTGAATAACGATGGGTTGTGCACTCGCTTCCGAAACAATATCAGCCGGGAGATCGCTTACACCGATTACGTTTGCAGAGGTCATTACCGTTAACCAGTGACATAAGTTCTCTAATTGACGTACATTTCCCGGAAATGGCATTACGCTCATTTCTTTTAAGACTTCATCGGATAATTTTTTAGGTTCAACGCCCAAAGACTTCGCACAACTCAACATGAAATGTCTAGCTAACATTGGAATGTCTTCACTACGCTCACGCAATGAAGGCATACGCAAACGAATCACATTCAAACTATGCAACAAGTCTTCACGGAAGAAACCGGCAGCTACTCTCGCATCCAAATTTTGATGAGTTGAAGCAATGATCCGAACATTCGCTTTAATCGGGTCTTGTCCACCGATGCGATAAAAATGTCCGTCAGTCAGAACGCGGAGTAAACGGGTTTGAAGATCAAAAGGTAAATCACCAACCTCACCCAAGAATAGAGTACCGCCGTCAGCCTGCTCAAAACGGCCTCGACGCAAGGTCTGAGCGCCCGGGAAAGCACCGCGCTCGTGACCAAATAACTCAGACTCCAACAAATCCTTTGGCACAGCTGAAGTACTTAAGGAGACAAATGGCCCTTTGGCGCATGGACTGTGCTTATGCAAGGCATGAGCAACCAACTCTTTGCCAGTACCAGATTCACCAGTAATCAGCACTGTGGCGTTAGATTGCGCTAAACGTCCAATGGCGCGGAAAATTTCCTGCATTGCTGGTGCTTGTCCAATAATCTCAGTAGCGTCTTGCCTCCACGCGGTTAACTCTTTCGCACCAGAGTCATTACGGATGCCCTGCTCTACCGCACGATGAATTAATTCAATCGCCTTTTCGACATCAAAAGGTTTGGTGAGATATTCAAAGGCGCCACCTTGAAATGAGGAAACAGCAGAGTCTAAATCAGAATACGCCGTCATGATGATGACCGGTAAATTCGGATGACTTGCTTTCACGTGCTGCAATAAATCCAAGCCGTTACCACGTGGCATACGGATATCAGAAATCAGCACCTGAGGAGATTCTTTTTCGAGGGCATTGAGCACATCATTTGGATTAGAAAAGCTCTTATGGGGAATATTCTCACGCGCTAGAGCTTTTTCTAAGACCCAACGAATAGATTGATCATCGTCAACGATCCAAATTGGTTTCATGATGCTTTCTCCTGCCTACGGTATGGAATTTGAATATGAAAATCGGTGCGCCCTGGACGGCTATTGCAAGCGATAGACCCCTGGTGCTGCTGTACAAAGGTTTGCGCCAGGGTAAGACCAAGTCCACTACCACCCTCTCTCCCTGAAACTAGTGGGAAGAAGATGCGCTCAATAATTTCTTCAGGAATACCTGGGCCGTTGTCAATCACATGCAGATCCATGGCTAATTTGTAGCGATGCTTTGCAATCGTGACTGAACGTGCCACACGGGTCTTAAGCTCAATTTGTGCAACACCACTGCTAATCTCTTCAGAGAGAGCTTGTGCAGCGTTATGCACAATATTTAAGGTTGCCTGAATCAATTGCTCCCGGTCGCCCAAGACATCGGGCAGACTTGTATCGTAGTTACGAATAATTCGTAAACCTTTTGGAAACTCTGCCAAGACTAGACTACGCACGCGCTCTAATGCTTCGTGCACATTGAAGGATTCCATCACATGCGCCTTGCGATGCGGCGCTAAGAGACGATCAACCAAGGTCTGTAGACGATCTGACTCTTTAATAATGACTTGCGTGTACTCGCGCAAGTCTTTGTCTGGTAACTCAAACTCTAATAGCTGCGCTGCCCCACGAATACCACCCAATGGGTTTTTAATCTCGTGAGCCAAATTACGCATTAATTGTTTATTTGCCTCTACCTGCTGCGTCACGCGTTCGTCGCGCTCACTACGCAACTGTTGATCAATCGGAAACCACTCCATCATGATCAGGGCGGGATCCTCCAAAGCCGCAACAACTACATGCGCCGGAATAGAATCCTGATGAATGCTACCCGGCAATGAATGTAATACCATTTCTTGGCGTTGGGCCAATACATGACCCTGTTTCACCTCAGAAATCATGTCACTTAATGCTAAGTTGTCGCCAAATAAGTTGTGCACAGATTGACCCTCAAGTGATTTACGCGAGAGGTCCAGGGCTGACTCAGCAGCCGGGTTCACGTATACCAATTGTTGGTTCTCAGCCTCAAATACCACGATGGCATTGGGCATCTGATCAAGCAATGTCGGAAAAAAAGGAGCAGCCGTAGCTGCTCCCTTGAACGAATTGCGCAACAGACCTGCGCTCAAGTTCTCTCCTTCGCTTACAGGGAGTAGTACATATCAAATTCGATTGGATGGGTAGTCATACGGAAACGTGTGACATCTTCCATCTTCAAATTGATATATGCATCAATCATAGATTCAGTAAATACTCCACCGCGAGTCAAGAACTCGTGATCTTTCTTCAATGCGTCCAATGCCTCTTCCAAGCTTGCACAAACGGTTGGGATCTTTGCATCTTCTTCTGGCGGCAAGTCATACAAGTTCTTGTCAGCAGCTTCGCCTGGATGAATCTTGTTTTGAACACCATCCAAACCAGCCATCATCAATGCAGAGAAGCAGAGGTATGGGTTAGCCAATGGATCTGGGAAACGAGTTTCAATACGACGGCCCTTGGGATTAGGAACGTGTGGGATGCGAATTGAAGCAGAACGGTTACGTGCTGAGTAAGCCAATTTCACTGGAGCCTCAAAGCCTGGAACCAAACGCTTGTATGAGTTTGTACCTGGGTTAGTAATTGCATTCAATGCTTTAGCGTGCTTGATGATGCCGCCAATGTAGAACAATGCAAACTCAGACAAACCTGCGTAGCCGTTACCAGCAAACAAGTTCTCGCCGTTTTTCCAAATAGATTGGTGAACGTGCATACCAGAGCCGTTATCGCCAACTACTGGCTTAGGCATGAATGTTGCTGTTTTTCCATAAGCATGAGCAACGTTCTGAATAACGTACTTTTGCCAGATAGTCCAGTCAGCGCGTTGTACCAATGTGCTGAACTTAGTACCCAATTCGTTTTGGCCTTGGCCTGCAACTTCATGGTGATGAACTTCTACTGGAATGCCCAATGACTCAAGAATCAAGCACATTTCAGAACGCATATCTTGGAATGTATCTACAGGAGCAACTGGGAAGTAACCGCCTTTTTTACCTGGACGGTGGCCAGTGTTGCCGCCTTCGATTTCTGCACCAGATGACCATGGGGCTTCTTCGGAATCAATCTTCACGAAGCAACCCTGCATGTCAGCACCCCAACGCACGCCATCAAAAATAAAGAACTCTGGCTCTGGACCAAAGTAAGCAGCATCACCTAAGCCAGTGCTCTTCAAATAGGCTTCAGCGCGCTTAGCGATAGAACGTGGGTCGCGATCGTAACCTTTGCCATCAGCTGGCTCGATAACGTCACATGTGAGAACCAAAGTTGGCTCTTCATAGAATGGATCGATATAAGCGGCTGTTGGATCTGGTCTGAGCAACATGTCTGAGGCTTCAATACCTTTCCAACCAGCAATAGAAGAGCCGTCAAATGCATGACCGCTCTCAAATTTGTCTTCGTCAAAAGCAGAAATAGGAACTGTCGTGTGCTGCTCTTTACCCTTTGTATCTACAAAGCGGAAATCAACGAAAGTACATTCTTTCTCTTTAACCAACTTCATCACATCAGCGACGGTCTTCGTCATGCAAATCTCCTCTATTAACTAAATTCGGAATCAAAACTTAAGGCATACACCCTTGTTTATTCCAGGCACCAAACATGCCTACTGGATGTATGTAATTTACTGAAGCAAACAAACGGGAACACTCATTATTGCACTGTTTAAGTGCTGAAATACCCCTCATACAGGCTTAAATACCCCTATTTGCACCTCTTTAGTGCAATTAAGCTTGGCTGATGTCATGGATTTCGTAACCCAGCTCTTGGGTACCTGCTCTCAAGGCAATCCAAGCGCTTTCTAAAAGGTTGGCATTGCCCTTTATCCCCAGTTCAATATGACGCTGAGCATAAACGCCCCCTTTAAAGGCATCACCGACAGAAGGGAGACTAAAGACCTTCACCCCCGGAAAATTAGCCTCTATGCGCTCCATTAAGGGGGTTAAGGTAGATTCAACTCCCTTAGGAACAATGAAGCTTTGCTCTGCCCAATTTTCTTGATGGAATAGATCCTTGTAATAAGTATCTAAGCACCAAGCCATCATCGGCGCAGCCATTACCGGAAAGCCGGGTACAAAGTGATGCTCCTGTATCCGAAATCCTGGAATTTGGTTGTATGGGTTTGGAATAATTTCACTACCAATGGGGAACTCCCCCATCTTGAAGCGATGTTGATTTTCAGGAGTACTTAAATCTGACTTGATGGGATCACCTTCAGCCATCGACTGAATACGACCAGCAATTAATTCTTGCGCAGCTGGATGTAACTGAGTTTTTGTTCCGAGAGCAAGTGCCGCACATTGACGGGTGTGATCATCCGGGGTGGCACCAATGCCGCCAGTACTAAATACGACATCACCACTCGCAAAACTATCTTTGAGTGTTGCGGTAATTTGCTCGGGATCATCAGCAACGTATTTAGCCCATGCAAGACTGAGGCCGCGCTCATTGAGCAGCTCAATAAGCTTACTCATATGCTTATCCTGACGACGGCCTGACAAGATCTCATCACCAATTACGATTAAACCAAAGCGACGTTGGACTTTGTTTGGCATTTCTATTTCGACTTTTTTCATTGCATCAACCATGGTAAGGCAACTCCATATCAACAACGCGAGATTGCACTGTGAGCGCTTGATCCAACTCTTCTTCTCTCAATTCTTTGAGCGCATCTAATAAGAAGTAGCTAAACCACAAAGCAGCAAACACAAAAATCAGAGAATAAATCCAAAGGGCTATAAAGCTCACTATTGGAAACAACACCAAAGCCAATGCGGAGGTAGCCCAGAAGAAGGTTGGCACTGCGCCCAACATCCCTGATGCAATACCCATACAGAACAAAGGCCAGCGATACTTTTGAAGCAGAAGATCGCGCTCTTCTGCGCTAGCATGCTTTGCCAGAACGTCATACGACATCAAACGCATCGTTAGCCACCCCCATAGCAATGGAGGCAAGACAGCCACTAAGGGAGGAACCCACCACACAGGTAAGGTGAGCATCACTAATGCAAGACAAATGAGGGCTGACCATAGGCTGTAGATCAAACTGCCAAAGAAACCGCCGCCCTTCTTGCGCTCTAGATCCTGAAATTGTGACTGCCTAGAGGCAATCTTCACAATCGAGGGTACCGTTGAAAACGCAATAAAGACTAACAAGCTAATCGTAATCAAAGGGATGATTAGCATGACAAAAAATAATGGCGCAATCCATGCCCTGGCATTTTCAAAGCCCGCCCACACTAAACCCTCTTGTATCCAACTAGTAAAGACAGAAGTTGTTAGAAAGATGCTTAATGTTTCTAATGCTGGAGTCCATGTGAGCCAAATGAGGCAACCCCATAAAACTGAGACGATCAAAAATGGCCTGAAGCTCAGCCATAACATTCGCGGATGCATGGTTCCAACTAATGCCATGCCAAACGATTTAAATACTTGCGGTAATCCGACCATACAACTCCTATTGACGGCAGACTTGTAGTCTACTTAGGCTTGAATTCTTTAATGGCACGCACCAAGCTTTGCCATTGTTGAGTGAGGATATTTTCTGAAACAGTTAAATTTCTGACACCCGTAGGATAGACCTCTTTAGTGAAGATGGCGGTTCCGAATAACATATCCCACCACGGAAACAAAATACCAAAATTACAACCGCCCAATACGCCAGGTTTACCTATTGCCTCATGCCCATAGCCCACAGCATGATGCATACGGTGAAACATTGGGGATACCAATAGGTACTTAGCAGACCCTAAGTGAACCTTAATATTGGCATGCTGCCAACTTTGAATAAATTGACTTAGCGCAATCAACATGATGAATTGTCCTGGCGATACACCAATCAACAGCGCGAAAAAAGACATGATTGCTGCTCGCATCACATCATCCAGAATGTGACTACGATTATCGGACCAGGCCGTCATCACTGTTTGACTATGATGCAAGGCATGCAATTGCCACCACCAGTTAAACGCATGCGAAGCGCGGTGATAAAGAAAATCAACAAAGTCCAGAATGATGAGATAGATTACGAAGCTAACGACGGGAACTGATGTCACACCTGGCCACCAGGACTCTACATTCAGGCGATCAAAACGGAAATCATGCAGGATGGAATCAATCTCAAAAAAGAATCCAGATAAGCATATAAAAATCAAGCCATGAAATATTCCCAGACGATGAAATAAGGTGTACAGAATATCCGCCCTACTCGACTTTGAAAATCGCTCTTGCTTTTCTGCTGGGGCTAGACGCTCCCACGTTCTTAATACAACCAGAATTAAGAAGAGCTGAACACAACCAAACAAGAACCAATCGATTCCATCAAATACATCCTCAGCCCAAGACATTAAATCGAATTGGTACAGAATCGGACCCACTACATTAGCAAACAGAAACTCCTGAACGCTGGCGTAAGCATTCGCAATCATGGAGGTGACGATAGTGAGGTCCATGCTTTATTTTGACTGATTTGCTGAATCTTTGGGTAGCAACCCAAAACAGAAACCACGGCCCTTCAGGTTAACAATCAACTGCTCCAAAACCGCAGGTGCCCATGGATCTTTTCTAGACCAAATACCCAAGTGAGCCATGGTGATATCGCCATCCTTTAGATCTCTACTCGCTTTGTCCAACAGAAGATGATTGGGATGCTTCTCGGAATTCAATTCATCCCCCAAGAAGCCAGCAGGTGCCCAGCCAATATGCTGATAACCACACATATCGCCGATGCGAATCAAAGTAGGCGAAGTTTTACCCCCTGGAGCACGCCAGATTTTCTGCAGCGGCTGATTTGTCATTTCTTGAAAGCGCTGATCAACCCGACGAATCTGCTTACACATTGCCGCTTCGTTATATAAAACGGTTTCCCCAGCCTTTGGACCAAATTGCGGTTTCTCAAAAACCTGTCCCTTAGGGCCATCCTTTATAAAGTAATCATGGTCGTAAGTATGACTACCAAAATGATTGCCTTCCTTTGCTAATTGCTGCCAAAAGGGTTTCCAAGAATCATCCAAGGCAAAGTCGCCGCGGTAAGTTTTTTCATTGGCCAAGAAAAAAGTAGCCTTTACGTTTTGCCGCTTGAGAATCTCAGCCACTTTTTCAGCCACTGACATATTGCCAGTATCAAAGGTGAGATAAACCTGCTTGCTGCATTGAGCAGATTGGGCAATAACGCCCATTGAAAAACAGCCGAGCATAAGCACGGCTGCGACACGGATGAATACCTTATGACTTTGGCGGCTCATGCTGAGGGTTACTCCCATCCAGCCCTTGGAGTGAAAAACACACCATGTGGTGACTTACCAACCGGAATCACCGTTACCAACTTCATTGTTGGGATATCAATTACCCCAACCTTTTTAGAAAAGCGGAAAGTGACCCACATCGTTTTACCATCTGGAGTAATTTCCATATCGTCTGGGCCAGCTGGCAGTCCTGTGATGTCGCCCACCTTCTCCAAGGTTTGCATATTGATCAAGCTGATCGTAGAAGCAATACGGTTGCTTACAAATACATGCTTTTTGTCCCCTAAAGGACGGAAGTTATGGGCACCCTTCCCTGTAGGGATACGCTTTACTTCTTTGCGATTTTTCCAATCAATTACTTGTACATAGTCTTCGCCCGTAATACCCACTAAGAGGAATTGATCACCAGGCGTCATCCACAAACCAGCAGGCACTTTACCCGTGGGCATGACCCACAATACATTTTGTGTTTCAAGATCTATTGCGGCAAGTTCACTAGAGTCTTGCAAAGTAATAAATGCAATTTTGCTATCCGATGTAAAAGCAATATGACTAGGTGTCTTACCTAGCTTTACGGTCTTAGCCAATTTAAGATTTGCACTGTCGGCAGCATAAATATCCACTCGATCCAAGCGATTGCCATTAGCTATAAACCATTTGTGGTTTGGGGAGTAACCGATTTGGTATGGATCAATAATGTTCGGAATCTTGCCAGTCAACTCACCCGTAGTTGGATTCATCAATACAACATCATTACCTGCAGCATTGGCAATCAATAGCGATTTTTGATCAGGGGTCATCATGAGGTGATGAGGTTCCTTACCAACCGAGATTGTTTTAATAACCTCACGCGTGTTCATATCGATCAAACTGACAGATGCAGAACCGGAATTCAGAATCACCGCCAACTTGGGTTGATTTGCAGGAGTTGTTGAGGCTACGGGACTAGCGGTTTGCCCAAAAGCGGTTTGATTGGCAACCAGAAGCGCCAATAATGCAGAGGCCGCGATTGTGCGAAAACCTCTAATCTTGATAAATTTGTACATCCCTCCATTGTAAGCAATTGGGGAGACAGAATAAGCCTCCAAATCCAGTGGATATGCTTTGGATTTGACCTAGCGCAAGCTTGTTAAAACCTTTTCGAGCCGCTTTAAGGACATAGGGGTTGGGGTTTTGAGCTCTTGAGCATACAAAGCCACCCTCAACTCTTCCAACTGCCAACGAAAATCCGTTAAAGCCTGATCCTCAGCCATCGCATAAGAGGCAGACCCCTTGTTACCTTGCATCAGCTTTTGCCACGGACGAGCAACCGATTCCCAATCCTTTTGGCATTGGGCATCACGACTAGGGTTTGATCGCAATTTATCAATTCGCATCGCAATTGCTTTTAAGTAGCGTGGCACATGCACCAATTGCGAATACGGTATCTCAGCCACGAACTTAGGGAAGATCAATCCCTGCATCTGCGCTTGTATATCCGTGTAGGCGCTTGGCGAAGCCGCTTTTGCACTAGCAATCTTTTTCTGCAAATCTGCATGGGCTTGCAATGCATTTAATGCGTGGCGAGAAATCTCTTGGGCAATAAGTGCCAATCTCGGTTTTCCGGCTTGAAGGCGCTCGGCGAATTGCTCTGCATTCACTGGAAGTTGCTCAGCCATAAAAGCACGCTCAAGGGCAATATTCAGAATCTGATCAATCAAGCCCTCTACCGATCCCACATTGATAAATAGCAAACCCAATTCACGTATACCGGGCAATTGTTTTTGCAGGGCTTTGAGCGTATCTTTATTACTCAGCGCAAATAAGCGACGTAGTCCTAAAGCATGCTGTTTGCGAGCCTCCTCTAAATCATCAAATACCTCAAGATCACAAAAATCACCGCGATCCACTAGAGCGGGGTAACCAAATAAAGTTTTATTTCCCTTCTGAATCTCTAAGGTTTCTGGCAACTCGCCAAACTCCCAAGTGCGGTATCCGCCCTGTTCGATCTTACGAGTCGCATCAGGGTTAGTCGTGTGAGATTTAGATTTTTCGTCTCTTGGTGGCTCCACTCCCAACTCAACCTGAGCAGTCTCTTGAGCAATGGCCTGGAAGGCATTACGGGCGGTCTGCCCATACTCTGAACGTAAGCGAGCCAAGTTGCGCTCTACCTCGAGCTGGCGTCCATGTTCGTCAATCAAACGGAAATTCATCGAGGAATGGAGTGGCAATGCCTCTGGCCTAAAGTCTGTGCGTTTAATTTCTAAGCCGCGCTCTTTGCGAATATCACCGATCAGACTATCCAGAAAGTCCCCAACGCCAAATTGCTTTTCTTCTAACTTACGCTCAAGAAAGGACTTTGCATAATCTGGCAACGGCACGCAATGGCGCCTTAATTTCTGCGGAAGTGATTTAAGGAGGAGCAATACCTTCTCTTCACACATACCAGGGACAAGCCATTCGCAACGACGCCCATCCACTTGATTAAGCTGGGTTAAAGGAACAACCAGAGTCACGCCGTCCTTTGGGCTGCCAGGCTCGAAGTGATAGGTGAGACTCAGCTGTGCACCACCGACCAACATCGTCTTTGGATAGCGATCCACTGTGATACCAGCGGCTTCATGGCGCATCAAGTCCGCTTTTTCTAGGCGAAGTTGAGTATCAAGATCTTTTTCGGTATTTCTGTCTTTCGTTAGCCATGCTTTAAGACTTTCACGACTACGCACTTCCTTAGGTATTCGAGATTCATAAAAAGCGAATAGCAACTCATCATCTACCAATACATCGGGCCGACGAGAGCGATGCTCTAAAGCTTCGATTTCTTTAATCAAGCGGCGGTTATGCCAAAAGAATCCAAACACATTAGGATATTTTTTCTTGGCATCAGCTTCTGTTTCACGCTGGAGCGCAGGGGTATCCATGCGCCCAAACATTTCTTCCTGCACCAGGGCTTGGCCAATAAATAACTCCCTAGTTTCCTCGGGATTGTGTGGTTCATATCGAACCCTACGGCCATGATAAATCGGCAAGCCATACAAAGTGCCCCGCTCAAAAGCCATCACCTCACCCTGACGGTTATCCCAGAAAGGATCACTAAGGGATTTAATCAGACGATGCGCAGCAACACGCTCCACCCATTGCGGCTCAATCTTCGCAATCGTTCTGGCATACATGCGATTCGTTTCTTGCAGCTCTCCAGCTAGGATCCAGGCGCCTGCCTTTTTGCCAATAGTAGAACCAGGCCAAATGAATGGACGAATACCACGCGCGCCTACGTAACCACCTGTTTTGCTATTGCGATCTTGAGATTTTTCGTCTTCTTCTTTTTTGGCTACATATCCGAGCAGGCCTGTTAATAAAGAAAGGTGTACCTGCTCATATGTTGCGGCCAAAGAATTTTCTTTCCAGCCCTTCTCGCCCAGCATGGTGTGCAGTTGACCATGAACATCGCGCCATTCACGCAAGCGACGTGGTGACAGAAATTTACTTTTGCACAGATTCTCAAGTTGTCGATTGCTATGTTTGTGTTGTAAGGCATCTTGATACCAATTCCAGAGTTTGACGAAACTCAGAAACTCAGAGCGTTCATCAGCAAACTGAAGGTGGGCTTGATCGGCGGCGGCAGCTTGGTCCATGGGGCGATCACGCGGGTCTTGCGTAGCTAAAGCAGATGCAATGATGGTGACTTCCTTTAAGGCATTCTGCTCTTTAGCAGCTAAGAGCATTCTGCCAATGCGCGGATCAAGGGGTAAGTCTGCTAATTGTTTGCCAATGGCCGTGAGCTTAAAGCTGTTATTAATATCCTTGCCATCTGCAGGCTCTGATTCATCAAATTCAATTGCGCCTAATTCGTCTAGAAGTTGCACGCCATCGGCAATCGCTCTACCCAAGGGTTTATCAATGAAGGGGAAATGCTGGATCTTGGGTAAGCGTAAGGAGCTCATGCGCAACAGCACTGCAGCTAATGAGCTACGCAATATCTCTGGATCAGTAAATTTAGGCCGTCCTAGATAATCTTGCTCGCCATATAAGCGAACACAGATGCCATCGGATACACGTCCGCAACGCCCTGCCCTTTGATTGGCAGCAGCTTGCGAGATGGGTTCAATTTGTAGCTGCTCTACCTTATTGCGATAGGAGTAGCGTTTGACTCTCGCTAGACCACTATCGATCACATACCGAATGTTCGGTACTGTTAACGAGGTCTCCGCAACGTTGGTTGTCAGAATAATTCGTCGTCCATTGCCTGGGCTAAAGACCCTCTCTTGCTCAGCGACGGATTGACGAGCAAATAAACTCAGAATCTCGGGATGAAAGCGTTGCTGCAAGACATGGTCTTTACGCAAGGCTTCTGCGCAATCGCGTATCTCACGCTCGCCCGGCAAGAAGACCAATACGTCTCCTGCGCCCGCTGCTCCTTCTCGCCATAAGCTGGCGATCTCTTCCGTCACCGCATCCGGGATTTCCTTGGCAGTTTTGGATTCTTTTTTGCCATCTGGTTTGGCATCCGGCTCCAGCGGTGCATAACGTTGCTCTACCGGAAACAATCTACCGCTGACTTCGATAACGGGTGCTACCTTGCCATTAATGGCAAAGTGCTCGGCAAAACGCTGGGCATCGATGGTTGCCGAGGTGATGATCAGCTTGAGATCTGGACGCTTTGGCAGCAGCTGGCGCAGATATCCCAATAAGAAATCAATGTTCAGACTACGTTCATGCGCTTCGTCAATGATGAGCGTGTCATAAGCACGTAACTGAGGGTCGCGTTGAGTCTCTGCTAGCAAGATGCCGTCGGTCATCAGTTTGATAGAAGCGGTATGGCTAGTCTTATCAGCAAAGCGAACTTGGTAGCCCACATCTTGGCCAATGGGCGAACCTAGCTCTTGGGCGATACGCTTGGCCGTAGCGGTGGCTGCAATCCGGCGAGGTTGAGTATGGCCAATGAGCTTGCCGCCATTAATCGTGCCTCGCCCCAGATCCAAACAGATCTTCGGAAGCTGGGTAGTCTTGCCCGAGCCAGTCTCACCGCACACAATCACCACCTGGTGGCTCAGCAGGGCATCCTTGATCAGCTGACGCTGACCAGAGACCGGCAATTCCTCCGGAAACCGAATTTCTAGCCGGCGTGAGGTGTTGGAAGCAGGCACAGGCCGTGGCATTGCTTTGGGTTTTTGTTGGTTTATAGGCTCTTGCACCCTATAATTTTCTCACTATGCCAACAAATGCACCGAACCAGGCCTTAATGGCCGAAGAAACGACCTCCAACTTCCCTTTCGTAGGGTGGTTGCGCGATGTTGCGCCCTACATTCATAGCTTCCGCGAGAAGACCTTTGTGATCGCCTTTGCGGGTGAACTTGTCCAAGAAATCGGCCTTGAGAATCTGATTGAAGATATCGCCATGCTCCATGCCATGGGTATGCGCATTGTTTTGGTTCACGGCATCCGCCCACAGATTGAAGAGCAGTTGATGCTCCGGAATATTAAAAGCAAGTTTGGCAAGAGCGCCTTGCACAGCTATCGGATTACTGATGCTGCCGCACTAGAGTGCGTTAAAGAAGCTGCCGGTGAATTGCGCCTCGATATTGAGGCAGCATTTAGTCGTGGCTTACCAAATACTCCAATGGCTGGCTCACGTATTTCTGTGATCTCAGGAAACTTTATTACTGCAATGCCTGTGGGTGTTGTTGAAGGCACTGATTACATCCATACTGGTTTGGTGCGCAAAGTTGACTCTAGCTCTATTAGACAGTCTCTTGATAGCAATAAGATTGTGTTGCTGTCTCCTTTAGGTTTCTCACCAACAGGCCAAGCGTTTAATCTGGCATACGAAGATGTAGCTGCATCCACTGCCGCAGCTCTTAAAGCGGATAAGTTAATCTTCCTGAGTCCATATGCCGGCCTTAAAGATAATGAAGGTGATTTCATCACCGAGCTGTCTATGCCGCAACTGCAAGAATATATTGCGCAGAATAAAGACATGGATCTTGGCATGAAGGGTCTACTGAATACTGCTGGTAGAGCGATTCGGGCTGGTGTTAGCCGTGTTCACTTCCTACCTTGCAATCAAGATGGCGCACTTTTGGAAGAACTCTTCACCCACGATGGTATTGGCATGATGCTGGCCTCATCTGATATCGAGAACTTGCGTGAAGCCAACCAAGATGACGTTGGCGGTATCTTGCAATTAACCATGCCTTTAGAAGATGAAGGCATCTTGGCGGCACGTGGTCAAGATGTGATTGAGCGTGATATTCAGCGCTTCTCAGTAATTGAGCATGACCGCGTTCTCTTCGGTTGCGCTGCCCTCTTCCCATTCCCCAATGGTGTTGGTGAATTAGCCTGTCTTGCTGTTGATCCGGATGTTCAAGGTTCAGGCGACGGCGAACGTCTTTTAAAGCGTGTTGAAATGCGCGCCAAGCAAGAAGGCATCAAAAAATTATTTGTTCTCACTACTAGAACTGAGCACTGGTTCTTAAAGCGTGGCTTTAAACGGGCAACGGTCGATGATCTGCCTGAAGAAAGAAAACAAATTTATAACTGGGACCGCAAGTCCATGGTTTTAACTAAAGATCTATAAGTAATTTAAGAAACTGAAGAAATACTAGAAAGGTATTACAGATGGCACGCATGGTTCAATGTATCAAACTCAATAAAGAAGCTGAGGGAATGGATTTTGCCCCGCTTCCAGGCGAGCTAGGTAAGAAGGTTTGGAATCAAGTCTCTAAGGAAGCTTGGGCAGCTTGGTTAAAGCACCAAACCATGCTCATTAATGAAAACCGCCTCAACATGGCAGACCCGCGTGCACGTCAGTACCTCCTAAAGCAAGTAGAAAAGTACTTCTTTGAGGGTGGTGCTGATATGGCTCAAGGTTACGTTCCGCCTGCAGACTAAGTAAATATAGTTTGCAAATAAAGTTTGCCGTGTTGCAGCATGTGATTTATTGAAAAATATATTTTGAATTGCTGTTGACACTGCCAACGATAAGCGTAGGATGAAGCTGTGGTGAGACAGAAGTAGTGTCCCACTCACATTGGCGAAAGCCACTAAAGATGAGTGCATCTGTGCACTCATAGATGTCGGAACTAATTACCTTCCGATTATCTGCGCCATGCATACCATGGCAGACAAACCCGATGGGCATACCCCGTCGGGTTTTTTAATTTCTACAGCGCAATTCTTTCAACGCCAGCAGCGTTACTGACCAACAGAATATTGGCTTTTTCTTTAGCAAATAGACCAACAGTGATCACACCAGCGATCTGATTAATTTGCGTCTCCATCTGAATAGGGTCAGCAATCTTCAGGCCAGCTATATCTAAGATCCAACCACCGTTATCGGTGACAAAAGGCTCGCTGGGAGTTTGATTGAGATCAGCCCTAGTGCTCTTTGCCAGACGTAGGGTAACTTTTCCGCCTAATTTCTCCAACTCACGACTCACAACGCCTTTTGCAAGAGGAATGATTTCTACTGGCAATGCAAAGTTGCCTAGCACTGGCACTTGTTTTGATGAATCGCAGATGCAGATGAATTGCTTTGCCATGGAGGCAATAATTTTTTCTCTGGTAAGCGCTCCGCCGCCGCCCTTAATCATATGTCCCAAAGGATCGATTTCATCTGCGCCATCAACATAGGCTGGCAGACCTTGCACATCATTTGGGTCTAGCACCTTAAAACCATGTTTGAGCAAGCGCTCAGTGGTCGCGTTAGAGCTCGATACCGTGCCCGCAAAATGATCCCTATGTGGAGCAAGTGCATCAATAAAGCAATTGGCAGTCGAGCCTGTACCAACACCCAAAACCTGCCCAGCGGGTAATTTGAGAACTTCGTCTCTAGCTGCCTCGCCCACCATTTGCTTTAGTTGATCTTGGTTCATATAGCTATCAAATGCCTTTACTGGAACTGAGTAATTAATCCATCTATCATATGATATCTATCAGAAAACCATCCTAGAGCAGCGAGTAAGCCCATGAATAGCACCCCTTCTTCACTAAGCCAACTTGAGCAACTCAAGAAACTGACCACGGTTGTGGCTGATACAGGCGATTTTGAGCGCATGCAGGCTTTTCAGCCGCAAGATGCGACTACCAACCCTTCGCTGATCCTGAAGGCTGCACAGCAAACCAATTACCAGGATTTAGTGCAGTCAGTCAAAGCAGCCCATCCAGGCATGAACCCAACCGACTTAGTCGATTACATTTTGGTTGCATTTGGCTTAGAGATTTTGAAAATTGTGCCGGGTCGCGTTTCTACTGAGGTGGATGCCAGACTTTCCTTCGATACAAAAGGAACGGTTGTTAAAGCCAAGCATTTAATTGCCCTTTATGAGTCTCATGGCATCGATCGCAAACGCATTTTGATTAAATTAGCTGGCACATGGGAAGGTATTGCTGCTGCCAAGGAATTAGAGGCGCAAGGCATTCATTGCAATATGACATTACTTTTTTCCCTCATACAAGCTGCTGCATGTGGAGCCGCCAATGCGAAACTTATTTCTCCATTTGTGGGTCGTATTACCGATTGGAATAAAGCCAAGTTAGGTACCAACTGGAGTGATAGCGCAAATGGTGGAGCGAATGATCCTGGCGTGACTTCCGTTAAGAGAATTTTTCACTATTACAAGCACTTTGGTATCCCTACTGAAATCATGGGGGCTAGCTTCAGAAATACCAGTCAGATACTAGAGTTAGCTGGTTGTGATCTTTTGACTATTAGCCCAGAGCTATTGGCTGAACTTCAAAGCAGAAATGCATCAGTTGAGATAAAGCTAATTCCCGCTAATGCCCAAGCCGCGCTTCAGACAGAGGGTATAACACCCTTAAAGCTTGATGAATCTAGTTTCCGCCTGCAGCTCAACAATGATGCAATGGCTACCGAGAAACTGGCTGAAGGGATTCGGAACTTCTGCGTAGATACTGAGAAGCTGGAAGCGCTACTAGCTAAGTAATTACTTCTTGGCGGTATTAATGCCTAGTATTGAATAAGCAGGGCAATTACCAATCATTCCTGTGATGAGGGGAATGACGCCAATCCAAGCCCATGGACCAGTAATACCAAAACCAGCCAAGCCCATCAGCGTGATGCCGACAGTCATTCGTAGAACGCGATCAGTATGTCCGATATTGCATTTCATAAGAAGCCTTTCGTTTTACTTAGCAGCTTTGTCAGTTACCTTATTTACTTACTTTAGCTAGGCGCTGTCTTAATGCCTCATATAAGCATACGCCACTTGCAACGGACACATTCAAACTGGATACAACACCTTGCATCGGTATTCGAACCAATTCATCACAGTTTTCCTTGGTAAGGCGACGCATCCCCTCGCCCTCAGCACCCATCACGATCCCAATAGGACCTGTGAGGTCAATGTCATAGATCGATTTTGTGGCTTCGTCATCGGTACCAATCAACCAAACACCCGCTTCCTGCATTTCTTTCATACTGCGTACGAGATTGGTCACCGTAATGACTGGCATCACTTCTGATGCCCCACTAGAGACCTTGCTAACGGTGGCATTAACCGATGCAGAGCGATCTTTAGGAACTACTACAGCATCTACGCCCGCACCATCTGCTACACGCAAGCAAGCACCAAAGTTATGGGGATCAGTAATGCCATCCAAAACCAGAAATAATGGCTTTTTCTGAGCACCCTCAGCATCTTCAACCACTTCAGTAACAGTGCGTGCCACAGTCATTTTTTCAGCCAAGGCCACAACACCTTGGTGGCGATCATGTCCTGTCAGCTTATGCAAACGCTCAGCATCAGCGGCATGTAAACGCTCACCTAAAATCTCTTCAGCTTGTTTTAAAAAATCCCCCATACGTCTATCACGACGACCGGAGTCAAAGTACACAGACTTCAAACTGTCTGGATCAACTCGTAAGCGCGCTTGCACCGCATGAAAACCTACTAATATTTGCTTCATTTTCTTTTCTATTCTTTATTTGCGGCGTGCTTTAGTACTGCGAACTGGAGGCTTGCTGCCTGCAGGCTTGCCGACGGCCCTGCCGGGCTTTGCTTTGCCATTTTTGCGAGTGGCTTTACTCTTAGACTGGTTAGCTCCAAGCGTTCCAGCAGATTTAGCTGCATTGACATTGATGCCACTTGGCTTTTGTGGAACCTTGTTGTCAGAACGACCTCTTTGAGGGGCTGCTTTTTTATTGGGTCTGCCTGTATCCGTTGCCAATAGCAATTGACGACGATTGGAAGATCCGCCAGGCTCAGCACCAACGGATTTGACAAGACTAAATTCAATCTTGCGCGCATCTAAGTCAACGCGACTGACCAATACATGTAAACGATCGCCCAAGCGATAACGAATACCAGTACGTTCTCCACGCAATTCTTGGCGCGCTTCGTCATATTGGAAGTAATCTCCGCCAAGCTCAGTGACATGCACCATGCCCTCAACGAAGAGATTTTCTAACTGAATAAACAAGCCAAAGTTTGCAACGCCAGTCACTGTACCTGCATATTCTTGACCTAAATGATCACGCATGTAGTAACACTTGAGCCAAGCTTCTACATCGCGTGATGCTTCATCAGCACGACGCTCATTGGATGAGCAATGAACACCCAATTGACCCCAGATTGGCAATGCGGCATTGGCACCCTTAGGTGGCTTAGTGCCTTTGGCCACTCCTGCTTTAGCATCACTTTGGGATTTCTTGGCATTGACTGCATTCTCACGACCTTTACCCTTACGCGGTAATGTGAGATTGAGTGGAACCTTCGGCGGTAATACCGGTACGTAAGGTTTTTTCTGAAGAATCGACTTGATCACGCGATGCGTTAGCAAATCAGGATAACGGCGGATCGGGCTTGTGAAATGTGAGTAAGCTGGGTAAGCCAAGCCAAAGTGGCCTTCATTGTCGGGCTGGTACATCGCTTGTTGCATGGAGCGCAATACCACTGACTGCAGCATATTGGCATCGGGGCGCTCCTTGATTTCACGCATCAATTTAGCGTAGTCACGTGGCTTAGGTTTATCGCCACCGCCTAATGACAGACCTGAAGTTCTCAGAACTTGACGCAAAGTAACCAACTTCTCTTCTGATGGCTCACCATGCACACGATACAGACTAAGGTGCTTATTTTTTTCAATAAAGTCAGCTGCACAAACGTTTGCAGTCAACATGCACTCTTCAATTAAGCGGTGGGCATCATTACGAAGACGTGGCTCAATACGGAGAATCTTGCCAAGCTCATTGCTAATAATTTGAGTCTCGGTAGTTTCAAACTCAATAGCACCCCGCTTCTCACGAGCAGCCAATAGAATCTTATAAAGCGAATATAGGTTACCCAGCAATGGGCGGAACTGAGCAAAGCGTGTTGCCTCTGGACCCTTGCTGTTAGAAAGAATTTCCCAGACGGTGTCATAAGTAAAACGTTGTGCTGAGTGCATTACCGCTGGGTAAAACTGGTAAGCCAACACAATACCGTTGTTATCTACGACAGAATCGCACACCATACACAGGCGGTCTACACCTGGATTGAGTGAGCAAAGACCATTGGAGATCTTCTCTGGAAGCATTGGGATTACGCGTCTTGGGAAGTAGACTGAAGTAGCACGCAGTAAACCCTCGTCATCCAATGGCTGACCTGGTTTGACGTAATGAGATACGTCAGCAATGGCTACAATTAAACGCCAAGCCTTAGTCTGACCGTACATGACCGGCTCACAATAGACAGCATCATCAAAGTCACGGGCATCAGCACCGTCAATGGTGACCAATGGCACATCACGTAAATCAACGCGGCCTTCTAGATCGGATTGCTGGACTGTATCTGGCAATGCTGCAGCCTCTTTCATGGCAGCAGCAGAAAATTCATGGGGGACGCCATACTTACGTACAGCGATTTCGATTTCCATACCGGGATCGTCAATCTCACCCAATACTTCAACTACACGTCCAACTGCCTGACGATAACTATCTGGGTAATCAATAATCTCCACACTGACAACCTGGCCTAGCTTCGCTTGTCCTTGACCTTTAGGCGGAATCAAAATGTCATGACCTATGCGCTTATCTTCGGGCGCAACAATCAGAACACCGTTTTCATTTAAGAGGCGGCCAATCACTACTTTATTAGCGTGCAGAACTACTTCAACAATCTGCCCTTCTGGGCGACCACGTCGATCTGTTCCTAATACTCTGACATTAACTCTATCGCCGTGCATGACGCGAGACATTTCTCTTTCAGATAGAAAGATATCTTCGCCACCATCATCGGGAATGACAAATCCAAATCCATCTCGATGCCCTTGAACTGTTCCTAAGCGGTCAGCCTCACGTGGCATCAAGTCTTTTGCTTTACGCATTTAATTCCTTCGGCAATACATGCCCTGTATATATCTACTGATATCTATTTTTGTTATGAATAAGGCTACTGTATCAAACCACCAAGTCTGAAGGGGAAAAGCCAAATAGGGGTAGAAATGACCTCAAAACGCCCATCCCCCTATAATAAGGGTATGCCCAGGTGGCGAAATTGGTAGACGCACCAGCTTCAGGTGCTGGCGATCGTAAGGTTGTGGGGGTTCGAGTCCCTTCCTGGGCACCAAATGCACCTACAAAGTCCTATATGGGGCCTAAAGCCCCCTTTTCAATAGACTCAGATTCCAAGCGTCCAAAGAAAAACCGCCCGAAGGCGGCTTCAAATCTAGGGTTCACTATCTTTAGTTTTTCTTAAATACCTGCTGACCATTTACCCACGTTTCATTTACTTCAATATCTCTAATCTTATAGGCATCAGTTTTCATTGGATTTTTATCCACGATGGCAAAGTCTGCGTACTTGCCCGCTTCTACTGAGCCAATCTTGTCATCCATCTTTAGCTGATAAGCAGCATCAATAGTGATCGCCTTTAAAGCATTATTTATAGATACTTTTTCATCTGCATTTAATACTTTTTGCGGGGCAACCTGCCAAAGTCGTGAAGCACCTTCCGAGGCATACTTTAATGGATGAATAGGGGAAACTGGGGAGTCGCTATGGTAGGCAAAATGCATACCGTTCTTAATCAAACTTGCGCTCGCATCAATACGATTAGCCCTCTCCGGCCCAAGCAGATGGTCATGAAATGCTTCACCCCAATAATCTGTATGGCCAATAGTCAAGCCAGGTACAACGCCTAGCTTTGCTGCTTTTGCAATTTGTGCCTGAGTAGGGACAGTAAAATGCTCAATTCTTAATCTAGTCTTAGCATCACTTGGCTTGGTAACCAACTTCTGAAAAACATTAAGAGTCTGCTCAATCGATTTATCGCCGTTGGAGTGCACAGAGATTTGCCAGCCCTGATCAAATCTTGGCTTGGCAAGATCATAGAGCTCTTGCTCAGTAAAGTTGAGAGTGCCGGTATTTGTGGTTTCTGCAGGATACGCATATGGCTTAGTCATAGCACCAGTAAGACCTTGATCGGAGCCATCCGCCACAATCTTTACGCCAATAACCTTAAAGACGTCATCACCCTGACCTGGCTTATAGCTATTGTTAGTCAGTGGGTATGCGCCTGCATACATATAACCCCGCACGCGAACAGGTAGCTTGCCGCTGTGGGTCATTGAGTCTAGTAAGGCATATTCTTTATCAACACCAAGGTATCCGCCAACAGTAATTTCCGCTGAAGTAGTGACGCCCTTGCTCACCATTTTCTGGCCAACCTTTTGAACGGCTTGCTCAATCATTTCTTGATTTGGAACAGGCATCTTGCTTAAAAACAAGTAAAAGGCTGGCACCTCATAAATCACTCCTGTTAAATGCCCCTTGCTATCTTTTAACAACTGGCCACCCTTTGGATTTGGACTGGAGTCAGTTAGACCCGCAAGCTCCAAAGCCTTGTGATTAACATAAGCAATATGCATACTTTGGTTCATGACAAAGATTGGCTTTGTAGTGGATACCATATCCAAGATATCGGCCGTCAATTCAGACATGAATGGCTCTGTTCTGGACGGATCTACTCCGAATGCAGTAATCCACACACCATCCTTAACATTCTTGCTATACGTTTTCAGCTTTGCAACCAAACTATCCAAGGTGTCATGCGGCATCTCAAAATTGGACATGTTCTGCCACAGCTCTTCTGAAAATGCTGTACCAAAAATATGCACATGAGGCTCAACCAAACCAGGCATTAATGTTTGACCATTTAAGTTAATGAGCTTGGTATCTTTTCCTTGAAGGGTCTTCACTTTGGATAAAGAGCCAACCTTAACGATTTTTCCAGCCTGAATTGCTACAGCCTCAGCTGTAGGTTGGGCTTTATTCATTGTGACAATATCGCCACCATAGAAAATAGCATCTGCATTTCCACTTGCGATGGCTGATTGTGCAATCAAGCACATGGCTGTAAAGGTAATTTGATTTAAATGGCGCATTGTTTAACCTTAGGATTTAGAGAGTGTTTCTTGTGAATTCTAACAGCGCAAAGACTGGAAATTGGCTATGCAGACTATCTCAATGCCAGTGCTTTATTAGAAAGCCAAATAGCCTTTATTTGCCACAACCTTTAATATAGGGCACTTGTCCCAGCTTTACGCACTCAGAAAACACAAATTGACTAGCCAGCCAAATCCGACTTTACTTAAAAACTCGAGCAAGAAAACCCAAGGCATTAGCCTTTTTTCAGCCACTGCTCTAGGTATCGGCGGCATGATGGGGGCTGGGCTATTTTCTCTTTTGGGTACTGCTAGCGCTCATGCGGGGTCGCATATTCCCCTGGCCTTTTTACTAGGGGCTATAGCTGCCTCATTCTCGGTCTACTCCTATGCCAAATTAGGTGCTACCTTTCCTAGTAGTGGAGGTGCTGCCACATTCACAGTGATGAGCTACGGTCCTGGGGTCATTTCTGGTGGCCTGAATATATTTCAATACATTGCCTATCTGATTGCAGCCGCTCTTTACGCTGCCGGCTTCTCGGAATACGCCAACACCCTGCTTGGCGGAAACTTAGACCCCTTTGAAGTAAAGATCGTTGGCGCCGTTATCGTCATTCTGTGTACCGGCATTAATTTGTTGGGCACCAATATCGTTGGCAAAGCAGAAATGTTAGCGATTGGCTTTGTCACATTTGCTCTACTACTATTTTCTGTTGAGGGCATTCATGTAGCCAATATTGGCGCATATCAGTTTACTGGCTGGTCTCTCAATGGCATTGCGATTGCTACCGGCATCTTGTATATCAACTACCAGGGTTTCGGCGTAGTTGCCAACTCCTCCAATGCCATGCGTGAACCCCAAAAAGAGCTTCCTCTTGCTATGTTCTCGGCCCTGATTTTAGTAACGATTGCTTATGTACTAGTTAGTACCGCAGTGATACTGCTACTTTCACCCACTCAAATGGCAACCTACAACGGCCACGTATTGGCCGATGCAGCTCAAATCGTATCTGGGAAAACAGGTTTTGTTGTGATTGGTGCCTCTGCCCTCCTAGCCTGTGCCGCTGCGCTCAACGCCACTATTTTTGCCGCATCTAATATTGCAGCCGATATGGTACACAAGAATTCTGTCTCAAAAGCCTTAGGTGACTCGATCTTAACAACAGAGTTTCGCGCCTTAACTGTGTCTGCATTTTTAGTGATTGCTTTAGTAATGGCATTTCCATTAGAGGTTGTTGGCAAAATGGCCAGCCTTGCCTTTTTATTGGTCTATGCCGCCATTACTTACGGACACATTCGCGTACGAAATCAAACAGGTGCAAAGCTTTGGCCACTTTGGGCGGCAATCGTCATTAACTTGAGTCTATTTGCTACTTTATTCGTGAATGTGATCGAGACAGCTCCGAATAGCGCAATCGCTTTAGTAATTGCCTTATTAGGATCTTTTGTGGTTGAAGCAACTTCTCGTAAATTTCTCAGAAAGAAATTAAAGTCCCATTGAGCGGTGCAATATTTTAGACTTCATCTCCGCCCACAGACTTTCAAAATCTTCAGTCTTGTCTTCTGATAGTCGTATGGACTCAAAGAGGCCGCCAAAAATAATGGAGCCCTTCTTTACCAAAGTCTTATCAAACTCACCCAAGGATATCGGCTTATCATCCATATCTCTAGTGAGCTCAGCTGAGCAGACAATCGCATCCGCATCATCTCGATCAATGACTGCAAATTCAATGAACTGTTGATTTTTTTCAACGATTACCAAAGTGCCACGCGCATAGCAAACCGCCTCATGTGCCTGTACGATATAAGCAAGAAATTGATTCTGCTCATCGTCACTCTTCATGGGGAGATCATCAATAAAGAATAGATATTGATCTCCCTCGCCGTTTACCAAAGTAAATACCTTTGGAACAACTCCATGACCTAATGCCAAATTACAGTAATAGGAGGAAATTTCTACTGCAAGATTTTCAGAAAATAAGTGCATATTGATTCAGGAAAATATTACTCTTTACGAGTTTTAATGGATTCAATAATTTTATAGAATGCAGCTGGCTTAACGGAATTCTGACCCTTAAACGGCTGATCAGTTATCACCAACAAAGAAATCAAAGCGCCCATGGTGATGGGCAAGATCTTCAATCCCAAAAAAAATGAATCTGAGGGCAAGAATAGAGTATTGATACCAATCAAGGCAAACATACAGATCAAAATGACTATCCAAAATAAACCAGGCAAGCGGATATTCGAACGCTCAATGCGAGCCTCCCTACTCTCAGCAACCTCTTCAGACTTCTTAATGATGTCTGTATACATTGCTGTTTGACGATTGGTTTGGGGTTCGATTGACATGAGTTGCCTAGAAATTCCACGCCACAGCATATGCGTTTTAGTACTGCCTTGCCCCTTTTGCAATAGAGCCCACTCATCATTAACAATGGAGTTCATATATTCAAATAGTTCAACACGAATAGGTGCAATGGATGGATCACCAAATCGCGTGAGTAGACGATCCAAGTTATTAATACGTCCAGCCTCTTGAGAAACCAAGGTTTGGACTTCACGAAAGTTGCTTTGTGCTTGATTGAGCAAAAAACCAATCAACAGACCGCTTAGAGTGATGATGGATCCAAAAAGACCCAAACCTAATCGAGTGCTATCTTGTGTAGGTGCAAGGATCGGGATAGTTTGCAGTACACGTGGCATCAGATCCAACAAGGCAACAAAGAAGAGGATTAATATCAAAAGAATCTGGACATTACTTTTCTTGTATATCCAATTGAAGAACGCATCTTCACGAGTACTTTTATTCATAAGACCTAGCTATTAATAGTTTTTTGTAGGAAATTGAGCGTACGCTCCCAGGCCAGCCGCGCTGCTTCAGCGGTGTACTTTAGCGGAGCCAATCCGCGCGCATCCGATTTAGGGTTAGCAAAGGCATGCTTTGTATCGTAGCGATGAAATTCATAATTCACGCCCGCTTGCTTTAGCTTTTGCTCTAGATGATCGACTCCAGCTATTGGAAAGAACTCATCATGCATAGCCCAGTGGCCTAACATCGGCTTGCTAATGGCCTCTGCATTGACATACTCCAAAGGAGGATTGCCGTACCAAACGATGGAAGCGTCGAGTTCAGGCACATTACATGCGGCCAAAATGGTCAGCGCACCGCCCATACAAAATCCTGTCACCGCAACCTTTGTGCTGCCAGTAGCTTTCAAATACTGAACAGCACCTCGAATATCTTGACCAGCCGCATCACCAAAGTTCAGGTCGCCCATTAAATGCTCAGCTTCATTAGCTTCAATCGCTAACTTACCGCGATATAAATCTGGGACTAGTGCGCGATAGCCCTCTTTAGCAAGGCGATCAGCCACCGCCTTCACCTCATCATCCAAACCCCACCACTCCTGAATGACAACTACTCCAGGGGCATCCGCTTTATCGACTGGCTCGGCCAGGTAACCCTTTACTGCCTGTCCATCGGGTCTTTTAAATTCAATCATGGGGTCTCCTTATGCTCTTTAGTTCTTACGCTTTTTTCGTATCAGAATGAATATATCCCACAACCCAAAAAGTGAGCAAGCCGCAAATGGCAGCCCCATAACCAACTAGGTTGTAATGCTCCATCCTTCCATTGGTTGTAATTGTGACCACTAGGCCTGCTACTACTGATGCTATGCCGGAAGCCAACATCTGCACTGAGCCAATTAAGCTCATAAAGGTTCCCCGAATTTTGGGCTCTACCATTTGGCTCACAATAGCCATGGCCGGAATCATTCGGCCAGAAATCAAGACAAAGAAGGCGGTCTGATTAACAAGCACCACCCATAAAGGGACCGGCATTAAATTGGTTGTCACTAAGATCGGTATCAAACTAATAATGGCTAGCATGCGAAATACTTTGACCTTGCCATATTTATCCGCCATGTGTCCAATAAATCTTGAGCTCATCAAAGTCGCCAAACCACCACAAAGATAGATCAGGGAAATGTAGGAATTTTCGATCCCAACGTTAGCGGTGAGATAGAGGGCAATATAAGGAATGACAGTAAAGCCAGTCAACATAATTAGACCCACAAACAGAAAGGCGCGTAGATGACGATGAGCAACAAAGACTTCGTAGATTTGCTGGAAGCGATTACCTTCATGAACGTGATGCAAGTGGCCAGATATTTTAGGGATATAGCGATATCCAATAAATAGAATCAATATAGAGATGAGTCCAATAAAAATAAACGGGGCACGCCAGCCTAAAAAGCTAATGTGATTAGCTAAGAACAAACTCAAAGGCACGCCTGCAACGGTTGAAACTGAGAAAGCAGCCATGACCGTACCCAGCGCCTTACCTCTGCGCTCAAAAGGAATGCTATCAGCCACAATCGTCTGCACCAAAGATCCTAGAATGCCTCCAAAGGCACCTGCGCATGCACGGGCGATAAATAGCATGTGATAGTTTGAAGCAAGCCCACAAGCTATCGTTGCAATAATGAAGCAAACATACAAACGCAGGAGCAATTGCCTTCGCTCAAAACGGTCGATGTAATAGGTGGCGAATACCCCAGCGATTGCAGCAGCAAAAGTATAAGAAGACAGCAGCAGACCAAATTGATGCGTATTAATGGAAAGCGCTGTAATGAACTGAGGCCCCAAAGGCATCATAATCATGAAATCCAGGATGTGGGTGAACTGAATGCCAGCCAATGAAAACAAAAAGAAGCGCTCTCGCTTCATGGCTTCAGTAGTATGAGAAACGGTATTCAAGGGATGCTTTACTTGAGGTAATCAATATGACATTATCAACCCTGATCCAGATGTTTGCTTATCCCATACCTTTCAAGAACTATCTAAATTTATGCCAATTACCCCAGACGTTGTAGCCCAAACATCCTTAGCTGGCATCCCACTTCTGCCCCTAGTGAGAGATGCACTTTATGGGTTACTGGGCCTGATCATGGTAGTTGCTTTCCATGGCGGCCTGATTAATTACGTCATGATTCGCTTTGAGAGGTTAACCGATCAAAATCTCAAGAAGAAGCAGTATGACCGCGTTTTTTATCACTTCTACGCCTCTTTTTTAATCATCGCCCTTATTCACCTCACAGAAATTATCATTTGGACCGTCTATATCACCAACCTCAGATTAATCGACGACGGTTTACAGACGCTACTCTTCGTGGGTAGCTGCTACACCACAGTAGGCTTCGTCTCAGACATCCTACCCAATGGCTGGAAAAGTCTTGCCTTCTTTATTTCCTTTTCAGGATTATTCTCAATCGCATGGACCACCTCAACCATGATTGGAATGACCAACACCTTTAAGGCAGCGTGGAATATAAAACATCGCCAGAAAGATCCTACCGCCTCTTAACGTAGTACCCATAGACACAACGATTTCCGCCTCTTGAGGGATCGTGTGTATCGTGAATCACGCCATCAATGATCGCGGTGAGATGCTTCGAAACCCTAGCAATCAGCATTTCTTTGGGTAGCTCGTCGGGGCGTAGGTGAACCTGACAGCCCGCCCCTACTTTCATAGTGGGCACCCACTCAAAACCTTGGGCTAGGATATAGTCATGAAAGACATTCCGGTGATTACCGTTTCTGGGTGACGAACCTTTGACGTTGAGCCTTTTAGCAAGGCGGTCATTTTTCAGTTGGGCGTAACTCTCATTTGCCAGTCTTAAATCCTCATAGACCTGCATATAAGGCAGGCTTGCGGCAATGGCAATAGATCTGACAACACAATCTCCTGCGCCACCTTTAAAGCCAGCCGCCCCCCTTCCGCCATCATCAAACTGAAATGGAAACCTGGGATATGACTTGGCGAATGGGTTTAAAAATGCAAACATTTGACGGTGTGTAATAAAAAATGGATTTGCTTTTTGGGCAAATCCATTTTTACTTAAAGCGTCGGCTAGATTACTTAGCGTGCGCCTTCTTTACCTCTAAACGCCATGCATGCAGCAAAGGCTCTGTGTAGCCGTTAGGCTGCTCAAGACCTTTGAAAATCAGATCGCTCGCTGCTTTATAGGCATATGAATCTTGGTAGTTAGGCATCATTGGCTGATACAAAGAATCGCCAGCATTTTGACTATCAACTACTTTAGCCATACGTTGCAAGGTCTCGTTGACTTGATCAGCAGTCACAATGCCATTGAGCAACCAGTTAGCGATATGCTGGCTGGAGATACGCAAAGTCGCACGGTCTTCCATCAAGCCTACGTTATGAATATCAGGCACCTTGGAGCAACCAACGCCTTGATCAATCCAACGCACCACATAACCCAAGATACCTTGGCAATTGTTATCCAACTCTTGCTGAATTTCTTCCTTAGACCAGTTGGCCTTTTCAACCACTGGAATAGTCAACAAATCATCGATTAGCGCTTCTGCTTCAGCGGCTGTATCGAGCTTTTCCATTTCTTTTTGGAGTTCAGCCACGTTTACTTGATGATAATGCAGCGCATGCAAGGTTGCTGCTGTTGGTGATGGCACCCAAGCAGTGTTTGCGCCTGCTTTAGGATGAACAATCTTCTGCTCAACCATGGCCTTCATCATGTCTGGCATTGCCCACATACCCTTACCGATTTGAGCGCGGCCACGCAAGCCACAATCCAATCCTGCAAATACGTTACGACGCTCGTAAGCGGATAACCACTTGCTGGTTTTCATATCACCTTTGCGCATCATTGGACCTGCATACATCGCTGTGTGCATTTCATCACCAGTACGATCTAGGAAGCCAGTATTAATAAAGGCTACGCGCGCACCGGCAGCAGCAATAGCCGCCTTGATATTTGCACTCATGCGACGCTCTTCGTCCATGATGCCCAGTTTCACAGTGTCTGCTGGTAAGCCGAGTAATTTCTCAACACGCCCAAAGAGCTCGCCTGCGAAAGCGACTTCTTCTGGGCTGTGCATTTTTGGCTTCACGATATAAACAGAACCCTTGCGAGTATTACCAATGGTTTGGCTTGCTGGACGATTGATGTCGTATAAAGCAATCAATACAGTCACTACCGCATCCAATATACCTTCATAGATTTCTTTACCTTCGCCAGTAATGATGGCTGGGTTCGTCATTAAATGCCCAACGTTACGAAGGAACAAGAGTGAACGGCCATGCAAAGTTACCACACCATCTTTTGCATCAACAGCGCCGATACCGGCTTTGTACTTGCGATCTGGGTTTAGTGAGCGAGTAATTGTCTTATCGCCCTTCTTCACCTCCTCAACTAAAGTACCTTTTAAAATGCCTAACCAGTTTTCATAAGCAAGCACCTTATCGTCACCGTCAACGGCAGCAATCGAGTCTTCCAAATCCAAAATAGTGGAGAGTGCAGCCTCGAGGACAACATCATTGATGCCTGCAGGATCGCTAGCACCAATCGTTTTAGTCTTATTGATTTCAATATCAATATGAACACCGTTATTGCGCAACAAGATAGAGCTTGGCGCTGCTGCCTCACCTTGGTAGCCAACAAATTGCTTCTCATCCGCTAAACCTGTTGTAGTGCCGTCTTTTAATTTAACGGACAGCTTATTGCCATCAACAGAGTACGCAACTGAATCACGGTGCGAACCTTTAGCCAATGGTGCAGCTTGATCCAAGAAATTGCGAGCGTATGCAACTACTTTTGCACCACGAATTGGGTTGTAAGCGCCAGTCTTGGTTGCGCCATCTTCTTCTGAGAGAACATCAGTGCCATAGAGGGCATCATATAAAGAGCCCCAACGTGCATTAGCAGCATTTAAGGCATAGCGTGCATTAAGCACTGGAACCACTAATTGAGGGCCAGCTTGCAGAGCCAACTCATCATCTACATTCTTGGTGGTTGCAGTAATTTTTCCCGGCACATCAACTAAGTAGTCGATCTCTTTCAAAAACTTGCGGTACGCAGGCATATCCTTGATTGGGCCTGGATTGGCTTGGTGCCATTTGTCCAAATCCAACTGAATGCGATCGCGCTTTGCGAGCAAGGCATCATTTTTTGGCGTGAGATCTTTAACGATCTCATCAAAACCTTTCCAAAAAGCGGCACTCTTAATACCAGTACCCGGAAGTACTTTGTCTTCGATGAATCTATATAAGGGAGTTGCCACCTGGAGGCTATTGCAAGTAGTGCGCGCAGTCATGTTGTGAACCTTTGTCTCTAAAGCGAAAGTTAATAAATATGGTTGATTAAATATTTTCCATCAATCCTGGAAAGGATGTTGGAGAAGAATGGTTTCATCACGCTCTGGGCCTGTAGATACCATTGCAATCGGCTTACCAGCTACCTCCTCGATACGACGAAGGAACTTTTGGGCTTCGGCGGGCAACTTATCCCACTCGCGAATGCCGAAAGTTGTACCCTTCCAACCCGGGAAATCCTCATAAATTGGCTCGCAACGGGCAACTGATTCCGCGCCACGCGGCAATACATCTAACTTCTTGCCATCAAGGTGATAACCAACGCATAAGCGAATAGTTTCAAAGCCATCAAGGACATCTAGCTTAGTAATGCAAAGACCAGATAGGCCATTGATCTGAATCGAGCGCTTCAAAGCAGCAGCATCTAGCCAGCCAGTACGACGTGGGCGTCCAGTGACAGAACCAAATTCTTTACCTACTTCAGCCAAACGCACGCCAATCGGATCTTGTCTTGCAGGATTGTCATGGTCATATAGCTCACTTGGGAATGGGCCGGCACCAACGCGTGTGCAGTAAGCCTTCGTAATACCTAAAATGTATTGCAAAGAGTCTGGCCCAACCCCTGAACCTGCAGCAGCATTACCTGCTACACAGTTACTGGAGGTTACATAGGGATAGGTGCCGTGATCGATATCGAGCAATGTGCCCTGCGCACCTTCAAATAACAAGTTTTGACCAGATTGCTCGGCAGCATACAAGGCACTGGATACATCCACCACCATTGGCTTAAGACGCTCTGCATAAGACATTGCCTCAGCTAAAGTCTTCTCATAGCTTACTGGCTCAGCACCGTAGTAATTTGTGAGCATGAAATTATGGTATTCCAAATTCTCTCGCAATTGCTCAGCAAATTTCTCTGGGTAGAACAAATCTTGCACACGCAAAGCACGACGAGCTACTTTATCCTCATACGCAGGTCCGATGCCGCGACCAGTTGTGCCAATCTTGGCCTCACCGCGCTTTTTCTCGCGAGCATGATCAATAGCTACGTGATAAGGCAGAATTAGAGTGGTTGCTTCAGAAATTTTGAGACGGGACTGAACATCTAAACCAGCAGCCTCGAGCTCGCCGATCTCTTTAAAGAGCGCCTCTGGTGAAAGCACCACGCCGTTACCGATATAGCAAATCACGTTTTTATGCATGATTCCAGAAGGAATCAAACGAAGAATGGTCTTCTTGTCGCCTATGATTAATGTATGGCCGGCGTTGTGTCCACCTTGAAAGCGAACTACTGCTTGTGCATGGTCAGTCAACCAATCCACTACCTTACCCTTGCCTTCATCACCCCACTGGGTGCCAATGACAACTACGTTACGACCTTTTGCTTGCTGCGTTGAAGACATAATGAAATCCAAAAAGATAATTACAAAATAAGTTAACTGCTTAATGCCAAATTGATTGCTTTACTTCTTTTTTACTTCCCAAGAGCTGCCCTGCTTTACCAGTTCTCGATCACATTCATACTCGGCAGCTTCTGCTGCTGTTCCTACTGGAATCTGTATCACCACCTCGCCCTGACTTCTCAAAGCGGTGATTGCCTTGCTTAATGCAGCATCCTCAACCCAAGGAGCCAAGATAGCCAACTTGCGCACCTTCATGGGTGATAAGCCTGCAAGAGTCAAAAGATCTAACGAAAATCCGGTTGCTGGACGAGGGCGACCAAAGGCCTGACCCACATGATCGTATCGACCACCTCTGGCAATAGGCTGAGGCAACTGATCTATATAAGCCGCGAACATCACACCACTGTGATATTGATAGCCACGAAGATCGGCCAAATCAATACTGAGCTCTAAGTTGACAGATAACTTCGCTGCAGCTGAAACTAAACGCTCCAGATCTGCCAAAGCCTGATCAATTGCTACGTGCTTAGGCAAGTCTTTCTTAGCCTTTGCCAACACTTCAGCACAAGGGCCATTTAACTCAGTCAAGGCCATCAGCGCTTTAGCAACATTCGCAGGCAAACACGCCGCCCACTGACTTAAGCGAGGACGATCCTTGCTTTGCAAAAGGCTATACAAAGCTTCAACCGTTGCTTTATCTAAATTCTGGCCATCTAAGATACCCGCCAAAATGCCCGCATGAGATAAATCGAGGTAAACCTTTTCTAGGCCTGCAAGAGACAGTGTTTTGAGAAGCAAGGTGATAGCCTCTAGATCAGCTTCCCAAGTGGCACATCCATAGATCTCTGCGCCCAACTGCAACTCTTCACGCGCTGAGCTACCAACTGGTGTGCGAGCGTGCGCAACGGATCCGGCATAGCAAAGACGAGTGACGCCAGCACGATTCAAGAGATGTGCATCAATACGAGCAACTTGCGGAGTCATGTCTGCACGCAAACCTAAGGTGCGCCCAGATAACTGGTCTACCAATTTAAAAGTTTGCAGATTAAGATCGGAGCCAGTGCCGGTTAATAGGGAATCTAAAAACTCCAAAATAGGAGGGGCAACCAACTCATAACCATAGGATTGATACAAATCCAAAATAGCACGACGCAATGACTCAACTTTGCGAGCCTCAGCGGGCAAAACGTCTGCAATATCTTCAGGAAGTAACCAGCGATTCATGATGTGGACTATTCGCTTTCTTATTTTTTGTGCAGGAACTTAAAGAACTCACCATTCGGCTCAACCACCATAATGTCCTTCTTGTCCTTAAAAGAACTTCTATAGGCTTCTAGGCTTTGATAGAACTGAGCAAACTGGGGGTCGCGCCCAAACGCCTCTGCATAGAGTGCAGTCGCTTTAGCGTCCCCTGCCCCTTTAATCTTTTGGGCATCGCGATAAGCTTCCGCCAGGATAGTGTCACGTTGACGCTCTGCATTCGCACGAATCTTGTCGGATTCTGCAGCACCCGTGGAGCGGAGCTCATTAGCCACACGCTTACGCTCTGCTTCCATACGGCGATATACAGAATCACTGATTTCTGCCAAGAGGTCAACACGCTTTAAGCGCACATCAACAATCTCTACGCCGATATCAGAGGCATCATCAGCAACCTTCTTGCGAATACCCTGCATCACCTCTTCACGCTGATCAGAAATTAACTCACGCACAGTGCGTTTAGTGAATTCTTCATTCAGGGCGGAACGAACCAATTGGGTTAAGCGATCCTGAGCTAAGCGCTCATCGCCTTTGAAGCTGATAAAGAATTTTCGTGGATCAACAATGCGCCACTTCACATAAGAATCTACCAATAAGTTTTTCTTCTCAGCAGTAATAAAACGCTCTGCTTCTGGATTATCGATTGTCAAGATGCGACGATCGAAGAAGCGCACGTTTTCAAATGGCGCTGGGAACTTTATTTGTATGCCCGGCTTCTCAATCACACGAACAATCTGTCCAAATGAGAACACCACAGCGAACTGACGTTGATCAACGACAAAAATACTAGAGGACAGAACATAAATCAGCGCAATAAAGCCAATACCTGCAGCGATTAAACGATTGGCATTCATTATCTGGACTCCCGATCACGACTACGGAGACCATCACGTTTATCGGTAGAGTTATTCACAGCTGACACTGGAGCTGCAGGAGCAGCACTGGAAGTTGGGGCTGGAGTATTTACTCCAGTGGCACCACCAACTGTCACGCTACCAGTTGGAGTGTTGGTACCAGACTGATTTGCCTGTGTATTTGCCGCTTGAGCACTTTCAGCACTCACCTGTGCAACGATCTTATCGAGTGGGAGATATAAGAGACTATTGCTCTTGGTGGTATCAACCAAGATTTTGGTCACGTTGTTATACATCTCGCGCATGCTATCGATATACATGCGATCACGAGTAACTTGAGGCGCCTTAGAGTATTCAACCAATATTTGTTTAAAACGTGTGGCATCGCCCTCTGCAGTAGCAACTACACGAGCCTTGTATCCCTCAGCCTCCTGAATCAGGCGGGCTGCAGTACCTTTGGCGCGCGGAATAATGTCATTGGCATAAGCCTGGCCTTCGCTCTTCAAGCGCTCCTGGTCTTGACCCGCTTTTACTGCATCATCAAACGCTGCTTGAACTTGTTCTGGTGGCTGAACGTTTTGGACGGTTACGCTAGTCACGTAAATGCCCGTTTTGTAACTGTCCAAAATCTTCTGAATTGAGTTGGCTAAATCGATACCAATCTTTTCACGACCCTCGTACAGTACAGTATCCATCTTGCTGCGAGCAACGATTTCACGCACAGCCGTTTCAGCAGCTTGCACTACCGCCGCATCAGGATCACGGTTATTAAATAAGTAATCCGTAGGATCCTTGAGGCGGTATTGCACAGCAAAGCGCACATCGATGATGTTTTCATCTTCGGTGAGCATTGAAGAATCTTTTTGATTGGTAGCCTTGATTAATACGGGGCGCCCTACTTCTACAGAGCGAACTCCTGATAAATTCACAGTCTCTTCAGACTGAATTGGCCAAGGCATATGCCAGTTAATACCCGGCTTAGCGGTGTAATCGTACTTACCAAAAGTTAAGATAACGCCAGCCTGCCCTTCTTGAATAATGAAGAAGCCACTGCAGATCCACACAAAGAAGACCAGCGCTCCAGCAACAAGAATGCTTGCTTTAGATCCAAATGGATTATTGAAATTAAAGTTAGGCGCATTGATGCCGCCATTACCACCACCGTTACCGCCATTTCCGCGTTGTGAAGGTGGGGGAATATCGGTGCTGTTTGGTTTATTCGTTGGCCTACCAGTAGGACTGCCTGTTGCGCCTGGTGTTTTCTTGCCACCAAAGATACCGGCAATTCTGTCATTGAAATCGCGCCAAAGCTCGTCCAAGTCTGGTGGGCCGTCTGGCTTAGTTGGCTGATTCGTTGGTTGAGTCTCTACCGGCTTATTAGTTTCTGGATCTGCTTTGGGGGCTTGTTCATTTCCCTGCCCATCTTTGGCATCTTTGGATCCACCGGCATTGTGGCTATTGCCCCAACCTGGATCATTGACCGAAAACAGGTCGAGAAATTTACGCATCATTTGAAAAATAGCTTCGCTTGGCAATCGGATTAAATTCAGAAGTTTCTGGTCGTTCGGGTAAAGGCTCTAAAAACTCATCCGGGGCCAATTGCTTCTTGGCACGGTTGTGCTCGACCCTTATTCTATCAGTCATTTGGGAGCATTCGGCCAAGGCTGAACGGAGTAAATCAAGGCCCAAGCCCGTCTTGGCCGACAGGAAAACCTGGCTCGGAATACCCTCCCCATCCCGCTCTAAAACAGCCCCACGGGTGAAGGTTAGAGGCATCTGGTCAATCTTATTCATGACCTCGATACGGGGGATGTCATCTGCCCCGATTTCCTCCAAAACCGCTTCAACTTCCGCTTTTTGCTCTCTAGCTACAGGGCTACAGGCATCAATGACATGCAAAATCAGGTCGGCATGGATGGTTTCATCCAAGGTGGCTCTAAAAGCCTCTACTAACTGGTGAGGCAAATCCCGGATAAATCCAACCGTGTCAGAGACCACAATGGAACCAACCCCCTTTAGATGGACCCTTCTAGAAGTGGTATCCAGAGTGGCAAATAACTGGTCAGCAGCATAAGTCCCGGCTTTGGTTAGGGCATTAAATAAGGTGGATTTACCAGCATTGGTATATCCAACCAAGGAGACCGAAAACACATCTCTACGATTTCGGGAACGTCTTTGGGTTCTTTGCTGACGCTGCAGCTTTTCAAGCTCATTTTCCAAGCGCTTTGCTTTAGTGGCTAGCATCCGGCGATCTAACTCCATCTGCGTTTCACCAGGGCCGCCACGCACACCAATACCGCCGCGTTGACGCTCCAAATGACTCCAGGCTCTCACTAAGCGTGACATGCGATAGCGGACCTGTGCAAGCTCAACTTGCGTCTTACCAATATGACTTTGCGCTCTTTGGCTAAAGATATCCAAAATCAAGCCTGTGCGATCCATTACATGAAAGCCAATGTGACGTTCTAAATTGCGTTGCTGGGTTGGGGATAGCGGGTGATTAAAGATGGCAAGTTCTGCCCCCTGCTCCTCCATCACCCTCTTGAGTTCGTTAGCCTTGCCCGAACCAATAAATAAGGCGGGGTCAGTTTTGCCCTTGCGTGCGATAACACTGGCTGCAGGTATAGAGCCGGCGCTGTCAGCTAAAAGACTGAGCTCAGCCATGCTATCTGCAAAATCCTCGCGTCCTGTATCTACACCAACCAGAACGGCGCGTGCCGCATCTACTCCAGTTTTATACAGGGCTAGCTTCTTCCAAACGGAAATCAATCGCACGAGCGGGAACGATCGTGGAGATTGCATGTTTGTAAACCATCTGTGTCACGGTATTACGCAAGAGGACAACATATTGATCAAAAGATTCAATATTGCCCTGTAACTTAATGCCGTTTACAAGATAGATCGAAACAGGAACATGCTCTTTGCGCAAAGCATTGAGAAAAGGGTCCTGAAGTAATTGAATTTTGTTGGGGTTGCTATTACTCATACTGCTCCTTAATTATTTTTTGCTTTATTACTTTTTTGGGAGTCTTGCTTTTTTATTAAATACCAATTCACTACAAACCTTCACTACAAATCATTTATTACAAACTACTCAATCAGCCCTCTATATTGGGCTGATTTTGGAAAAAATCAAGCCCATTTCGAATGAAAGATAAAACTCAGCTTAAATTAACGCTTTTTGCCTTTTTTACCCTTATCCGCTTCTACGTAGGGGTTTTTAGCGGTATTCATCTGAATACGCAGAGGCGTACCGCGTAATTTAAAGACATCCCTAAAGCGACCTTCTAAGTATCGCTTGTAGCTATCCGTCACCCCACTCAAGGATGTACCATGAATGACCACAATTGGAGGGTTCATGCCCCCTTGATGGGCATAACGCAATTTAGGACGACCCATACCAACGCGTTTAGGCTGTTGATGCTCAATCGCCTCTTGCAAAATACGGGTTAAGCGTGGGGTTGGTAGTTTTGCCATTGCGGCTGCATATGCAGAATCCACATCCTTAAAGAGCTCCTTAAGCCCTGTACCCTTTTTAGCGGAGATTGGGTGGACGTTTGCAAAATCGAGGAAGCGTAGCTTTTGCGCAATCTCTAATCGAGCGCGCTCTTTTACATAAGCATCCAAACCATCCCACTTGTTCACTGCAACCACTAAAGCGCGGCCAGCTTCCACAATAAATCCAGCGATGTGTGCATCTTGCTCCGAAATATCTTGCTGAGCATCTAACATCAAGATCACCACATTACAGTCAGCAATCGCTTGCAATGTTTTAACAACAGAAAACTTTTCAATCGCTTCAAAAACTTTTCCACGGCGACGCAAGCCTGCAGTGTCAACCAAGATGTAAGGCTTGCCATTGCGCTCAAAGGGAACTTCGATCGCATCACGGGTGGTACCTGGCATATCAAATGCAATGACGCGCTCTTCACCGATTAATTTGTTAATCAGTGTTGACTTGCCAACGTTAGGTCGCCCTACTACGGCGATCTTCATTGGACGATTTGGATCGTTAGCCAATTCATCCTCATCTGGCTCTGCAATGCCAAGGGAATCTAATGCGTCATCGATCAAGCCACGCACGCCATCGCCATGTGCTGAAGAAATTGGGAACGGCTCACCTAAACCAAGCTCATGGAAGTCGGCTGTGACAACGCCAGCCTGCATGCCTTCTGTTTTATTAACTGCGAGGATAACGGGTCGACCAGTCTTACGTAAGAAATCAGCGATGACACGATCTTGTGGAGCCATACCAAGACGACCGTCAACCAAGAAAATCACAATGTCAGATTCAGCAACGGCTTGCTTGGTCTGCTTTGCCATCTCAGCCACAATGCCGGTCTTGGCTACTGGCTCAAAACCACCGGTGTCTACGCAAATAAAAGCGCGCTCACCAATACGACCTTTGCCGTAGTGTCGATCTCTGGTTAGGCCAGAAAAGTCAGCCACCAATGCATCACGTGAACGCGTTAAGCGATTAAAGAGAGTCGACTTTCCCACATTAGGACGGCCGACGATAGTGATGACTGGATTCATTTTGGACTGTACGCCGCTATTTTTCCACCTTGAGATTGAACCAAGATGAGGCCACCTACCGCAATGGGGGCAGCCGAGATTGGACTACTGTCGTGACGAATACGCGCAACCATCTCGCCATTCGCCTGTGAAAATGCATGGATATAACCTTGAGCATCACCCATGAGTAGCACCCTACCTACCGCAAGCGACTCACCAACATCACGGAATGTCAGCTGCGTGTTTTCCCAAACTTGAGTGCCGTCTTTTGTTGCAAAGGCGGTGACATAAGACTTATCGTTTGCCGAGAAAACCATGTCGGTGCTTTGTGAGGTACCGGTATAACTTGAATAGTCTTTGAACCATAAAAGGTTGCCTGTACGAGCCTGCCCGCAACCAATACGTCCTTGATAAGAGACTGCGCAGAGGATATCGCCTTCCATACTTGGTTTAGCGGTGACATCATTCAAGCGCTCAATCTCTGAGAAGCCCTTAGGAAAAGAAACTGGCGTCTCCCAAACTAAGCCGCCATTAGCAATAGCAATCATCCCAAAGCGCCCACCAGTGAAACCAGTAACGATGACTTCATTGCCAATAGCCAGCATGCCGTAGCCAACACGCAATGACAATGCAGCCTGTTGACGCTGATAAGTCCATTTTTTAGCGCCCGTTAGCGCATCCAGTCCAATGAAGCGATTGTCTAGCGCGCGCACTACGACAACGCCACCGGCTACCACTGGCTCACTCAATACTTCACTACCAACGCTGACATTCCACATCGGCTTACCAGTATCGTCATAGGCGTAGACCACCCCCTTGGTGGTAACGGCAACAGTAGTACGGCCATCAGAGCCAGGGCCAACCGATAAATTCTCAGGAACGGATACTGACCAGACCTTATTGCCGGTTGCTAAATCAATCTTTGCCAAGTTACCACCATGAGAGGCTGCATACACCGCATCGCCAGCAACAATAGGATGAAAGTTAAAGGATTCAGATGAACCAATGCTAGTTGACCATACAGGCTGCAAATCAAATTGATTGGTAACGGTCACTAAATCAGCGGGCTTCCTTACTCTGGAGCTACCAGAGCATGCGGCTAAAGCAATTACCACGGCACCCAATACCAAGGCGGCGCCTAAGCACATCGGTAAACGCTTGATTTCTTTAGTCATCACTGAGCAACTCCTCCAACAGCATCTAATTTAACCTTGAGAAGGCGACGCGCCTCTTCAGGAAATTCTTTTGCTTGGTCTAATTTTTTCCAGGCATCTTGATAGCTTACTTTAGCTTGCTCATTTTTCTTTTGCGCCAAATACCAATCGCCACGACGCTCAAGCCATAAAGATTCAAAACCAGCAATCGGTTTCTCATTCAATATTTGATCAGCCTCTGCAAAATCTTTTTCACTGCCCTGCTCAATCAATAGAGTTACTAGGCGTAATTTCGCCAATCCAAGATAACCATCATTAGATGCATTCTTTGCCGCCCAACGCAAATAATCCAAAGCCTTCGCGGTATCACCTGCGTCTGATGCGATCCGTGCGGCGATCAAACTAGACATTGCTGCGTAAGGTGTGCGGCCATAATCTTTTTGTAAATCATCTGTTGCGCGCAGAGTCTGATCTTTATCACCTTTAGCAATAGCGCCCACCATCGTTTCATAAAGCTTCGAGGCTTCGAGCGCCTGACTATTGCGCCACCATTGATATCCACTGTATGCGGCGTAAGCAAACAACGCAACCGTAACCACACCGGTAATGAGGTTGCGGTACTTTTGCCAAAACGCTTTGAATTGGTCTAATTGTTCTTGTTCTTCTAGATCTAAAGGCATGTCAATCCAAACTTATTTAATAGGTAATTAGTATGTATTAGCTTAATTCTATTCGGAGGCGCCTACCAAGGCATCAATTGCAGCACCTAAGACATCATCCAGGGGTACAGACTTCTGCTCGCCCGTACCGCGCAAGTCCTTGAGTTGCGCCTCATTCTTGGCTAATTCATCGGGTCCAATAATGACCGCAAAGGCAGCCCCACTACTATCAGCCTTCTTCATTTGGGACTTAAAGCTGGCTGATTGACCATCAGGAGGACAGAACAGGATGGTATCGATTCCAGCGCTCCGCAAGCGTTCAGCGATGATCATGGAGGCAGTCAACGTCTCGCCACCTTGATGCAATACAAAAATATCGCATTGAGCCTGAGCTTCTGGCAATGATCCAGAAACCTTCATTAATTCTAGAACCCGTTCCATACCCATCGCCCAACCACAAGCCGGCGCGGCTTTGCCTCCCATACGCTCAATTAATGGGTCATAGCGTCCACCGCCAGCAATAGTGCCTTGAGCACCTAATTCATCAGTCACCCACTCAAATACAGTGAGGTTGTAGTAATCAAGGCCACGAACTAAACGAGGATTAATTTTGCAGGGGATGTTATTTGCTTTAATTAATGCCTGTACCGCATTGAAATGCTTCAGCGACTCTTCGCCCAAGAAATCCAATAATTTTGGTGCGCCCTCAATCAATGCCTGCATCTCTGGATTTTTAGAATCCAAGATACGCAAGGGATTGGTAATGAGACGACGCTGTGAATCTTCGTCTAGCTGCGATTGATTTTTCTCAAAGTAAGTAACCAATGCGGCGCGGTGTTCAGCACGCTCAGGGGCCTGACCTAGGGAGTTCATTTCTAAACGAACGCCCTTCAATCCCAACTCGTCCCATAAACGCTGACCCATGAGAATGATTTCAGCATCAATATCAGGTCCGGCAAAGCCTAAGGCCTCAACACCAAACTGGTGGAACTGGCGATAGCGACCACGCTGTGGGCGCTCATGACGGAACATCGGTCCGGTGTACCAAAGACGCTTAGGCCCTTCGTATAACAAATTATTTTCAATTACAGAGCGCACTAATGCGGCAGTACCCTCAGGGCGTAAGGTGAGTTGCTCGCCATTCAAGCGATCCTCGAACGAATACATTTCTTTTTCAACAATATCGGTAACCTCACCGATGCCACGCTGGAATACGGCAGTTGCCTCAACAATAGGTGTTCGCAAAAACTCATAGCCGTAAGCACGAGTTAAATCACGCAATACATGCTCAAGATGAGCCCACTGCGCCGCATCCGCTGGCAGTAAATCATTCATACCGCGCACGCCATTTATCTTTTGAGTTTTCTGGACTTTAGTTTGCTTGTTCTCGTCAGTCATTTTTATTATTCTTCTTGTTAAAGCTTGGCAGCGTAGTTTTGTTTAACATAGTCATCTACGATCACCTGAAACTCTTCGGCAATTTTCTCACCACGTAGCGTTTTGACTTTAACTCCATCGACAAACACTGGCGCCGCAGGGCTTTCACCAGTTCCTGGTAAAGAAATACCAATATTGGCATGTTTGCTTTCGCCTGGGCCATTGACGATGCACCCCATTACAGCAACATTCATATTTTCTACGCCAGGATGGGTTTTCTTCCAAAGAGGCATTTGTTGGCGCAAATAAGACTGGATATTCGCCGCTAACTCTTGAAAGGTAGTGCTAGTAGTTCTGCCGCAACCTGGACATGCAATCACCATTGGCGTGAAATTACGCAAGCCCATGGTTTGTAATATTTCTTGGGCAACGATGACTTCATTTTCACGAGGAGCACCTGGATCAGGCGTTAATGAAACGCGAATCGTATCGCCAATACCTTCTTGCAACAAAATACTCATTGCTGCAGTAGAGGAAACAATGCCTTTGCTACCCATGCCTGCTTCAGTTAAACCCAAATGCAGCGGATAGTCAGAGCGTCGAGATAGATCACGATACACAGCAACTAAATCTTGAACATTGCTAACTTTGCAAGAAAGCAAAATCTGATCAGGATTCATACCAAACTCAACTGCTTTTTCTGCTGACTGCAAAGCCGACTGAATCAAAGCCTCAATCATCACTTCTTGAGCAGTTTTTGGATTTGCCAGAGCTGCATTGCCATCCATGATCGAAGCCAGAAGCTCTTGATCCAAGCTGCCCCAGTTCACACCAATTCGAATAGGCTTGTCGTATTTGCAAGCGGCTTCAATCATTTGCGCGAATTGTGGATCGCGCTTGGCGCCCTTACCCACATTGCCTGGATTGATGCGGTACTTCGAGAGGGCTTTAGCGCACTCCGGAAAATCATTTAATAAAGTATGCCCGTTGTAATGGAAGTCGCCAATCAATGGCACCAAGACATCCATCTTGTCCAACTGCTCACGAATATAGGGAACTGCAGCAGCAGCCTCTGGAGTATTGACAGTGATACGCACCATCTCCGAACCAGCGCGGGCTAATTCCTTTACCTGAATTGCAGTACCCACCGCATCCGCAGTATCGGTATTAGTCATTGACTGCACACGTACTGGTGCATCCCCACCAACGGTAATGATGTTGGTTTTCCAGGCAACGGTTGCTTGACGCGTTGCACGCTTAAGGGATGGGCCCAGCGGCAGTGGTGGCAATGATTGATTAGAGCTCATTAGGATCTATGGGTTGGGTTCTCATTTTTTACTTAAGCTTTTTGAGCCACTCGATGGGATGCTCGTTTGGCCCCAGATTGGTATCCTCATCAAACTCTTCATCCGACCCAACCTCTGTGAGCTCGATCTCAGTATTGTGAACAGCACGTTCACGCACACGGGTGCGGTCGACTACATCCCCTGCCAGCTGACCACAGGCGGCAGCAATGTCATCACCGCGCGTCTTACGCACAGTAGCCACCATGCCCGCATCTAAAAGGATACCGGCAAAAGCATTGACGCGTTGGGCTGATGAGCGCTTGAGGCCAGACTCCGGGAAAGGATTAAATGGGATGAGATTAATTTTGCACTTAATGTTTCTAAGTAAGCGCACTAATTCTTTTGCTTGGATGTCAGAGTCATTCACGCCATCGAGCATGCAATACTCAAAGGTCAAGAAATCTCTTGGCGCAAATGGTAAGTAACGTTCACACGCATCAAGCAGTTCACGCAGGGGATATTTTTGATTGAGTGGCACTAATTGATCACGTAATGCGTCATTGGGTGCATGCAATGAAACCGCCAACGCTACTGGACAATCTTGTGCGAGACGATCAATCATCGGCACTACACCTGATGTAGAAACTGTCACACGACGGCGTGATAAACCGTACGCCCTATCGTCCAGCATCAAGCGCAATGCAGATACAACGTTGTCATAGTTGAGCAAGGGTTCACCCATGCCCATCATCACCACATTTGAAATCACACGACCCGTGTGTTCCCAGCCTGGCGTTGGAAACTTTTCAATTCTGCGAATAGCCTCGGGGTCATTACGCAAAAGATGTTCAGCAAACCAGAGTTGGCCAATGATTTCGCCAGAAGTCAGATTGCGTGAGAAGCCTTGGTGCCCAGTTGAGCAAAAACGGCAATTGACTGCACAGCCTGCCTGAGAAGAGATACACAAGGTGCCTCGATCATCCTCAGGAATAAACACAGACTCGACCGCATTGCCAGCGCCCACATCCAATAGCCACTTGCGTGTGCCGTCATTGGCATGCTCATCTTTGATAACAGGGAGGGAAAGTACTTCAGCTTTATCTAGCAAAGTTGCTCTAAAGCTTTTTGCTAAATCACTCATATCATTAATGTCAGCTACACCGCGTTGGTGTATCCACTGCATGAGTTGCTTTGCCCTAAAGGGCTTTTCATTCAACCCCGCGACATACGCTGCCATTTGGTCAGCGTCAAAATCTAAGAGATTTACGCGCGGGGAGGTCACTGCGCCTACTTATAAATTAAATAGGTTGTTCGTTAGCAATCGTTGATTAACGATTGAAAACATTCACGCCAGGGAAGAAGAATGCAACTTCCACAGCAGCTGTTTCAGGAGCATCAGAACCGTGAACCGCATTTGCATCAATGCTGTCAGCAAAGTCAGCACGGATTGTGCCTTTTTCTGCCTTCTTCGGATCAGTAGCGCCCATCAAGTCACGATTCTTAGCAATAGCGCCTTCGCCTTGCAACACTTGAATCATTACAGGACCAGAAATCATGAAGCTCACTAAATCTTTGAAGAAAGGACGGTCTTTATGAACGCCATAAAACTGCTCAGCTTCATTTTGTGACAAATGCGCCATTCTGGAAGCAATGATCTTCAAACCAGCGGATTCAAAACGGTCATAGATTTTGCCGATGACGTTTTTAGCGACAGCATCAGGTTTGATAATAGAAAGGGTGCGTTCAATTGCCATGCAAGACTCCAATAGTGATTTCAAAGGTATTTGCTAGGTGAGGTCAATAAGCCACCCCACTCCAGCGACCCCCGAATTATACATTGCCTGACCGTATTTACCCCTATGTCTGTAGGGCTAAGCCCTTGAATTTACAGGGCATAAGCCTTTAATTTGTAGGTCTTTTCTGTGGGGGCTTGAAATTAGGGTGTTTTGTCTATACTTAACCTCAACAGCCCTTCATGGGCTCTTGTATTCACTATGAAAAAGAAGGAGTCAATATGAGTGATCTGAACTCTTACGGCTTTGGCCAAACCGGCTCAATTAGTAATGTCCAGGTGCGCAACCGCGTTCTCCGTAATACTTATGCCCTCTTGGCGCTCTCCATGATTCCAACCGTGATTGGCGCCTGGCTTGGAGTGGCCATGGGTCTAAGCCTTTTCTCTGGTAGTCCATTTATTGGCTTTATCGTCTTCATGGCCGTAGCCTTTGGCTTCTTCTGGGCAATTGAAAAGAATAAAGATACAGGCGTGGGCGTTCTCCTGCTCCTGGGCTTTACCTTCTTTATGGGCATCATGATGTCCCGCTTGATTGGCTTTACCCTCAATAGCTATAGCAATGGTGCGACATTGATCATGTTGTCATTTGGCGGTACGGCTGCAATCTTCGCCACAATGGCAACCATTGCAACAGTGAGCAAGAGTGATTTCTCTGGCCTAGGCAAATTCTTGATGGTAGGCGTACTTCTCTTGATCATTGCCTCATTGGCAAATATCTGGCTGCAATTACCAGCGTTGATGTTGACAGTGATGGTGTTAGCCATTGCCATCTTCTCAGCCTTCATCCTGGTTGATGTTCAACGCGTCATCAATGGTGGCGAGACAAATTACATCATGGCTACTCTGGCTATTTATTTAGATGTCTATAACGTCTTCACCAACTTACTTGCCCTCTTGGGTATTGTTGGTGGTAATCGAGATTAAGGGAGATTAAGACACGCTAAAACTTTAGTGTGTTGTTCTCATTAGGCGCCTGCGGGCGCCTTTTTTACTACTGCTATTTAGTCTGTTTGTTTAGCTAAATAATTAAGTTGCTACAAACATACTCACAGCATAGGATAGTGCAAGCAAGATCAATAAGATTGCAAAACTATCTGAGGCTTTCATGACGCTCTCCCGAAGGTAAAAAAGTTGGGCAGAAATACATCACTGCACAAACTCAATCTACTCTTCTATAAGACATGATTTTGAGGGCGCCGCACCAGCATCAGGCTAAATGCACTAAATATGGGCAATACTTACGGAAAATAGAACTAAATCTGCGGTTTGAGGGGCTATAGACGATCAAATACGGCCATAGACTCCACGTGGGAGGTGTGGGGGAACATATTAATAATGCCCGCACTACTTAATGTGTAGCCTGCCTGATGGCACAAGATCTCCACATCCCTCGCCAATGTTTTGGGATTGCAGGACACGTACACGATGCGTTGTGGCAACAATTCACTTTGTGCAATATGCAATTCTGCAAGCGCCTTGCAAATCTCCATTGCGCCCTCGCGCGGCGGATCCATTAACCAGCGCTCTGCTTTACCCCATGATGCAATCGTTTCTGTTGTGACTTGAAATAAGTCGCTTTGCATAAAGCTGGCTTTATCAACGAGCCCGTTATGCTCTGCATTGGCTTTAGCTCGAGTCGTCAAACTCTCCAAACCCTCGATCCCTAAAACCTGTTTTGCTTTTCTGGCAAGGGGTAATGTGAAGTTTCCAATACCGCAAAAGAGATCCAATACTCGATCTGTTTCTTTCACTTCCAATAAGCGAATCGCCCTACTAACTAAGGCACGATTCATCATATGGTTGACCTGTGTGAAATCTGCAGGCTTAAAGGGCATCTCAATTGCAAACTCAGGCAGCCGATAACAAAGCTTGCCGGTCTCAGGGTAAAACGGTGCAACAGTCTCAATGCCCTTGGGCTGGAGCCATATCCAAACCTGATGCTGATCCGCAAAAGCTCGCAGAAGTTGCTCGTCATCTGCAGTTAAAGACTTGAGATTCCGAAACACTAAAGCAGTGACTGGTTTTGATTTCTTAGGATCATCCGATAAGGCATCTTCCGGCTCGCCAACCGCAATCTCAATCTGCGGCATGCGGTCAACGATTGATAAACCCATCACTAGCTTACGCATTTCTGGCAATAAATCCGATACATGCTTGGGCAAAATTTCACAAGCCAGCATGTCAGCTACATAGCCGCTCTTACCCTCATGAAAACCAATCAGTACGGTACCTTTTTTAATGGAGCGATTGACAGCACTTAAACGTGCGCGGTGACGATATTCCCAAGTAGGGCCACCCATCGGGCGCAGAATTTCTTCAGGCCTTACCTTGGCAATATGTTGCAAGTCATCCTCAAGTACACGCTGCTTGATAGCCACTTGCGCTCGTATATCTAGATGCTGCATGGTGCAGCCACCACACACACCAAAGGCTTTGCACTTAGGTTCCACCCTAAATACGGCGGGTTTCAGAATGTCGCGTACTTTAGCCTTACTAAAGCGCGCTTTATCACTGGTGATAGTGTAAGTGACCAACTCGGTTGGCAGCGCACCCTTAATAAAGATCACCTTACCGCTTTGACCTTGGGCGACCTCCTCCTCATTGGGGGCTAGGCGCGCAATCCCCTGGGCATCCAAATCCAGTGCTTCGACTTTAATTGGCTCAGTCACCTCAATATTGACCGGCTTATCCCCTCTACGCATTCGCAGAAAAACCTTGGAGATATTCTTGCCACTGACCACCGTTAGGCTCTTTAGATTCTTTTTCTAAATAAGCCTTTACGAATTCAATTTCTTCTTGATATTCAGCGTGAGAAAAGCCGCCACGCAGCAATTGAAAGCGGCAGTACATGAGATAGGTATTGACCACGTCGGTCTCGCAGTAACGGCGGATGTCATTAATCTTGCCATCTTGATACGCGGGCCATACTTGGCTGCCGTCCATACCCATCTTGCCCGGGAAACCACATAGCTTTGCCAACCCATCTAAAGGGGCATTCGCACGACCATTGAATTTAGCCAACAGATCCATCATGTCAAGATGACGCATGTGATAACGACTGATGTAGTTATTCCACTTAAATTCTCGGCTATCAGAATCCTGGCTCTCACCCATCTCCCAGTAGCGGGGAGCTTGCACATGATTCGCTAATGCGCGATAGTGCAACACGGGTAAATCAAAGCCGCTGCCATTCCAAGAAACGAGTTGAGGGGTGTATTTTTCGATGAGATCAAAGAAGGCTTGTATTAGGACCTTCTCATCATCCTGCGGAGTGCCTAGAGTGCCCACTTTAATTTGTGGCAAGCCCTCTTTAGTAGTTCTGCGAATCACACAAGAGATGGCAACAATCTTTTGCAGAAACAAGGGTAGAAATTCACTACCGGTCTTTTCTGCGCGCTCAGCCATCACTTTGCTAGCAACCTCGGCATCACTCATGGAGTCTGGAAAATTCTCCAGACGACGTAATCCAGAGACATCTGGAATGGTTTCAATATCAAAGACAAGAACGGTCGCCATGACGCCTACCTTAGACGAACAACATTACTGCAAGTACGGCGTTGGATTAACAGGTTTGCCGTTAACGCGTAACTCGAAATGCAGCTTTGCTGCAGTAGTGTCTGTATCGCCCATCTCAGCAATCTTCTGACCCTTACGAACAGCATCACCCTCTTTTACCAAGAGCTTACTGTTGTGGGCATAAGCAGTGAGATAGGTATTATCGTGCTTAACAATCACAAGGTTGCCATAGCCACGCAAACTATTACCTGCGTAGACTACTTTGCCATCAGAGGCGGCAAGAACTGGCTCGCCGACCTTGCCGGCAATATCAATCCCTTTATTGGTCTCACTGAACTCACCAGTAACCTTACCTTTTGCAGGCCAAGATAAACGAATACCTGGCTCAGCAACTACCTCGTTTTTCGCTGACTCAGGAGTGGAGGCTACTGAATCTGCTTTATCCGCTGCAGGTTTTTTCTCAGCCACTTTTGCGGGCTTAGTTCCTGCTGGTGCTTTAACCATGATCAAGTCACCGACCTCAATCACGTTGGGATTAAAGCTAGGATTGGCTGTCTTGTTCCACTGCACCACATCACGCGGTGCCTGACCATGGTCCAAAGCAATGCGCGCCAAGGTGTCACCTTTTTTAACGCGATAGTAACCAGGGGGCGCAGGCTCAGTTGAGCCACCGCTACGATCAGTCACGCTAGCAGGCTTAGTGCGAGGTGTAGAACATCCAACCATCAACATCAAAGATGAGGACATGAGCGCGGCGAGGAAAAGCTTCAATAAAGTGGATGACATTAAATTGGGTTCTGAATTGGTGAATTCATCATAAATCTCATACTACCCCTGATTGTAAGGGTACAAAAAAGACCCCGTCCAGTACAGTTCTTTGATAGCGCTGGGAACTCATTCTTTCAACCATTACCAGCTGCTGCTCTTTGTCATTCTTGACGACTGGGGCTACCAAGCGTCCACCTATCGATAACTGATCTAGCAAGGCATCCGGAATACCCAAGCCAGCTGCAGCCAAAATAATCCCATCAAATGGAGCAGCCTGAGGCAAACCTAAAATACCGTCGCCATATATTAAACGAAGGTTGTTAATGCGAAATGGGCGCAACTTAGCTCTTGCCATGTCATGTAGCGGACGAATACGCTCTATGGAATAAACCTCGTCTGCCAATAAACTCAGTACCGCCGCTTGGTAACCGCAACCGGTACCAATCTCCAATACTTTGCCAAGTTTATGTTTAGGCTTGTGAAGTAACTCAATCATGCGTGCAACTACTGATGGTTTAGAGATGGTCTGCTCATGCCCAATTGGTAGCGCAGTATCTTCGTAGGCTTGCGCATGTAATCCAGCATCCATAAAAGCATGACGTGGGACAGTGGCAATTGCCTCTAATGTTTTGCCGTGCTTTACTCCCCCAGCATGTACTTTCGCTGCTAGAGCCTGCCGATAAGCAGCAAAGCGTTCGGTCGGAGCCTTCAACCGCGGTCCCAGCCATTTGCGCGCATTGCCGCTAAACGAGCATGGTGCGTTAAATCAAGTTGCATTGGCGTAATCGAGATACATCCTTCAGCAATTGCATGAAAGTCAGTACCTTCAGAGCCCTCTTTGACATCGCCTGCGGCGCCAATCCAGTAGATCTTCTCGCCACGTGGACTGTCTTGCACGACTACTGGTTGTGAGTGATGACGATTACCGAGACGGGTTACACGCCAGCGATATAAATCAGCATAAGGACGATTAGGGATGTTGACGTTCAGTAGTGTTGCCGCACCCTCAGTACGAGCCAAGGCAGAAACCAGCATTTGGGCTACTACATCATGCGCTGCTTTAGCGGCATCTTCAATACGATTCCACCCACGATCAATTTGTGAGAAAGCGATGCCTGGTACACCAAACATCACGCCCTCAACTGCAGCAGCAACTGTGCCAGAGTAAAGCGTATCTTCACCCATGTTCTCGCCTTGATTAATGCCAGAGATCACTAGGTCAGGTTTCTCATCCAAAAATCCAGTCATGGCAACGTGCACACAATCTGTTGGCGTACCGTTGATAAAGAAAAAACCGTCACGCTCACCGCCAGCTACTCGATGAATCGAGAGTGGTCTAGAGAGCGTCAAGGAGTTTGAAGCCCCGCTGTGATTTTGTTCTGGAGCAATCACAGTAATTCGCCCTAATGGACGTACCGCATTGACTAAGGCTAATAAGCCAGGAGCCAAATAGCCATCATCATTTGAAACCAAGATATGCGGTTGTTTTGACATGATTAAACAAGCCCCTGTTTACGTGTGCCACGCGCTCTCATTGCTGCGTAGATCACTGGCAAAACTAGTAAAGTTAAAATCGTAGTGGTTACCATGCCGCCCACAATCACAAGAGCCAACGGACGTTGCGCCTCGGAACCGATCGAATGGGACAAAGCTGCAGGTAGAAGACCTAAACCAGCCAACATTGCTGTCATTAGCACAGGGCGAACACGCAATGCAGCACCATCTACCATCGCATCTTTCATGGCGCCAGACTCTTCAGCTACGGTTTTATTAATATAAGAGATCAAAATCACACCATCTTGGATTGCAATACCAAAGAGCGATAAGAATCCAAACAAAGCAGAAATACTCAAGGTCTCGCCACCAAGATGCAAAGCAATGATGCCACCAATAGCAGCGAATGGAACGTTGATCAAAACAATCACTGCATCGCGGAAATTACCCAAGGCAGTTACAAGCAATAAGAAAATGGCAACGAGCGTCAATGGAATGATGACCATGAGCTTTTGTTGTGCAGCCTTCATTTGATTAAATTGACCGTCCCAAGCAATAGTGTAATTCGTTGGTAAAGCTACGTTCTTTTCAACTAAATACTTGGCATCCTCTACAGCACTACCCAAGTCTCGACCACGTACACTAAAGATCACAGCGATGTAGCGCTTACCTGCTTCACGATAGATAAAGAATGGGCCATCGGTTAATCGAACATTAGCCACCATACCCAAGGGAACCTTTTGCCCATTGGGTGTATCAATCAATAAGTTCGTGACATCGGGAATGTCATTGCGGCTTGCTTCATTTAAACGAACGGCAATTCCAAAGGTTTTTTCATCCTCTAGGAAGTTTGAAACTGGCGCACCGCCAATCGAATTTGCAACCACTGTTTGAATATCACTGACATTCACGCCGTAACGCGCAGCCTTATCGCGATCGATCTGAATATTCAAAGTAGGTTGACCCAATTCTTTGAGGGTATTTTCATCCTCAATACCGCGTACTTTTTTGAGTTGCGTCACTACTTCATGCGCTTTTTGTGCAAGCACCTCTAGATCGGAGCCAAAAATTTTGACTGAGTTTTCTCCCTTAACTCCAGATAAGGCCTCATTCACGTTATCTTGGATGTACTGAGAGAAGCTGTAATTAATACCCGGGATCTTATCGAGCTCAGCCTGCAGATGTTGTAATAGAACATGCTTGCTTGTGCCTTTTGGCATCGACTCAGGAGACTTTAAATACAAGCCGTACTCTTGGTTAAATACCCCAGTAGAATCCGTACCATCATCAGGGCGACCAATTTGAACGGCAACTTTTTCTAATTCTGGCTGCTTTAAGAAAGTCTCACGCAGTTGATTGGCAACCTTAATAGAGTAATCAAGATCAACCGTATTAGGTAAGGTCACGCGCAACCAAATATTGTTTTCTTCGAGCGTTGGTAAGAACGCCGTTCCCAATCGAGTCGCGCTTAATAAAGTTACGCCTAAGATAAAAATAGATACAGCAATGACATGACGAGGATGATCCATCCACTTTCGGAGCAAAGGGCGATAACGCTCGAGCATCCAAGTAATGAATTTAGGCGGCGCATGATGGAAATTTTCACCAAAAACATAAGACATCGATGCCGGCAAGAAGGTCAAACTCAGAATAATCGAGGCCACCAAAGCAAAGCCCATAGTGAAGGCCATTGGCTTAAAGATAATACCTTCAACACCGCCCATTAAAAACAACGGTGAATAAGCCACAATGATGATGCTGGTGGAATAAATCATGGCACGCTGGACTTCGCTAGTGGCCAAAATAATGCTTTGATTGACCCGCTTACCACCCTCTTCCATATGGCGCATCACGTTTTCCGTAATGATCACAGCCGCATCCACAATCACACCGAAGTCAATTGCTCCTAGCGAGATCAAATTCGCTGGCACATTGAATATATACATCATGATGAAAGAGAAACATAGCGCTAACGGAATCACAGCGGCTACGACTGCCGCAGCGCGGAAATTACCTAAAAATACATAGAGCAATACCAGAACCATGGTGATGCCAAAGAACATGGTGTGCTTCACAGTGCCTACAGTGATGTCCAGCAACACCTGTCGGTCATAAAAAGGTCTCACCTGAATACCGGGTGGCAAGATGTGATTATTGACGTTATCAATTTTTTCACGCACGCGAGCCAAGACTTCTGAGGCATTTTCACCGCGACGTAGATAGACGATCCCTTCAACAGAGTCTGGATTGCTATCGAACTGAAACAGGCCCAAGCGGGGTGCATTACCAATAAGAACAGTTGCAATATCGCCAATTCGAACTGGTACTCCCTTATTGACTGCAACAACTACTTGTTTAATATCAGCAATATTCTTCAGTAGGCCCACACCGCGCACGACAAACTGTTGCTCGCCACTTGGCAATATGCCACCACCAGTGTTGTCATTCGCTTTCGTTAGTGCATCGATCACCTGAGGCACAGTCACGCCCTTGGACTGAAGACTTTCTGGGCTAACAATGACTTGATATTGGCGAACTTTGCCACCAAAGGAAGAAACGTCAGCTACCCCTGGAGTTTGCTTGAGCTCTTTATAGATCTCGTAATTTTGTAAGGTCTTAAGACGTGTAGGTGACGCGTAATCAGAAGTCACCTGGTAACGCAAGATTTCACCGGTCGCATCTGAATCTGGACTAACACTGGAATTTACCCCTGGCGGAAACGCCACATTGCCTAAATTGGTGATGAAGATTTGGCGAACTTTAAAGGGGTCGGCATTGTCATTGAACTTCAACGTAACAACGGACAAACCAAACAGAGATACTGAGCGAAACGCTTTTACCCCCGGAATACCAGCTAAGGCATTCTCAACTGGAATAGTGACTTGCTGTTCAACCTCAGTTGTACTTCTCCCTGGCCATTGGGAAATCGCCTGAATCGTCAGCGGCGCAACTCCTGGGTATGGCTGAATCGGTAATTGTTTTAAGCTAAATGTGCCAAGCACCAACAGCACAGCAGCGGCAAATAAAATAATGACGCGCTTATCTAAAACTCCCCGAATGAAGGAGGTTACAAAACTCAATTATTCCTCCTGCTTGGCAAAACGGTCGTTCAATAGAACCGCGCCATCAGTTAAGACCAACATTCCAGGCTCCAGCCCCTCGGTTACCGCGAAACGCTTGCCATCAAGGTCGTAGCCTTTAACTGAGAAACGGCGGAAGGTGTCTTTAGATGTTTTGATGATGACATAACGCATCTCACGTACCCGCACAATGGCTGACTGAGGGACGACAACAGCCTCTGCCTCGCCCGTCTTAAGCTTTGCGCTGACATACATATCGGGGCGCAATAAACCATCGGTATTTTCAACATCACAACGGATGAGCAAAGCATGTGTCTCTGGATCAATCACTGGCGCAATGTAATTGGCCGTTGCAATAAATTCTTTATCAGGATAGGACTCGGAACGCAGCACCATGGCCTGCCCTTTTTGAATCTTCCGAATATCCTGCTCGTACACATTACCTAAGAACCACAACTCTTTAGGATTTGCCAAGGTCACCAAAACATCGCCAGCATTTACGATCGATCCTGGCTCTATTGAGCGCTTTACCACCACGCCCTGTAAAGGAGAGCGCATCACTAAGTTATATTGGGTTTTTCCACTTTTATCTAAAGTCTTAATATCTCCATCACTCGCCCCTAGATTACGCATCCGGTTTGCAGCAGCCTGTTGCGTAATTTGAGCATCGCCCAACAGATCACTCATTGTCTTGTTCGCCTCAAGCACTTTAGCGGTCTTAGAGGACAGTAAATACTCTTGTTGCGCAGAGAGAAACTCAGGACTATAGAGCTCAACCACTGGAGAGCCGACTTCAACTGGCGCGCCATCAAAAGCATAGATACGCTCTACCCTTCCAGGGGCTCTAGCAGAGAGTACCTTAGATTTTTCAGCATTAAATGCTAGGCGGCCCGGAACACTTAACTCAACAGGCACTTGAGTTTTTACGGCATCTTGGAAAATATAAATATTGGGATTGAGATCTACGCCTGGGAGCTTTAACTCCATTGCACCACTGTTTTCAATCGATAAAGTCTTGGCTGTTTTCTCAAGTTTGACTGGACGGTTCACGTTAACAAACAAACCAATCACAATACCCAGCATCAAAATAGAAACACAAATAATGACTAAGCGGAGACGGGCACGTGTCTCTGGGGGTAACGCCCAATATGAGCGATGAATCTGATTCGTATTAGCGGCAATGCGAGCAGTAAATTTATCCCTTAGCTTCTGAATCTCTTCAGAAGCTCGCTTGAGGATATGGGTTAACTTGTCCTTCAAAACAACTCCTTAAAAAGGTTCTTTGCCAGCAGAAACCAGCAAGACTGCCTGGGATTGCATCAAATTTGCTTCCGCCAAAGCCAGTTGCACCTCTAAATTACGCAACTGCGTCTGTGCCGTCAATAAATCATTAAAGCCTTGACCGTTATTGGAATACTGAATTAATCCCACCTTGTAAGCAGCATCTGCTTGTGGTACTTGGCGATCTTTTAAAAACTGGGTTTGATTCTTGGCCTGCTCATAAGCAGCATAAGCAGTGTTCACAGCAAGCACGATTTGCTGACGATTAGAGATATTGCCCGCCTCAGCAGCTGCTTGATTGCGCTGCGCCTGCTCTACCCCGTACTTTTCCTTGGTAAAGAAATACAAAGGAATGATGAGATCCAACTCTAACTGGTAGAACAGTGCGCCATTGTTTGCGGAAAATGGACCACGCGGTGTGTAAGATGAACCAATCACTTGGAAGTCTGGCAAATAAGCTTTCTTAGCAAGATCCACACCCTTACGTGCAGCATCCAATTGCAGCGCGGAACTCTTTAAAGCAGGATGACTGCTTTCAGCATAGTCTTCAAGCTCAATTAATGTAGGTACACCATTCATAGCACGACGCACATCACCGCGGAGTACAAGCTTCTCACGGGAGTGGCGACCCACTAAGGTATTAATACTATTAATAGCAACTTGAAGTTGACGGTCAACATTAAATTGATCGGCTTCAGCAGCGCTTTGTGCCACTTGCGCATTCAGATACTCAACATAAGCTGCAGCATTATTCGCATAACGGGCCTTAGCTACATTCTTAATCATCTCCAGTCGGATGACGGACTCTTTAAGAACCTGTAGTTGCTTTTGTGAGGCGAGTGCGCCGTAGTAAAGACTGGAAAGCTGCGCACCTAACTGCAAATAGGTCGCTTCTGACTGAGCCAATAAAGCCTCTGCATTTGTATCGGCAATATTCGCTGCTAAGCTTTTTTTGCCTGGAAACTGAAAAGGTTGCGCAATCGAAATAGCATTGTTACTACTGATACCGCCGCCGCCAGGGTTGTTGGGAGAAGGTGCATTTGCCCCACCTAAAGCAAGCGGAGAATTCACCGGCATACCTGACCACACCAATCCTACTTGCGGATTGGCTGGCGCATTAATTTGTGGAACAGTCGCCTTAGCAGATAAGTAAGACTCACGCAATGAAGATAATTGCGGATTATTCGCCTTGAGCTCATTCCAAAGCTGGCGCAAATCCATCTCCGTTGGTCCAGATGCAATAGGCTTGGTATAAATTTTTGGAGTATTTGCTTTTGTGACTGGAGCAAACATTTCGGCCGCCTTAGAGCTAGCGCCAAGTTGCGCACCAATGGATGGTGGCGCTGCTAATGAAGTATCGTTAGACTGAATGGTCACACTTGCTGGAGCGCTATCTGCAGATGACTGAGAAAACGCTGAAATAGAAAAAGTAGAGGCGCAAAGAACAAAGGCTGCCATTGCAAATGGAGTCACTCTTTTGAGCGGTGTAGCTACGCTAGTTTTGTGTTTGCCGAGAATCAACAAAAGCGGCTGCCTCTAAATCAATAAAAATGCTGTTTTTATAGCCCCAGATGCGGATTTAGAACTAGTCCAACGCCGTTTCCGAGGGTTTTAAGGATTATAGGGGACAAAAGCCAAAAGTCGAATTATTGAAAATTGCTATCTTATTGATTCTAAACATAATAATTATGGCTAAAGTCATTAAAACTCCTAAAACTCGGCGTGGATCCTAAAAGAGAGGATATTTACAGGTCCACGGGCCGCGTTATAGGCCGGATTATTGATGTGCTGGAAGTTCAAACCTGCCAGAACATTTTTAATCACAGTCGCGTTGTAATACACCTCACCAATACGCTCTGGACGATAAGAAATTGTCTGTCCTGGACCGGCATAGTCACCAATAAAGTAGGACACTCCGCCAGACTGTAAGTAATTCTTCCGATAGCTTGATAAGCCGTTTTGCATCATTGAAATACCAACGGTATCTTTTGGACGACTCCAACTTTCGCCATTCAGTCCCATACCTACCGATAAAGAATTATCCGCTTCGGTGAAGGACATGGTTTCGGTATGCCCATCCGATGTAAATGCGCGGCCATAGATCCCGAGATCTTTGGTTAATGCTTGCTCACCATTAATGCCAATACCCGTTTTGTATTGATAGTTGGTGCGCACATTATTAATGGCTTGTGTACCTTGCGCATTGTTGGCAATTACGTAATTAGTCGCATCAGAAAAACGCGCCAAGATCATTTTATTGCGATAAGCAAGCACACTCACCTTACCAGGCAAGTCGGCAATTTGATGTTGGCGCTCAACCTCAACTTGATCGCCGTAAGTATTAAAGATTTGCCAATTGAGATCTCTACCATTCGGAGTCTTTGGAGCAAGCATACGTCCAGCACGCATCACCCAATTACCCAGGTACCACTCGCCCGCCAAGCCAGTACTGTAGCCACGCGCATCGGCTGCATAGTCATAGGCTAGATAGGTCATATTGCCCCAGTTCATAAACTGCACGCGAGGATCCTTAGCGTAACGACTGTCGTCAAAAATATCTAATGTAGAAAACTGACCGGCGGTGACTACAACGCGATTACTGCTTACTGTTTGGGTAATTTGATTGGCTTCGTTTTCCAGAACAATCTTATCGCCCTCCTGATTAAAAGTCTGACGCAAAAAAGCACGGGCAGAATAAAACTTTGCTTGAGCCCCAGTCGCTTTGGTTGCTTCACCGTTGGTAAAACCGGCGAGACCTACCAAGCCTGAAAACGGTACGCCAGAAACAACTTCGGGGTTGAAGTAGATGTCGGTATTAGGAGCTAAGCGTGCACCAAAAAATAAAGTGCCAGACCAGGTATAACTCATCGACTTTAAGTCAGATAAACTATTTTGTCCTGAATAAGAGGATGTGAAGTTGTTATAACGCTGGTTGATATAGGTTGTTTGACCATGCACGTTTACCGGCAAACCAAGGACCTCGCCCTCGGTTGGCAAGCCCTCAATAGCTTCTGCAAAACTCGCAACTTGGTCGGCACCTGACCCTGCCCGCTGTGCATACACAGAAGCAGTGACAAAACTTAACAAGAGAATGAGCAAAAGCTTGCGGGTCATTCACGATTTCTGATGAGGTTGCTAAACCTAGTGGTTATGGCAACAGATTGAAGGAAAAATCTGTGCTCTCACGGCCTGGGATTGAAGCCCAAGGGTGGTGCAGCCCAAATTATCCCCAAAAAGAGGCAATTTACCTAGTCTTTATGTCCTAGAGATGACAGATCGAGGATCAATCACTGATGGATTGGGCTCGAATTAGTCTTTGGGTGTGCCCCGAAAACAACTCACCACCCGGAACGAAGAAGAATTAGCGGCGATCCATTAAGGCGCGAGCCAAGGTGCCAGCATCCACATACTCGAGCTCACCACCCACTGGGATACCTCGCGCGATGCGAGTGACCTTGATACCTTTCGACTTGAGTACTTCACCAATGTAATGCGCAGTGGCCTCACCTTCACTCGTGAAATTCGTAGCCAAGACCACTTCACGAATCGGTACACCGGTATCGGGAATCTCAATGCGATTGAGCAATCGATCAAAGCCAATTTCGTTTGGACCCATGCCATCGAGTGGTGAGAGACGACCCATCAATACAAAGTAATTACCTTTGAAACTGAGTGTCTGCTCCACCATCACCTGGTCTGCAGGCGTTTCCACAATGCACAGCAATGAAGGATCACGGCGACCATCGGAACAAGTACTACAAACCTGGGTCTCTGAAAACGTATTGCAACGCGCGCAGTGTCCAACAGTTTCTACTGCTTCACCCAATGACTGAGCAAGGACTGCTGCACCATTACGGTCATGTTGTAACAAATAGAACGCCATGCGCTGCGCTGACTTGGGGCCTACCCCAGGCAGAACGCGTAATGCCTCAATCAATCGACCGAGTGCATCTTGAGGAGCTTCTATGCGTGCCATTAAATATTCAGGTTCTTATTTAGAATGGCAACTTAAAGCCGGGAGGCATAGGCATACCAGCAGTGGCGCCAGACATCATCTGGGCACTTGCCGCTTCCACCTGTTTGAATGCTTCTGTGTAGGCGGTCACGATGAGGTCTTCCAACATCTCACGATCGTCCATTGCACCCGGATCAATCTGCACGCGTTTGAGTTCGTATTTGCCAGAAATGGTTACTTTAACCAGACCACCAGCCGCTTGGCCAGTCACTTCCAACGCAGCCAATTCGGCTTGCGCAGTTTTCATCTTCTCCTGCATCTGCTGAGCCTGTTTCATGAGGCCAGCAAGTCCACCTTTCATCATCGCTTTATTTCCTTAGTGGTATTACTTATGATTTATGAAAATTGATATTGAATTAAAGAGGTTTCACAGAACCGCCAACTACCTTGGCACCAAACTCTTTTTCTAATTGTTGAATAAATGGATCGGCCGCAATCATTTGCTCCGCATTCACTCTCTTCTCTTGATGAATCTGGGCATCAACTTTAGCAACAGTCTTGCCTTCTACTTCGCCCTTCTCAATCACGATCTTGACGGGCTTGCCAAAGTGAGCGGTGAGCGCATCAGCCAAACGGCCAACAGAAGCGTCAGAAGCTAACTGCGGCATTGGCGTAACGATGGTTGCACGTACTCCAGCAGGTGAATCGCTCCAATCTTGCAACTCTGTCTGGAATGCTAACTGCTGCACCATCCCTTTAACGGGTAACTGACGCATTAAGGCATGCCAATCAGGACGCTCGGTAGAACTAGCTGCGGCAGGTGGTGCTGACGGTGTCGACATCGGAGCGGCAGGCGCGGCCACTCTAGCAGCAGGTGCTGGTGCAGACGCCTTAGGAGCGGGCGCTGCTGGCCGGGCAGTATTTACTGGTGGAGCCGAGGGTGATGATGGCGCTGAAGAAGAATTGCTTCCTCCACCGCCATTGCTTCCGGGACGAAACGCCAACATACGCAATAGCGTCATGGCAAAGCCCGTTTGCTCATCCGGTGCCAGCGATAAATCTGGGCGGCTAGTAATCGTAATTTGATAGAAGAGCTGCGCTTCTTCTTTTGTGAGCAGGCCTGCCAAGCGACGAATCTCGCCTGCTTCTGGCCAATCTTCTAAAACGGACTCTGGAACAACTTGCGCTGCTGCAATTTTTTGCAACAGACTTGAAAGATCTTGCAACGCCAATGAGAAAGACATACTGCGCTCACCCATTTCATTTGCGACTGCGAGCAGGCTTGCACCATCTTTAGCAATCAAGCAATCCAAAATACGGATGAGGTAAGCGTCATCTAAGGTGCCGAGCATGCCACGTACGGATTCTTCGCTAACCTTGCCAGCCGCATAGGCAATAGCCTGATCAGTTAACGATAAGGCATCACGCATTGAACCTTGAGCTGCCTTGGCGAGAACACGTAAGGCATTGACTTCACATTCTACTTTTTCTGCAGCAAGCACTTTTTCTAAATGCTCAACGATGAGCGGTACTGGCATTTGCTTGAGGTTGAACTGTAAGCAACGAGACAAGATAGTTACAGGAATCTTTTGTGGATCAGTTGTCGCCAGAATAAATTTAACGTGCTCTGGAGGTTCTTCCAAAGTTTTAAGCATGGCATTGAAGGCATGATTGGTGAGCATGTGCACCTCGTCAATCATGTAGACCTTATAACGCGCATTGCTGGGTGCGTAAGCTGCCTTCTCTAGGAGAGCGGCAATATCGTCAACACCACGATTACTTGCCGCATCCATCTCAATATAGTCAACAAAGCGACCTGCATCAATTTCCATACAGGCCGGGCATTTACCGCAAGGCTCTGAAGTCATCTTGCCTGAACCATCGGATCCAGTGCAGTTGAGGGCTTTGGCCATAATCCGGGCAATTGTGGTCTTACCTACTCCACGGGTACCCGTGAAGAGCCATGCGTGGTGCAGGCGACCCTGATCCAAAGCATGGGTTAAGGCCTTAACCACGTGGTCTTGGCCAACTAATTCAGAGAAGGTTTTGGGGCGCCACGAACGGGCTAATGCCAATGCTGTCATGTCTTACATTCTAACAAGCTAAAATGGAATTGGATGGGCCTCCCCGCATGGTGGGTTGGATAACCTGGTCAGGTCGGGAACGAAGCAGCCAAACCCAATTTCTGCCAGTGCCGGGGGTTTGGCTCATCCACCCCCCCCAGGAATTCAGAAGATCTTCAGAACCCTGAAAATTCCCCAAATCATCCAAATAATGAGCAAAACCAGGACTGTTAGTGCGTCTAACGAGATCCTAAATAACTGCAATTGTTTATGGGAACACTCAATAGACACGCGCAAAGTATGCCCTCCTCAATGTGGAATATTTGAGCGTAGAACTATGCGATCTCGCCGAATAGGGCGTGCGGATGATTTAGGTGTAAACGAATTGATACACAAGGCACAATAGATCTGTACAAACCCAATAAAAAGCACTTATGCCCCAAGCCATTATTTTTGATGTAGAAGCGACCGATAAAAATGATGCCGTCATTATTGAAGCTGCCTCACTCGATGTCACCTCACTTAATCCATTCGAAGTAGGCAATCCTTGGGTGCAACGTTACAACCCGGGAAAACCCATTAGCTTAGGTGCACTTGCCACTCATCACATCATGGATGAGGAATTGATCAACTGTCCCGCAAGCAGCTCTTTTAGATTGCCGGCTGGAACTAAATATCTTATTGGCCACAATATTGATTTTGATTGGGTTGCGATTGGCAGCCCTGAGGTCAAGCGCATTTGCACTTTGGCACTTGCGCGTAGTCTATGGCCTGATTTAGATAGTCACACGCAAAGCGCACTACTCTATTACTTTGAGCGCGAGACGGCACGAGAGCAATTACGCAATGCGCATAGCGCCTTAGCCGATGTATGGATCTGCTCAAAAATTGTTGCTCAGATTATCGATAAGTTACACCCCGTTTCTTTGGATGCTTTATGGGAGATGTCCGAGAAAGCCAGAATTCCAAAGACCATGCCTTATGGCAAACATAAGGGTGAGCTCATTAGTCAAGTACCCAGTGATTACAAGCAATGGCTACTACGCCAAGACAATGTCTCTACTTATTTGCGCAAAGCTTTAGAAGCCAAGTAACAGCCTTTACTAGGGAATAAGGAATCCGTGATTTCCTTATTCCCCTTCCAGGCCTACTGCTTGTTCTTTACTGATATTTACGATTAAAGACTTGTTTTGTTGCGCCTTCATGGCGCTTAGTATTTTTCAATACTGCGCAGTAAGACAAAACCATGATGGCTACGAGAGAAATTCCGTTGAAGTTGTTTAATAAGTCCATTTGCTTCTCCTCTTTATGCGTTGTTACGTGTTATTGATTAATTGTTTTTTGTTGCTGAATTCTTTATCTAACTACCGGTAACTCATCCCACTTAGTCGTATAGTTCGGCGACCGATTGTTTGATCTCATCTGCCACTCTTCTTTAGTGCCGTTGGTTCCTGCGGCTGCAGATCTGATGAATGCATTGCCAAAGCGCGTGTTGATCTCATCCACCGCTTTCATCAAGTGAGCAGACTTACCTTTAGTCTCGATATCCTCAAACAGGGATTGCTGAGCGGTTGACTTATCGCTAATGAGATTCAGAATGACGCCCGCCTTCTTGTAGCGGAAGTTCGTTTGGTAGATTTTCTTGAGGCCAGCCAGCGCTGCATTGGTTAAGGTCAACGTGTTATCCGTTGGATTCGCTAATGGAATCGTGACGCTTTGGTGATGCTGTGGCTCGTTTTGCTTAAACGGATTGGTTTGAATAAATACGGTGAGCGCGCCCGTAGTGCTATTTTGCGTTCTGAGCTTTTCAGCGGCGCGCGCTACATGGGTAGCAACTGATTCTGCAAGTTCTACCTGGCTAGTCACTAACTTACCAAAACTGCGTGAGGCAATAATTTGTTGTTTGGCTGGCGCTACTTCTTCTAGTTGCAAGCAAGATGTGCCACGGAGTTCATAACAGAGACGCTCCATCACTACGCCAAACTGTTGACGCATAGCTTGTGGTGAGACTTGCAAAAGATCAAATACGCTCTGAATGTTTTGGGTCTTGAGTTTCTTGGCGATTTGTTTACCTACACCCCAGACCTCGCCCACCCCAGTCTCGCTCATCCACTGATAGAGCTCTTCTTTGGCCATGGCATTGACATCACATACCCCAACGAACTGCTTGTGTTTCTTAGCCAAGTGATTGGCTAACTTAGCTAAGGTCTTGCTAGCACCAATGCCCACACAGACTGGCAAGCCAGTAGTGTCTTTCACTTCCCGCTTGATTTTTTGACCTAATTCAATCGTGTCTTGATACTGCTTTAAGACGGTCTCGATTTGCAAGAAGCTCTCGTCGATGCTGTAAACCTCTAGGTTGGGCGTGAATGCTCTCAGCACCTGAACTACGCGACTACTCATGTCACCATACAAGGTGTAATTAGACGAGTAAGCCTGAATGCCATGCTGCTTGGCTAAGTCCTTCATTTGAAACCAGGGTGTTCCCATCTTGACGCCAAGCGCTTTGACTTCAGCACTGCGCGCTACGGCGCAGCCATCGTTATTGGATAGCACCACCATCGGCACCTCTTCTAACTTAGGCTGGAATACGCGCTCACAAGAAACATAGAAATTATTTACATCTACGAGTGCGAAGAGTGGATTTGAAATGTTTTGTGCATTCATCTCACTTGCCCTCTTTGTTGTATCTGGTGCTGGCATTGCTGTACTTTCGTACTACCCCAACCACTACACCCCAGATTTGTAGCTCACTGCCTTCATTAAAGGTGATGGCTTGATAGTTTGGGTTTTCTGGTTGGAGCTCAATACGGCCGCGTAACTGATAAAGGCGCTTGATGGTGTACTCGCTATCAACCACCGCGACTACGATATCTTTATGTTTTGGCTTAAGAGCCTTATCAACGACGACCTTGTCGCCATCACAAATCCCCGCACCCAGCATGGAGTCCCCCTTCACAGTGAACATGAAGGTGGCTGGCTTGTTTTGGACGAGGTAATGGTTCAGATCGAGGCCGTCTTCAGCGTAATCTGCCGCTGGACTAGGGAATCCAGCTGACATCCGGTGGCTTAGGAGCTTGAGCTCATAGGCGGCAAAATGGCCTGTCAAGGCTTGTGGTGCCTGGCTCAGGGTTACTTTTGCGGGGTTTATTACTTGCGTCATAGTCATTAATATACTGTATGTTTATACAGTATATGTAAAAACCGCAAAAATGGCCTTATTTTTGTTGTTTTGGGGCTATAGACTCACTCCCACCCCCTCTTTTTTCTCGGCCTCACTAGTCATAAACCCCGAGTTGACCCTACTCATATTGCCCCCTAAGGAATTGCATAATGATTCCAGAAGTTACTGCGGAAGTAATCCAGTGGCTCATATAAAAAGAACAGTAGGAGACATATGAAGACGTATCAGATTGCGTCCGTCCCAGGCGACGGCATTGGCAAAGAAGTAATCCCGGAGTGCGAGAAGGTATTAAATGCCTTAAGCAAAAAACATCCTGAAGTCGCTTTTGCATTCGAGCAATTTGATTGGGGTGGTGATTATTACCGTAAGCACGGCATCATGATGCCCGAGGATGGTCTTGAGCCCTTGCGTTCTAAAGACGCCATCTTGTTCGGCTCTGCTGGCGACCCCAAGATTCCGGATCACATTACTTTATGGGGCTTGCGTCTCAAAATCTGCCAAGGCTTTGATCAATACGCAAACGTGCGTCCTACGCGCATTCTTCCTGGCATCGAAACACCACTACGTAATTGCAAACCAGGTCAACTCGACTGGGTCATCGTGCGCGAGAACTCTGAAGGCGAATACTCTGGTGTAGGCGGTAGAGCCCATCAAGGCCATCCCATTGAGGTTGCCTCTGATATGAGCATCATGACTCGCGTTGGCGTTGAGCGCGTACAGCGCTTCGCCTTTAAGCTCGCGCAGTCACGCCCTCGCAAGCATCTCACAGTCATCACTAAATCTAATGCTCAGCGCCATGGCATGGTGATGTGGGACGAGATCGCCAATATCGTTGCCAAAGATTTTCCGGGTGTCACCTGGGATAAAGAATTGGTTGATGCCGCTACTGCGCGCATGGTCAATCGCCCAGAATCTTTAGACACCATTGTTGCAACCAACTTACATGCCGATGTCCTCAGTGATTTAGCGGCTGCCCTAGCCGGCAGCTTGGGTATCGCACCAACTGCCAACTTGGATCCAGAACGTCGTTACCCATCCATGTTTGAACCGATTCATGGTTCTGCTTTTGACATTATGGGCAAAGGTCTTGCCAATCCAATTGGCACCTTCTGGTCAGCAGTAATGATGCTCGACTTCCTGGGTGAAAAAGCGCTCGGCGCAAAGTTAATGGCAGCCATTGAAAAAGTGACAGCCAATCCTAAGTTGCACACTCGTGATTTAGGCGGCACAGCCATGATGAGTGACGTTACTAATGCAGTCATTGAGGAGATCTCCAAATGAAGCTATTTCAATTTCTAAGTAGATTGCTGAGTATTGGCTTGGTTTTACTTGGCTTGTTGTCCGGCGCGCATGCTCAACCCTTCCCCGATAGGACTATTCAGTACATCATTCCCTTCCCACCTGCTGGCGAGTCTGACCTGGTGGCGCGCTACCAAGCCGACATCTCCGCTAAGAAATTCAAGCAGCCGATGGTAGTGATGAACCGTGCTGGCGCAGGCGGCGCATTGGCTTGGAGTAGCCTTAATACCTATCCAGCCGATGGCGCAACAGTAGTGGGCGTCAATATTCCCCACACCATCTTGCAGCCGCTACAAGAAGGCATTCAGTACAAGACTGAAGACATTAATGCGATCTACTACTATCACTTCACACCAGATGCTTTGATGGTGTCTGCAGATAGTCCTTACAAGACCTATCAAGAATTTATTACGGCTGCCAAAAAAGATCCCGGCAAGATGACGCTTGCTGGATCCGCGCAGTTCTCAGCTAACCACATGGCAGTCGAGCGCCTCAATAAACTGGCTGGCGTCAAAATTACTTACGTTCCCTTTAAAGGCACGGGTGATTTAATTACCGCCCTGATTGGAATGCACGTTGATGGTGCTATGGGTTATTTGCCTTTGGCTATTCAGCAAAAAGGGAAAGTGCGTACGCTAGCAATTGCTACTGAGAAACGTAATCCCGCTCTACCGGACGTACCAACCTTTAAAGAGCTGGGATTGAACTGGGTGGATGGTGCGTATCGTGGCGTTGCCGTGCCCAAAGCAACCCCGCTGATATTGCAACAAAAGATGTCTGACTACTTCGCACAGCTCAATGCCGATCCCGAGACTAAAAAGAAATTGGAAGATGCTGGCTTTGTGATTGTGGATGTTCCTCTGGCAAAGATGCCGGCATTTATGAAAGAGAAAACAGCTCAAGCCATGGATGATGCCAAGAATGCAGGGATGATTAAGTAAGGCTTTAACTTCCTTAAATAAAAAACCACCGCATGTTCGGTGGTTTTTTATTGGATGCTTGCTTTCCGCTCTAGCAAAAAGCAAAAGCGAGAATTGCCGGATCATCCAGAAAAGCGTTGGATAAGTAAACACTGGCTCGGAAGAGCCAAGGGTTTACAGTCTCAACGATTTGTGAAAAATATTCCATGACTATATTGTAAGGGCTACTTAGCCGCCCAAGTAATCGGTCTTCCCGATCTCCACCCCGTTATGACGCAAAATGTCATAAGCCGTGGTTACATGGAAATAAAAGTTTGGGATGATCCAGGTCAGCAGATATTGCTCGCCGACAAACTCAAAGCTCCATTCTTTAATAGAGAACTTAATTTCTTTTGCTTCAGTGCCATTAATTTGCTCTGGCTTGAGGCTATTGGCAAAAGCAATAGTTTTAGCAATACGGTCTTGTAGCTGGGTAAAAGTAGTTTCGTTATCTTCAAATTTGAGTGGCTCAACACCGGCTAGGCGCGCCATGCCATTTTTCACTTGATCACAAGCAATTTGAACTTGCTTGGATAGCGGAAACATATCTGGGGCAAGACGACCCTCCACCAATGCTTTGCTATCAAGACTCTTGGCACTTGCAAACTCCTCACCCTTTTTGAGGATATTGGAAAGATTGGTGAGCATCTTTGTCAATTGCGGTATTGACGCTTGGTACATTGAAATTGCCATAGTGCTCTCTCCACCCTCTTAGTTATTCTTACACGTCGCTCATAAAATCACCACCGCCATCATCCCAAGAGCTCGAACCACCATCATCCCAAGAGCTTGCATCATTGACGCCAAAGTTGGCAGCATCTGGTGCTTGACCGCCTACTTGGTTAAAGTCGTTATTGAGGTTTGGATTTGGGCGTTGATTACCGCCCATTAAATGACTTGCCAAAGCTTCACCAGCAACCATACCAGCACCGAGTGCTGCACCAGTCGCTAAGCTGCCCATTAAACCACCGCCCATGCCAGATGCTGGTGCGCCTGGGTAACCAGGCGGATAGGTGCCAGGCGCTCCTGGTGCCCCTGGATATGGTCCATTTGCAGTCGGCGCGTTATAAACCTCCACTGGCTGCTGGCGCTTCCTCATAAAGAAGATTACGCCCGCAACCAAGATAGCAATCAAGATCCAAAAAACTGGGCTAGTAAAGATGGAATTTGCACCCGCATTAGTATTAACGTTGCCTGGTGCTGTACCTGCACGTAATTGCGCTTGGAGCCTTTGTACAGAATCAGGTTGAGCAAATGGTAAACCTGGCGCCAGATTTTCTGCTTGTACAAAAGCGCTTCTTGCAGCATCTAACTTACCTTCTTTGAGGTAAAGCTCAGAAGCCATGTAATGTGCCTTGCCGCTATTAGGATGATTTTTCAAGACCTCTTGCATCATGGCATCCGCTTTTGCCAATTGCCCAGATTCAATTGCTTGATAGACCTCGGGCAAAGTAGCTTCTGCAAAAGCAAGATGACTCGTTAGTAATAGCGCGCTTGCGAATACACCAACAAACAACTTGAGTAAATTACCCATTTTCATCATGACTCCTCGTGAAATGTTTTGCTGCGAATTTTATTATCGCCAGTTTAGGCATTTCTGCTATTCATCATCCATATGAGGGCTTTTACGGGAAATTCAAGGGCATGAGCACCCCCTTCACACTCCTTGCTACCCTCTTCTTTAGATTGAAATTCCCATAATTTTTGTAGTTATATTAATTCATTGATGTTATGATTTAACGTAACTACAATATTTCCGATGAAATTCACTTATGATTCGGCAAAAAATGATTCAACCTCGCAAAACATGGCCTTCCGCTCTCAAATGCAAAGATACTTGATTGGGATACAGCCTTTAGCTGGATCGATGAAAGAAAGAATTACGGTGAAGAAAGACGGATTGCTTTGGTGTTAATGAATGAACGCCTGTATTGCGTGATTTATGTAGAGTCAAAAATAGCGATGAGAATTATTAGTTTAAGAAAAGCAAATAACCGTGAGATGAAAATCTATGAAGAAGAAGCTAATTAGACTGAGTGCCGAAGAGGATGCCGCAATTACTAAGGCCGCCTTATCTGACCCCGATAACCCGCCTATCACGGAAGAAGAGTGGAATGCGATTAAACACAGAGTCGTTCGCGGCAGGGGAAGACCTGTGGGTAGCGGAATTAAAGAACAAGTTACTCTAAGGATTGATAAGGATGTTTTAGATTTTTATAAATCTAAAGGTGAAGGTTGGCAAACATTTATCAACCAAGTGCTTGGCGAAGTAAAAAGAGAATCTAAATCCATTTTGATGGTTGAAAAGAAGTTAAACAAGGGAACCTTGATCGCCAATAAATTCAAGGTAGCTGCTTAACACCCTACTTCACTTCTACCATCTCACCTTTTGATGAAATCAAATAAGCCTTGTTTGGCTTATCTTTTCTGATGCGTGCGAGTTCAGCTTGGTAGCCCTGCAATTGCTTGCGGTACTTTTCATATTTCTCGCTACCCACCTCTGGGATAGTGAGTTTGTAATCGATGATGGCCAAATGATCATCAAGCTCTACCAAACGATCCATGCGATAGCTCTTACCCTCCTCACTAGCGATATCGAGCTCATTCCAAGCTTGCAGCCATTCGCCTGAGGCAAGATAGCGCTTAAGTTCGGGAGCCTCTAGTACTGTTTTTGTCCGAGCGATCAGCGTTTTTGCATGCTCCTCATCTACCCCCAGCCAATTCATCAGCTCTTGCTCGCTTGGCATGGGTGGCCTTGTTTCATTGCTGGAATCTGGGGTGAGGAACTCGAGCAATTTATGGAAGTTCGTACCTTCTTCCAAAATTTCTGGGTCGGGATCTTCTACCCGTTCGCCCTCGCCTGCAAATACTTCAACTGTGACGCCGCTTTCAATATCAGACAGCATTTGTATATGACTTTCTTGCGCGGGATTCCAGTCCAAGACAAAATCCTCGACCGCGTTTTCTTTACTAGATTTTATAGCCTCAGTCTCTTCTGTGACTGCAGCCTGATGATTGACCTGATATACAGTCAACCCTGCATTGCTCGCCTTCCCATACCAAGAGGCTTTATCTAAGCCACTAGGATTGTTGGCAGTTGGTTTTTGAGCATCACCACTAATCCATAAACCTTGTCGCGCACGGGTCATTGCAACATAGAGCAAGTTCCAGTTTTCTTTTTCACCAATTTGCTTCTCTGCTTCATTGATTTCGCTACGTGGGCTTGTCAATGTTTTGGATGTAAACAGCGATAGATGCGATGGCCCCTCTTCTTGCGGAGACCAGTCTATCAATACTCCACTGTAATCCACATTGGTATCGGTATTATTTGCATCGAGAATAATGACAAAGGGTGATTCCAAGCCCTTGGCACCATGAATAGTCATCAAGCGCACACGCTTATGGCGATCCTCTTCCGACATCTCACTCTCTTCATCTACATCAGCCAAGTTCTCATCACTTGCCGCATCTACATCACCTTCATCGGGAGTTTCATCGTCATCCCCGCGGCGCTTAATGTTAATTTCCTGAATAAAGCGACTCAAGCTTGGATACTGACCTCCGTCTTGATTGAGCGCCACCTCTAAGAATGCATCTAAATTTGCCAAGACCTGGGGTCGATCCAGGTCCTGACATACTGCAGCGTATTTCAGGCGCACATCACCCTCTTGGTAAATACGATCAAGCAGGTCATGAACCGGCAAGCGCTCACCTAAAAGATGCCAATGCTTTAAATAACGCGCAGCTACTTGTAGCTTGGCATCCCTACTGTCTTGTAATGCATCCCACCAGGAGCGGTAATGGCCAGACGTCATCGCCACCGCCAATTGCTGCATTTGTTTTTCTGTAAAACCAAAAATTGGGGTTCTGAGAACCTGCGCCAATGGTAGGTCGTGATGAGGAGTCACCAGTACAGTAAGCAAGGCAATCAGGTCATCTACCTCAAGAGTATTGAGCAAGCCACCTAGACGAGGACTCTCATAAGCAAGCTTCAAATCACGCAAAGCCCTTTCGTATTGAGGCAGGTATTTACGCCGCTTGACGAGTAACAAAAAATCGCTTGCTCTGGCGTCTCGCCAAATTTCCTTGCCGCCCTCTTTGTCAGCAACTTTTCGGGTTGCAACTACTTCTTGAATGAGGCGCGCCGCTAACTCACCCTCATGCTGGCGCTGAATCACTCCAATAGTTTCACTTGAATCCGCAATGGCACGATCAAAAGCGCTACCTTCTCGTAACTCTTGAGTCTGCTCCACATAAGGAATCAGCGGTAGTAAATAAATCTCGCCTTGTTGGGCATAAACGTCGGTGGGTTTGCCCTCATCAGGAGCAGCCCAAAGCGTTTGCTGTTCTGAGTATGGGTAATCAGGGGGAACTTGCTCACCCCGAAAGATTGCATTTACCGCTTTATTGATTTCACCTGCATTACGGCGCGTTTTGTCCTGCTCAATATAAGCGGCAGCATGGTATTGATGCAAAAACTGGGCTGCACTTACAAATAATCTTGGATCAGCGCGACGGAAGCGATAAATCGACTGTTTGGGATCCCCCACAATAAAGACTTTTGGCCTCTCATCACCCTCGCTATAGCCCGCTAACCAGGCTCGCAGAATTTGCCATTGCAACGGATTAGTATCTTGGAACTCATCAACCAAGATTTGCTTGTATCTAGCATCTAAGCGTGACTGGAGGTAGGCGGCATTAGCGGCATCGCCCATGAGCAAACTGACGCCAAGCTCTAGGTCATCGAAATCACGCACACGCATATTTTCTTTTTGAGCGCTGGCATGCGCCATCATGGATTGATTGAGAGCAAACCAGGCTTCATTGATTACAAAGATATCCTGCTCTGCTTGCCATAGCAGATATTCCTCAAAAGCATGACCCCAATTCTGCTTAATGGCAATGTGCTCATCAATACGATGAGCCTCACCTATCCTCTCAAGATATTTTTTCGCCTCACCTAAAGCCTTGTCGTTATTGCTACGATATTTTGGTTCTTTGGTTAAGAAGGTGGTTTGAAAATTAACCGCAACCTCCATTACATCGCCAGCATTCTCTTTGCAGGCGATTGCAGGAAGCAAGTATTTCAGAAGATCACCATCTTTTACGCTGCTATTTTCAAAACAGCGCGCTAAAAACTGTAAGTCTGCTAGCGCATTAGGTGCATTCCACTGAGCTAGTAGGGGATTGGGTAGATTCAGTTTATTTAGGGATTGCTTTAGGCGATCTATTGGAGTGATGTCCGTTTGAATGCATTGCTTTGCAAAAAAAGTCCATGCACCTCTTTGTTTAAAGAGACTACTTTTACCCATTAAGAGTTTTTGGGCCTCATGTGAGCCCAAATACTTCAGTAAAACATCGTAATGCGCTTTCCATTCTGGAGTGAGATCACCCCACCAATCATCAAGACACTCCTCTTGCAACCGCTTAGCATCTTCACGCAGCTTAAACCCAGGCTGAATGCCCATAGATACTGGAGCCGCGCCCAGCAGCCTGCCAAACCAACCATGAAAGGTATCAATCACAATCGGTTGTGGGTTTGCCAGTACCTGCTCATAAAGTGCTTTAGCCTTGGGCAGGTATTTTTCAGCCCGCTCTTTTTCCATGCCCCGAGCGGTTAGCTCTTTCATCAAAGAGACGTCATCACTTTTGGAAAATTGTTCAAGCAATCCATATAGCCGGTCACGCATTTCTTGCGCTGCTTTGCGTGTAAACGTTAATGCGAGGATCTCTTGTGGCTTCACATCATCAAGCAATAGTCGCACCATCCGCGCCACCAATAACCAGGTCTTGCCGCTTCCTGCGCAAGCCGACACAATGACCGAGCGCTGTGGATCACAAGCAAGCCTCTCTGAATAGGGCTGCTTCTTTGGCAACACATTCATCTGATCACTCACCAAATCCCCTTCCTGCAAATGCCTCTTGCTTCGCAGTATTGGCAAACTCCCTCTGGAGCAAATGCTTGCATGGGCTTTTTAGCCCAAAGCTGCTCTATATCTTCTGTAATTTGCTCAGAAAACTGTTGCATCATTTCTGGCATATCAACTACCTCTTGGCTACGCAGTGCTTTTTGCTCGCCCTTAGAGATATCCGCCTTCAAGGCTACCCACTCCGCTTGCTGCACCCGATGTCCAGTTAGCTTATGGCTCTCTTGCCCCTCATTGGCGGCCCGTGCATAGATCAATAGCTGTGGGTCATCCAGAATATGCTCAGCCCTTACTTTAACTCTCTCAAAACGTTGATTTTTGTAGTCAATCACTGAGGCAAGCTTGTTGTTATCTATATTGACGTCATAACGATCGGCATAACCCTCAATACGAATGATCTTGGGATTGCCATCTACATCCTTAAATGGCAAATCAAAGCCAACTTTGACTTCGCCATCGAAATATTGCCAACCCGCTAACTCACGTTGCAACTGCCAATCTACAAAACTAGGGATTTGTTTTTGCCAATCCCTCAACGCGCCCATCACTCTTGCGTCACCCTCAATCAAAGAGGCAAACTCTTGCTCCGAATACACGCTTAAGACTTGTTCCATCCAAGCACGTCTTTGATCTGAATTGGTTTTCAGCGCAGAATTAGTATGTTCTTGGGTTTTGAGTGCTTGGTAGAAACGCTTGAGCAGTTTATGCAATGTCTGTCCTGCTAACGAAGCGTCAAAGCCCTCATCAAACTCTTTATTCTTGCGTAAACCTAGCAGGCTGCGGACGTAATAGCGATATGGGCAATCCCGCAGAGCCTTATAGGCGCTGGGGCTCATCGATAGCGGCATAGGTAGATCTTCTTCAAAATGTGCAACCGCCATCTTCATTGGTGCAGCTTCAAAAGCGCGCCTGCTCAATTGAGTTGTTTTCGCCTCCCACTCAATTTGATTTTGCAAACGCTGTATCCAAGCGGAAGGTCTCAGCGGCTCCCCATTATTGCTTTTACTTTGCCAAAGTAAATCGACATTGGTGCACGACACCAGTAGCTGCGAGAGATCCCTAGCCTGCTGTACAAACTGCATTGCAATCGTCGAGGTCTTCAATAGCTGATTTAGTGCATCTGAAAAAAATAATGGTGGCTCGGAATACGCTGGTAACTGTTGTTCGTCGCAACCCACTACCACTACCGCCTCGAAGTCACGCATCCGCGTAGAACTCAGCGGCAAAATACTCAGCGTCGCTTTAGCCTCTTTGCCGGCCTCTTGATAACTAGCGCCCTCAATGACGGTTTTAAGCAAACTGAGCCATTCACTCAGGCGAATAGGCGCCTCCTGATACTGCGTCTTACTTAAATCAAATGTCTTGAGGACATCTAGCAATTGCTTACCGGCTGAATCTTTCTCAAGGCTGTGAACCATGCCAGTCGCCTGGAGATTCGCCTGCAGGTGAGCATACGCTTTGCTGCAATCCACCTTGAGTGTTAACCACTCATGATGGCGCTCTCTGACAAACTGTAATAACTCAAATAATGCAGCACTGGGTAATGCGCTAGATGTTTTTGCAGCATTTTCTTGTGCACCCTCGATGGCTAGATAAAAAGTTTTCCAACCAGACTCTGCCCTGCTACCAACCAGGATGTCTTCAAGCTCTGCAATCAGTCCAATACAAGCTTCTGCATCTCGATTCAAAAGCTTTCCAAGATCTAAAAAAGGATTCTGCAAAAACTCAAGCAAGTTTTTTGCGCTAGGCCCATCTTTTGGCGCCTTAATAATTTCTAGCCAACTATTGAGTGCAGCTGCGGCGCGCGTTGTAGATAACTTCCAACCAGTTTCATCTCGAATGTTGAGTGCTGGACCTAATCGCGAAAGCAGTGCACGCACCCTTCTGGCCACCAAGCGATCTTGCGCAACAAGCGCCAACTGAGTTTTGCCATCAATCAGATGCTGCTCTATTGTTTTGGCAGCAGCCCACGCAAGCTCTTCAAAGCGTTTAGCTGCAACCAGGCGCCAACCCCTGCTATGGGCTTGTTTGACATTTCTGAGCGCCCCTGCCTGCGCATCACTAGTACCAATAGCCTCTGCCCATAAGCCCACATCACCCCAACTCATCCTTGCCTCTACCGCAGGTGCATGTTGGGCATACTCGGCCAGCAGAGTTCCGATGATATCTTGATCGATGGGGGTTGGATCAGCAGTCTCCACCCAAATCAGAGGTCTTGCGGGATTTGCATTCTTAGCAGCTTCAAGATAAGCCGCCATTGCAAACTGATTACGAAATGCTGGATCACTCACGCTCGCGGTGTAACGCCAAAATGTGAGCAAGACCTTGGTCTCTTGATCAACCACCTTACGCGCCATTCCCGCATAGACTTTAGCAACGGTACTATCGAGCAAACCTTGTGCTTGACTCAGATATATCTCTCCGAGATTGCTTTGTAGACTCCGATTATCTTGAATGAATTCATGAATCTGTTTTTGTAGTTGTGGACTCACTGCAGTTGATAAGGTGTCACATGCTTTAACGATTGCTTGTGCTAGACCCCACGCACCAGATTCCGTTTCCGCTTTAAACCATGACTGCAAATCTTTGTGTTTGCGCAAAGTGGCATAGACCCCCAACCACCTCTCTAAATCACTTTGCTTCTTTGGAAATTTCCATGCCCCTGGCGCAGCTTCCAGCCAATCTGTAAAGCTGATGACTTGAGGCAAGAATGCGATGTTGCTAGGAAGATCTTTAGGTCGGTTTAATTCAAGGGCTGCTCTAACCCCGATTAATGGTCCCGCAGTACTCAGAACCACTAGCGGACGCTGATTGGTTTGCACTGCACAATCCCAAATCCCTTTTGCCAATTGAGCAAGCGCTTGGCTATTGGGCGTAATCGCCCACCGTTGTACTTGCTTTTGGTCAGAAAGAACTGGGAAAGGCTGGGACATGAATGGAGTAATTTATCTATTTTGAGCAGAACGTTCCGCTTATTGCTAATATAAGCGTTGTAACGACATAATTAAATAACTCGCTAAATAAGTCTAAATAAGGAATTTTCATGAGTGCCGGCATTAAATATGTAACTGACGCCTCTTTCGAACAAGACGTCCTCAAGTCCGATAAACCTGTCCTGCTCGACTTCTGGGCTGAATGGTGCGGTCCTTGCAAAATGATTGGTCCGATCCTGGAAGAGCTCGCTGGCGAGTACGGCGACAAGATACAGATCGCAAAAATGAACGTGGATGAGAACCAAGGCGTTCCTGCCCAGTTCAATATTCGCGGCATTCCTACTTTGATTCTCTTCAAAAATGGCACCGTGGCTGCCCAAAAAGTAGGCGCTTTGGCCAAATCCCAGTTGACTGCATTTATTGATAGTCATCTGTAAATAGTCTCAGACCACAGGTTCACCAGCTGAGCCTGTGGCTTTTACCGCTTTAAACGCTTTTCACACCCATTTTTTGGTGTAGTATTACTCAAACGCACTTATCAGTGCTCCGATTTTCAGCAATTTACCTCCCCCTTCTTTTAGCAAATTCCAAAATTCTGTTTTTCCACATCTGCGTGATCTAAATCAGCGCAGCGATACCCCAAAAAAATTCCCAAATTCAAATTCATCAACACCCGAGAACCACATGCAACTAACTGAACTCAAAGTCCTCCACGTATCCGCTCTGCTTGAAATGGCAGCTAGCTTGGAGATTGAAAATACACAACGCATGCGCAAACAAGAATTAATGTTTGCCATTCTAAAAAAGCGTGCGAAGGCTGGTGAAACCGTTTTCGGTGACGGCACTTTGGAAGTGCTGCCTGATGGCTTTGGCTTCTTGCGCTCCCCTGAAGCCTCTTATATGGCTTCTCCTGACGATATCTATATCTCTCCTGCGCAGATTCGTCGTTTTAACTTGCACACTGGTGATAGCGTTGAAGGTGAAGTACGCACACCTAAAGATGGTGAGCGTTACTTTGCTTTGGTAAAAGTAGACAAGATCAATGGTTTGGCTCCAGAAGCCCTCAAGAACCGCATCATGTTCGAGAACTTAACCCCATTGCACCCAAATCGCGTGATCAGCTTAGAGCGTGACATCAAGGCCGAAGAGAACCTCACTGGCCGCATCATCGATATGATCTCCCCGATTGGTTACGGCCAACGTGGCTTGATTGTGGCCTCACCAAAATCCGGTAAGACCGTGATGATGCAGCACATTGCTCACGCGATTGCCGCCAATAATCCTGAAGCAATTTTGATCGTATTACTCGTTGACGAGCGTCCTGAAGAGGTAACTGAGATGCAACGCTCCGTTCGCGGTGAAGTTGTTGCCTCTACCTTTGATGAGCCAGCAGTGCGTCACGTTCAAGTTGCCGAGATGGTGATTGAAAAAGCCAAGCGCTTGGTTGAGATGGGCAAAGATGTGATCATCTTGTTAGATTCCATTACTCGTCTTGCACGCGCATACAACACTGTTGTTCCTTCGTCAGGCAAAGTACTCTCTGGTGGTGTGGATGCCAATGCATTGCAACGTCCAAAACGTTTCTTTGGTGCCGCCCGTAATATTGAAGAAGGCGGCTCATTGACGATCATCGCAACTGCCCTGATTGAAACCGGCAGCCGTATGGATGACCTCATTTACGAAGAGTTCAAAGGAACTGGCAATATGGAAGTTCACCTTGAGCGTCGTTTGGCTGAGAGACGTGTTTACCCATCGATTAACCTCAACAAGTCTGGCACCCGCCGTGAGGAGCTCCTGGTAAAAGCTGAGAACCTCCAGAAGATTTGGGTATTGCGTAAATTGCTGGCCGACATGGACGATATCGAGGCGATGAACTTCATCGTAGATAAGCTCAAATCGACCAAAAATAATGGTGAATTCTTCGACTTAATGCGTCGCGGAGGCTAACTTAGATGCCCTCAGGGGCTATTTAAAGGTAAAAAGGGGCTGTTTTAGCCCCTTTTGCACACCCAAACAGCGCTTTGTTGTTGATTTCATGGCATAATTTCGCCTTTACCGCTTTTAAAAACCTGGGAAAGTATTTCAGCCAATTTGGCTCAAACGGCTCCCCGCTCATAGGACTCAACATGAAACCTGGCATTCACCCCGAATATCGCGAAATCGTCTTTGTAGACGTTTCCAATAACTTCAGCTTCAAGACTCGCTCCACTATGTCTACTAGAGAGACAATCAAGTGGGAAGATGGCAATGAATATCCATTGGCCAAGATCGAGACTTCATCTGAATCACACCCTTTCTACACTGGTACCCAGAAAATTATGGATACCGCTGGTCGTGTTGAGAAATTCCGTCAGAAATTCGGCACCAAAGCTGTTGCTAAAGCTACCGGTGATGGCGCTGCTAAAACAGCTGAGAAAAAAGCTGCTGCTGCAGAGGCTAAAGCTGCTGAAAAGCCATCTAAGAAGAAGGCTTAAACCACTTCTATTCGCGGGGTATGTTAAATACCTGCTCTGCGAGATAATTAAGGCAGCGTTTGCTGCCTTTTTTATTTTGAACTTCACACATGGTCAAACTTACTGCCGCCGCCACTAAATCTATTCCGCGCATTATTATTTTTGCGCTGACCTTAGTTTATGGTTTCGCTGGCCTCTTCTTTCGGGACCCCTGGAAGAATGAAGATGCCATAGGTTTTGGTGGCATGTGGACACTCTTTCGCGGTAACTCCTTAGACTGGATGGTTCCCCACTTAGCTGGACGCGATATTTCTCTTGGCGCGCCGTTGCCTTATTGGATGGGCGCCACACTTATTGAGTGGTTCGGTCCATTCATTGGCGCCGCTAATGCTGCACGCCTTTACGCAGCCATCTGCTTTTTCTCTGCTGCATTAGCAATTTGGTATGCCACCTATTTATTAGGTCGTCGTCGTGAAGTGCAGCCGATGGCATTAGCTGTTGGTGGTCAGCCTGATTTAAAGAGCTACGGCATGACCCTAGCCGATGGTGCACTGCTCATTTTCTTGGCGTGCGTAGGTCTAGCGCAACACGCTCATGAAACAACGCCAATGATTTCGCAGCTCATGGGTATCAGCATCGTGCTGTACGGTACAGTGCGCGGCTTAGATAAACCTTGGCAAGGTGGTTTATGGACTGGTCTTGGCATTGCCATCGTCGCCCTATCAAGCAATCTCACGCTGAGCTTAATCATTGTCTCCTCCACCATCATTGCGGTCATTGCTAGCAATGCAAAGTTGCGTTTTCGTTGGACGCTGACTAGTACTGTTTTAGGTTTAATCGGTTTTGCAATTTGGCCTCTGATTTGGTATCTAGCTGATCTGCCAGTGCAATGGCGTCACATCGCTGAAGAAGGCTGGCGCAATGTACCGGAAATGCGCGCTACTCCATCAATTGAATCACTTGGTTTCTTGAGTGTGAACTTCTGGGCTTACGCGTGGCCTGTCTGGCCGCTCGCAATCGTCTCCCTTGCGCACTGGGGTCGTATTAAAGAATCAGGCGCATGGCGTGCGCCCCATCTTTGCATTCCTTTGAGTTTATTTATCGGCAGCTTCATGTATGTTTTGTTCCGCCTAGAAGCAAATGAACATGACTTGATGATTTTGATTCCAAGCCTTTCCATCATTGCCGCATTTAGTTTGCCCGTTCTCAAGCGTAGCGTCATTAGTTTTATTGACTGGTTTGCAATGTTTAGCTTTACGCTAATCGCTCTGGCTATTTGGATTATTTGGCTCGCAAAAGTGACTGGCTATCCAGAATCTACGGCCGCCAATATTGCACGCCTACTACCTGGATTTACTGGTCAATTTAATGTCTTAGCCTTTATCGTGGCTCTTACTACTACGGGTGTATGGCTTGCAGTAGTTCGCTGGAGAACTTCTCGGGCCCCGAAAGAAATTTGGCGCTGCCTCATCATCTCGGCATCGGGAACCACTTTGATGTGGGTACTACTGATGTCTTTATGGCTGCCAACGATTAACTACGCCAAAACCTATCGTCAGGTTTCTGCACGATTGGCACAAGTGATCCCCACTGGTGGCGGCTGCATTGACACTAGTAACTTAGGCTCTGCACAGCTCGCCTCTTTTGAATATTTCTCCAAGCTCAATTTGCGAGATGACCCCAATTGCCCATGGATGCTGACCCACAGCCAATCCGAAGCAAAGGCATATGCAGAGCTAAATAACAAAAAGCTCACACTGCTCTGGGAAGATCGTCGCGCTGCTGACCGCGATGAACGCCTACGTCTCTACGAAGTTATCCCGGAATAATTCGTGCTGCACTTTAAACTATCGCGCCTTCGCGAGGACATCCCCTCTTTACTAAAACTAGCTGGACCTCTATTAGTGGGGCAGCTTGCTGTGATTGCATTTGGCGTACTCGATACTGCGATGACGGCGCGTTATTCAGCCGATGATTTAGCGGCGCTGGCAATGGCTTCAGCCATCTTTATCAGCATTTACGTAGGTCTCACCGGAGTGATCTCTGCGCTAGCACCAATTGCAGGACAACTCTTTGGCGCTAAACGTTTTGGAGAAATCGGTGAAGAAGTGCGGCAAGCAGCTTGGCTTGCTTTAGGTCTCACGATTTTGGGCTGTTTCATTTTGCTCAATGCAGATCACTTGCTAGCTATTTCCCGAGTCAATGATGCTATTGAAGGTAAAGCGAAGCTATATCTGAGTATTCTGGCAATTGGCTTACCAGCCAGCATGGCTATGCGCGTATTGATGGCCCTCCACAATGCAGTCTCACGCCCCACCGTCATCACCGTTGTACAAATTATTGGCTTAGGACTCAAGCTACCCTTAAACCTACTCTTTATTTATGGAGGCTTAGGCATAGAGGGCATGGGTGGGCCAGGCTGCGCTGTAGCTACTGTCATCATTAACTGGTCTTGGCTACTTATGACTCTAGGCTTTGTGTTACTTGATCGCTTTTATAAACCATTTAAGATCTTTGCTCGCTTTAGCATGCCCGATTGGCATCGTATCTGGACATTATTAAAACTTGGCGCACCCATTGGCTTTAGCTACTTGATTGAAGTAACTTCTTTCACGTTTATGTCGCTATTTATTGCCCGCCTTGGAACTACGGCATTAGCAGGCCATCAAATCGTAGCCAATATGGGAACTGTCATCTACATGGTGCCACTATCCCTCTCCATTGCGACCATGACCTTAGTTTCACAATCTATTGGTGCCAACAAGCCCGAGCGTGCCGAAGAGATAGGTTGGTCATCCGTCTTTTTTACCACCACGCTGTGCATCACTATTGGTATCGCAGTTTGGATTTTCAGAATACAGCTATTGGATTTATACGATCCACCGGCAGAGGTGAAGGTATTCTCTATTCCCCTCTTCTTATTTATAGCCTTCTATCAAGTATTTGACGCTCTTCAAGTTACCGCAGCATTTATTCTGCGGGCCTATCGCATTGCTTTTTTACCGATGGTGATTTATGCAGGCTCACTCTGGGGCGTAGGCCTTGGTGGTGGCTACCTCATGGGCTTTAATGTATTTGGTAATACACCAGAATTTCTACAAGGCGCTAATGGCTTTTGGGCTGGTAACAGCTTAAGTCTAGGCTTAGCTGCGTGCTTTTTACTCTATCTATTTAGAAGAACGGCGGAGCGCTATGAGAAGACGCATCCGCCGGTAGAGACCTAAAAAGTAGCATCTCTAGAGCTTAGCGATAGCCTGGACCTGGAGCAGGTGTTGCGTAACTAGGCACTTGATTACCCTTGGAGTACATGCACTGTTGATACGCAATATTGTATTGAGTTTGCGCTTGATTTTGTTTTCCAGATGCATTCATAGCACCAATTGCAGACCCGCCTAACAACCCTACGCCCGCACCAGTTCCAACGCCTGTATGACTGCCCCCACCAATGACAGCACCAGCAGCAGCACCAAGAGCTGCTGCTAAAGCTGCGCTAGTAACACCTTCCTTGAGAGCGGCATCGCTTGTATCTTTAACCGCATTTGCAGCAAATTGTCGGCATACTTGATCTTCTTGCTGAAACACCTCAAAAGGCTTTCCTTCACGCGGCATTACAGCAATGGTTGGACCAGTTGGCGCGGATACGCATGCAGTTAATGAAGCAAGAACGGATATAGTTGTTACTACAACGCGAGTAAATCTATTCATATTAAAACCTTTAACTATTCTGAAATTCTAAAAATATTTAGCGCTGTGGCTGCCTAGGCTGAGTGCTACTCGTTGGCGGAGTTGCAGGTTGAGTTTGCCAGCCAGTTGGGCAATCTTGTACGTATGGATAATACTTTCCACTAGCTTGGCAGTAATACCAAACTGAAGGTTGAGGTTGCGCCGCCAAGACCATTGGTTGTGGTGGAGACATATAAACAACTGGAGGTGCATATACTACCGGCGGTGCATAGTACCCGGCATAGGGGCCATAATAACCACCGCCATATGCCCAGTTACCACGCCATCCTGGACCCCAGCCACCGCCATAAGGTCCGTAGGCCGCTGGACGCCAACCACCGCCATAGCCACCACCCACAGAAACATTCCAACCCACATTGCCTGCTTGAGCAATCACTGGCGTGGTAGCCAATAAAGTGACTAAAACAACTGAGGCAACACCTAAGATGCTGAATTTATTGATTTGTTTCATGATCGACCCCCATATATTTGGTCTTTTACTGCTTTCTATTTCTATTTTAGTTTTTTCTAGTATTACTATCAATAACGCCTCAAATACGGCCAGGCTGACAAGAAAATAACTTATTTATTCAGATCGATTAGGGCCATCTATTGCTCCAATTTTGCACCTGACTGCAATACCACCTTACTCCACTTTGCAGACTCTTGCGTAATCAGTCTAGAGAGTTCTTTGGGGCTTCCGGGTGCAGGCTCTAAGCCTCCCGCCAAGAGTCGAGCTTTAACTTCAGGACTATTTAGGGTGCGGTGCGTCAACTGATTTAAGCGCTTTTGAATTGGGAGTGGCAAGTTTGCGGGTGCCATTAAAGAGAACCAAGAAACCGCCTCAAATCCTGGAAGCCCCTGCTCTGCAAATGTCGGAATCTCAGGGGCAGCATGCGAGCGCTTTAAAGTGGTTACGCCTAGGGCTTGAACTTCCCCTGCCTTAATCAAAGCCAAGGAGGAAGAAAGATTATCAAAGAGCATAGAAATGCGACCACTGAGTAAGTCAGGCAAAGATTGTGCCCGCCCCTTATAAGGAATATGACGGATTTGAACACCGGCCATTTGTTTAAATAATTCACCTGACATGTGCAAAGAAGTGCCAACACCTGATGAACCAAAAGTAAGTTGATCTGGTTTTGCTTTAGCTAATTCAATTAACTCATGAAGATTTTTAACGCCTAATTTCTTATTTACTATCAATACATTTGGTGTGCTTGCTAAAAAACTAATAGGTGTGAAATCTTTCACAGGATCAAATGAGATCTTTTCATACAGTGCGCCATTAATCGCATGAATACCCACCGTACCAATTAATAAGGTATAGCCATCTGGATCACTCTTAGCAACGAGATCAGCGCCAATATTGCCGCCATAGCCTGGGCGATTCTCAACTAGCACTGGTACGCCTAAAGTTTGCTGCCAACTTTCTGCTAAAACGCGCGCTAATATATCTGGAGCACCGCCTGGCGTAAAGGTTACGATGATGCGAATGGGTTGTTTTGGCCAGGTAGCATTTTTCTGGGAAGTACTTTGCGCAAGAACAGTAAAGCCCATGGTCAACAACACAGAAGCAAGGAGAAAGTTCTTCAGAACTTTAGAAAATTGCATGCTCAAAAATGCAAAACTAGATCAGGCGGTCTATATTAGAAACCAAAGCGAGAGCGTAGCCACAACCAGCCCTCATACTTCACTGGGTCATCAGCGCAGGGGCCGATACCGCACTCCAAGAGTGTAGATACGAGATTGCCCAAAACCAAGAGAATGAAAGCAATCACAAGTGCATTAGCAAACCATGAGCGTGAGCGGACCTCACGATTAGGTAGCATTAAGAGAATTGCTAGGCCCATTAACAAACCGGTATACCCAACATAAGCCCAAGTATAAAAATGCAACTCTAAAAATGTTTTTCCAAATCCTTTGTCGCCCGGCAGAATATGCAAGAAGACCTGACGAAGAGAAACCATCATTCCAACCAGGCCCCCAATAATGCCCCATCCGTAGTGAGATGAATAAGCGCCAGAACGAATATTCAGAACCAAAGCAAAACCAATAACCACAAATCCAACGCGCTGCATTAAACACAAAGGACAAGGCAGCTCACCAAAGTAGAGTTGATCTACAAAGGCATATGACAACATGCCGACAACAGCTAGCAATGCAAGCTGATTACCAAGTGCAGCCAAGGAAGGTAGAGAATGTTTGCTCACAATCAATTACAGACTGATATTGAGATGGTCAGTTGCATGAAAACGGAACCAAACCAGAAGAATGGCAACGGTAATCGCCAAAACTGTCAAACCTGCAAGACGCTTCTCAAACCAGACTAAGACAAGTCCGATAAAAGCTGTCAGGAAAGGTAGAAACATATACATAAGGGAATTCTAGCGCAGGACACTTTGCTTGTGGTCAATTCTGCATATTCAGGGCTTGGGGAAAGGTCTTTTGTTTAAAATGGGCTCATGACTACTAGCTCCACCCCGCCCTGCTTAGATCTACAGATTGATGGGAATGTGGCATGGGTTACCTTTAATAACCCCGCTGCGCGTAATGCGCTGACTTGGCCAATGTATGAAGAACTCAAAAGGATTTGCGACTCCCTGGCTAACAATCCTGAAATTCGAGTCGTCATTTTTCGAGGGGCAGGAGATAAAGCATTTGTCTCTGGAAGTGACATTCAGCAGTTTATCGACCTCAAAGAGGATGAGGCATATGAAGTTGCAGTCGATTATATTTTCTCCTCGCTGCAACAACTACCCATGCCGACTATTGCCATGATCGAAGGTTTGGCTGTAGGTAGCGGTTTATTGATGGCAACTTTCTGCGACTTTCGGATCTCGACGCCGGATGCACGTTTCGGTATACCAGTAGCCAAGACCTTAGGAAATTGTTTATCGCCAAGCAATTTGTCTTGGCTTGCAGCTCACCTAGGAGCTCCAACAGTGAAGAAGATGCTTCTGACTGCGGAACTCATGAAGGCGCCGGAATTATTAGCCTCAGGCTACCTCTATCAAACGGCAGAGTCTGCAGAAATCAAATCTGTTACCAATTTGCTCGCTCAAAAATTAGCAACCCTTGCTCCTATTACGCAAAAAGCCAGCAAACTGACATTGGCACACTTACTTCAAAACAATCTTCCAGACTGCACAGATCTGATGCGAGAAACCTATAACAGCAAGGACTTTAGAGAGGGTGTGAACGCCTTCTTGGAAGGTCGTCCACCTCAGTGGATTGGGAAATAAGTAAGACTGTTGGACTAGCCTTTAGAGTTTAAAAACTCCACCACGATTTTCAGGAACTGATCGGGCACCTCAACGTGAGGTACGTGCCCCACATTTTCAACTGGCACTAGCTTTGCATTCGGAATAGCTGCTTGCGCTTTCTTACCTAACTCAGGAAAGTTACCTAATGACTTTACAGCCTCTGGTGGCGCAAAGCGTCGACCAAATACCGTACGGTCATTTTGGCCAATCACCAATAACACTGGCATCTTTAATTGAGGCAAATCATTGACTACTGGTTTTTCAGCAATCATTTGGTATGTCAGCACTGAAGTCTTTGCATAGGCCGGATAGTCTGGACCTTTTTGTACGCGCACATAGACCTCTACAAACTTTTCATAAGCAGGTTGCCAATTTGGGAAATAACTTTGCAGAAAGCGGCGATAGCTCACTTCCGTTTGAGCCATCTCTAGCTTGAGCAAATCATCATTCCTCTGCGGAGGGATGTCTTTGCTGTAGTTCTCAAGTCCTAAAGGGTTCTCCAGCACAAGCTTTTGGACAGTCTGCGGATAAAGTCGGGAAAAACGAATGCCCACCATACCGCCCATTGAGTTGGCTATGACTGAAACCTGCTTGATATTGAGGGACTTCAGTAAGTCTTGCGTATTAGCAGCTAAATCATCAAAGTGGTATGCCACATCTGGCTTAGAAGACTTACCAAAGCCAATCTGATCAGGAGCAATCACACGATAGCCGGCCTTTGAAAGGCCCGCAATAGTGAAGGACCAATAATCACTGGAGAAATTCTTGCCATGAAATAACACCACTACACCCTTTTGCTTACCTAAGGCAGCAACATCCATATACATCATGCTTGCTGCCTCCCCTTGTAAAGAAGTTTTAAATTCTTTGAGTGGGTACGGGTAAGACCATTTGCTGATCCGTAAATCTAAAGGAGCCGCATCGGCATAAAGACTGGCAGGCGGAGTTGACGAGGTCTTCTCAGTACTGGCGCATGAAACCAAAAAAATAGGTGCAGCTAACATTGCACCAATCAGCAAAACTTTCTTGAGAAAACTTGTCATCAATCAGATCTTCTTTTTGATTTAGAGAATTTTTGTTTTTAAGTTTGGTAAACCGGCAACGCTACCCTCGAGCACATCCCCTTTTTTCACTGGGCCAACACCTGCTGGCGTACCGGAGAAAATTAAGTCGCCTGGCTCTAAAGTAAATAGAGTGGATAAATAAGCAATCGTGTCAGGAACGTTCCAAATCAACTGATTGAGATCGCCCTCTTGACGAACTTCACCATTCACCAAGAGCTTAACGGCGCCTTTAGCAGGATGACCACACTGACTAGCTGGCGTGATCTCACCGCAAGGGGCGGATTGATCAAATGCTTTGCCGGTATCCCAAGGGCGCCCCATCTTCTTAGCATCACCTTGAAGATCGCGCCGAGTCATATCCAGACCAACTCCGTAACCATAGACATGCTCTAAAGCTTTTTCTGCGAGAATATTTGCGCCGCCTTTACCAATAGCGACCACCATTTCAATTTCATGGTGAACATCCTTTGATAAATTTGGGTAAGCCATGTCTTTGCCATCAGTCACAATTGAATTAGCAGGCTTCATAAAGAAGAATGGTGGCTCACGATCAGGATCATGACCCATCTCACGCGCATGATCTGCATAGTTTCTACCAACGCAATAAATGCGATTCACGGCAAAGCGACGAGTATCGCCAGTCACAGGCAATGAAATCACTGATGGTGGATCAATCACAAATGCTGAAGACATAAAAACCTTTCTGGGAATTTTGATGAATGGGTGCTTTATTTCTGATGTTTAGAAGTATGACGCAATTTCAATAATAGGATGCTGAGTGCCAAGGCAAAAGTGAGTGCATTGGCTAAGATGAGGGGCCACTTTTCAATAATGAGGCCGTAAACCAGCCACAAACCCACTCCCACCGTAAATAAGGAATACATCCCCAAGGAGATGCCTGATAGGTCTCTGGTGCGCCAAGACTGTATCGCCTGGGGCAAAAAGGCTACGGTAGTCAAGAATGCAGCGCAATATCCAATAATCTCTATTTGGTGAGGCTCTAGGTTCATTTCTTCATTGTAATAAGAGAAATTTACAGTTCATTGACGCAGCGCATGAATTTTTAATCTGTAGATAATAGAAAATCGTAACTCAACCCACCATTAAAAATACAAAATGAGACAACATCTAATTCGAGGCTTTGGCCTACTACTTTGCAGTAGTCTGATCACCGCTCCACTGCTAGCGCAAACTAATAGCTCTGCCATTAAAAATTATCCTGACAAGCCTATTAAGTTGGTCATTCCATATCCACCAGGTGGTGCAACTGATGTGATTGGACGCATCATGGCGCAAGAACTCTCCAAGTCACTCAACCAGCAGGTAGTTCCTGATAATCGCGCAGGCGATAGCGGCAATATTGGTGCGGATATGGTTGCAAAATCTCCTGCTGATGGCTATACGCTCTTAATGGGTGCCCTTACTTCACACTCTATCAACGCGAATCTTGATAAAGATAAGATTCGATACAACCTTGAAAAAGATTTCACACCAGTGGACGTGGTAGGAGTAGTGCCTCTGGTTTTTGTAGTGAACCCTTCAGTCCCCGTCAAGAATATGAAAGAGTTCATTGCCTACGCAAAAGCGAACCCAGGCAAACTCACGTTCGCATCATCTGGAGCTGGTGCACCACAACGTCTTGCGATGGAAATGTTTCGCTATCAACTGGGTTTAGATTTATTACACGTACCCTATAAAGGTAGCGGCCCCGCTATGACTGATCTAGTAGGCGGTCAAGTGCTTACGATGTCTGAAACCGTACCAGCAGCTCTGCAATTTATTCAAGCCGGTCAGTTAAGGCCTTTAGCCGTGACAACCGCTAAACGGATTAGTCAATTGCCGGATGTACCAACCGTCACTGAAGCCACGGGCTTGCCTAACTTTGATGTAGTAAGTATGTTTGGTATTTTGGCTCCAGCAGGAACTCCTAAGCCCATCATCGATAAACTCAGCGCAGACATCAAGGTTATTTTGCAGCGCCCTGAAGTGCAAGATCGTATGTTGGCAGCAGGCGTATACGTGAACTATCTCTCGCCCGCAGATTCCAGCAAGCGCATTACACGGGAAATGACCATGTGGAGCAAGGTTATTAAAGACGCCAATATCAAGCCTGATTAAGGCTAATTTAATGGAATGGAAAAAATCGCTTTCAGCGTTAATGAATCCGTACTGTTAGAGAAGCCCTTACCTACCCCAGCCTGAAAAGAAAGTGGTTTGCCTTCGTAGTACATCATCAAGAAACCCAATTGCTGGGTATTTTGGTAATTGATGGGCTGACCAAGTTGATTCAGGTTGGAGTAATACTCTACCCCAAGCGCTAACTCAGGTGTTACCTCTCTAGATAAGCGAGTTGCCGTGGAAAAATAAGGTGACTGATGTACGTAGGGCTGTGAAAGCGGCATATCCACAATCGGATTAAATGAGAAAAGCCACTCATCAAAATGCTTACCGACAATGAAACGCATTTCACTGTTGTATCTAGATTCATCAAACTGCGGTTGCACGTTAGCTAACTCTAGATTGGCACCTGCGAAAAAAGAGTCGCCCTTATCTTCGCGTATTGGCAACCATTTCATACGCAATTTCGTTGCTGCATATTGAAATTTGTTGTCGTAGTTCACATAAGAGATATATAAGCCTGCCTCTAAATCATGACCTAAGCCATAAGCAAACTCTGGGGTCACCCGCACACCATTGTTGTTCATTACCTCTCCTGGATAGGAAGGGGTTTGAATACCTCGGGGAGTACTGTTTAAATGCACCTCTAGGCTAGCTTCACCCTTGGCATTAATTTCGTCATCGTAGACCTGAATTTCATCCTGCAGAACCGCCATACTGATAGATGGCGAGAGGATTAATGCGGTTAATAGCAACCCCTGAATGAGTGCTTTCTTGAGGGGGTAAGCTTGCATCTGCATGATGCGTGAGTTTAACAAGGATTAGGGTTTTTTGACGCGCTCACTCCAAAGCTGCCATGGGCGTCCAATGGTTTTCTCAATTGTTTCCTGCGAAGCGATAGCCTCACCAGGACTCAGGTACTGCACCTGCCCCATCTTCATTGCTTCAGACTGAATACTCGCATTCTGAATTGCATACACTGTTCTAAAGACCGCTTTCTTAATGGAGTCTGCTCCTGCAGCATATCCGTGGCCACGCATCAAAACAAAATATTGCAAACCCATAGTTTTAGATAAAGCATCACCCAAATCTCCATTGCTAACAAACATATCCGTATCGGGATTGGGCTTAGCAAAATTTCGGATTTCGAAAACCGGTGCACCCTCACCCAAAAAGGCACTCATGTGATAGACGGGCTTGAGTGTTGTGCCTGTTAAGCCGTAAGGTAGGATAGGTGCAGCATGGCCATGAATAACTGAATTAATATCGGGGCGATTTTTCAGAATGCCACTATGAATAAAGCGTTCGCCATAAGCTACTCGCGTATCACCATTTAAGGCCTTGCCATTCATATCAAATTCCATGATGTCTTCAGCTTTGACAACAGATGGCGCAACACTTCTTGCCAAAAAGAAGGTGTTGGGATTGATTGGGCTACGAACACTAATATGCCCATAACCATCTACTGCATTTTGGTCATACAAAATATGATTGGCAAGAACAAGCTCTTCAATCGCCGTTTTCACAGCTGGATTTTGATCCATCTGTTCCTGAACAGTTGCAGCAAGTGCTTGGGAAAAAAGCAGAATCAGAAAAGAAGAAAGGAATTGTTTTTTCATTATTCAACTTTGCCAATTTTTCTCACAACCTCACCCATCTGAGTAGATTCCTTATCCCAGTAGGTCTTAAATTCAGGCGCATCCATATATTGAATTGGACTTCCTGCTCCATTGATCACAGTGCGTACCCGCTCATCATTCGCAGCTTGTTTAGCAGCCTCACGGAGCTTATTGGTGATGTAGTCAGGGGTTGCGCTGGGCACAAATAAACCGGCCCATTGCGAGAACTCCACTTTCACTCCCATCTCTTTAAAGCTAGGCACCTCAGGCATGCTAGCTAATCTGCCATCACCCCAATGGGCCAATGCACGTACTTTGCCCGCCTTAATTTGCTGAACGATTGAAGAAGGTCCAGTAGCAATCGCATCCACTTGGCCGCCCAATAAACCCACAATCGCTGGCCCTGCACCTGTATACGGAATATGCACCATGTAGAACTTCTCTGAAGACTTGAGCATCTCCATTGGTACATGCATCGTGCCGTAATTACCCGACGATCCAAAATTGTATTTACCGGGATTGGCTCGCATTGCTGCCACAAAAGATTTGTAATCTTTCCATGGGCTATCCGCCCTCACTACTAACACTGTTGGGTCCGCTGTAAAGCGAGCGATCGGCTTGAGTTGGTTAAGCTGAAAAGATTGCTCTCTTCCCACTACTTTATCTGCCTCTGGAATAATTGAAATAGACGATAGGGCCATCAAAATCGTGTAGCCGTCAGGCTTTGCTCTGGCTACTGCTGCCATGCCAATGCCACCGCCAGCCCCAGCTTTATTTTCCACAATCACTGGCTGACCCAAGCTACGAGAAAGTGCCTCTGCCACCGGCCTACCAACAGTATCAGCAACGCCACCCGGCGGAAATGGCACAACCATAGTGATGGGCTTTGTAGGCCAGGCTTCTGGTGCTTGAGCAATAGCCCCCTGAGAGGCCAAGCAAGCACATAAAAAGACTAAGGTAGTAGCAAATGAATATTTTTGTCTCATTTTTTGTCTCAAATACGTAAATTAGTTATTATTTATACTCTTTATCCTACTACAAGATTCATCACAATAAACAGGGGTTAACGTAGACAAAACCCCAGCCGGAGACAGTAAACATGAGATATGCCGCATTTGTTTTAGCCAAAGAACCTACAAAAACTCGCGTTGGAATTGTGTCTGCTGATGGCACGACAGTTCAAGAGCTCGATTTGGGCGTTGACGTTAGTGAAGATGGCATTGTTGCCATTCTCAAATCTGACCTCGCAGGCAAGCTCCCAAAACCTATTTCCACGCATGCGTTTAGCGACATCCGTCTACTCGCTCCTGTACCTAGACCGCGTCGCAATATTTTCTGCGTCGGTAAAAATTATCATGAGCACGCTAAAGAATTTTCCAACAGCGGATTTGATGGCAGCGCTAAACCTGGGGAAGATATTCCAAGCCATGCAATCTTCTTCACGAAGCCACCCGAGTCTGTAACCGGACCCAATACTAACGTCATTATCCCCACTGCTGTATCCAGCTGCATCGATTACGAAGCGGAACTCACGATTGTGATTGGCAAAGGCGGCAAGGGCATTAGCGAAGCAGATGCTATGAAACACGTCTGGGGTTATACCGCCATCAATGATGTGACGGCGCGCGATTGGCAGCAAAGACATAAGCAATGGTTTTTAGGAAAAAGCTTTGATACCTTCTGCCCTATGGGTCCTTGGGTCGTTACAGCAGATGAAGTCGATGCTGAAAATATCCCAGTCAAGTGCTGGGTCAATGGTGAATTACGCCAAAACTCCAATACTAAAGATCTGATTTTTGACATCCCCAATATGATCGCTACGGTCTCTGCAGGCATCACCCTCTACCCAGGAGACTTGATCGCCACCGGAACTCCAGTCGGCGTTGGCATTGGCTTTAAACCTCCCAAGTACTTAGTAAACGGAGATGTTGTCGTTGTTGAGATGGGTGGTATTGGAAAGCTTGAGAACACTTTTATTGCTGAATAAAAAAGCATTTATTAGCCCTCTAAACAAGCTACTTGAGCAGAAGAAAAGCCACCCTCGGGTGGCTTTCTTTTAGATAAACAAACTCTGTAGTGATCAAGCCAAAGTGAACTTTAAATCTCCGAGTTTTTCTACTGAACTTACGATCTTATCGCCCTTCTTCAGCCATACCTGCTTGTCTTTTGGCATACCAGCAATAACGCCTTGCGGTGTACCAGTGAAAACAATATCTCCCGGCTCTAATGTCCAGTAGGTGCTGATGTAAGACAATATTTTTTGAGTGTTATGAATGAAGTCGGAAGTATTTGAGTTCTGACGTAACTCGCCATTAACCCAAGTCTTTACCTGAAGCTTATTAGGATCACCTACTAAGTCAGAAGTAACAAAATAAGGTCCAATTGGTGCATATTGGTCTAAGGTCTTGCCAATCATCCATTGCCCACTCGGCAATTCCAGCTGCAAATCACGTGATGAGAAATCATTTGAGGTGCAATAACCTGCCACATAATCCAAAGCAGCCGATTCGGGAACATTGCGCATCTGCTTGCCGACAACAATCAACAGCTCAGTTTCATAATCTAGCTTATAAGAAACTGATGGCGGTGGAATTTGCAATAAACAGTTGTGAGCCGTAAGACTATTGTTGTACTTATTGAATAGCGGCGGTACACGTGGGTGAGCCATACCAACCTCATCCGCATGCGCACGGTAATTTAAGCCAACGCAAACAATCTTTCCAGGGTTTTTAAACAGGCGCCCGAAAGTGATGTCGGATTCCTTTAAGTAAGGCACGCCAGATTTATCGGCGCTTGCTACTACCTTATTAAATCCCGCAGCATTACCCTCTTGCAATAATTGATCCAAGGTAGTCGGTGCTGCAATCCTCATTTTCTTAGCTACAGCACGAATATCGATAACACCTTTTGGGTTAACCACACCCAAGGTTTCTGTTCCATCCGCATTTTGGATCGAGAGAATTTTGCTGTTTTTCACCATCTCACGTGGACCGGTGTAAACCTCCCCTCCCCATACTGAGGTGGGATGAGCTGAAGCCTCCTTCATTACACCCATAGTAGAGGCAGCTACTAAACCGGCCCCAGCAGCTGAAGCAGTCTTCATAAATTGGCGACGTGAACTCATCTATATCTCCTTGTGTTGTTATCTATTTTTTAACTACAAAAGGAATACTACCGCACCCTTTTATGCGGTGCCGCAGCAAATATAAATGTCAGCAGGCTTAACCCAGACCCAGATAAATAGCTAAGTGATAGGTAATAAAGGAGGCGATATAGGCCAAGCCAAATAAGTAGCTCAGCATGATGATCGGAATCTTCCAGCCACCCGTCTCGCGCTTTACTGCAGCAATGGTAGATAAGCACTGGGGGGCAAATACAAACCAAGCCAATAGAGATAAAGCCGTAGCTAAAGACCAGCCATTGGAGATTAAAGGGATTAGTGCATCAGCCGCATCGACGCTCGAGCTCGACAATGCATATACCGTTGCCAACGAACTCACTACAACCTCGCGAGCCGCCATGCCGGGTACTAAAGCAATGCTGATTTGCCAGTTAAATCCAATTGGTGAAAACACATGTGCTAAGGCCTGACCCATCATTCCAGCAAAGCTGTATTGAATCGGCGATCCTGTTGCACCCTCAGACGGGAACGGAAAGCTAGATAACACCCACAAACCAATAGTCATCAGCAAAATAATTCCGCCAACACGGCGCAAAAAGATTTCTGCTCTTTGCCACAAGCTAATAGCTAAATTTCCTAAGCGAGGCAAGTGATAGCTAGGCAACTCCATCATGAGCGCGTTCATCCTAAATTGCTCACTCGTAAAGCGCTTCAGAATCCAGGCAACCGCCATCGCACCCAAAATTCCAGCGAGATAAAGTAAGAATAAAACCAAGCCTTGCAAATCAATACCCGCCCATAGCTTTTGCTCTGGAATGAATGCTGAGATCAATAAGGCATATACCGGCAGACGTGCAGAACAAGTCATCATGGGTGCAATCAGAATCGTCACCATGCGATCGCGCGCATTAGAGATGCTTCGGGTGGCCATAATTCCGGGGATGGCACAAGCAAAGCTGGAAAGGAGTGGAATGAAGGATCTACCTGATAAGCCAACAGAGCCCATTACCCTATCTAGTAGATAGGCAGCCCTTGGAAGATAACCCGACTCTTCTAGCAAAAGAATAAAGAAGAACAAAATTAGAATTTGCGGCAAGAAAATCACCACACCACCTAAACCTGCCAAAATTCCATTGATTAACAAACTACGCAGCCATCCATTGGGCAATACTTCAATGATCTGAGCACCCAGAAAGTCTACTGCGGATTTAATCAGGTCCATGGGTACCGTAGCCCAACTAAATACGGCCTGAAAAATACAAAAGAGTAAGGCCACCAAAATGATGGGGCCAAAAACTGGATGAAGTAATACGGCATCTAAGCGATCGCTCAATTGATCGGGAATGATTTGATCTAGCTTGAGGTTTTGCAGAATTCGTTGAACTTGAATATTGTCAGATTCAGTATGGGCAATATGAGAAGCGACATTCTCTAAGGTCGCATCACTAGTACCTGTGCGCAATCCATTGAGATTACGCCAGTCCAGATTCGATAAGAAATGCTTGATTTCATCAGCGCCATCAGATTGAATACCAATGCTAGTGAGCACCGGCAAACCCAATTCACTTGAAAGTGCAGCAGTGTCTATATGCAAGCCTTGACGCTTAGCAATATCAAGCATATTGAGCACCACGATACAAGGCAGCCCCAAGCGCTTTGCAGCAAGTACCAAGCGCAAGTTGCGACGCAGGTTCATGGCGCTCAACACGCAAATGACAAGGTCGGGACGCTTTTCACCTTCGGCTCGACCAAGGAGAACATTGCAGGTCACGCGCTCATCCAAGGATCTTGGATACAAGCTATAGGCGCCAGGTAAATCCAGTATGCGGATATTTTTGCCAGACTCAAGAGATAGGCGCCCTTCTTTGCGCTCAACAGTAACACCTGAATAGTTCGCTACCTTTTGACGACTGCCAGTCAACAAATTGAATAATGCCGTTTTGCCACAATTGGGATTACCCAATAAAGCTACGAGTGACTCACTCGAGAAAAAGTGAACTTTAGATTCAGACATGTGAAATGGCATCGACCGTGATCATGCGTGCTTCTGCTTGACGTAACGCGAATGTGGAGGCTCCGACGCGAACCATATATGGACCCTTACCAAGCAAACCTTTACGCAGAACAGTCACCTGCTCACCAGGTAAAAACCCAATGTCTTCCAGCTGCCCTTTAATTTGAGGGGCACCCTTAGGCGCGTTAACCGCGCTCACTCGGTAAAGAACTTCCAAATCAACCTGGTCCAAATGCATGGAGGATTGTCACTTTTATCAATAAATAGGAACGATTCTCATTATATACCTTATACTTGAGAATGGTTCTCATTAATATATACCTGAACTTATGAAAAATAACTATTTAAAACATACACTTATCAGTATTTTCTTGTTGTTAAATTTGACAAATATCTCCATTGCAGCAAGCAAAGATATCCAGATTTCAATTAAAAATGGGCGCTTTTCTCCATCAGAAATTGATATCCCCGCCGATACCAAAGTAAAGCTTACTATTGAAAATCTAGATGACACTCCAGAGGAATTTGAAAGTTATGACCTCAACAGAGAGGTGTTAATCAAGGCCAAAAGCAAGGCCTCTTTCTACATCGGACCTTTAAGTCCTGGCATCTATAAATTTGAAGGTGAATTTAGCCCTGAAACCGCTCAAGGCGTAGTAAGGGTTAAATGATAATGAGAAATAATTTAATGCAAGGCTTATGTTGCCTTGCCCTTCTCTCAGCCAGTGCATTGGTTCATGCTGGAGAGTACTTAAGTGGGCCAGCAGATTACATCTACACCCCAAGAGTGGAAGAGGGCGAAAGAGAGATCGATACCAAGTTTGGAACCCAGACTCCCAGAAGCGGTGAAGACAATAGACAATCAGGCGCTTCTATTGGTTTCGGTTATGGCGTGAACTCCTGGTGGTTCACTGAGATTTATGGAAAAGTCACTTGGGATGGTACTAACTCTCAATTTGATGCGGTGGAATGGGAGAATAAATTTCAACTAACAGAAACTGGAAAATACCCAGTAGACATCGGCTTCTTGCTTGAGTTAGAACGTCCTCAAAATCGCAATGAAGGGTATGAGGCCAAATACGGCTTCTTATTTCAAAGTGAATGGAAAAAGTGGGTCGCCAATCTCAACGTCTTGATGCAAGGACACTACACGGGCACTGAAAATCAGGGTACTTATTTCGGCTACCAGGGCCAGGTGAAGTATCGCCTTCAGCCAGAGCTGGAGCTTGGAGCTCAGATCTACTCATGGCTAGGACAGGTTAATAACTGGAACACCAATGAACAGCAACAATCTAGTGCGGGGCCAGCCATTTTTGGGAAAACCAAACTGGGCCGCAAGGAAGCTTTGAAATACAACGTAGCCTACCTCTGGGGAACCACCACCGCATCACCAAAAAACACCATCAGAATGCAGGTGGAGTACGAATTTTAAGAACAAGAGCTCAATCTCTGCTATGTTCTTATTAAATACAACCTTTTACCCATTCTGCCTAGCCTCTTATGTACATACCAAAACATTTTTTAGTTGAAGATCAAGCGGTATTAGCCCAGCTGATTTCTGAATATCCATTGGCGACTATTGTTGCGAATCTGGATAGCCATTTTGAAATCAATCACCTACCCCTCATGTTGAGCCCAGATAAAACCAAGCTTTATGGACATGTCGCCAAAATGAATCCGCTTGTTAGGGTGGCGAGCAGCAGCAACACATCAGTTACAGCAATCTTTAATGGACCGAATGCGTATGTAACCCCATCTTGGTATCCATCAAAACAAGAGAGTGGGAAAGTGGTGCCTACATGGAACTATGCTGCGGTTCATGCAGAAGGTAGCATTAAGTTGATTGAGGATGCACAGTGGCTAAGAAGTCATGTATCGCAAATGACCAACATTCACGAACCAACCTATCAATCTAACTGGAAGTTAGACGACGCCCCAGAAGAATACGTGCAAATGATGCTCAAGGCCATCATTGGCATCGAGATTGAGGTCGGTAGTTTGGTTGGTAAATTCAAGCTAAGCCAGAACCGGCCGGCCGAAGACTATGACGCAGTAGTAGAGCAACTAGAGAAGTCGCCGCAAGAAGCTTTACAAGAGATGCTGAAGTACATGAGAGCACCCAAGTAATTAGCTACTAAGGTGTGATGTATCCATACCTTTGCAAAATGGATTTGGCTTGGGGTCCCTGCATAAAGCGATACATATCCACTGATTCTTGGGGCGCACCTTTTATTAGCACCATGCGCTGCTTAATGGGCTCGTATAACTTAGCGTCGACCAAAAGGAGGCTAGTTTCTTTTGCGACCTCTGGAGATTTGGCCAAAGATAAGGCAGTAAAACCAATATCTGCCGCACCGCTCACCACATATGTTGTAGCTACGCCAATGTTGTCTCCATAGACAAGCTTGTCTTTAGCCAGATCCCATAGGCCTTCTGCCTTGAGATAATCAACCGCAGCTTTACCATAAGGAGCGAGCTCTGGCTTAGCAATTGCCACTTTGTTTGTTTGTGCAATTGCCCGAGCAATTTCTGTCTTGCTGTCAGCCAAACGAATCCCAGATGAGGTTTTGGCAATTAAGGCAAGCTTACCAATCGCATATGTAGCGCCCTCATCTACCGTCTTACCATTCTTAAATAGCTCCAACGGAAAATGCTCATCTGCCGCAATAAAAAGATTGAATGGAGCGCCGCTCATGATTTGCGCCGCGAAGTTACCGGATGAGCCATAGACCACTCTCATCTCTGCTTTACCGCTAGCCTTAAAGGCAACCATAATCTCGTTAAAAGCATCTTTCATATTGGCAGCAACGGCAACAGTTGAGGTCTGCGCAAAGGCAAGATTGGTAAATAAAAGCAGCGATGCGAATAGGGAAATCGGGCGAATAAACATGATTGAGTTAATTCTAGCGGATAGAAATAAAAAACCACCCCGAAGGGTGGTTATCGATGCTTAGAAACCTGATCAACCAAGCAACTTTAAAGCGCTTAAGAAGGTTTTATAGACACCCCAAGCAAGTGGTATGCCTACAAATGCCCACGCCAAAATGACTGTCAAAGTAGAGGTATGCTCATGGCCAGCTTCCCCTTTAACAATCGATCCCATTGCCTTTTCATGGGCAAGACGCTTTTCTTCTGCTAATTCAGCATCAGTCATAAACCACTTATCTGCAACTGGGCGAATCATCAAATTAGCAATCAAGCCGATAACTAACATACCTACAAGGATGTACATCGTCTGGTTGTACACCTGACTCTTCGCAATTCCAAGACTTAGTTGATAGTCACGCATGTAGTTCACAATCACTGGACCCAGGATACCTGCTGTAGACCAAGCAGTTAACAATCGACCATGAATTGCGCCTACGTTTTGAGTACCAAACAAGTCAGCAAGATAAGCAGGGACAGTAGCAAAGGCTCCACCATACATACTTAAGATAATGCAGAAGGCACCAACGAAGAGAACCAAACTACCTGCAGCAGCACTAGAGGGAATGCTGAAATACAACACCCCACCTAATATGAAAAATATGCTGTAAGTTAATTTACGACCCAACTTATCTGACAAGCTGGCCCAGAAGAAACGGCCGACAATATTAAACAAGCTCAGCAGCGCAGTAAAGCCAGCGGCAATACCAGCAATCGCCACTAACTGACCCTTATCGAGCTCGCCAAATTTCAATGCATTACCAATTAAGCTACCAGCAAAAATTTCTTGGAGCATTGGAGATGCCATGCCAATCACACCAATGCCAGCAGAAACGTTCATAGTTAGCACAATCCAAACCAACCAAAATTGAGGAATACCCCAGATTTTCTTAACACTAACGCTGCGTGTAGTGATCATCGCCTTAGATGTATCAGCAACAGGAGGTGTCCAACCAGCAGGCTTCCAATCGCTCGCCGGCACGCGATAGCTCATTGCGCCAATCATCATGTAGATGAAATAGATCACACCCATCACCACGAATGTTTGTGCCACACCGACACTAGTAGGCGTTGCAAAGTTCTTCATGAGCATTGCAGCCAATGGTGAGCCAATCATTGCGCCACCGCCAAAGCCCATAATGGCCATGCCAGTTGCCATTCCGCGACGGTCTGGGAACCACTTAATCAAGGTTGAAACTGGTGAGATGTAGCCCAGCCCCAAGCCGATACCTCCAATCACACCTGAGCCGAGAATCATCATCCAGAATTGATGGAGATAAATACCCCAGGCAGAAAAGAGCATGCCACCAGCCCAACAACAAGCCGCTACAACACCCGCTTTGCGTGGACCCGCGCGCTCTAACCAGCCGCCCCAAATAGCAGCAGAGATACCAAGGAACACGAAAAATAATGTATACATCCAACCTAAGGTCGAAATTTGCCAGTCACAAGTAGTTGTGAAAAGTTGCGCAAAGAAGCCAACATCGGCAGCACATTTAATTGCCTCAGTACCGCCTAGTGAAACACCCAATGCCTTAGATAGCGGTAACCAGAACACTGAGAAGCCATACGCCATACCAATACACAGGTGAATAGCTAACGCCGCCGGTGGCACAAGCCAGCGATTAAAGCCTGGCCCTGCAATCGTTCTTTCTTTATCTAATAGATGAAACATGTTGCCTCCTATTTATAGTTATATTTACTACACAGTAGCTACTTCTTTACGTTACAACCAACCCTCAATTTGTCGATTAAGGCCTACAGCCTTATATCCAGGCGTATCTCCCGAATAGCTTCTTATCTTCCTGATTAATTTGGAGGCCTCTGATTGAGCAACCATCTCCCTATGCATGGCGATGAAAAATAACTCATCTTTAAGCGGTATAAACCCCAAACCATTTTCAATAGCAATATTTTTCACGCCCAAACCTACATCAGCCTTGTCGGCCAAAATAGCATTCGCAACCGCTGAATGAGTGAACTCTTCATGCAGATAGCCATTCACTTCAGAAGGATCAATACCCTCCTCTATCAGCAGACCATCAAGTAGTAGTCTTGTGCCAGAGCCGATCTGACGATTAATAAAGCGAATTTTTGGATTCACCAAATCATAGAGAGCAGAGATGCGGAGGGGGTTTCCTTTTTTTACCAGCAAGCCTTGTGTGCGCTTCATCACAGGATATATTTGAATATCATTTTTTGACAAGCGATGATGAATAGCCTTTGAGCTTCGCTCATCTGATACATGGTATCCGGCAATATGAGCTTCGTTACTCAGAAGCTTTTCAAGGGACTCTCCCGAACCAGCAATCTTCAAATCGAAGCCTTTAATCTCTGCGGCGGCCCTTTGAATGATGGAATCACTGCTAGAGAGAAACTTCCATTTTCTACTATCAGTCTTTTGAATCTTTTTAATTTCTTTAAGTAAGGTATCTTGATATGCGCTTCCATGCTCAACATACCCCGCTTGCATCTCATCAATAAACTCAATTAAAAACTCGCCGAGTTTTGTTAACTTTGAGCCATGTCCTTTAGTCCTCGTAATGAGTGGCATGCCAAGCGCAGCTTCCACATCATTCATCTTGCCCCAGGCGCTTCGATAAGAGGTGCTGGATTTTTTACTTGCTGAAATTAACGAGTTACCGCGACCGATATCCCTTAACAGCTGAGACAGCCAAACCAAATCAATAGGGACCCCGCCTTTGGCTTGATTATTTAATACTAAGGTTGGTCTAACTTCAATTTGCATATGTAATTGATTGCATATTCAAGTGATAATAATTATGCGATGATATTACCTTAATAAATTACTCAGTGCACGCCTATGAAAAAATCAATCCGCAACCTACTTCTAGCGACCCTAACGGCCATTGCCCTCAACGGCTCACAGGCTTTCGCCCAAGAAAAAAGTATTGTGGTCTCATCCACTACCTCCACAGAGCAATCTGGCCTCTTCAATTACATGCTCCCTATCTTTAAGATGAAGACTGGTATTGAAGTTAAGGTTGTGGCTGTTGGAACTGGGCAGGCACTAGATATTGGCCACCGTGGTGATGCAGACGTGGTGTTTGTTCATGACAAACCTGCTGAAGAGAAGTTTGTTGAAGAAGGCTTTTCAACTAAACGCTACGAAGTGATGTACAACGATTTCGTACTCCTTGGACCTAAATCAGATCCAGCAAAAATTGCTGGTGGTAAGGATATTCAAGTTGCACTCCAAAAAATTGCTACTGCACAAGCTCCTTTTGTATCACGTGCAGATAAAAGCGGTACACATGCTGCAGAGCTTCGCTACTGGAAAGGTGCAGGCATCACCCCCTCTTCCAATCAGTCTTGGTACAAAGAAACAGGCTCTGGTATGGGGCCTGCTCTGAATACTGCTTCTGCAATGAATGGCTATATTTTGGCCGATCGCGCTACTTGGCTCAGCTTTAAGAATCGTGGTGACCTCGTGATCCTTGTGCAAGGCGATCCAAAGCTATTCAATCAATATGGTGTGATGTTGGTTAATCCAGCTAAGTTCCCTCATGTGAAAAAAGCACAGGGTCAAGAATTTATTGATTGGCTCATTTCGAAAAATGGTCAAGATGTTATTGCTAGCTACAAGATTGATGGCGAGCAACTTTTCTTTCCGAACGCTAAAAAATAATCTAGCCGCATCAAACAAAAAGCCCGCATTTGCGGGCTTTTTTACAACCGTCCTACTGACCAGTTATAGGCTACTTAGTATTGATTATTTCTTTGGTGTTACGAAGCCAATTGCTGTGTCGTCAACAAACTCAACCATGACGTCATCACCAGCTTTGAATTTCTCAAGGCCCAAAACAGCTGGATCTACTTTAACTTTTTGCTTCTCGCCACTTGGTAATGTGAAGCTTACGATACGTGTCTTTTGATCAATGGTTGAGATCTTTACAGTTGCATAAACAGTTTCTGCTGTCTCCTCAAAAGGCTTAGTAGCGCCTTTGCCGGCGATCACTACAGAACGCACACCTGAGACGCCTGGTTTTTGACCTTTACCAACAGCAGTCAAGCCAACCGCAACCGCTTGAGCATGCTCAACCAAGAATACGTCGCCCTTTTTAACTTTATCTAAATCATTTACTGACTTAGCGACGTTCATCTGCGCCAAATTACCGTTAGCATCTTTCAATACAACAATGCGCTTCTTTGCATCTACTGAATCAACAGTTGCACTCAAAACGACAACGTCCGCAGCTAAAGGCAACATCTTTGCAGGAAGCTGTGCAAAAACAGAGCTTGCAAAGGTAATGCCAACTGCAGCAAATAAACCAGCTAATAAAGATTTCTTCAAGATAACTCCTAATTGAGTAAAAGGTTACGAATGGGCTCAATCCAGAGCCACAATTCATTGTAACCATGGAATGAGGCGCTTTTTGTACAGCTTCGAACTGTGCTCATATTTACCTTTATTTGGTAAATTGGATGGAAACAGCATTTGGAGGCACTGGGCATCTTGGAAATACTAATAAAACCGTGGAAAGAGGCTGAAGTAGACGCCTTTTGGGTGCGCCAAGAGGTCTTTATCCTAGAGCAAAGAGTCCCAGCCGAGCTTGAATTGGATGAATTCGACCCTTCTGCCGCTCATGCCCTAGCCTATCTGGAGTCACATTGTATTGGCACTGGAAGACTGGTGGATCTGGGTGGCGGGCGATCCCAAATTGGACGTATGGCTGTCTTGACGCAATTTAGAAATCAGGGAATTGGAAGGAAGATCCTGGAAAAGCTGATTGACCTCGCTAAATCTCAAAGGGCAGAGTCTATCGTTTTGCACTCCCAAGTAGCCGCCATCCCTTTCTATCAAAAACTAGGCTTTCAGGTACAGGGGCCCACCTATGATGAGGCTGGTATTGCTCATCGTAATATGATTCTTGTATTGTCAAAATAAATTTAATAACCGATGACCTCTAACACCAATCTAAATACCAGCGCCTTTATCTATACCCATCGAGTCTGTTACTCAGATACAGATGCAGCAGGTTTTGTCTATCACGGACGTTATCTAGAGATTTTTGAACGCAGCCGTGCAGAGTGGCTTGCTCAAAAAGGCTTAAGCCCTACCAAACTCGAGAATGAATTTAATATGGTGATGCCGTTGCGCGAACTCACAATGAACTTCTATAAACCAGGGCGTCTAGATGACTTGCTTTACATAGACCAAGTGATTGAACATCGCGGCCGCACCCAGGTGAGCGTTAAACAGACTGCGCAAAGAAAGCTTCATGACAGCGAAGAATTCCAAATTATTGCGAGCGCCTTGCTGCATATCGTTTGCGTTGATACCAACACACTCAAACCTAAGGCATGGCCTGATTGTGTATTCCAAGATGAGTGATGTATGTAATGGAGCAAAAAATGTCTGACGGAAAATTACTGACCTTTATTCAAGAACTCAGTTTGCTACTCGAGAAAAAGCCAAGTGAAGAGATCGTTTTTACTGAAGGCAAGAAAATATTAGAGAAGCTGATTGCAGTGGATGATTGGTTGCCAGAAGAGTTCACTAAACCGCACCCGCAGTACTACCAGCAATATCTTCTCTATGCAGACCCATTGGATCGATTCTCTGTAGTGAGTTTTGTGTGGGGCCCCGGACAAAAAACGCCTTTGCATAATCACACCGTTTGGGGAATGATAGGTCAGTTGCGCGGTCAAGAAACCGGCACACCCTACTATCGCCAAGCAGATTCCAGCTTCAAAGCAGGCAATGCATGTGTCAGCCTGCCCGGGCACGTTGATACCGTATCACCAGATACTCACGACATTCATGTGGTCGAGAATAGTTTGCACGACAAAACTTCAATCAGCATTCACGTGTATGGTGGCAATATCGGCCGCATTCATCGCTCGGTATTTAACCCTGAAACCGGTGCAGAAAAGTCATTCGTCTCCGGTTATGCCAATACTGTCATGCCAAATCTCTGGAATCCAGCGTAATTCTCTAATTACCGAGCTTTTGAGGTTGATGACTTAAAATAGAGATTCTTACTGCAAACGCTCCAGCGTGGCAGCTCACCCCATTGACCGGGATAGTCGTTTAATTGAATACGGGTCAATACTTTATTGGCCCCTATGTTATTTACAGATCTTGGTTTATCAGAACCCATTCTTCGCGCTATTGCTGAAGAAGGCTACACCAGCCCTACCCCAATTCAAGCAAAATCGATTCCTGCCGTCCTAAAAGGTGGCGATCTTTTGGCTGCCGCTCAAACCGGCACAGGAAAAACAGCTGGCTTTACGCTTCCAATTCTGCAACGTTTAAGCAGCACCCCTAAATCTAGCGGCAAAAGATTATTACGAGTTCTCATTTTGACTCCCACTCGCGAGTTAGCCGCCCAAGTCCAAGAGTCTGTTGTGACTTATGGAAAATATACCGGCTTGAAATCCACTGTGATTTTTGGCGGAGTTGGCGCTAATCCGCAAATCAAAGCCATTGCTGGCGGTCTCGATATATTGGTAGCTACGCCAGGTCGACTGCTTGATCTCATGTCACAAAATTGCGTATCACTCAACGATATTGAGATTCTCGTATTAGATGAAGCCGATCGTATGTTAGACATGGGCTTCTTACGAGACATTAAAAAGATCTTGGCTGCCTTACCTAAAAAGCGCCAGAATCTTTTGTTCTCAGCAACATTCTCTACCGAAATTAAGCAATTAGCAGATGGCTTACTCAATTCGCCCGAGTTGATTGAGGTAGCTCGTAGCAATAGCGCCAATGAAGCAATTGCCCAATTGATTCATCCAGTAGATAGAACCAACAAGCATCCCCTGCTAGCCCATCTCATTAAGACTAACGACTGGAAGCAAGTACTAGTTTTTACCCGCACTAAGCATGGCGCGAATAAGTTAGTTACCCAATTAGAAAAGGATGGCATTACGAGTATGGCCATTCATGGCAATAAAAGCCAATCTGCTCGTACTAAAGCCTTAGCTGATTTCAAGGCAGGTAAGTTAACCGCATTGGTTGCCACCGATATTGCTGCACGCGGTATTGATATTGACCAACTCCCTCACGTAGTGAACTATGACCTTCCAAACGTTTCTGAAGATTATGTCCATCGTATTGGGCGTACTGGTCGCGCAGGTTCAAATGGCGTAGCAGTTTCCCTGGTGTGCGTTGATGAGCATCAAATGCTCAGAGATATTGAAAAACTGATTAAGCAAAAGTTGCCTCAAGAAGTGATTGCTGGATTTGAACCAGATCCAAATGCCGTGGCGCAACCGATTCAGCTGCGTAGTCAGCAACACCAGCAATCTCGCAAGCCAAGACCTGCCGGAACAGTTGGAGCTCCAGCGAAGAAGACTCCTGCCAAGCGTAGTGGCCCACCTAAAAGAAGCTTTAACCGCTAAACCAAGCTGCAATTAGGATTTTGAGACCCTCCAGAGTTGATCTGTCTGGGCTACGGAGCGTCTTTAATTTATTTTTTTAAATTAAAGACGCTTGAGAAATCCAGTTGGCCATTACCGGCTTTGCTGTGACTCTCATAGAGTTGTTGCGCTAATTTCCCAAGGGGAACACTAGCATCCAGATCTTCCGCATTCTCAACTGCCAGCCCCATGTCTTTGAGCATGAGATCTACACCAAAACCACCAGCATAACCTTTTGAGGATGGGACATTTTCCATGACGCCTGGACATGGGTTATAAAGCTCCAAAGCCCAGTTTCGCCCTGAACTCTTAGACATGATGTCAGATAGAACTTTGGGGTCTAGGCCATTTGCGATGCCTAATCGCAGCGCCTCACTTGTTCCCAGCATCTGAATGCCCAACATCATGTTGTTACAAACTTTAACGGTCTGCCCCGCCCCATTGCCGCCAGCATGAAAGATATTCTTGCCCATCTTTTCTAATATAGGACGTGCGCACTCCACTGCACTCGTTTCGCCACCGACCATAAACGTTAAAGTACCCGCTTGCGCACCTGCAGTTCCGCCCGAGACTGGCGCATCAATCATGGCAAAGCCTTTTGCTTTGGCGGCAGCGGCAGCTATTTGAGCTACCTTTGGCGAAATCGTTGAGCAATCAATGAGCAATGTTTTAGGATTCGCGCTTGCCAACAAACCGGCATCACCAAGATATAAGCCCTCCACATGACGAGAGGCGGGCAGCATGCTGATCAAAACATCGACATCTTTTGCAGTGTCGTTTGCATTTGCTGCAACGCTACCTCCTGCAGCTGCAAAAACATCAAGCTGATTCTTTACCAAATCGAAACCTGTAACTTGGTGTCCTGCTTTTAATAAGTTCAGGGCCATTGGTAAGCCCATATTGCCAAGTCCAATAAATCCGATTTTCATATCACTCTCAATTTCTTAATATTGTTTATTGTTTTCTAGAGGCTAGGTATTTCACCCCCTCAGGCCCATATGACTCGGAATGCACCTCTTTAAATCCCAACTCAAACACATCACCAGCCTGGTAGGTCCTACTCTTTCCATGAATAGTGATATCGATACTGCCTTGAATCACTAGCGCCCTTACTTCAAATAGATGCTCGTGATTACTAAGCTGACTATTGGGGGCTTGCTCAACCTCTACCGGCTCAGGAAATCCTTCCTGCTCAAGTAACCGTTGAAATTGCTCTGTATTCATGACCTAACTATAGCGTGGATATACTCTCTTAGCATTAGGTAATCTATATGAGGAGTCATGATGGTGAAGGTCATTGGGCTGATGGAGTTAATGGATCAAAGCGCTTTTGAGCAATACCGTTCTCAAGTTGGGCAAACGGTTGAGCTCTACAAGGGCTCTATCAAGAACCGTGGCTCAGTTGTAGAATTATTCTGGAATGAATTAGGAATTGCGTCCTTCAGATCTTTTGTGGAGCTCGAGTTTCCCAACGCGCAAGACGTTCATGCTTGGGCCAATAGCCCCGAATATCAAATGCTCGTTCCTATTCGTAGCAAAGCAATGAAACTAACTTTGTTTAGCATTGCTATTTAAGCAAAGTACTGTAAGTGCAAGTCACTAATAAAAAAGCCTAGCTCGCAAAAGCTAGGCTTATCAATCAGTCCGGAGTGAGAATTACTTCTTAGCTTCCATTGCCTCTTTAGCGGCAGTGATTTCTTTGCGGCGCTCTTTGCAGGCACCGGCGATTTCTTGCAAGGCCTTACGTGCGCGAGCAGCAGATGCCTTAATACCTTTTTCAATGAATTTTTCGTTTTCAGCTTTGTATGTTTCAAAAGCAGCCAACAATGTATCGTGTTGTGACATCTCGTCTCCTATTAACAAATGAATATTTATACCGACAGCCGGCTCAGTATATCCCTATAAAAACCATAGAAAATCGCCCCCTAAATCAGGGATAACTCTTATATTGGCGGCTTCAGCCAAAATAGCCCTACAAATACTATAAATAAACTAGAGACAAAAAATGATTAGAAATTTCCTTCTATTGCTTATTGGCAGCCTAATTGGACTCTCAGCAAATGCCCAAACCAGCTCTTGGCCAAGCCCCAACAAGCCAATTACTTTTATTAACCCCTTCCCACCAGGTGGGGCTGTGGACGCTTTTGGGCGCCCCTTAGCAAAGCAGCTTTCAACCCAACTGAATGACGCCATCGTGGTTGATAACCGAGGTGGTGCAGGTGGAACCCTGGGTGCTGCAGTTGCAGCAAAAATGGCGCCGGACGGCTATACCTGGCTTCTTGGTGCAGTGCATCACTCTATTGCCCCAAGCATGTATACCAACCTCTCATATGACATCACCAAAGATTTTGAGCCAGTCGCGATCATTGGTAGCGTTCCTCATGTCATTGTTGTAAACCCAAACAAGTTTCCAAAAAATGATTTGAAATCTATCATGGAAGAGATTCGTAAGCATCCAGGAAAATATAACTACGCCTCTACAGGCAATGGGACTTCGCAGCATTTAACAGGTGAGCTATTTAAGTTACAGAACAAATTATTTATCACCCACATTCCTTATCGTGGAACTGGGCCAGCCCTTCAAGACCTTGTCGCCGGTCAAGTGGACATGATGTTTGATACCTTGGCAGGTGCAGCACCATTCATTAAGAATGGGCAGCTTATTGCGGTTGCGGTTGCAACCTCCAAAAGAGTGGATGCGTTTCCAAATGTGCCAACCGCTCAAGAACTAGGGATCTCTAATTTCATTGTATCAAGTTGGTATGCTCTGTGGGCAATCAAGGGAACACCCAAAGACATCGTTGACAAGATGAGCGCAGAAACACAAATAGCACTTGCCTCTCCTGATATTAAGGAACGCTGGGCATCTATGGGCGCAAGCGTACCAAAAATGACGCGTCCTGAACTGGCTGCCTATATCAATCAAGAAGTTGTGCGCTGGGGTGAGGTAGTCAAAAAATCTGGCGCCAAGTTAGACTAAAAGATAATCATTCAATTAAAAATACAAAAGACAGTATGGCAATTCAAACTAAAAATCACTCATTCGTTCGCAATAAACTCCTCAACAAAGAAGAAATTGCATTTTTAGATGTGCGCGAAGAAGATCCTCATGCGCAAGAGCATCCCCTCTTTGCCGCAAACCTGCCTCTTTCCAGAGTAGAGATTGATGCTTACGCAAAGCTACCAAAGAAAAATGTACCTATCGTCACCCTTGATGATGGCGAAGGTTTTTCTCAATTAGCTGCGCAACGCTTAATCAATCTTGGGTACACCGATGTATCGGTTTTTGAGGGAGGTGTTCAAGGCTGGAAAGCAGCTGGCGGTGAAGTATTTAAAGATGTGAATGTTCCCAGTAAATCATTTGGTGAGTTTGTAGAATCCAAGGTCCATACCCCCTCTTTATCAGCGCAAGAAGTAAAACAATTAATCGATGACAAAGAAGATGTCGTTGTTGTTGATGTACGCCGCTTTGATGAATACAACACGATGAGCATTCCCACCGGTATTAGCGTTCCAGGTGCAGAGCTGGTTCTGCGCCTTCCAGAGTTAGCACCCAACCCAAAGACGAAGGTCATTGTGAACTGCGCCGGCAGAACTCGCAGCATTATTGGCACTCAGTCGCTGATTAATGCCGGCATTCCAAACAAAGTTAATGCGCTACGTAATGGCACGATTGGCTGGACGCTTGCCGGCCAAGAATTGGATAAGGGACAAAGCAGAAAGTTTCAGGAAGTGAGTGACGACACAAGAAATGAAGCAGCAGTACGCGCTCGCAGTGTTGCTGATCGAGCCGGCGTTAAGCGCGCTAGTCTTGGCGATATACAGACATGGAAAGCACAAGCCGATCGAACGACTTATTTCTTTGATACGCGCACTCCGGAAGAGTATGAAGCAGGTCATCTTCCTGGCTTTAGATCGGTACCAGGCGGACAGCTTGTACAAGAAACGGAGATGGCTGCTCCAGTTCGTGGCGCACGTGTAGTGTTGGTAGACCCAAGTGGTGGTGGCGTGCGCGCTAATATGCCCGCATCTTGGTTGGCGCAAATGGCTTGGGATGTTTATGTTCTTGATGGAGTCAATACCTCCGATCTCAAGGAAAAAGGAATCTGGAAAGCGCCCCTACCCGACCTTCCAAAAATAGAGAGTGTTGATGCTGCTACTGTCTCCAATTGGCTTAAGAGCGATAGCAATACCATTGCAATCGATTTCAGCACACATGCCAACTACGCGAAAGGACACATCCCTGGAAGTTGGTATGCACTCCGTTCTCAACTTACTGAAGCAATGAAAAAAATTCCTCAGGTAGATCGCTATGTTATTACCAGCGCACCAGCTGAATTAAGTCTTTTTGCTGCCCAGGAAGTGCAAGTCTTGACTAAAGCTGAGGTACTCGTTTTGGCAGGTGGTAATGCCGCCTGGGTAAGGGCAGGATTAGATCTAGAAAAAGGTCCGAGTCATTTAGCCTCACCTCCCCTGGATCGCTATAAGCGCCCTTATGAAGGCACTAGTGTAGATCCTGCAGCAATGCAGGCCTATCTTGATTGGGAGTTTGGTTTAGTGGAACAACTGGGCAAGGACGGAACTCATCACTTCTGGGTTCTCTAGGTCCTTGCTGTTGTTCTGAAAGCTTACTGAGTTAATCAGTTAAGCAATCTTGTTGCGGATGATGCCAATGCCAGTGATGTTTGTTTCCATAACATCACCTGGCTTCATAAACTCCTGAGGAGTTCTGCCTGCGCCTACCCCAGAAGGAGTGCCAGTTGCAATAATGTCGCCTGGCAATAATGTTAAGCCACGCGATAGCTCAGCAATAATTGCCGGGATCTTGAAATACATTTGCTTGTAACTAGCGTTTTGCTTTTCAACGCCATTCACACGGCAAATAATGCGAGTGTCATCTAAATTGACACCACCTGCAGTAACAACCCATGGACCCATTGGACCATGACCATCCAAGCTCTTGCCTTTAAACCATTGGCCGGACTGACGCTTTTGCTGAATATCACGCGCCGTAGTATCGTTGAAGGCAGAATAGCCAAAGACATAGTCCATTGCATTCTCTTCAGAAATATTCTTGCCTTTTTTACCAATCACCACTGCTAGCTCAGCCTCCCAATCAATCATGGTGGAGATGCCGGCATCATAAGGAATGTTATCGAATGGGCCATTCATAGTTTGCGTGCCTTTAGTAAAGAGCACAGGAACCTTTGGGTACTCCTTCACAGCAGTATCGGCGCGATGCTTGAGGCCTTCTTCAAAATGGTCTAGATAATTCCAGCCCACGCAATAAATATTGCTTTGTGGCTTAGGAATAGGTGATAGCAAAACCACATTATTCACATTGGCTAAATTACTTCCACGACCTTTAAATAATGTTGCCAACTCACTCAAGCCTTTGTTGCCAGAGGCAGCCAATGAAATCATTGAGGTAGGATCGAATGAGATCTGTACTTTTTGACGAGCCGCTTCCGCAAGGATATCAACCACCATACCGTCATTAGCAACCAATCCCAATCTTGAGGTGGCACCCATTTTTGGCAAATAGTTAGCAATTCTAAGACCTGCTTTACCGGTTAGCGGCTCCACCACAATCGGCGGCTGACCATCAGTAGCAGCAATGGCATTAGAAATAAACATACCGCTAATAGCAGCAGATGCACCTAATTTAAGCGCATCTCTCCGATTTGTATCCACAGCGTCTCCTTCAATATTTTGGTTTTTAAATGTCTTATTAAGACTAAGCGTTGTTTATTAAACAATCTGCAGTAAATATTAATACCAAACCTGATTCTTGGGCGAAATATTGGAAATATCGCTATCCTCTAGGGGTGCAATCCTTGAGAATCCCTCCCCAAATTCGTCTAGCCTTCTACCTTGCGATCCTTCTCGGGCTTAGTGCCTGTGGTCGAGAGACATACACCACTTGGAGTTGTAGCGCCCCTTCCGAGTCTAAAGTTTCCATGGTGCTCCGAAAGTCCCAAATGGAATTTAAGGGGGTGGCACTTGATTATTGCGGAAGTTTGGGCGCCCAAAGCTACTTTGATGAAAAATGCTCAGGTCAAACCGATCAATCGAAGACCGTATTCTCACCCTCCTCAGGTGCGCTCTTGATCAATGGTCAAGAATTCCAGTGCACTGCCTTATAAAAAAGAATGGGAATGTATTACCGATGAATCGACTCAGCCCTAAGAAATTACTCCTCACCAAATGGACCGCAGTTCAACCGATTGCTAAACAAAAGCATTTCTTGGTGAGTAAAGTAATTCTGCCAGAACCACCAAACGAAAAAATTGAGTTTGTGGAAATTGAAGCAGTCTATTCCAAGAAAACCACACAAATCGCATGGCGCGATCTCACTAATAGCGAATTATGGCTACAAGGTTGGAAATAAAAAACCGCCCCAGTTGTGAGGCGGCTTTGTTTTTCCTTGGCTTAATCAGGCCTATTCATCAGCCTTCTTCTTGCCCCCGGATTTTTTAACTAGTTCATCGATATTCTTTTCCGCAGTCTCGGCAACTTGGTTCACAATGCGGCGCCCTTCTTTGAACATATTTTGTCCTGTCGTGGACATTTCATGAACTACCTTGGATAACTTGTCAGCATGTGCTGGCATTTTATTTTCAGCATCCTCAAGCCATGTTACCAAAGAGCTACGAACCTTTTCTAAATGCTTTTCCGTTTCATCAGCAGCACCTTCGCCGAGTTCTTTTAAAACTGCTTTCACCTTCTTTTGGTATGCGGCTGCACGTTTCGCAGTTTCTTTTGTAGCTTCTTCCTGTAAGTCTTTTAATTTAGCTAAATCGTTCTTAGCAGCTGACTTGGCGCTATCGAGGGCATTTTTCATGCCCCACTCAATCTCCGCCATATGATGCTCGCTTAATTTTTTTGCCGCCTCAAGCAAAGTATGCGAGTAATCGAATAATTCTTTTGCTTTTTCACGCTGCCATTTTTGAAGTTCTTTTGCATCCATTTGTACACTCCTATAAACAAGGGTTAATAAAGCTTTGGCATTTAACTCTATACCGAAATAGAAGAACTGCCAATTCCCCGAATTTACCGCATTAAAATGACAAAATGAGTGAAAAAATATCCATTTATGAGTCCATTGGCGGCATGGACCAAATTGACGCGTTAGTAGATCGTTTTTACGATTTAATGGCCCTAGAACCCCATTTTGAGGATCTACGGTCCATGCACCCGCAAGATCTTTCCGGCTCTAGGGAAAAACTCAAGCTCTTCCTCACCGGCTGGATGGGCGGTCCTGATATCTACTCACCCAAATATGGCCACCCCATGCTAAGGGCTCGGCATCTGCCATTCAAGATTGGCTTAAAAGAACGAGATCAATGGCTTGCTTGCATGTATAAGGCCATGGAAGATTGCGGGATTGATGGCAACGTTGCCAAGCAATTAGAAGAATCCTTTTTCAATACTGCCGACTGGATGAGAAATCAACCCAACTAATGATGTGGTCATTAAATTGAAATAGGGGGTTGGTGTTATTCGCTAAACTCTCATCAATAGTTACATTAGTAAAGTAGAAAATGATCGAAAGCACGATGCAGCTCCTGAGTGATCCCAATACTTGGATTGCCTTTCTGACACTCTCTGCCCTTGAAATTATTCTCGGCATTGATAACATCATTTTTATTAGCGTTATCGCCAACAGACTCCCCTCTGAAATTCGGGAGAAGGTGCGCCGCTTTGGTCTTTTGTTTGCGCTTGTCACCCGCATTCTTTTATTGCTAAGTCTATCGTGGGTAATGGGCCTTACCAATCCCCTCTTAAGCATCTCCGACCACCTGATTAGCGGCAGAGATTTAATCTTATTGCTTGGTGGCTTCTTCCTGATCTGGAAGGCTTCTAAAGAAATTTATATTGAAGTAGAGGTGGGTGAACATGGTGATGAACAAATTGACTCTCAGGGGAAAGACCGCGCCAAGTCAATGCTCTCTTTATTTATTGGCTCTGTTTTACAAATTGGCTTGCTAGATATTATTTTTTCCCTAGATAGCGTGATAACAGCAGTAGGTATGGTGGATCAAATTAGCGTCATGATCGCAGCAGTCCTTGCTTCGGTGCTCATCATGCTGATTGCCGCTAAACCCATCGGGGATTTTGTTCAGCGCCACCCCTCTATTAAAGTGCTGGCCCTGTCATTTTTGACTGTTGTTGGTGTGGTATTGATCGCAGAAGGAATGGGCGTTCATATTCCTAAAGGCTATGTTTACGTTGCTATGGCATTTTCTTTATCTGTTGAGCTTTTAAATATCCGCTCGCGTGAAAAGAAGAAAAAACTGAAGTAAGCCCTGGTGCGATGAGAAATTTATAGGGATTGCGCACAAGCATAGCCGCTGGCCCATGCCCATTGGAAATTGTGCCCACCCAAATGACCAGTGACATCAACGCACTCACCTATAAAGAATAGCCCTTGGTGTTTGCGCGACATCATCGTTTGACCGTCCAACTCTTTTGTATCCACCCCACCCAACATGACCTCAGCTTTTTTCCAACCCAAGGTACCCGCTGGCTTTACAGACCAGTTCGTGAGCAGCTCCTTGAGAGCTTGACGATCCTTTTTAGAGACTTCGGCCCATTTTCGACCCATTAGATTGCGCTGCTCTGCAAATACTTTAGCTAAGCGCTGAGGAAGCACAGAAGCCAAAATCGTTTCGGTAAGCTTTAAGCGATTCTCTTCATTATTAAAAAGCTCATCACAGTTAAATCCTCCAGGACGCTCAATTGCGCCAAGCCAATCGATGTGAATCGGTTCGCCCTCTTCCCAATAACTGCTAGCCTGAAGAACTGCGGGACCAGATAAGCCCTTATGGGTCAGAAGTAAGTCCTCATTGAATCTACAGGCGCCATATCGATATCCCTTAGAGCCGGAGGCGATTCTGACTGGGACAGCTAGACCAGCTAATTCACTGAGATCGCCGAAGTTATCTGCAGTAAATGAGAGCGGTACTAAAGCGGGCCTAGGATCAATCACATTCAAGCCAAACTGCTTGGCAATATCCAATGAATAGGCCGTGGCTCCGATGGCGGGAACCGGCAACCCTCCAGTTGCCATAACGACTGACTTAGATTTTTCAGTGCCAGCATTCGTTTGAATGGACCATCGATCACCTTCTTGCTCAATCGCTTGCACTGAGACTGGATGACGAACAGTCACATTCCCCTTGGCGCACTCTGCAAACAATAGATCAATGATTTGTTTGGCAGACTCATCGCAAAATAATTGACCCTGATGTTTCTCATGGTAATTAATACCATAGGATGTCACCAGCTTGATAAATTCTGTTGAGGGGTATCTAGCGAGTGCACTTTTAACAAAATGCTGATTGAGAGATAAAAAGTTAGCTGGGCTACAATGAAGATTGGTGAAATTACAACGGCCGCCACCGCTAATACGAATCTTCTCACCCAATACCTCAGCATGATCCAGTACAAGTACTTTTTTTCCTAACTGGCCAGCAACTCCTGCGCAAAATAAGCCAGCTGCTCCACCACCGATAATGATGGTATCCCAAGTTTTACTCATGCATTACTCAAAACGATCAATGATGTCAGATGAGATATTGAGCTTTCTCATATGAAGCTTGGTATAGGCTTGGCGGAAGTTCTTAGTCATGGAGATCATGACTGATGCAGTCCATGCGAAGGAAAACATTCCAGAAAAAGCGATGATCACTGCCAGCATCTTCCAGCCATCAGGAAGGATATCTTCCATAAATCCCATTGCAGTATAGGTGCTACCACTAAATAGAATACTTTGCCCCAGAGCAGGCAACAACTTGAATGCATACAAAGCAACACCCCAAATCAGTATTTCAGCGATATGGGTTAAGAATAAGCAGAAGATGCTTGCGTAAAAACAGAGAGCTACGGCAGAGTATTTCTTTTCGGCCAAATATAGAAAAGTTTTGACTTCATAGCGCTTCGAAATCTGCAGCAGCACCACTCCATGAAAAATCATAACCAATAAAAGCATGGTGCCACCCAAGAGATAGCCCGGAAGATCTAGAGATGTGGCGATGCTAGTTTGCGCTGGATTCATAGTGGGATTTTACAGGCGAGTACTTGTTAACCCAATTGATACCAATCCTGAATCACCTGCCAAGCCTCCTGGGCAGTCTCTGAGAAGTGAATAGTTTGCATATCCTCTTGATCAATCACACCAAATTCCACCATGTGATCAAAGTTAATCATCTCATTCCAATATTCTTTGCCCACCAGAATCACGGGGATGGGGACGACTTTTTTGGTCTGAATCAGTGTCAACACCTCAAATAACTCGTCACAGGACCCAAATCCGCCAGGAAAGGCAACAATCGCTCTAGCACGCAACATGAAGTGCATCTTGCGCAACGCGAAGTAATGAAAGCGAAAACTTAGGCCGGGGCTGACATAAGGATTGGGGTGCTGCTCCCTAGGTAGACTGATATTAAAACCAATGGTTTTATCGCCCGCTTCAAATGCACCTCGATTAGCAGCCTCCATAATTCCGGGGCCGCCGCCTGTGCAAATATGAAGTTTATTAAAGTTATTCTCTTGAGTAGCGTTGTAATGAGCAACCAATGAGCCGAACTCTCGGGCTGACTCGTAATACTTGCTATGCAGAAGCGCTCTGTTCGCATCTGCAATCTTCTCTGGTGTCTTTGCATTTTCCTTCAGAGTTAATGCTTCAGCATGACTGATAAATCGAGTCGACCCAAATACGGTAATCGTATGTTCGATACCATGCTCCTTGAGTAGGATCTCTGGCTTTAATAACTCCAATTCAAAACGAATGCCAATCGTTTCCCTGCGCGACAAAAAAGCCTCGTCACCAAAAGCAAACTTATAAGAATCCTCGGAATCTTCTTCCGATATTTGATTCTTGTGTAGATTTAAAAACTCAGTAATCGTCTGTGAGTTATTAATGGGGAGTTTTGGACTCATATTGCAACCTTTTGACATCTATTTAGGGTCATCTTACTCTGTGAACTAAATCAGTATTAACACCTAGATTAACCAAGGATATGAGGGCTTAGGGCTTATCAGGATTTACCTAGCACTTAAGCAGAGTTAAGATTGGCTGAATCTCAACTAAATCGAAGGAAAAGCAATGAGCAACCGTTCAATTATCATCATGGTGCTAGTCTTAATTGGTGCCACCGCCTACTTACTCCTCAAAGGCGACGGCAACGTGGATATGGGCGGCGAGAAGCATGGTGCAGAAGCTGCTCATATGGAAGAAGCTAAGAAAGATGCTCCCGCCGCTGCTCCAACAGCACCTGCTGCTGCTCCAGCGGCTGACGCTAAGAAGTAATTCCTTCTTTTGCACAAAAAGCCGCGGTCCGCCGCGGTTTTTTTATCTCCATCTTTTAATGAAGCTGATATTTTCCTCACTCCTATCTCTGACGCTTTTGTGCTTATCACAACTCGCTATAAGTCAATCACCTAAGACTATGAAAACTATTGACCAATCCACCTTAACTTCTTTTGCGCCAAATGGCGTTCTGCGCGTCGGCATTAATTTAGGCAATCCGATTCTGGCCAATCAGGATTCAAACTCCAAAAGCTTATACGGAGTAACCATTGATATTGCCAATGAGATTGGGAAACATATTTCATTACCCGTCCAACTGATCCCATTCAAAACGGCGGGGGCAACAGTCGATGCAGTGAAGACCGGAGAAATTGATTTGGTATTTGTGGCGATCGACCCAGTTCGTGGCGCTGATATTAGCTATACCCCAGCCTATATACAAATTGAAGGCGCCTATATGGTGAAGGCCTCCTCTGCTTTAAAGACGAATGATGAAGTAGATGCTGCCGGCAATGAAATTGTCGTAGGCAAAGGCAGCGCTTATGATCTTTACCTTACGCGTGAGATTAAAAATGCCGCCCTATTAAGAGCCGCTAGCTCACAAGCCGTAGTGGATGACTTTATGTCTGGAACAGGCAATGTTGCAGCAGGTGTCAAACAGCAGCTAGAGAGTGATGCCAAGCGCTATGGGGGCTTACGGATGCTGCCCGGTCGTTTCATGGTGATCAATCAAGCGATTGGCATTCCCAAGGCTAGAGCCAATTATGAAAGTACAAACGCCTATTTAAGCAATGTCATCGCGGAACTCAAGCATTCTGGGTTTGTGGCGGACGCTATGAAACGTCACAATATCCAAGGCGCAAAAGTGGCCGACTAAATAAGATTATTGAGTTAGCACCGATAAGAATGCAAGCGTTCAGGAATAATGACCTTAGTCCAATGCAATTCGTCCCTGATGCATTGAGCTAAAACTGATGATGATTCTGGTTCACCATGCACAACAAAGACAGCACTTGGTTCCCGCTTGAATCCTCTAAGCCAGTCTAGTAAACCCGCCTGATCAGCGTGAGCAGATAAACCACCAATTGTGTGAATCGAGGCCTTAACCGGAATCTCTTCACCAAATAGTCGAACCTTCTCCACCTTATCCACCAATCGTCTACCCAGACTTCCATAAGCCTGAAATCCAGTTATGACAATGGCATTTTGAGCACGTGGCAAATTACTGGCTAAGTGATGAACAATACGACCAGCATCACACATGCCGCTCGCCGAAATAATGATTGCTCCACCTTTAATTTTATTTAAGGCTTTTGACTCTTCCACATCCGCAATAAAGCGAAGATCCACAGCCTCTGGGTTATTTTTGTACCATTCAAAAGTAGCTTGAGACTGGCCATCTAATTGAGAGAAAAAATGCTGTGTGAGATGTGTTGCTGCAGTGGCCATAGGCGAATCAACCCAAATACTTAAATGGGGTAGATGTCCTCTTCTCACTAAGTCGATTAAGAGAAATAAAATCTCTTGAGTGCGCCCTACTGCAAAAGCTGGCATTACTACATTGCCATGGGCGGTCATGGTTGAGGTGATAATCTCAACTAACTCATCCTCAGTGTCTTGCAAACTACGGTGTAAGCGATCTCCGTATGTGGATTCAACCACAACAACATCAGCCTCTTGAATTAAATCAGGGTCAGGCATTAAGACTTTACCCTTCATGCCGATGTCACCTGAAAATACACAACGCTTTTTCTGAAGCTCATCTTCTACAACATCGATAACAGCGATAGCAGAACCCAAAATGTGTCCGGCATTATGAAATTCCAACTGAATTCCAGGCATCAACTCTAATGACTGCCCATATGCCAAAGGCTCAAACTGAGCCAGAGTCATTTCAACTTCCTCCCTGGAATACAGGGCAACAGGGACCTCTCCACGCCACTTTCCAACCTTGATTTTTCTCTCGGCTCTTTCTACGTCTGCGCGCTGCAAATGGGCGCTATCGAGCAATAGAATTTTTATTAATTCAAAGGTGGCATTTGTACAGTAAATGGGCCCAGCAAAACCTTGTGCACATAGACGAGGCAATAAACCACTGTGGTCAATATGCGCGTGCGTTAGCACTACAAAATCGAGATCTTTTGGTGGAAATGGTAAAGGCTCGAGATTCTTATTTGTTGCCTCGCGGCCACCCTGAAACATGCCATAGTCAACCAGGAAACGCCTTGGCATGCCAGATAACATGACCTCAACCGAATGGCGAGAGCCTGTTACCTCACCTGCCGCACCAAGAAATTGGATCTTCATATACTCAGCATACTCTTTCCTGTAATTTGCTCAAGACCTCTTAAATCAGAGCGATACTATTAATATGACCATCAAACCAGACACCCTTGACGCTCTTAAATTGGTTAAATTTCTTGAGCGCGAGGCTTCAGAACATAAAGGCAATGCAGGCAAAGTTGTTTTAATAGGTGGCGCACCAGGAATGGCGGGCGCTCTGATTTTGGCGGGTAATGCTTGCTTACATCTAGGCGCAGGCTGGACTATCTTAGAAATCTTAGATCCTGCTTCAGCACACGCAGATTTCGATCACCCCGAGCTCATGATTCGTCTTGCGACAGACGATATTCGTCAAACACTGAATACCGCTCAGCCCGATGTTATTGCTGTTGGCCCAGGCCTTGGCAAATCTCCTTTAGCTATTCAATGCCTAGGTGCAACACTTTCATACTCCAACATTCCACTAGTAATTGATGCTGATGCTCTCAACTTAATCAGTGAATCTACTGAGCTACTCGAGAAGCTACAAGTTCGTAATCAAGCACTTCCAGGGTTGACTGTTCTCACCCCTCACCCCGGCGAAGCGGCAAAGCTTTTAATGACCACCACAGAAAAAGTGCAATCAGATCGTGTGGACGCCATTCAAAAGTTAGTTGAATTAACCCAATCGATCGTGGTTCTTAAAGGGCAGCACACTCTGATTGCCTCATCCCAACATTCTCCAGTTCAATGCCTTGCCGGTAATGCCGGTATGGGCACTGGAGGCATGGGAGATATTCTAACGGGAAGCATTGCCGCTATCGCTGCTCAAGGTATACGCCATCAACTGGATCTATGGCAAGCCACTGGGATTGCAGTTGAGTTGCACGCCAGCGCGGCAGATAGTCTAGTGAGTAAAGGGATTGGTCCTATAGGTCTAACGCCCTCTGAGACTATTTTAGAAATGCGAGCGCTACTCAATAAGCTGTTATAAATCGTTATGCATTCAGTAAGCGCAGCACATCACCACCGACGCTACCTCTATGGCATTTTGATAGCCGGAGTAGGCTCTATGCTATTTTCCGGCAAAGCTATTTTGGTTAAGCTCGCCTTTGGTTATGGTGCAAATGCGGAGACCCTCCTAGCCTTACGCATGCTCATGGCGCTCCCCTTGTTCTGGGGGATCTTTTGGTGGGAGTCGCGCCGCAAGGCGATGAGCCCCATCACCTGGCTTGATCGCTCCAAATTATTTTTCCTCGGATTTTTAGGTTACTTTTTATCTAGCTACATTGATTTCTTGGGACTTCAATACATCTCGGTTGGCCTGGAGAGAATTGTTCTCTACCTCACGCCAACCATTGTTTTATTAATCTCTTATTTTGTTTTAAAGAAACCGGTCTCTCAACTACAGTGGCTCTCTCTCATCGTTGGCTACATTGGCGTTTTCATTGTCTTTATTCAAGATACTAGCTCCACTGGTATTGGCGCTTGGTTAGGCATGGCTCTCGTATTCGGTAGTGCCTGCTCCTATGCAGCCTACATGATTGGCGCCGGAGAAATGGTGAAGCGTATTGGTAGCGTGCGCTTGGTTGTCTATGCCAGTTCAGCCTCGGCATTTTTGAGCATAGTGCAATCAACCATCCATAACCCAATGGCAATATTTGAACAGCTTCTACCTATTTATTGGTTTAGTCTACTGAATGCCAGCTTATGCACCGTTATTCCAATGTTGCTAATTATGATCGCCATAAACCGCATCGGATCTCCACTCGTAGCTCAAGCTGGAATACTTGGCCCAGTCTCCACTATCTTTATGGGATACCTCATTCTGGCGGAGCCAATCACTTGGACACAAATTGGTGGCATGACTTTGGTGATGGCTGCAATGTGGTTGTTAGTGCGCAATGATGCGCCAACAAAAAAGTCACCAAATCCCAAAGGATCTGATGACTTCGATAGTGCGGAGCCCCTCAACTAAGGGGGACTCATTTATGTGTATTACTGAGCTGCGGCGTCAGCTGCTGCTTTAGCCTTCTTTTTGGACTTCTTTTTCGCTTTTTTCTCAGCTTTCTTTTCTTTCTTTGCTTTTTTCTTTGCTTTTTTCTCAGCAGACTTCTCAGCCGGAGTAGTAGCAGGTGCAACCACTGGAGCGGCAGCAGGCGCAGCGACCGGTGCAGGTGCAGGAGCTGGATCAGCAGCCATCACAGAGATGGGGGCAATACCAATAGCAGCGGAAATCAGGGATGCTAGGCTCAAGCGCGCGATACGAGAAATCATGTAATTCTCCAAGATAGTTTGTGGATAATTTAATAATACTCAAAAATTTGAGAGAAATGCTTCATTTTTAAAAGGTTGCTGATGAGTAATTTTCCAAACGACATTTTTACCGAACCCCAAGGCTACTCCGTCAATACCCTAGAACAGCTTGGGCCCTTGACTGGCATGGCTGGCATCTGGGAAGGAGTTCGTGGCTTAGACGTAAAGCCCAAAGCAGAAGGACCTAAGAAGCAAGCTTATGTTGAGAGAATTGAGCTTCAGCCTATTGACCCCCAAACCAATGGCCCCCAGCTTTTTTATGGCTTGAGGTACCACACCCACATCACCAAGCCCGACCAAGTAAAGACCTATCATGATCAAGTGGGGTATTGGTTATGGGAGCCTGCAACTGGCAACATCATTCACACACTGAGCATTCCTCGAGGCATGATTACGATGGCCTCTGGTAATGCCGCTGAAAATGCAAAGCAATTTGAATTGCATGCAAAAGAAGATGATCGCTGCGCAGGCATCTCCTCTAATCCATTTTTAGATTACGCCTTCAGAACGGTTGAATTTCATATTCAGGTTTCGGTTCACGATGATGGAACTTGGTCTTACGAGCAAGACACGGTGATGAAGATTAAAGATCAAGTAACGTTATTTCATCACGTTGATAACAATATACTTCATAAGATTGGCGATGCCACTCCTAATCCATTAGCTAGATAAGCTACTGATCAATTTAATTTGTCCGATGTAATAAAGGCCATCATCTGATGGCCTTTATTAATTAATGCTGAACTACTTGAGTTGATTACGCAGGCTGCGCTTCAGTCTCGGTAATTTTTTCTAATGCGGTAGCAAGATGTCCAACTGTACGATCAACATTCGCCAACTTCTCTAAACCAAACAATCCAAGGCGGAAGGTGCGGAAATCTGCACGCTCGTCACACTGCAAGGGAACGCCTGCAGCAGTTTGCATACCCAGAGCAATAAACTTCTTACCAGATTGAATATCAGGGTCCTTGGTGTAGCTAACAACTACCCCAGGAGCTTGAAAGCCCTTGGCGGCAACAGAACTATAGCCTTGAGAAACTAATAGGTTGCGCACTTTTGTGCCCAACTCTACTTGCTTATCCTTCAATGCTGCGAAGCCAAGTGACTGAGTCTCTTTCATCACATTACGCAGAATCTTTAAGGCATCAGTCGGCATGGTGGTGTGATACACATGACCACCCTTTTCATATGCTTCCATGATCTGCAGCCACTTTTTGAGATCCATAGAAAAACTGCTGCTTTGGGTTGCATCAATGCGCTCACGTGCACGATCACCTAGAGCGATCAATGCGCAGCATGGGGAACTACTCCAACCTTTTTGAGGTGCAGTAATTAATACATCGACATTACAAGCTTTCATATCAACCCACATTGCACCAGAAGCAATGCAATCCAATACAAACAAACCATTTACAGAATGCACCGCTTCACCGACTGCTTTGAGGTAATCATCCGGAAGAATAATGCCAGCAGAAGTTTCTACGTGCGGCGCAAATACTACCGCTGGTTTTTCTTTCTTGATGAAGGCAACTACTTCTTCGATTGGAGCTGGTGCAAATACGCCCTGCGTTGAATCTTCTAATTGGTGCCCTTTGATAACCGTCACGTCTTTAGTAATGTTGGCCAAATCAAAGATTTGCGTCCAGCGATAGCTAAACCAGCCATTACGTAAGACTAAGCATTTTTCATTGTTAGCGAATTGGCGAGCTACCGCCTCCATACCAAAAGTTCCGCTACCAGGCACGATGACTGCAGAGCTAGCGTTATAAGCATCCTTAAGGACACTCGAAATGTCGACCATCACGCGCTTGAACTCTTCAGACATGTGATTTAAGGAGCGGTCGGTGTAAACAACCGAGAACTCTAATAAACCATCTGGATCAACATTGGGGAGTAAGCCTGGCATAGTAATTTCCTAGGGATTTCTGTGATTAGCCCTAAATGATACTGATTTAAGGCTTTCTTGGGGGCTGTGGTCCAAAACCCTGCTTAAAAGGGCGTTTTTGCCAGTTTTGGCAGTTTTACTTTTCCTTTTTCGAGGAAATAACAATACCCGCCACAATCAGACCAAAGGCGAGCCCATGAAATAGTTGGGGGGGTTCACCCAGAATGGCGGCCGATAACAGCGCAGTAAATAAGGGTATGAAATTAGCAAAAAAGGCGGCAACCGTAGGCCCCGCCCCATTCACACCTAGGCCCCAGCAACGATAAGCAATTAAGGACGGGCCAATTGCCACGAAGACAATTAAAGAGGCGGTCCACCAATTGAGATCCAGAAAAGCATGCCCAGCTGCAATTTCAAAACCATCAAAAAATCCCGTCCACAACAGACCCACTGTTACTTGCGCCATTAAAAATTCAGCCCATGGCCATTGACGCTCTGAACTAGAACCCGGACGACTCAACATCCAGCTATAAAAAGCCCACAAGATTGTGGCCAACATAATTAAAAGATCGCCCACTACCAATTGCATAGACAGTAAGGCCGCTAGATCTCCACGGGTAAGCACAATACCCACACCTAATAAGCTCACCACTGCGCCAATCATCTGCAAGATGCTAGGCTTTACTTGATAAAACACTGCACCAATGAATAGCATCCAGATTGGCATGCTAGCGCCGATCAAGGTGACGTTAATAGCGGTAGATGTTTGAAGAGCGAGATATAACAGTACGTTGTAACTACCTACCCCGAATAAACCCAAGAGAAGGAAACGTTTCTTGTTTTGCCATAAGGCACTTCCCGGCATCAGCACACGCCAACCCAAAGGAAGCAAAAGTAAGGCGGCTAATCCCCAGCGGACCGCACTTAAGGTAATAGGGGAGATACTTCCAACCAATACTCGCCCGGCGATTGCATTACCCGCCCATAAAGCGGTGGCTATGAGCAAGTAGGCAATTGTGGCGAAATTCAGTTGGTACATACAGAGGGGCTTAATGGGGAAGTAGTTATTTGAGGTCCCCAAGCAAGGGATAACCTAGCATTGTAGAAACAAATCCCCGGTATTGCTAAGATAGAGCTTAAATTAAGCTTTTGCTTCTACAAAATAGCATCAAAAAGAAGGATACATTGTGGCAATCATTACCAATATAGAAGACTTGCGGGTCCTCCATCAAAAGCGCACCCCCAAGATGTTCTACGATTATGCAGACTCAGGATCGTGGACTGAGTCAACATACCGCGCCAATGAATCCGATTTTCAAAAGATTAAATTGCGTCAGCGTGTAGCGGTCAATATGACTAACCGCACTACTAAGACAACCATGGTTGGTCAAGAAGTTGCCATGCCGGTGGCACTGGCACCTACAGGCCTTACTGGCATGCAACATGCCGATGGTGAAATTTTGGCAGCCAAGGCTGCTGAAAAGTTTGGTGTGCCATTTTGCTTATCTACTATGAGTATTTGCTCAATTGAAGATGTAGCGGAGCACACTACAAAACCCTTTTGGTTCCAACTTTATGTCATGAAAGATCGCGGCTTTATTGAGCGTTTGATTGAGCGCGCTAAAGCAGCCAAATGTTCAGCACTGGTTTTAACTTTGGATTTGCAAATCTTAGGTCAACGTCATAAGGACCTAAAGAATGGTCTGTCCGCACCTCCTAAGCTGACAATTGCCAATATGATCAATATGGCGACTAAGCCCCGCTGGTGCTTGGGTATGGCTATGACACCACGTAGAACCTTCCGCAATATTGTTGGTCACGCTACTGGTGTCGGTAATATGTCTTCACTGTCCTCTTGGACTGCAGAACAATTTGACCCGGGCCTCAATTGGGGTGATGTGGAATGGATTAAAAAACTCTGGGGCGGAAAATTAATTATCAAAGGTATCCTAGATGAAGGTGATGCGCGCTTAGCGGCAAACTCTGGCGCCGATGCTTTAATTGTTTCTAACCATGGTGGCCGTCAATTAGATGGTGCGATTTCTAGTATTCAGGCTTTACCTGGAATTGTGAATGCCGTTGGCAAAGATATTGAAGTGTGGATGGACGGCGGCATTCGCTCGGGTCAAGATGTTTTAAAAGCATGGGCCTTGGGTGCGCGCGGCACGATGATTGGCCGCCCGTTCCTATATGGCTTAGGCGCCATGGGTGAAGCTGGTGTCACTAAGTGTTTAGAGTTAATTCACAATGAGTTGGATATCACCATGGCATTCACAGGCCATCGCGATATTCAGAATGTGACTAAAGATATTTTGTATCCAGGAACCTTTTAAATTTTCCCCATCCTCAACCACCCTCTTGCTGTCTTTGGCATCTCACTTATAGTGTTTGCCTTTTCTGTTTGGTTTGGATATGCCGCACTGAGTCGCTATCGCACAAAAGATACTGAGACATCCGCAGATCTTGGCATTATTCAGACGGCTACCTTAACCTTGCTAGCCTTAATTATTGGCTTTACCTTCTCAATGGCTATCAATCGCCATGATCAGCGAGAGATCTTTGAGGAAGGCGAGGCAAATGCCATTGGCACCGAATTTTTAAGGGCTGATCTACTGCCACCAAAGGCGGCTGACGCAACGAAGGGTCTCTTGCTTCAATATGTAGATCAACGTATTTTGTTTTACTCCAAGCAGACCCCAGAAAAGATTGAAGAGATTCGCAGTAAAACAGATCAATTGCAAACTGCCCTCTGGAATGAGATTCTTCCAACTGTTCGCACGCATCACACTGCCTCTATTGCACTAGTTGCCGCGGGTATGAATGATGTTTTGAATTCTCAAGGCTATGTACAAGCAGCTTGGTGGAATCGTATCCCCCTTACGGCCTGGGCATTGATGGCAGCAATCGCTATTTGCGCCAATCTCTTAGTCGGATTTGGCGCTCGGAATTTTGAGAAGAACATCGCTCTATTTATGATCTTTCCTTTTGTTATCTCAGTATCTTTCTTTTTGATTGCTGATATTGATAGCCCACGAGGCGGCGTCATTCGCATTGAAGCGAGGAACTTAGTGGCACTAAAAATTAACTTAAGCCAGCAGATGAAGATTACCAGTCCATCTATCGGCAATCAATAAGCTTCAGCGCAAAGGCGGTCTAAATGAAACGAGTAGTCGATGTTTTTAAAAACCGGGGGCGTGAACTGGTGTGGACTTATGTCATCCACCTTCAGAATGACGAGGAATTCCATCCCGGGCAATTAGATTTCGAAGTTGAAGCTCTTAGACTCTCACAAATAGATAAACGCGGCTTAGTAAATGAGCTTAGCGCTAAAGTCAGACTTAATAACTGAGCTTGAATTCCCTTTTTAAGGGGTAAAGTCCCTGGCATTAATGCTGTTAATGAGATTCATTATCATTTGTGATGAGTCCACTTAACATTCTCATGTAATGCCTAAAACCAAATACCACCCAGCCTCCATATTCTTCCATTGGCTTGTCTTCTTCCTAGTTGTCGCTGCTTTTGCAGTGATTGAGCTCAAAGGACAATTTCCCAAAGGCAGCGAGCCTCGTGAGCTGTGCAAATCAATTCATGGCGTTATTGGACAGCTCATTTTTATAGCTATGGCTCTTCGCCTCATCATCCGTTTGACTTATGGTGTTCCCGAGCCCACAAACCCAAAGACTTTGTTCATCTCATTAGCCAAGGTCATGCATTGGCTGCTGTATGCCCTGCTCTTGATATCGCCTATTTTTGGCATCCTGTATTTTCAGTATGGCGGCAAAGAAATCTACTTTTTTGGCCTGGTGTGGCCTCAACTAGTCACCCCTAATCCAGAGATGAAAAAAGTAGTTGAAGGCATCCATGAATTCCTAGGAAACTCGCTCTACTTTTTGATTGGCATTCATGCTTTAGCAGGCTTGTGGCAACATTACGTCGTAAAGGACGATACACTTCGTCGTATGTTGAATAAAGTTGATGCTTAAAATGAAACCTCTCTCTAAAAAAGCCAAGATGGCAATAGGCTGGACAGTCCTAATGACGGTGGTGGGCACCGCAATGCTGCATCAATGGCAATTTTTTGCTATGGGTTGCGCATCTATTGCCTTTTTACTCGCAGCAAACCAATACGGTCTTCTTAAAGACCCTGAAGACAAAAAATAATCCCGCTTTATTAAGAGCGGGATTTATTAGCAACCCTCCCAGAATCTGGGACTTCTATTACAGAGTTGGGTAATCTGTGTAGCCCACTTCCTCGCCACCATAAAAAGTAGCGCGGTTATATGGATTTAGTGCGGCACCCTGCTGAAATCTCTCTGCTAGATCTGGATTAGAGATATAGAGACGGCCATAAGCTACCGCATCAGCCAAGCCATCTTCTAACACCTTTTCACCCATTGCCTGATCATAGCCACCAGCAGTAATAAATTGTCCTTGATAAGCGGCACGGAACATCTCTGAAGTAATCGGGGCATCTTCCAAGACCTGATCGCCACCACCAGCGCTAGTTGAACGTGGCTCAATCATGTGCACGTAAGCTAAGTTATAGCCATTGAGCTTCTTAATTGCAGCAGTGAATAACGCTACTGGATCGCTATCACCCATATCGTTAAAAGTGCCGTATGGTGAAAGGCGAACTCCTACCTTATCGCTCGGGAATACTTTACTTACAACTTCAATGACTTGACCCAATAGGCGTAGACGATTGTCGATCGAACCGCCATATTCATCCGTACGTTGATTGGTTTTGTCTTGCAAGTACTGATCTAACAAGTAGCCATTAGCCGAGTGAATTTCAATACCATCAAAGCCTGCAGATTTTGCATTTTGTGCCGCTAACTCAAACTCTTTGAGCAAGCGAGCGATATCTTCCAAACTCATCGCGGTTGGCATCTCATAATCATGCAACTTCCAGTCTGCGCCATAGGTTTGACCAGCCGCAGCAATTGCGGAAGGCGCCTCAGGTGCACCCTGCTCTGGATGCAAGGAAGAATGGGAGATGCGGCCTACGTGCCATAGCTGCGCAACAATCGCACCACCCTTGGCGTGAACTGCCTCAACAATCTCTTTCCATGCAGCGGTTTGCTCGGGCGAATAAATTCCAGGCGTCGCTGGGTAACCTTTACCCAATGGAGAAATCTGTGTTGCCTCAGTAATAATGAGTCCGGCACTCGCACGTTGTGCGTAATAGGTTTTCGCTAACGGGTTAGGAACATCACCACCAACAGCACGCATCCGCGTGAGCGGTGCCATCACTAAACGATTTTTTAAATGAAGTGCTCCCAGATTTACCGGGGTGAACATAATTTCTTTGCCTGACATTTGCTGCCTTTTAAATGAGTAAAAAGAGGATTGACTGTAACAAGGATTAACAAATTTTGCTGAGCATGTGATTATGCGGTTCCAAATTGTTCGCGTATGCAATCTGCCAGCGCATTAAATTCTTGAGTGTGCGCGGTAGAAGGTCTTGCAACTAAGGCAATCACTCTCTTGGGCGCTGGTGAGGCCAACTCTTTTGCCACTAACTCAGAGTTATTTAATAGACTACTTTTAACTGCCATTCCGGGAAGTAAAGCAATGCCAAGTCCAGACTCCACCATTTGCAACAAGGTCAACAAGCTAGTGGCTTCCATCCCCTCAGCCTTACGAATGTCAGTGCGCCTGCACGCTTGCAAACTATGCTCTCGTAGACAATGCCCTTCTTCAAGTAGCAAGAGGCGTTCGGCCATCTTGGCAGGTAAGGTCACTTCTTTTCCCTTCAAGGCGGGATCACCTTCTTTCGCAACCAACCAAAAATGGTCGTCAAATAATTCCTGAACGAGAAGACCCTCAACATCATATGGAAGTGCTATCAGAGCAAAATCCAATTTATGCTCAGCTAATCTGGAAAGGAGATTGGCAGTGAGATCTTCTCTAAGTGTGATTTTAAGTTCTGGAAAACGGCTACGAATTTCCGGAAGCACTGTTGGCAATAGAAATGGTGCAATAGTGGGTATGACGCCCAAACGAATTGTGGCAGTCATGGGCTTGCCGGTTGCGCCTGCATACTCCACCAAATCCTCAGATGCCGCCAAGATGAGCTTGGCACGCTCAAGAACCTCCAAACCTATTGGAGTGATGGATACATTCTGTCGATCACGCTCCACCAAATGGATTCCCAGCGCATCCTCCAACTCCTTCAGGCCGGCACTTAAAGTGGACTGGCCAACAAAACAAGCCTGTGCTGCGCGCGTGAAATTGAGTTCTTTTGCCAATGCAACGAAATACCCCAGCTGCCTTAAAGACGGTAAATAGGCCATTTTCCCTCCTTCATCGAATAATTAGATAAATACTATCATAATGATTCATTAGACTGATCAATAAATAAGGTGCACACTGCATCCATAGTTGAGAAAGCAGCAAGGAATACTCAACAAACCGTATGTCTTAATAAAGGAATCAAAATGACACGTCCAGAAATCAAAACTATCCAAAACTTAGAGTCCGCCTTCGCCGGCGAATCTATGGCTCATATCAAGTATCGTTATTTTGCAAAATTAGCTCGCGCTGCTGGTGACGAAGAAACCGCAAAGATCTTTGAAGCTACCGCTGACCAAGAAGTGATGCATGCCTTTGGCCACTTAGATTTACTCTACCCCGCTGGCACCATTACTCCTGCACGTGCCTTGGAGATTGCTATTGAAGGCGAAACCTATGAATACACCGAAATGTATCCATCCTTTCGGGAAACAGCAGTTCAAGAAGGCAATGCTGCAGCCATACAAGAAATCGATGAGCAAATTGCGGAATCTAAAGAGCATGCTGAGCAATTTCAGGCGTTATTGGCAAAAGCAGCAAAACGCTTCGCTGCGTTGGCAAACGTTGAAGAACGTCATGCAAACCATTACAAGCAGGCTTTAGAAAAAGCAAAGGTTTTTGCGGCCCAATAAGATGGGCCCAGAAATAATTAGAAATTAAATTTAAAATCAACAGACTATTTAAGGAATCAAAATGAAAACTTACCAATGTATCGTGTGCGGCTATATTTATGACGAAGCCAAAGGAATCCCAGAAGATGGCATTCCAGCTGGCACACTCTGGGCTGATGTACCAGAAGACTGGGAATGCCCTGATTGCGGTGTAGCAAAAGCAGATTTTGAAATGGTTCAGGTAAGCTAAGGCCACTTCAGCACCCCCTCACCCTGTTTACCTTTTCGTTATTTGGAGAGCCTAGCTTTGGATCAAACCACCCCTCAATTCCAATCCACAATTGTCATTATTGGCAGTGGATTGGCTGGCTACACCGTCATTCGTGAAATCCGAAAATTGGATAAAGCAGTTCCAATTACGCTGGTAACGCGTGAGCCTGGATATTTTTATTCCAAACCTATGCTTTCTACCGCTCTGGCAAGCAAGAAAGAAGCGGCGCAATTAATCTCTACGCCAGCTGATGGCATGGCAACGCAACTAGAAATGACTGTCTTGGGTGAGTGTGATGTCATCTCAATTAATCCTAGTGCGCAAACCATTCAAACTAGTAAAGGTGAAGTACCTTATGGAAAACTGGTAATGGCTTTGGGTGCCGATCAAATTCGTCTCCCACTTCAAGGGAGCGCTGCGAACGAAGTCATCACAGTAAATGATTTGGAAGACTACGCACGCTTTCGTAATGCAATCACCGGAAAAAAGAAGATTGCCATTCTGGGTGCGGGCCTGATTGGCTGTGAATTCGCCAATGATCTTGTGCTGGGAGGTTATGAGGTAGATGTGATTGACTTATCTCCACAAGCTCTGGGTCGCCTTTTGCCTGAAGCTGCAGCCCTAGAGCTGCAGGAGAAACTCAGTGCGGCTGGCGTGCATTGGCACCTATCTACAACCGTGCAAGCAATTGATCGTCATGGGGACGCTTTGCAGGTGACACTAGCCAATGGCAACACAATCTCTTGCGACGTATTTTTATCGGCCGTTGGTCTAAAGCCCAGAATTGAATTAGCTAAAGAAAGTGGCATGAATACAGGAGCTGGCATTCAGGTAAACCGCGAACTCGAAACCAACATTAAAAACATATTCGCAATTGGAGATTGCGCAGAGGTGGACGGCTTAGTCCTGCCTTACGTGATGCCCATCATGCAAGCAGCGAGAGCATTGGCGCCCACCTTAATTGGACAAACCACTGCTTTGACCTATCCTGCAATGCCTGTGATGGTTAAAACACCCGCATTGGCCACGATTGTTTCGCCCCCTGCTAAGGGTGCGCAAGGCAAATGGACTACAACACCAGTTGAAGGCGGTCTAGAAGCACGCTTTGAGTCTAACGATGGAAAGTTATTGGGCTTTGCACTCATGGGTGCAGCCACGGCACAACGTGGCTCCTTGACTAAAGAGCTGCCGTCGATATTAGGATAAATTCATTTAGTTAAGAAAAAGAAAACCCGCTACTTTTATAGAGTAGCGGGTTTTTTTGCAAACTGTCACAGCAAAAATAAACTAGTTGCTTGGTTGCGGGATCGCTCCTGAAACGGGGTACATGGAACAAGCACTTGAGGGATCAGAAAAATATCCACCTGCAGCAGTGAAATAAATTTCATTGCCACCAGCCTTATGACCCAAAACACCTTCATTAATTGGACAACGACAAGTCGCTAATTTGACACCATTCGCAGCAGGCTTTGCGTCAATCGTGCATAAGTAATTCCAACAATTGACTGTTTGGCTACCGGCTGGGCATTGCAGGCCTTTCGGAGCTAAAGTTTGGTAATTAGCGCTTTGTTGTGGCCATTCGGGTAAATTCATCTCGGCATATGACCAAATCGTACCTTTTGAAGGCGGCTTACATGAGCCCTTCATATTGCCCTCATTGACGGCTGCTACACCATGCAAAGTAACGCCTTGTTGGGCAGCCATTTCTCTGGTGATGATTGGACATTTGCAAATTGCCTCGTCATACTCTTTAGTCGTTTTTCCGCCATCTTCATTCACTTTGATTTTCTTACCCGTAGGCTTACAGATAGAGGCCCCACAATAAGCAAAATCACCACTACACTCAGTTAATCCTGCTTTAGTAACACCTTTAGAGGTGCGGGAAGCGTAATATCCTGGGCTGGCATTAGCACGATTATCCCGAACGACGTCATTCGGCTTATTCTCAACCCTATCTACTGTATCTCGGACATCACGATCCCTCGTATCGACTTGAGCAAGCATTAAAGAATTAGCGCTAGGATCGATAGAGGCTGCATTGGCAGACCCCCAAAATGATGTGCAAGTAATGCTCAGCAGGATAGCTGCAGCAGATAAAACTTTTTTCATGGGATTCTCCAAACAATTCATTTCTTAAGAGTAATTTAAATTAATACATTCGTAAGGCAACGTGCAGCAAAAAATCTTTTTTATTTAACTAACAATGAGCTGTGCACTTATTGCAGGAGTTGATCCGGGAAGCCGACTGGCAGCATCTTACATGCTGCTTTGGGATTACTCCAGGTGCTACCAGCGTAAGTTATATAACCTCGATCACCCTTAGCCTTTTGGCCAAATAAGCCCTCGCCATAAGGGCAGCGGCAAGAAGCTGTTTTAATCCCATTTGTTTCTTTTGGGTCTACGGTGCAAATATAACTCCAGCAATTAGATCCTTGAGCCGAGCCTTTGGCAGAACAATTCTGTGATTGAGATGCGGTGGGCCCCATAAAATCACCATTAGGCTGCTCCTGAGGGTAGGTAGTAATTGTTGTAGAGAAGTACGACCAAACCTTTCCAGTCCCAGGCGAGCGGCAAGAGCCCTCCATGTTTCCCTCATTTAGACCAGCAACTCCAACCAAGGGTGAGTTATTTTGTTGTGCAATTTGAGAGGTAATAACAGGACACTTGCAAATTGCTTCTGGATACTGTTTGGTAGTTTTTCCGCCATCTTCTTTAACGGTAATTGTTCTGCCGGTAGGCTTGCAAGTGGAAGAAGCGCATAGGGCAAATTCACCAGCGCAAACCGCCATTCCTCCTTTACCGACACCTCTTTTATCGCCACTAGCATTTCCATCATCACTGCTAATACTGCGGTTGCCATCAACCCTTTGCCGCATATCTCCATTAGAACGAATGTCCATGCGCTGGTCTACCCTATCCCTCAAATTAGGATCACTTTGCGCAACAGCGATCAAACTTAGACCAGCCAGAATGATAGAGAGTGTAATTTTTTTCAACATTTTTCTAACCTTTGTACATTAAGCGGCACGTCTAAAAATAAGGATTTAATAAGTCTAAATGGCAGCTTATTTACCTAGTGAAGTAGATCATATTTGCAGCATCATCAAAGAATTTATTGATTTTTGGCTCAGTCACCCAGCTATCTAGATTTTGATTTAAGGCCGAGCTTGCAAAAGTTCTAAAGTAACTACTGTCCCGATCCAGGGCGAGTAAAGTGCTGTCTAGATTCGTATCCGACTCAGAAGAAATTTGTTTATAAAGCTGCAACGCTCTATAAATGCTCTTTTCTTTGGGGGTTTGGGGTTGATCTTTGCCTGTGTTGGTAGCGGCTTTTGAAATCTCCTCTTCCGACTGTACTTTTCTTGGAGTGACCATGACCAAAACATTCTCCGAATAGAGTTGCTGACTTTTTTGACTAAACAAATATTGAATAATTGGAATGTCTTGAAGCACTGGCACCCCATCGGAATTATTGCCCACCTGACGAGAGGAAAGCCCATCTAAAATCAGTGTTTCCCCATATTTAATTTTTACATTAGCCGTAACTGCATGTTGCTCTTGAGATACGCTCGCATTAAATCCTCCGAGATTTGAGCTGGTACCGGTGACATAGGAGCGGGATACTTTAACAGCTAGCATCATGGATTCTTCGTCCACGAATGTAGGGGTTACTGATAAGCTAACGCCAGTTGGAATATTGGTAATTTGCGCCCCAGATACCCCACCACCATTTAAGCCGGCTGTAATTACCGCGCCCGAGTAGAAGGTAGAAGGTATACGGTCAAGAGCCGTCAAAGTAGGTCTCGCAATCACTTGAGAATTACTTGAGGTTGAATTGGCAATATTCAAGCTATAACTAACCAGACCACTCACGCTGTTAATAGTTGCGCTGGTTGCGTTACCAATACCAATGACACTATTTTGCACCACACCACTCACACTACTTCCGCCTGATGAACCAGTACTACGAAAGGATTGGCTTCCAGCAAACATAGTTAAGCCGGTAAGCAAATTAATCCCACTCTGACTGGATTGCGCATCAACCGTTCGAATTAGTACCGCATCAATTGACGCCATCTTTGGAGGCTTCTTAGCATTACAAGGGCTAGGTAATGGCTCTAAATAGAGCGTCTGGTCCCCAGAAGTCCCGCCTACTGGAACACCGTAACTTCCTCCAGGCGCTTTACCTAAACCAGGCTTTGTATCACAATCAAACCAACGCTGCTGCTGATTCGACATTGAAACCGCAGAATAGGTTCCACCGCCACCCCCACTACTAACCGGCGCAGCCGAAGCGTTAGGCTGAGAAGTTGGCATCCCTGGAGCGCTAGAAGAGCCCGATGAACCCGAAGAACCCGAAGACCCATCGTCACTCGAATCGTCGCTATTCTGATTGTTACTATAGGCGCCTGCTACTCCACTCCTAGAGTCGGAGCTTCTGCCCGCTGAACTAGAGCTATTGCCCTTAGCGCCCTTGGCCACGACAACTCCACCAGCGACCTTCATCATCTTGCCCTGTTGAGATGCGGGATCCTTAAGATTCGCGGGGTTTTGAGCAATATCTAAATCCATGGATTTGAGATTACTCAACTGAGTACCTATATAAGTAACTTGTTGCTTTAATTGGGCAATCTCCTTTGGGTTATCGGAATTTTCTTTTGCGTAGGCATCCAAATTGATGTTGGACTCCGTGGTTTTACCAACAGCTGCATACATTAAAGTCATCAATCGCAATTGATCAACATTCGTTGTGTTGAGCTTTTTCAAACTATCACCGGCCCAGAGCGCGGTCTTAAAGTCCTTTTGCCATAGAGATGATTGCAAGAGACCAAACAACGCATCCTGACTTGAAGGGCTTATGGCATAAGCGCTAATGAAATCCCTACTGGCTTTTGAGTATTCTCTGGAATCAATATGAAGCCGGCCTAATTGAATTAGTGGCAAAGTGTCTGTGCTGTCTAAGGAGGCGGCAAGACCATAGGCAGTTTCTGCTAGCTCTTTATTATCACCCGCATTATTCAAGTACTGTAAGTGGTAGCTAATGCCATTCAAAAGGTGGACTGTAGAATTGCTAGGACTCATCTTTACAGCCGCACTAAATACTTTTTGGGCGTTTTCATAATCACCCTCGCGCAAATACACAAGGCCCTGCTTCACCAACTCATGAGTAATATTTTGTTTTGGGGGGGCAATTTTTTGACTCGTTCCATTGCTGCTCATCTGAGTCATCTGGGTACTTCTTCCGCCCGTGCCAGCACAACCCGAAAGTAGTGTCAGGCAAGCCAATATAGCAATGGAGTGGGACGGCTTTAAAAAAGGTATCAACTTACTCATTTATATAAATTCAGTGCAAATAAAAAAAGGGGGCTCTAACCCGCTCCATTCTAGCTTCTTAATACTAAAAACATAACAAAGTTAAATAGCCTGAATTACATTACCGCTTGATGCCGAGTAAAAGATACGAATGAATAGACGACTTCTAGTTAAAAACAGTGTAATTGGAAAATTGTGAATTTGATGAAGAACTTATGCTCAATTAGCAATATATACTCAATATATCTCAAATAAACCACATGATTATGTCCTCAATTACCCTGAAATCCACAATGCATTTGGCGTGCGCACTCGCGACAGGCCTATTTCTCAATGCTGCCCATTCCCAGCCATCCAACCCCACCCCCACTACCGAGCAAATAATTCAAAGCCTTGAAAAATCAGGTGCATTGGATCGCGCTATCGATAGAGGCATTGAACGCTACAGACAAAAACAAATTAATGCCGCCCAAGCCAAACAACAAAAAGAAGAAGCTCAAAAAGCAGCAATGGCAAAAAATGCGCGGCCAGTTGATGCAAATAAAGACTTTATATATGGAAAGCCAGATGCAGTTATCTCCATCATTGAATATTCAGACTTTGAGTGCCCATTTTGCAAACAGTTCGGAGAGATACCAAATAAGGTAGTCGATTCAATGCCTGATCAAGTTAATCTAGTGTGGCGAAATTTTCCACTCTCGTTTCATGACCCGATGGCTACAAAAGAAGCTGTAGCTACCGTTTGCGCTGCTCAGCAAAGTGGCAATGCAGCCTTCTGGAAATACGCTGACAGCATCTTTAAAACTACCCGCTCTAATGGACAAGGCATGCCAAGCGCTAACGGCGTAGATCCTTTGCTAGCATTAGCAAAAGAGCAAGGTTTGAATGTTGAAAAATTTGATATCTGCCTGCGGTCAGAGGCAGTGGCAAAGCAAGTCAGTGATGATTTAGAAGATGGCTTGAATGCGGGCATTAGCGGGACCCCAGGCGTCATCCTTGTTAACCACAAAACAGGCGCCTTTAATGTTTTGGCTGGCGCAGTACCTGAGGATGTTTTAAAGCAAGAAGTTAAAAATCTATTGAAGAATAAAAAATAAATTATTTAACCCGAATATAGGCGTCACCATCTGCCAGGGATGGTGACGTAAATATTTTTTAAACGCAACTCCCCGCCCATATAGTTCATTGCAATTGGTCCTGCGTTGAATCGAGTGTCGCTCACTTGATGCGTTACCCCATTCAAAGTGATTGAAAGCTCTGTTCCAATGGCGCTAATCTGCATGTGATTCCATTGATTAGCCACCTTTGTTGGCTTCACTTTATTGAGCGACAAAATTGAGCCGGCACCAGAACCACCTGCCTGGTTAACTAAGGCTACCTCATAAGCTGTGTCCGTATTTATGTCACCTGGGTTGGCGCAACGAAAAAATACTGTCGCTTGCGCTTTGTCGGAAACCCAATAATCAAATGCCATTTGAAAATCAGGAACGCTTAAACGTGATACCAAAAGGCCCTGACCTTGCGTTACTTGTATCTCTTTATTATCAACCTGCCAACTTGCATTTCCATTCCTACCTCCATTCATTTTCCATGCAGAAAGATCGGAGCCATTAGTCATAGAAAATGCTGACCCAAGAGTAGTAATGATGGCCTGCGAATATACGGGCATAGGCATCCAAACAAGTACGCCTAATAGACTGAGACATGCAAAATAGTTTTTAACGGGGAAAGTATTTTTGAGCATAGAAGACTGAGGTAATGTGAATAAGTGTATAGCATCTCCATGCCCATCAGCAGAGCTTAAAAAGGGAGCAAGAAAAAAGCCCGCATTGCGGGCCTTTTTCTTTACATATCAAGCGGTGATTAAGAAACGATCACGAACCATGTAGTGTTGTGTGATTGAGCAACCATCAAGAACAACATTGGTACGGATAGCAATGTATTCAAACGAGATGTCAACATCGCAACGCGAGCAGATTTTGCCTTAACGTCAGCTTCAACAGCAACGATACCAAGAGCGCGCTTTTGATTTGGCCAAATAATGAACCAAACGTTAATAGCCATTACCAAGGCAATCCACATACCTAAACCGATTGCGCGGAACGGGGCTTGCAATGTGAAGGCTTGATGAAGGTAACCATTTAAAGCGGCCACAATCAAACCCGTTAGCACAGTAAACAAAGCCGCGTAACGAAACCAGAACAATGCTGCTGGAGCAATGACTTTGCCAATCGCTGGCTTTTGCTCATCGGGAATCTTTGGCATTGATGGAATCTGCACAAAGTTAAAGTACCAGAGCAAACCAATCCACATCACACCGCACATCACGTGCAACCAGCGGAAGACAAACGGAAGTTCAGCAGAACTAAAGTTGCCGCCTAAAGCCAAAATAATAAGGGCGAGCAGGACAAAACCGGCAAAAATAGTGCGTCCCAAAGAGGTCAAGATTGATGTCATTAGATTTTCCTAAATGAGATAAATTAAATTAAGCAAAATTTTGGCTAGCAAAATCCCAATTCACTACATTCCAAAAATTTTCTACATATTTTGGACGTGCATTACGTGTATCAATATAGTAGGCATGCTCCCAAACATCACATGTCATTAATGGCTTAGCATCTGTGGTGAGAGGCGTTGCAGCATTACTAGTGGAAGCAAGATCAAGACTACCATCTGCTTTTTTAACCAGCCATGCCCAGCCTGAGCCAAAAGTTCCCACAGCACACTTTGTAAATTCTTCTTTGAATTTATCAAATGAGCCCCACTTGGCATTGATAGCATCAGCCAATGGGCCGCTAGGTGCTCCACCACCATTTGGCTTCATGCTTGACCAATAAAAGGTATGGTTCCAGACCTGTGCAGCGTTATTAAATACACCGCCTGTAGATTTCTTAATGATGTCTTCAAGAGATGAATTTTCAAACTCAGTCCCTTTAATCAAATTATTTAAATTAGTGACATAAGCCTGGTGATGTTTGCCATAGTGATACTCCAAAGTTTCCTTAGAGATATATGGGGCCAAAGCATCGAGTGCATATGGCAACTGAGGTAAGGTATGTTCCATTTGTATTCCTTTTAATTACATTACGCCAAATATAGACAAATTTTGGATAACTATAGACTATTCTGCGGTTTTTGTTTGATCCAAGAAAAAGGCCAGTAAAGCAGCTTACTGGCATTAATTTCAATAGTGTTTACTAAGGATTATTGAGCAGTCCAACCACCATCCATATTCCAAGCTACTCCACGCACTTCAGAGGCATCTGGCCCACATAGGAAAACCGCCAAGGCTGCCAATTGCTCTGGGCTCACAAACTCTCCAGATGGCTGCTTTTCGGATACCAAGGCAATCTTAGCGGCCTCATTGGAAATGCCTTCGCGTTCTGCACGAGCATCTACCTGTTTCTGAACCAATGGAGTAAGAACCCAGCCCGGACAAATTGCATTACAAGTAATACCAGTGCGAGCATTTTCCAAGGCCGTCACTTTGGTTAATCCAACAATGCCATGTTTTGCAGCAACATAGGCAGCCTTCTGAGTAGAAGCTACTAGGCCATGTACTGAGGCGATATTAATAATGCGGCCCCAGTTACGTTTTTTCATACCAGGCAAGGCATGGTGTGTTGTGTGAAATGCTGAACTTAAGTTAATGGCGATGATGGCATCCCACTTATCTGTTGGAAATTCTTCAATGTTTGCAGTGTATTGAATGCCAGCATTATTGATTAAGATATCCAGCGAACCAAAACGCTTCTCTGTTTGCCTAATTAGATCTTCGATCTCAGCGGGCTTGCTCATGTCTGCGCCATGGTAATCAACCTCTACTCCGCAAGCTTTAATTTGAGCAATGGCTTCATCTTTCTCGCCAAAACCATTGACCATGATGTTGACGCCTTGTTTAGCCAGTGCAATAGCCATTCCTAAGCCAATACCGCTAGTGGAACCAGTAACTAGTGCTGTTTTACCTTTTAATGTGGACATATCATTTACCGTATCAAGTTAATTAAAAGGGCTGCAGACTGCTTTATGGCCCCAAAACTTGATGTTACAGGATGTGTTGAACTACCCCTGGAGGCGATGCACCAGGGGTAGTCAGAACCTATAAATATTAGATTTTCTTGAGAGCCCGCAGGATCTTTTCGCAGGTGATGGGCTGATCAAAGACGGATGCATTTAATGGCGCCAAGGCATCATTAATAGCGTTTTGAACTGCACCTGGCGCTCCGGCCGTACCAGCCTCACCCGCCCCTTTAGCACCCAATTTGGAAGATTGGGTAGGCGTCTCAACGTGAGCAACCTCAATATCCGGCATCTCATTAGCCATCGGCACTAAGTAATCTGCCATGCTGCCATTGCGCAACAAACCACTTTCGTCATAGAGGCACTCTTCAAACAGAACGCCGCCAATACCTTGAACGATTGCACCGCGCACTTGTTCATTGACCAACATTGGATTGATAACGCGTCCACAATCCTCTACCGCCCAATGCTTCAATAACTTTACAAAGCCTGTGTCTGGGTCAACCTCAACATAAGATGCTTGGACCCCATTCGTGAAGATAAACGGGTATTCCTTTTGAGTGTAGTGACGTGTCACCATGAGATCTGCAGAAAATCCTGCCGGTAAAGTATCAGTGCGGAAATAACCCACTCTACCCACTTCACCAAACGGCAACAATTGCTCACCAGTCGCTTTATCTAAGATGTATCCACGACGCGCAGTGAGTTCTGCAACAGGCCGATTCAAAATGGCGCCCGCCAGTTTAATAATATTTTCTTGTAGGGCTTGAGAAGCCAAGAGAACCGCTTCACCGCCAACACCTGCTCCACGTGAAGCCCACGTGCCACCGCCGTAAGGAGTCACATCGGTATCACCAGTAATAACGCGCACTTGGTCGATTGAAACACCGACAGCATCAGCCGCAATCTGGGTATAGATACCTTCAGTACCTTGACCTTGTTCACCAACACCAATCAAGACTGAAACCACACCACTAGGATCCATGCGAACGGTAGCGCCATCCTGAGAGGCAATGCGAGCACCTCCTACGCCATAGAAAGCAGGGCTTGGATTGGTTAGCTCAATTAATGTTGCAAACCCAATGCCGCGATAGATCCCTTTTTTGCGCAACTCAGCCTGCTCTTTACGCAATGCAGAATAATCCATCATCTTTTCGATGGTTCGCAAACATTGCTCATGTGATAGAACTTCCAACTTAATTCCAGAAATTCCAGAGCAAGGATAAGCATCATCCGGAATGACGTTACGTTTACGAAACTCGAGCGGATCCATTTGTAATTTTTGCGCAGCCAAATCCACTAAACCTTCGGTCACAGCACAAGCAATCGGATGACCTACCCCACGATACTGACAAGTGGGTGTTTTATTCTGAAAAACGACATTCAGCTTAGCGCGATAGTTTTGATGCTTGTAAGGACCACCGACCAAGTTCACGACTTGATTGCCTTCAATAGCGCTAGTTCTAGGGAACATGGAGTATGGGCCAATTGCAGTCAGATCATCGATCTCAAAAGCCAATATATCGCCTGCCTTATTGGCAGCTATACGTCCTTTAATACGATGCTCACGCGCATGAATATCACTGGTAAATGATTCAAGACGGTCTGCAACAAACTTCACCGGGCGCTCAAGCATCATGGCAAGCCCTACGGTAGCAAAGTCATCTGGATAGGCATGCACCTTAATACCAAATGATCCGCCCACATCCTTACAAATGACATGCACATCTGATTCCGAAAGCCCAAACTGACGACAATATAGATCTTGCATCATGTGTGGCGCTTGTTGCGAATGGTACACAGTGAGGCGACGATCGCCTGGGTTGTAATCTGCAATCTGACAGCGCGGCTCAAGTGTTACGCCGGTATGGCGCCCAAATCCAAAAGTAGCTTCTGCTACCACGTCAGCAGTTGCAAATACTTCTTCCACATTACCGACATCTAAAGTACGGGTGAAGCATAAATTGTCGCCAAGGTCGGGATGAATAACCGGAGTATCTGCATCAAGCGCGGTTTCCATGGAAACGACCGCCGGCAACTCTTCCCACTCAACATCGATATGCTGCAGAGCATCTTCCGCCTGCGCTCTAGTTTCTGCAACTACCGCTACCACCGGCTCACCCTGCCAACAAGCACGATCAATTGCTAAGGCGTGTTGAGGGGCGGACTTCATACCAGCTAGGTGGCCCAAAGTGGCTACCCAAGGCTTGCAAATTTTCGCCATTTGCACGCCATCTACAACTGCAAGAACACCAGGCATCTTACTGGCATGCTCTGTATGAATTTTGCCGATTTTCATGTGTGCTACCGGGGAACGCCAGAACACCACATGCGCCATACGAGGCAATTGAATATCGTCAATGTAAGTGCCCTGACCTTCAAGCAGACGACGAGCCCCATGTCTTGGTTCGCTATGGCCTATGTATCGCTGATCATTTGTTACGGGATCGAGCACCATTCCTTTTAAATCACTTGGCTTATTCATAATGCGTTTTCCTCAATACCTTAGGCGTTAGCAAGGACAGGTTTAATTTTTTGACCCTTGGCACGAGCATCCAATACATCGACGATTGCATCGACGATAGAGTGGTAACCAGTGCAACGACAATAATTACCTGAGATCCATTCGCGCACTTGTTCGCGCGTTGCTTTTGGTTGTTTCTCAATCAACTCTGCTGCAGCTAACAACATGCCAGAGGAGCAGAAGCCACACTGCATAGCGTTGTGGCGCATGAAAGATTCTTGCAGATCAGTCAAAACACCGTTTTTAGTTAGACCTTCCACGGTCTCGACTACGCTGCCATCGGCCTGTACTGCCAGAAATAGGCATCCGCGAATGATTTGTCCATCTACCTTGACGGTACAAGCTCCGCACGCGCCCTGCTCGCAACCCAAGTGAGGGCCTTTTAAATGTAAATCTTCACGTAAGAAATCCACCAAATGTCTGCGTGGCTCAATCTCTGCATTGACGAGTCGACCATTCACGGTCATTGAAATTTTTTTCTTCAAACTCATTTTGATCTCCGAATTCTTGTGCCGATGCTTGCTGTTTGAGTATTAAGCAATCATGTGCTTGAGTCCACGCTCAAGCAATACACCAATTAAATGTTGTTTCGCTTCTGCGCTATTGGTAATGTCTGCAATGGCTTCGATTTCATTACGCGCTTCGGCTACGGCCTTGGTAATTAACTCAACGTTGAGTTTTTGGCCATTGATTAAATCCTGCGCTTTAGTTGCCATTACTGGCGTAGCGCCAACAGAAAAGAATGTAAAGGCGCAATGAGTCAAAACATCACCCTGCTTCTCTGCAACTGCAGCTAAACCAGCAACCGCGTAGTCGCCATGACGTCTAGCCAGCTCATGAAAATAGAAAACTGCTTGCTTGCTTGCCATTGGAATCTCAGTCGCCACGAGAATTTCATCGGGCTCTAATGAGGTCGTATACAAGTCAATGAAAAAATCGTTTGCAGAAATTCGGCGCTCGCCCGCTGGACCATGAATCACCATGGTGGCACGCAGAGTCAAGCTACAAGCGGGCCATTCGGCGGCTGGGTCACCGTATGCCAGTGAGCCTCCCCAAGTGCCAAGATTACGAATAGCGCGATGGGCAATATGTGGAGCGGCAGCTTTTAAAAGTGGTGCATGTTTTGCAACTAATTCTGAATCTTCAATTTCAGTATGGGTCACTAGAGCGCCAATACGCAAACTATCGCCAACAACCGAAATACCTTTGAGCTCAGCGATATCAGTAATATCGATTAACACTTTGGGCTCAGACAAACGCATATTCAACGTGGCCAATAAAGTTTGCCCACCCGCAATTAATTGCGCATCATCGCCGCCCTGCTCAAGCAAAGATAATGCCTCTTGTAATCTTTTGGGCTTTACATAATCGAATGCTGCAGATTTCATTAAGTCTCCTCCACCACCAATGTATTAAGCTTTTCTAGCTTTTTATTTTTTTGCGCTACTTTTTTATTACCGCTCTTTATTTACCGCCAGCGTCTGACTCCAACGCCACTGTCTCCCCGCCTAATTCTTTTGCAAATTTCTGAAAAAAATCATCTGCAATCTTTTTTGCCGATGCGCTAATTAAGCGACCGCCAATTTGACCTAACTTGCCGCCAATCGAGGCTTCCGTCGTATAAGAGACCAAAGTACCTCCTTCGGCTTGCTTTAGCTCCACTCGTGACTTACCTTTGGCAAACCCTGCCGCCCCACCAGACCCTTCAAAGGCCATAGAACAAGACTGGTCCGGGATAATGTCACTTAGGAGCAATTTCCCTGCAAAACGGGCTCTAACGGGTCCAATTTTGAACATCACCTTGGCATGAATCTCTTCTGGGGAGATGCGACTAATCTCCTCGCAGCCAGGAATGGACTTGGCTAACACGTCAATATCGTTCAAACCCTTCCATACTTCAGGGATTGGAGCGGATATGAGTTGCTCGCCATTTAATTCCATTTGATCTCCTTGGGGTTTGTACGAATAGAGTCTTATCTACCAATTGTTCAACAATGTACCATTATTTAACTTTTGGTCAATAAGTCCAAATTCGGATAAACCCTGAGAATCCATGCGTTTTACTGAAGATAGTGTTTCCAGCCCAAATACTGCTGAAAGTTCAGAGGGCTCTTTGGCGCCCATCCGAAAAAGAATGGGTACAGCCGAGCGGAAACGCCAAATATTGGATAGCGCTATTCAGTTCTTTGCCAGAAATGGTATCGATGGCCAATTAAGAAATTTATCCAAAGAGTTGGGTATCACTCACACCCTGCTCTATCACTACTTCCCCACCAAAGATGCGCTGATTCAAGAAGTCTATAAAGAGGTCTTTGAATCTCGCTGGAAGCCAGAGTGGGAAGAACTGCTGGATGATGATTCCCTTACTCCCGAAGAAAAATTCAATGCGTTCTATTTGGACTACTCCAACACAGTCTTAACTTATGACTTTGTGCGCATTTTGATTTTTTCTGGCTTAAGTGATCACTCTATTAGCGATCGCTTCTTCGAGCTCTTGCGCACGCGCTTATTACCAAGACTCATTCGCGAAACTCGCAAGTATTGCGGCAGGTCTGATGCATCAAAGCCCACCCAGCGTGAACTTGAATTTCTCATGGGATTGCATGGTGGCGTTTTCTATATCGGCATGAGACGTTGGATCTACGGGCAAGCCATCTATGCCGCCGAAAGCCCCAATACAGAACAAGAGATCATTCGCGACCGAGTGCAGTCTTACCTTCACTCTGCTAAATCACTGTTTGCTTAATTCAAAAGGTATCTATGTCTAATCTAAGCCTAAATCACTTCTCCATCCGCAGTCTAGAGATTGAAAAAACGACTGAATTTTTTAGCAAGCTCCTTGGCTTAACTGTTGGTCCAAGACCTGAGTTTCCTTTCCCAGGCGTCTGGCTATACAACGGTGATGAGAGTAGTTGGGCTAATGCAGTCTTGCACCTCATTGCTATCGACAAAAATGATCTGAACGGACTGAAAAAATATTTAGGTGAACGCGACCCCAGCACACTCCATGGATCTGGCGCAGTAGATCACATTGCTTTTTTTGCGACCGGCCTAGAAGAAAAAATTGCTCTCCTAAAGAAACTCAATGTTTCTTATCGCGAGCGCACTGTACCTGTCCTGAAGCTCCACCAAATCTTTTTGGATGATCCTAATGGTGTAGTTATTGAACTCAACTACCCAGCTGAAGAAAAAGCAGCCCTGGATGCAAAAGCGGCTTAGGAGTTATTGATGGCAAAAATTCTAGTTGTAGGCGGCTCTCTTGGTGGTTTATTCGTGGCAAATATTTTGCTGCGCCAAGGGCATGACGTTACTTTGCTAGAAAAGACTATTGGATCCTTGGACGGTCGTGGCGCCGGCATTGTCACCCATGATGCTTTGGCTGAAGCACTACGCGCTGCTGGAGTGACTGTTGATGAAACACTCGGCGTACCCGTGACTAAGCGTGTCACTTTGGGTGCTGACGGTCAAAGCCTTGGTGAAATGGAGTTACCTCAAGTATTAACCTCTTGGAGCCGCCTTTATCACATGCTCAAAGAAAGTTTTCCAAGCGAGCGCTACCTTCAAGGCAAGACAGTGAAGTCGGTTACGCAAGATGCGAACGCCGTAAAGGTACTTTGTGAAGATGGCAGTCAGTATGACGCAGAGCTACTCATTGCATCCGATGGCATACGCTCTGCAGTGCGAGCGCAAGTCGCACCAAAGATTCAACCTGAATATGCAGGCTATATAGCTTGGCGTGGCGTGTGTGACGAAGCCTGCCTATCAAGGAACACTCTAGAGACTCTATTCAATCGCTTTGGCTTTTGTTTGCCCAATGGCGAGCAAATGCTGGGTTATCCAGTTGCTGGTTCTGGCAATGACACGCGTCCAGGCAAGCGTCGCTATAACTTTGTTTGGTATCGCCCAGCCTCAGAGCATGAGGAGTTGGTAAGCCTTCTTACAGACGATGATGGTCATCACTACCCTACCGGCATCCCACCACTCAAAGTGTCTTGGAAGCATATCGCTCGCATGCGAAAAGTGGCGCAGGAGATCTTGGCACCCCAATACGCAGAAATATTAGAAAAAACAGCCGCACCATTTTTACAAGCCATTTATGACGTGCGCTCCGAACAAATTGTCTTTGGCAGAATCGCACTCATGGGCGATGCCGCTTTTGTTGGTAGGCCGCACGTAGGTATGGGTGTTACCAAGGCCGCTGATGAGGCAATAGTGATTGCAAAGCATATTGCCGCACATGGCGCTACCCCAGCAGCGCTCAACGCATACAGCGAAGAGCGCTTAGAGCTAGGCCAACAAGTAGTGGCTAGAGCCCAATATTTGGGTCGCTATATGCAAGCCCAAGGAAGTAAGGGCAATAGGGATAACGAGAAGTTAAAAAGAAATGCCGATACTGTGATGGCGGAAACCGCGATTGATATCAGCGATCTATTAGCTCAAGGGAAAGCAGTGCCTGAATCTGCGCATTAAAAGGTGCATTCAGTTAAGATTTAAAACAATAAAAAGTATTCTTATTTAACAAAGTTTTATATGGAGGAGACAACCATGAAACAAAAAGTAACGAATCAAACAAGACGCAAGATGTTAATTGGTGGAGCCGCAGCAGCAAGCACCCCACTTTGGTTAAACGTGGCAAATGCTCAGACTGACACTATTAAGATCGGCTTTCCAACGCCGTTGACAGGACCCTTCTCAGCAGAAGCTCAGGATCAGGTGAAGGCGGCTGAATTAGCCATCAAAGAATTTAACGATGCAGGCGGCCTTAACGGACGTAAGGCAGAGCTTCTAGTGAGAGACACCAAGCTCAACGCTGGAGAAGCCGCAACTCGTACTTTGGAGTTGATTGAAAAAGACAAAGTTAACTTTGTCGTTGGCTCACTTTCAGCGGCAACACAACTTTCTATCAATGCCGTTTGCAAAGAGCGTAAAGTTCTCTTTAACTCCATTAGTCAATCTGATGCAATTAACGAAGCGAAAGACTGGAGTGTTTATACATTCCACGAAGCACTAAACCCAACAATGACTGCTGGCGCTGTAGCACGTTACTCTATTCCACGTTTTGGAAAGAAGATTGTGTTCTTAACAGCTGACTATGCTTACGGCCATGAAATGGTGCGCGCGTTTGAGCGTGCTGGTAAAGAAATGGGTGCTACAACCCTGGCTGATATTCGCCATCCATTGGGCACATCAGATTATTCAGCATTCTTACCGCGTATCAAAGCCTTGAATCCAGATATTTTAGTTTTATGCAACTTTGGACGTGACCTGGTGAATTCAGCAAAGCAGTGTACTGATTTTGGTTTGAAATCCAGCATGAAAATTGTGGCGCCTGTTTTGCTCTACACCTCACGCATTGCCGGTGGAGCAGAAGCATTTGAAGGCATTGCTGGTGGAACCTCCTACTATTGGGGTCTGGAGGATCGTATCCCGCAAGCAAAAGCATTTAACGATGCCTACAGAAAAGCATACAACGGCTCCGTTCCTTCTGATTACGGTGCATTAGGTTATGCAGGCGTTAAAAGCGTACTTGCATCAGTCAAAATTGCAAAATCTAGCGACACTATGAAGGTGGTCGCTGCAATGGAAAATCTCAAGTATGACTGGTACAAGGGTCCCGAATACTATCGTAAATGCGATCATCAAGCAGTTCAATCTGTCATCATCATCGAGTCAAAATCAAAAGATATGAAAGATAAGTATGACGTCTTCAAGATTTTGACGATTGAACCTACTACAGAGAAAAACATGCGTTCTTGTGCAGAGCTAGGTCACAAGGCCTAATCCAAAACTTCAGGGTGAATTTCTAATTCACCCTGATTCACTCCTCAAAACCACTTGGTGGAGGGGAGTTTTTTCTGAGTACATTTATGACCGGTCTTACATTCGAACTTCTCTGCATGCAATTGCTTACAGGTATCGCCTTAGGCAGTATTTATGCACTTCTAGCCCTTGGCCTATGTCTCATTTTTGGCATGCTGAACGTGGTGAACTTTGCACATGGCGCCTTCTTTATGGTGGGTGCATTTTTAGGCGTCTACTTCCTGGGTATCACCGGAAGCTTTTGGTTCAGTCTGGCACTAACACCCCTAATAACAGGCTGTATTGGTCTTGTAACCGAGCGTTTCTTAGTTAGGCCGCTCTATGGTCGCGGTCTCGATTACCCCCTTCTTCTTACCTTTGGTCTTTCTTATGTTTTGATCGAAGTTATACGTATAACCTTTGGCATCGAAGGCCTTCCGTCAGTTACCCCAGAGGGTCTTGGCGGAACAGTGAATGTAGGCATTGGTTATTTCCCTAAATATCGCCTCTTCCTCATTGCGGCTACTGCAGTCGTCATTTTGGGTGTTTGGTTCTTCATTCAAAAGACGCGTTATGGCCTCATCATTAAAGCCGGCGCTGCCGACCAAGAAATTGTGAAGGTCTTAGGCATCGATATTGCTAAGGTTTGGCTTTTGGTTTTTGGGTTGGGTTGCGCAATTGCCGGTCTTTCAGGAATTCTTGCCTCACCAACACGCTCAGTCAATCCAGAGATGGGTATTCCCATTCTGGCGGAATCTTTTGTGGTGACCGTTGTAGGCGGCATGGGCTCTCCAGTCGGCGCAGTGCTGGCTGGCTTGTTAGTGGGTGTGGTCTACAGCATGACCTCCCTCTTCTTCCCCGACTTAGCAGAACTTTCCATTTTTGTACTGATGGCTGTAGTGCTGTTAATTCGCCCACAAGGTTTATTTGGCAAAGCAGGAGCAATGGGCTAAGGCTCCGAATATTTATGAATTCATTTTTCCAACTCATTGCACGTCATCGCGTACTAGCTTGCATGCTGTTCTTAGCAATCTTTCCATTCATCATGCCGTATGAAGCCTTGGCGATCAATATTTTGATCTTTGGTTTATTCGCCATGGGCTTTAACTTGCTGTTTGGTTACATGGGCCTACTATCTTTTGGTCATGCAGCCTTCCTAGGCATTGGTAGCTATATCACCGGCATAGCCATTGTTCACTATGGTTTACCTTGGGGCGCCGCCATTCTGGTTGGCGTCATTGGCGCCGCTCTTGGCGGCCTCATCATGGGCTACCTGGCCATTCGCACTCGTGGCATCTACTTCTCCATGGTGACCTTAGCGCTTGGTCAAATTGTGTACTACATCTTCTATAAGGCAGAGAGCCTTACTGGTGGTGAGAATGGTTTACGAGGTGTCCGCGTAGATGAATTCAACATTTTAGGCATCCCAGTCGACTTCTTAAATCCATTGATCAAGTACTACATTATTCTTTTCTTTGTAGTGATTGCCATTTGGCTTATTTCCCGTATCCTAAGCTCACCTTTAGGTGCCGTAATGGAAGCGATTCGCGAGAATGAGAAGCGCGCAGCAGCTTGTGGATTTGATGTAGCCCGTACCAAACTATTGGTTTTCGTATTGTCAGCGGCGATTTGTGGCTTAGCAGGCTCATTGCGCGCCCTCCACCTCTCTATCGTGCCAATTGATTCTCTGCACTATCTGCAGTCTGGTCAGGCAGTCATGATGAGCATTCTCGGTGGAATGGGCACCTTCTTTGGTCCATTTATCGGCGCAGCAGTCATGCTCTACTTGGAAGACGTGGTCACCACCTTCACCAAGCATTGGATGGCTGTTGTTGGTTTAGTGTTCATGTTCTTTGTGCTGTTCTTCCCTAAAGGCATTTGGGGAACCATTCTGAGCAAGCTACAAATTAATCAGGATTCGAAATAATGAATAGCGCAACTACAACCCCTATTCTTGAAGCACGTCACGTTAGTAAGAGCTTTGGTAAGTTCAAAGCTTTGCAGGATGTGTCTACTTGCTTTATGCCTGGAACACTTACGGCCATTATTGGCCCTAATGGCGCAGGCAAAAGCACCTTCTTCAATGTCTTGAGTGGCGCATTCCCTCCAACAAGCGGTCAAATTCTATTTAATGGCAAAGATATCACTGGTATGCAGCAGCATGAATTTGCTCGAATTGGAATCTCTAAAAGCTTTCAAATTACCAATGTCTTTAAGCAGCTCAGCGTTCACGAGAATGTTCGCGTAGCAGCACAGATGGAAACGGCGCGCTACAACTTCCTCCGTAACGCCCAAAGCTATCCCAAGCCAATTGAGATCGCCGATGAATTACTGCATCGAGTTAATCTAGAGCACTTACGCAATAAGAAGACGGGTGACTTAGCGCATGGCCAACAGCGCGCCCTGGAAATTGCGATGGCATTGGCCTGCAACCCCAGCCTTCTATTGCTAGATGAACCCACTGCCGGCATGTCTCCAGAAGAAACTTTGGTCATGATGGAATTGATTCGTACACTTGCTAGTGAGCGCACGGTTATTTTGGTTGAACACAAGATGAAACTTATCATGGGCCTTTGTAAGCGCATCATCGTACTGCACCATGGCGAGTTCTTGGCAGAAGGCGCTCCAGAAGAAATCCAAAATAATGCAGAGGTACGTCGTGTGTACCTAGGTCAAGGTTAATCAGAAAGCAAACTATGTTGCGTGTAGAAAACTTAAACGCTTGGTATGACCGTAGTCACGTATTGCAAGGCATCTCACTTGAGGTGAACAAAGGTGAGATCGTTACTTTGATGGGCCGCAATGGTGCCGGCAAAACCACTACCCTACGGTCTCTGATGGGCCTGTTATCTAAACGCCAAGGTAAAGCATCCATTGATGGCACTTCATTTTTAGATTTACCTGCTCACGAGCGCTTTCATTTAGGTCTGGCATATGTTCCAGAGGATCGCCGTATCGTTCCCGGGCTGACTGTTAAAGAAAACTTAGAGCTTGGGGTGATCGCCAAGAAGAACTCAGGTGACATGAGTGCATTAGTTGATGAGATTGCTGAAACCTTCCCCAGACTAAAAGAGCGCTTACATCAAGACGGCACATCAATGTCTGGTGGCGAGCAACAAATGTTGGCTATTGCCAGAGCCATGATTGGTAAGCCTAAAGTCATTCTGCTCGACGAACCCTCAGAAGGCATCATGCCGGTCTTGGTTGAAGAGATGTTTGAGCTCTTTGCAAAACTAAAGCAAGAAGGTCTAACCATTCTACTGGTGGAGCAAAACGTACAACAAGCTTTGAAAATTTCTGATCGCGCCTATATTCTTGATCAAGGCGAGATTGTTTTTCATGACACTGCTCAGAACCTCTTAAACAATGACGAGGTTCAGCAGAAGTATTGCGCCGTTTAGATGAGATGAAGCCAGTGACCTAGCTGGTGCCAAAAACTTTCAGGGACCAAAGTAAGTAACCAGGTAATCGTAATAAAGCGCAAGAGCTTACCGATAAACATGTAAATCAGACATGGCTGCCACGGGAGCTTTAACCATCCCGCCGCTAGACATAAGGGGTCACCCAATACAGGCAACCAAGACAGCAACAACAACTTAGGCCCCCACTCTTCAAGCCAACGCTTTAGGCGGGTATTGCGGGGCTCATCCATTACCTTAAAGCTATTGCGTGCTATCACCCCCAGCCACCAATCTAGCATCCCCCCTAATGTATTGCCAACCGTGGCAACTGCAATCGCCGCCCAAAATAAGTGGGGGTTAAGAGTGATATAGCCAAACAGAATAGGTTCGGAACCAGCCGGTATTAATGTTGCGGAAATAAACGCGCTGATAAATACTGCCGGCAAGCCAACAGAAGGCATTTCAAACCACCCAAAAAAATGCTCGAATACCGTGTCCATTAAGTCATGGCCTCTAAGGAGCTGCCATACGAGTGAATTTTTTTAGATCTCATGAAGTCTATTTTGCCTTGTTTTAAGCAATCTCCAAGATTTTCAAATCTTGCTTAAACTAGTACCCAAATCAGCAAATAAACCATAAAACCTATAAATTGAGACTTTTATGAATCACCCTATTCCTAAGCCAGACCAATACCAAGAAATGCGTGAAGCATTGCGAGATCTCTGTGGCTCTTTTGATTCTGCCTATTGGCAAAAGATTGATCACGAACGAGGTTATCCAGAGGCTTTTGTGGATGCGATGACTAAGGCTGGCTGGCTGGCCGCCTTAATTCCGGAAGAATATGGTGGCTCCGGCTTAGGCCTTGCTGAAGCCTCAGTAATTATGGAAGAGATTAATTTTTCTGGGGGTAACTCAGGCTCATGTCACGGGCAGATGTACAACATGGGTACCCTACTTCGCCATGGCTCAGACGCGCAGAAAAAAATGTATCTTCCCAAAATTGCTTCGGGAGAACTTCGCCTTCAAAGCATGGCCGTTACCGAACCAACCACTGGTACCGACACCACTAAACTGAAAACGACGGCAGTTAAAAAAGGTGATAAGTATGTAGTCAATGGTCAAAAGGTGTGGATCTCCAGAATTCAACACTCTGACTTAATGATTTTGCTGGCGCGCACTACTCCACTTAGTGAAGTACAACGCAAGTCAGAAGGCATGTCGATCTTTATCGTCAATCTCGCTGACGCCATTGGCAAAGGCATGGAAGTGCGACCCATTGCTAACATGGTGAACCACGAAACTAACGAAGTGTTCTTCGATAACCTAGAAATCCCCGCAGAGAATCTGATTGGTACCGAAGGCCAAGGATTTAAATACATTTTGGATGGCTTAAATGCCGAGCGAGTCTTGATCGCTGCTGAATGCATTGGTGATGCGTACTGGTTTATTGATCGCGCCCGTCGCTATGCCAATGACCGAGTCGTTTTTGATCGCCCAATAGGTAAAAACCAAGGGATTCAATTTCCGATTGCTGATAGCTATATTGAAACCGAAGCCGCAAATCTCATGCGCTTTAAAGCTTGTGAGTTATTTGACAATCACCAACCCTGTGGCCCAGAAGCTAATATGGCGAAATACCTAGCCGCAAAAGCCTCATGGGAAGCAGCAAATGTCTGCTTGCAAACTCATGGTGGCTTTGGCTTTGCCAATGAATACGATGTTGAACGTAAATTTAGAGAAACTCGCCTTTACCAAGTGGCGCCTATTTCAACGAATTTAATTTACTCCTATATTGCTGAACATGTTCTTGGTCTCCCAAGATCCTTCTAGGAAGACGTTGATATGAGCATTCGCCCACTGGATGGTATTACTGTTGTTTCTTTAGAGCATGCTATTGCCGCACCTTTCTGTACGCGCCAATTAGCGGACTTAGGCGCACGAGTCATTAAAGTTGAGAGGCCTGGCGGCGGTGACTTTGCGAGGGGTTATGACACCCAAGTAGATGGACTCTGCTCTCACTTTGTATGGGTCAATCGCTCTAAGGAAAGTTTGACCCTAGATCTTAAGCAGCCATCAGCAATTGCAGCACTCAAGACTTTGTTGAAGACCGCCGATGTCTTAGTGCAAAACCTGGCGCCAGGTGCTGCTGCACGTATGGGACTCACAGCTGAGATTTTGCAGAAAGATAATCCAAAACTGATTTTGTGCGATATCTCGGGCTATGGTAGTGACGGCCCTTATCGAGATAAGAAAGCCTACGACTTACTTATTCAGAGTGAAGCAGGATTCTTGTCGATTACCGGAACGCCTGAAAACCCTAGCAAGGCTGGAAATTCCATTGCTGACATTGCTGCCGGCATGTATGCCTATACCAATATCTTAGCCGCTCTCTTGCAAAGAGGAAAAACAGGTAAAGGCTCGGTCATCGATATCTCTATGCTCGAGTCTCTTACCGAATGGATGAGCTTTCCTCTGTATTACGCCTACAAAGGTGCAGAACCGCCACCGCGCAATGGCGCCTCTCACGCCACCATCTATCCATACGGCCCCTTTAAGGCAGGCGATGGTAAGACAGTCATGCTCGGCTTACAGAATGAACGTGAGTGGGTGCAGTTTTGCGAAACCGTTTTAGAAAACCCTGCACTTGCCCAAGATGAACGCTTTGATCGTAACTTCAAGCGCAATGAAAAGCGCGCAGAACTTTTAGATATTATTGACACTTGCTTTGGCGGCCTTACTTCCGAGCAATTAATTGCAAGACTAGAAAAAGCGCAGATTGCAAATGCCCACCTTAATGATATGGAGGGTCTTTGGAAGCATGAGCAGTTTAAAGCGCGCAATCGTTGGACCCAGGTGGATACCCCCAACGGTGCGATTGCTGCCTTGCTGCCCCCAGGATTAAATAGCAGCTATGACTATCGTATGGACCCCATCCCTGCGATTGGAGATCATACCGACTCCATTCTTAAAGAATTAGGGTTGGGAGAGTCTGACATTGCTAGCATGAAGGCAAGCGGCGCGATTTAAAGCAGTGGTGAAGTAAGATGCGCTGCGTTTTCGAGATAACGATGCCAGCGCGGGCGCTTTGCCCAGGCCTTAGGATCAACATAATCTGATTGCTCTAAGTAGGACGCAATCAGCTTCCCAAGATTGGCGCAGAAGTCATCGTTATACACAATTAAGCTAATTTCAAAGTTCAGACGCAAACTACGTTGATCAAAATTCACTGAACCAAAGATTGCAATCCGCCTATCAATCAACAAACTCTTGGTATGCAAGAGGCCTCCATGGAACTCTGCGATTTTGACGCCTGCATTCATTAAATCACCATAGAAACTTCTGCTACTCCAGGCGACCAATTTGGAATCATTTAACTTAGGGACGATCAGGGTAACCTTTACTCCACGGGCTGAAGCCGCCATCAATGCCTGAAGCAAGCCATCATCTGGGCCAAAGTATGGCGTAGTAATGGTTAACTCTTGTCTAGCATCCATAATGGCTGACAAGAGCACTTGATAAAGAATATCGTCTCGGTATACCGGGCCAGATGAAAACTCCTGAGCTAAAACGCCACCCTCATGTGGCGATACTGGTAGCTCGCGATCATTGAAGTGGGTAATTTTAGGGTTATCAACACTCCAGTCAAAAGAAAACGTGAGTTCAAACTGAGATGCAACTGGACCTTCAATGCGCACCATGGCATCAACCCACTCTCCCACTCCAGAGTCCTGCTTAAAAGTACGAGGGTCGACCATATTCATACTGCCAGTCCACACCACGGATCCGTCCACCACAAATATTTTTCGATGCAAGCGCAGATCTGCACGGCGGAACTGGAAGCGGCCAATCTGAATCGGCAATGCCTCAGTGACTTGAATGCCAGCCGCTTTAAAACGTTTGGGCCAAGCAGACTTAAACCAATCTTTACTTCCGAGTGAGTCCAACAAAACACGGCATGCAACACCACGCTTGGCTGCGGCTATCAAAGCCTCGCAAACCCGATCCGCATCACCGCCCAATGCCCAGATATAGAACTCTAAATGGAGGCTTTTCTTGGCTGAGTTAATTTCATCAATGAAATTTTGTAGAATTTTTAATGATTCTGTGTGCAATTTAATCTTATTGCCAGCAACCACGGGTGAGCCGTTCTTAGATTCTGCAAGCAGACTCAAGGCCCTACCTTCCATTGGCAATTTCTCTCTATCGCCAATAAATTGCTTCCTCATCAGCTCAGTAGTTTCCTGGTATTCGCGATTCATCCGAATAATTTTTCGAGTCAAGACTCTTCCAACTGGGCGCTCACCAATCAAAATATACAAACTTATTCCCAATAGAGGGAACGTCATCACAATAAATATCCACGCAAAAGCTACGCCAACAGGTCTTCTTACAGAAATAATAAGGAAAATAAAATACGTTACAAATGAGAAATGGATTAATAAAATCAATCTCAAATTAAATGTAGATTGTGTATTAATAAAAAATCCTAAGAAGTCATTCATTCAAGTTCCAATTCAGCAGTAATACCTAGGTGATCTGATAGCTTTAACCATTCATACAAAATTTCCGCTGAATGTACTTTTATTCCTCGAACATAAATCCTATCCATTGAAAGCAATGGCTTCATACTAGGAAACGTTTTTGCTGGAGAGCCAGTCAGCAATTCAAATACTTCATCAAAGCCGGCAGCCTTCATGGGAGCGCTCACACGATTGCGCCAATCATTGAAGTCTCCAGCCACGATCGTAGGTCCATTTTGAGTGAGTTCCTGGATATACCCAATGATAGCCTCCAACTGTCGCTCTCTGCCCCGCTCGAAAAGCGCCAAATGCACACAGAAACAATGAATCGGTTGATCCATGCCATCCAAAGTAGTAACGCTATGTAGCAGGCCACGACTCTCAAAACGATATGCTGAAATATCGTAGTTATTTCCTTTTTGTTGAGGGTGCTTAGAGAGGATGGCATTACCATGATGCCCATCGCGATACTCGACATTTTTCCCATAATGCCAATCGCGCCAAAAGTCTTCCGAAAGAAAGTGGGTCAACTCTGTTAACGGCCATTGGCTAAAGCGACGCACTCTACCCCGATGCTCCTGTTGCAGCTCCTGTAAGAAAAGTAGATCTGGGTGATGACTACGCATTTTTTCTCGCAGCTGGTAAATCGTGGAATGTCTATGTAAGGGAGATACCCCCTTATGGACATTCATACTCAGCACCGTGAAACGAGAAGTTTTATTAGGACTCATTAAAACTGACCTGCGGCACGTTGACGTCGAACGCGCGCCAAGTAGATTTCGCTCTCGACTAAATCTTGACACTGCATGCATTTATTGCAAATGGATGCCCGCTCCCGCAACTCGTCAATCGAGTCTATCGGGTGAGTATCTAAATATTCGCGCAAATCCACGTCGAGGACCTCATTGCAGAGGCACACCACTTCAGCCATAGGTCAAAAATAGGGAAATCAATTTCATTACAGTCATTTTGCCATTGCCTTGATAGAATCAGGCGCATGTTAAAAGCTTTTCAAGATGCCCTTTCCTTGTTAGCCCACCTCGATGGCGGTGTAATGGGGATCGTCTGGGTTTCTCTACAGGTCAGCCTTACCGCCCTTCTGATTGGAACGCTTTTGGGTCTACCGATTGGCGCCCTTCTGGCCACCGAACGTTTTGCGGGCAAAAGGACCATCATTGTGATCCTGAACACCCTCATGGGTGTGCCTACAGTCATAGTTGGCGTATTGGTATATCTCATGCTGTCACGTACAGGGCCCCTTGGCATGTGGGGCTGGCTATTTACAGTAAAGGGTATGACTGTGGCTCAAACATTGCTCACAACCCCTTTAATCGCAGCCCTTAGCCGCCAAATCCTGGAGGACTCCTGGAAAATACATCGCGATTCCTTTCTGAGCCTTAAATTGCCACCCCTTTCCCGCATTAAATGGCTGATATGGGATTGCCGCTTCTCGCTGACCATTGCCGTGCTTGCCGGCCTAGCTAGAGCCATATCCGAGGTTGGAGCGGTCATGATTGTTGGTGGCAATATTGATCATTCCACCAGAACAATGACAACTGCGATTGCGCTGGAGACTAGCAAAGGCGACCTACCTTTAGCCCTTGCCCTTGGCATCGTCTTGCTCGCCATTGTTCTTCTGGCCAATTTATTTACCTTTGCAGTTCGCCAAATTGCGGAGCATCGCTATGGTTAATGCAATGGAAACTTTTGAAAAGTTCATTGAGCTCAAAGACATCATCGTCAAAAGCAATGGCAGAACCATTCTGAATATCCAGCACGCCCTCATTCCAGCAGACAGAATTACTGCTTGTATTGGCCCCAATGGCGCTGGCAAAACTACTCTTCTGAAACTTCTAGATGGGCTCGTTAAGCCAGATGGCGGAACAGTGAGTTACTCGTTTAAAACAAAAACGGCTTTGGTTTTACATCACACCCCGATGATCAAAGCCTCAGCAAAAACAAATATCGCAATGGTTTGTGATGCGGACGCGTCTATTACGAATGCTGATATAGACTCTGTGATTGAGCAAGTAGGCTTAAGCGAGCTAGCTAAGAGCCCAGCGCATAAATTATCCGCAGGCGAAAGACAAAAGGTTTGCCTTGGAAGAGCTATTCTGCAAAAACCCAATTTGGTTCTACTAGATGAGCCTACTGCCAATCTCGACCCCAAGACTACCGAACAGGTTGAAGAGCTGATTCGTCAATTTGACCGTCAGGGGGTAGATGTGATTTTTTCATCCCATCAACTTGCCCAAGTACAAAGACTAGCTGAGTACATTATCTTCATTGACCAAGGGGAAATAAAGGAAAAGGGACCCGTAGGCCCCTTCTTTAGTAATCCTCAAACTCCAGCAGCTAAACGCTACTTACGGCAAGAATTACTTTCCACCTAATTATTTAGCAACAGCTGCAACAGGCGGAGTAAATGGTGGTGGTGCAGTGCACGCTGCTGGCGCTGGAGCTCCAGAGACCTTAAATTGATCTGCCACCTTATTTTGGACTAAACACAATTTATATGCGCCAACCTTGTCCCCATAAGCGGCTTTAGCTTTAGCCAAATTAGCAGCCTCTTGTGCCTCTGGGCTCAATGGTGGCAAAGTCGCCAGTACTGAGGAGGCAGCAAATGCGCAAAACGTAAGAGCAATGATTCTTTTCATGGCCTTATCCTTATTTATTCAGTTTGTCATACCAGAGCTCATGGTGCTCTTTAGCCCAAGTAGCATCTACATAGCCGGTCTTCATGCCATCGATTGAACCTTGCATACCAATGGTGCCGATATAAATATGGCCCATCGCCATGGTAGTCATCAAGATTGCAGCGCTACTGTGAATGATGTTGGCAATTTGCATAGTGCCGCGCAGGTACTCTATCTGCATAAACGGCACAATCATATCGAGCACAAATCCTGAGGCAGAAATTACCAGGCCTAAGAAAGTCATACCGAACCAGAACCAAAACTTCTCACCCATATTGAAAAAGCCAGCAGGCACATGCTTGCCGCTAAACATTCCACCGAAAGTTAACAGCCAATTGAGATCGCCTTTTTCTGGAATATTTTTACCGACAAAGAGCAAGAAGAAAATCACAATGCTTAGGGTAAATAATGGGCCGGAAAAATTATGAATATTCTTGCAAACAAACAAGAAGGATCCATATGCGACACCGCCCATCAATGGCATTACAAAATATTTGCCATACAAAATCATCAAACCAGTAAACGCTAAGGCCAGGAAGCTAAAGGCCATAACCCAGTGAGTGATGCGGTCCAATGCACTAAAGCGCTTTACTTTAATGCCTGACAATGGCTCGTGTAGTTTGATTGAGCCTTTGATGGTGAACATAGCAATAATGCCAAAGAAGGCAATCGCCAACAACCAGCCTCCGTATACAGTAATGATGCCGTTACGAATTACGCGCCATTCTTGACCAGCACGCTGGATTAAAACACCTGCTTGTTTATCCGGAATACTGACGTAGTTTTGTGGATCACTGTTTGGCGCCGTGAAAATGGATGGATTAGCTGGCTGAGCCTGCGCTTGAGTGCCATTGGCCAAAGCGTTTGGATTTGCCGGCACAGATGCAGGAGGCACGTCTACTCCACTAGGAGAAGGCAAAGGCGCCATCGGTGCACGTTCAGCAAAGCTCATACCACTCGCTAGAGTTAGTGACAAACCTACAGCCACCACCAAAGTGCGTAGAACTTTAGAAAATGATCGTTTCATACACATGTCCTTAAACGTTTTCGTTTTATTTATTGTTATTTAGTTGATCACTTAACGCGACTGTATTCGTTTTGACCTTGATTGCGCTTGTCAATTGACTCGGTCCAACTAGCCAGATTGCCTGGCGTCCAATTCTTAGTCATAAATCCATCGTTAGCGCCCATATAAGGAGCTACATCTGGACGCTTAGCAGCTTTAGCAGCAATTTCTGGCGGCTCAGAGCAAGCCCCCAAGAAAGCAGCTACTGCAAAACACAAGCCGAGAGTTTTGAAATTGACTTTCATTATTGAGCTCCTGGAATCTTTGCAGCAGGCGTTGGTGTAGGCGCTGGGACATCTGGCCCACCGTAAGCAGTATTCCAACCAAAGGCTTTGGATCCTGGATACTTGCCATTCTTCTCACGGGTAGCAACGCGATTATTAAAGATGCCGCTAATGACATCACTATCGCCGCCAATCAATGCCTTGGTAGAACACATTTCAGCGCAAAGCGGTAACTTGCCTTCTGCCAAACGATTACGGCCATACTTTTCAAACTCTGCAACGCTGCCGTTCTCTTCTGGGCCACCACTACAGAATGTGCACTTATCCATTTTGCTGCGGGAGCCGAAAGCACCCTTGCTGAGGAACTGAGGCGCGCCAAATGGGCAGGCAAAAGAGCAGTAACCGCAACCGATACAGATATCTTTATCGTGCAGAACAACACCCTCGTCCGTGCGGTAGAAACAATCTACTGGGCATACGGCCATACATGGGGCATCGCTACAGTGCATACAAGCAACTGAAACTGATTTTTCTTGACCAATGATGCCGTCATTCACCGTTACAACGCGACGACGGTTAACACCCCAAGGCACTTCGTTTTCATTCTTACAGGCTGTGACACAACCATTGCACTCAATGCATCGCTCCGTGTCACAAATAAATTTCATTCTTGCCATTGTGTTCTCCTGACCTTATTTTTTTGACTTAGGCAAATTTCTCGATTTGACACATTGTGGTTTTCGTTTCTTGCATCATCGTCACCATGTCATAACCATAAGTAGTTGCAGTATTAACCGCTTCACCCTGAACTACTGGGGCGGCGCCTTCTGGGTAATACTTCCGAATATTTTCGCCCTGCCACCAGCCAGCAAAGTGGAATGGTACAAACGCGGTTCCTTGATCAACACGCTCAGTCACTAATGCGCGCACCTTAATCTTGGCACCCGTTGGCGATTTCACCCAAACGTAATCCCAGTTCTTAATGCCACGATCTGCTGCAGCCTTAGGATTAATCTCCACAAAGTTTTCTTGCTGGAGCTCTGCCAACCATGGATTAGAACGAGTCTCATCACCACCGCCTTCATACTCAACCAAACGACCTGAAGTCAAAATGATTGGGAACTTCTCATATAACTTCTGATTCAAGTTTTGATCTTGAACAGTCTTATAGAGGGTTGGCAAGCGCCAGAAGTTTTTCTTATCAGCAGCTGTTGGGTACTTACGCATCATTGGAGCGTTTGTACTGTAGAGCGCTTCACGGTGAATTGGAACTGGGTCTGGGAAGTTCCAAACCACTGCACGCGCTTTGGCGTTACCAAACGGATGACAGCCATTCTTCATGACTACGCGCTGGATACCACCAGATAGGTCAGTCTTCCAATTCTTACCTTCGGCGAGTTTTTTCTCGTCTTCAGTTAACTGATCCCACCAACCTAATTTCTTCACAAACACGTGGTCAAACTCTGGGTAGCCAGTAGTAATTGCGGCGCCCTTAGAGTGAGATCCATCTGCAGCAAGCAAGCTGACGCCTTCACGCTCAACGCCGAAGTTGGCGCGGAAGTTTCCACCGCCCTCCATAACACTCTTACTTGTGTCATACAGATTTGGTGAGCCTGGATGCTTAATAGCTGCTGTACCGTAGCAAGGCCAAGGCAAGCCATAGTAATCACCAGTAGTGTCATAACCAGTCACTGGATCAACACCACCGCGAGACTTCAAGGTCTTCGGATCAAAGGTTGCCACCATTCTCATATGAGCCTTAAGGCGCTCAGGAGTTTGGCCTGTGTAACCAATAGTCCAGCATGAGCGATTGATCTCACGCAAGATGTCTTCAATTTGCGGCTCTTTCCATTGCTTACCAGCAAATTTAGAATTGAGCATCTTATAGTTCTTAGATAATTCTTCCCCGAAACCTAAGCGGTCTGCAAAAGCTTGCATGATCACGTGGTCAGGAACAGATTCAAACAATGGATCGATGACTTTCTCACGCCACTGTATTGAACGGTTTGAAGCCGTTGCCGAACCGCACGTTTCAAACTGCGTTGCGGCAGGCAATAAATACACATTGCGATTCTTATTAACCGCTTGACCTTCTGCAGCAGGCATTGCTGCCATTGCAGCAGTAGCACTTGGATATGGATCAACGACCACCAAGAGATCCAGCTTGTCCATAGCACGCTTCATGTCGAGGCCGCGAGTTTGTGAGTTCGGAGCATGACCCCAGAAGAACAAGCCTTTTACGTTAGTCTGCTGGTCGATCATGTCATTCTTCTCGAGAACAGCATCAACCCAACGAGACACAGTAGTACCCGATTTCTCCATCATGTCGGGCGCATAACGGCCTTTAATCCACTCATAGTCAACGCCCCAAACCGATGCAAAGTGTTTCCATGAGCCAGCAGCCAAGCCATAGTAGCCAGGCAATGAGTCTGGATTAGGACCCACGTCAGTTGCACCTTGAACGTTATCGTGACCGCGGAAAATATTGGTGCCGCCACCAGACTTACCTACGTTACCTAAAGCTAATTGCAAAATACAAGAGGCGCGCACAATCGCATTACCGATGGTGTGCTGGGTTTGCCCCATACACCACACAACGGTACTAGGGCGATTCATGGCCATGGTTTTTGCGGCTTGATAAACTTGAGCCTCAGGCACACCACAAGCCTCCTCAACTGCAGCTGGAGTCCACTTCTCCATTACTTCCTTACGAATCTCTTCCATGCCATAAACACGGTCGTTTATGTACTTCTTATCTTCCCAGCCATTTTTAAAGATGTGATACAGCATGCCGAATAAGAAAGGAATATCAGTACCAGAACGAATTCGGATGTACTGATCTGACTTAGCAGCGGTACGGGTGTAACGTGGATCAACCACAATTACTTTGCATCCATTTTCTTTTGCATGCAAGAGCATCAACATTGAAACTGGGTGTGCCTCAGCCGCATTTGAGCCAATGTACAAAGCAGCCTTGGAATTCATCATGTCGTTGTAACTATTAGTCATCGCACCATAGCCCCAGGTGTTTGCAACACCGGCTACTGTTGTGGAGTGACAAATACGAGCCTGATGGTCTGTATTGTTTGTGCCAAAGAAAGAAACCCACTTACGGAGTAAGTAAGACTGTTCATTATTGTGCTTAGATGAGCCAATGAAGAACATCGCATCTGGAGAATATTTCTGGCGAATATCCTTCATCTGTGCGGTAATTTCAGTTAAGGCTTGATCCCAAGAAATACGTTGGTACTTTCCATCAACCAACTTCATTGGGTAACGCAAACGGTAATCACCATGTCCGTGCTCACGCAAGGCGGCGCCTTTGGCGCAGTGAGCACCCATATTAATTGGGGAATCAAATACTGGGTTTTGACGGACCCATACACCATTCTCAACGGTGGCATCTACTGCACATCCCACTGAACAGTGAGTACAAATAGATCTTTTAACTTCAATCTTGCCCTTGCCATCCAGCATTGCCTTGCTTTGCTCAGCAGATGCTTTTTGCACAAAGCTCAATTGACTAGCTGCGATACCAGCACCAACTCCCACACCTGAGCGCTTGAGGAAAGTGCGGCGGTCCATCGTTGGTACAGCAGCTTTTAAGCCGCGCGACAGACTACCGATCAGGCGCGATGTAGAACGACTGCTTTGTGGGGTATTGGATTTACGAGTCAGACTCATATGATGTCCCTGAGAAAGTTTTTTTATTTATTTAGAACAGTGAAACGATGATGGTTAAATCAGAGTGGATTCGTAGTACTTGCGCATGTGAGCAGTCATCGTTTGACCAACATCTTGCACTGCTTTAGCGCCAGTAATTTCTTGGATGACTGCTTTGCCAACTGGAGTTTGGCTCGCTACGGCAACGGCCCCAACTGCAGCGCCTGCACCAATAAAGAACTTACGGCGCGATGGCTTGTTTTCTTCGCTTAAAGCAACCTTGGATTTGGTGGTCATTGCATGCTCCTATGGGATTATTCTTGATTTGTATCAAGTGTAATAGGAAATCGCATTTTTGACATATTGGTGTAACCATTAGTTATTACGACAATATTTATATTGCGATGCAACATCAAATCATGTCGAAGCCCTGCCCTTCAATTGCTAGGAATTCTCTAGTGAGCGCGGCGATTGGGTGATAGAGATGCATTTCAGGAATACCTTCTATTGCGTCGCAAAATTCGTCATACCAGGGACGAATATGCTCATTGAAAAAAACCCTTTGATTTGTAAGGTTTGAGATCTCCACGTCATCCCCCGCAATGAGATAACGCATGACCTCACTGAGTGCCGAGATATGGTCTTCAGTTTCAGTCGCCTCTTCTGCGGCCTCAAGCCCAAAACCCTCTAAAGCCTTGCGAATATTCACCAAGGGCTTTTCATTTAGATGGCCTGCCATGTAAAAGGAGCCATTCAAAACGACATTCGGCTTGCCAACGCTGATGAAATTCAAATCAAACTCATCATACCAAGCTTTGGCGGGATTATTTTTAGCGACCTCTACTACATCCATCCAAACCTTAGCTAAAGGCGCCTCATCAGCAACATCTTGTTGATCAGCGGTAGCGGCAATTTGATCCAAAAGCTCTTGATCGGGCGGCATCTGAAAAAAGCGGGCAATCAAGCCATATAAATCGGCCCTAGCCAAATCCTCAGGCAAGCCTACATCGCCTACTTCGGCGGATAGATTCTCTTTTGCTGCTTCTTTCGCAATTTCACTCATGTTTCTTTTTTCACCATATCTACCACTCGACAATCACTACACATCTTCAATCGATCCATTGCAGCCCCAGCAAAAGCACCATGCGCTCCAAGCTTGCTGAGCATCAAATCAACCATCTTAAGTGTTCCAAAAGGCTTGCCGCAGCTGATGCAATGGAATGCCTGGGTTTCATTGAGGGTGGTTCGTTGCTTGCGCTGCTCAACGGTTTGTAAACGAGGCGCAAGAGTTAAAGCCTTCTCGGGACAGGTTTGCACACAGATGCCGCACTGAACACACTGCTTCTCAATAAAAGAAAGAATGGGTTCATCGGGATTGTCTAAAAGCGCGCCTTCAGGGCAACCGCTGACGCAAGACATACACAAGGTGCAAGCATCTTTGTTAATTGCTAGACCACCCAATAGGGAGGACTTTGGAAGTACAACACCCATCTCCGGCAACGGAGTCTTCGCTTGTTTTTGCAAATGCTCTAAAGCTGCCTCAAGCGTTTCGCGTTTCTGATTTGATAAACCAATACTTGCAGGAGTACAGATTGGACTGAGTGATCCACGCTGACGCAATATGCCCATTGCCTTAGAAACAGTCGCTATATCTTCAGCAGAACTAGCCAAGATCAAATGAACGCGATCGTCAAACCCATACGCATTGAGAATGCTGTTTGCTAAAACTACCTGCTCTTCAAGTACTGCACGATATGCGGGATCCTCGTCTCCACTTAACAACAAAGTCACTTCCGCAAAACCATACGTCAGCGCACCCAACCATAAGTCCAAGCCAGTGGAGGCGATATGCTCAATGCCATAAGGAATCACAAATGCTGGGAGACCTTCGAATTGCTTTGGCATGACATGCGCAGACCTACCCAAGCCATCAATCATTTGCGTACCCGCTTTTAGGGTATGCAAAAGTAAGCTGGGAGCCATCGCCTGATTGATCTTTTTAGCTTCGGCGGTAAAGGCGCTCGCTACCGTTTTGAGCTCTTTACCTTGATGAGCAACGCTTGGGTAGTTGTAACGCATTGCACCGGAAGGGCATGCAGTTGCACAAGCTCCGCAACCCATACAAAGATTTGGATTGACCTCTACAGAACCTTGGCCATTTTTAAAGATTGAACCAATAGCGCCTGTTGAACAAACATCAATACAAGCGCTGCAACCTACTTTGCCATTGCGGCCATGAGCACAAATTTTTTCGTTATAGGCAAAATATTTGGGCTTTTCAAACTCCCCCACCATCTCGGAGAGTTGATTAACTGCCAGCGCCTGCTCAAGGGGATCAACACCGGGAGCGAAGTACCCCTGCGGCGTTTGGCTCATGCGCATCTTGGGATCTACACGTAGGTCCAAAATTAAATCGAATTCTGAATTACGTTCACGCTCTTTGCGATCAAACGATATTGCACCAATGCCGGCACATGCAGTAACGCAATCGCGATGGGATTTGCATTTACCTAAATCAATCTGGAAGGAAAGATTAATGGCTCCCTCAGGACATACTTCAACACAGGCCCCACAGCGAGTACACATCTCTGGGTCAATCGGATTTTGCAACTGCCAATCTACTGAAAAGTTCCCTAAATAACCATCCAACTTGGTAACTGCTCCGGTAAAGATTGGGTAGCTTCGGGTCAGCGGTAAGTCACCGGGCTGTGTACATAAGACAGACACATCCAAAGATGGGCTTAATTTTTCAGCCCAAGGAATGGCTTGTGACCCAGCGCCGATAATTAACAACCTACCCTGGCTTTCGTAATTCACAACAGGAACAGGTTCAGCCTCTGGCATATCAGCCAAGGCCAACAGAGCCGCAATTTTAGGGCCGGATGTTTTAGCTTCTTGAGTCCAACCAGCTACTTCACGAATATTGACAAAACGCAGTGGCGCAACCAATGGCTTTTCAGCTTGGTCAGCTAGCTCACTAAAAAGTGCGCCCTCTTGCGTACACGCTATCACCAGAGAATCAGAGCCATCTAGGGCCTTTAAAAAAGAGCCGACCTCCTGCCTGCACAAGGATTGGTGAATCGGAACCCCGATAGTTTTTGCATCCAAAGGCATGGTGCCATTACAGTTGCAGACTAATTTTTGACTCATGCGCTATCTTCTTAGGTTTTTTTCTGTTCAGACTCTATTGAGACCTTATTGGGCACTTCTTCCAACTGATCTGTAGATTTTTGTTGTGTGGATGTTAAATCAGTTTGCTGTTGGGCTGTCACTGTGTCGCCCTCAAGTTGGGGGCTAGGCGCTTTGTTCACGCTTTGTTGTGATTCCTGAGTAAGCTCTTCGCTTGGTTTGCGGAAAAGGTTGAGCATATCGCTCTGCACCATTCTCTCAAGCATTCCAGGTGGCAGCGGATCCGGTTTACTGTAGTCATCAATATAAATATCCAATCCATCCATGATGTTGAAATGGGGATCGGTAAACATTTTCTTTAGGGCAGCCTGCTGAACAGCGGGGTCTACATCTGGCTTCATAAAAGCAGAAAAGTCTGGATCAAAACGATCGATCTTGACTACATCCTCTAGGGTAACTGGCGGAGGTGCGGCCTCTTGAGCGCCCTCAATGGATGTAGTCTGAGAAGCTTCTTTAGGAATCTCTACTTTTTTCTCTAGCGAGACATCTTCTTTACCAGCTTTACGCTTAGACCAACGCCCCAGAAATCCATCGGCCATTATTCCTCCATAGGGCGTTGAGCGCCCTTAAATGAAGCAGGCTTATGGCGTTTTTTAGGTTCCGGCCGATAGTTGTCATTGACATACTCTTGCAACCATGACGCATGCTGCTCACTCAGCGGAATCGTATCAACCGACTCACCGCCATCCAGCAAGCGAGCGGCTTCGTTATAACTAACACAAATACGATGGGGCACTGCAAACGAAGTCTCAGACTTTGCCAAGGAGAGTGATTGCTCATCGATATAGCGCTCAATATCTTCTTCCAAGCGCCACATGACAAACCATGCAGGAGTTGTAGCAGAAACATTGAGATAGTAGCCCTCAGCCTCGTCCGGAAAGAGATCAAGCTCATAACCTGTAAATAACCAGGATTCACCATCGGCATCGCGCCCAAGAAACTGACCCACAATGGATTTACTTTGCTGACTATTGAATTGCCCAAAATCAGGCAACACTTCCTGAGGTACCCAGCGAAACGAGACCCATGGGTTATCGATATTCTGTTTACGCATTAGTACTGCAAAGCGCATAAATGTTCAGAGCCTCAGGTGTTTTGAATCACAATGTTCGGAAATTTACTGCTCATATCCTTAGATAGAGTAGCAACACGGATAGCGACCTGTCTAGCAATGCCTTTATAGATTGCGCTAATCGCGCCGTCTGGGTCAGCCACTACTGTTGGGCGCCCAGCATCAGCCTGCTCACGAATCGAAAGGTTTAAGGGCAAGGAGCCCAAAAAATCTACTGCGTATTCTTTACACATTTTTTCACCACCGCCAGTGCCGAACACGTGCTCTTCGTGTCCGCATTGAGTGCAAACATAAGTGCTCATGTTTTCAATAATGCCAATGATGGGTACGCCCACCTTCTCAAACATCTTCAGGCCTTTACGAGCATCTAGTAGTGCAATGTCTTGAGGCGTGGTCACAATGACTGAGCCTGTGACGGGAACCTTTTGCGCCAAAGTCAATTGAATATCACCTGTGCCAGGTGGCATATCCACAATCAAGTAATCCAGATCACGCCAACGGGTTTGGCGAAGTAACTGCTCTAGCGCTGAAGTCACCATCGGACCACGCCAAACCATCGGGGCATCATCATCAATCAGAAAACCAATTGAGCTTGCCTGCAAACCATAAGCTTCCATAGGCTCAATCGTATTTTCTTCAATAGAGTCTGGTCTACCGGTGATGCCCAGCATCATTGGCTGGCTTGGGCCGTAAATGTCTGCATCCAGGATGCCGACCTGCGCGCCTTCAGCTGCAAGAGCTAAGGCCAGATTCACGGCTGTTGTGGACTTCCCTACCCCACCCTTACCGCTAGCGACTGCAATAATATTTTTTACGCCGGGCAATAACTTCACTCCCCGTTGTACCGCGTGCGCTACGATTTGACTCGAGATATTGACGCTCACATTTTTGACGCCTGATAATTCACGCAAGGCATTAATTACCGATTTACGAATCGAATCAAACTGGCTTTTAGCGGGATATCCCAGCACAATATCTAAAGAAATATCGCCGCCGTCTACGCGGAGATTTTTAATATTCTTTGCCGTAACAAAATCGATCTTCGTATTGGGATCAACTAAGTTTTTTAGCGCTGCTTGTACCAACTCTGGTGTAACCGACACTACATTCTCCTAATATGGATAACCTTAGAATGGACTTCTAGGTTTTTAGTATTTTTCTTAATTAGCGCTAGCTTACTCGTAGCTGCCAATATTTGCTGAAAGCGACCTTGATCACCTTCCGTCTACCGCATTAGAAAATCAGCAAACTCAGGTAATAAACTGCCATCGACATCAAAGCCGTGGCTGGGATGGTGAAGATCCAGGCCCAAACGATGTTTCCAGCGACACCCCAGCGCACCGCGCTGGCTCTCTGAGTTGAACCAACGCCGACAATAGCCCCAGTAATTGTGTGGGTAGTCGAAACAGGAACACCCAAGGCTGTTGCCGCAAACAAAGTGATGGCGCCACCAGTCTCAGCGCAGAAACCACCTACTGGTTTGAGTTTTGTCAGCTTTTGACCCATGGTTTTTACAATGCGCCAACCACCAAACATCGTGCCTAATGCAATCGCAATGTAGCAACAAATAATAGTCCATATCGGCGGCATGCTTGCGCTGGCATCTGTATAGCCAGTAATGATGAGTAGCAGCCAAATAATACCAATCGTTTTTTGTGAGTCATTACCGCCGTGTCCAAGACTATATGCGCCAGCTGAAACTAATTGCAGACGGCGGAACCAGCGATCGGTTTTAGAGAGAGTGACATTTCGGCAAACCCATGACACCAACAACATCATCAAAGAGCCCAAAAGAAATCCAACCAATGGGGAGATAAAGATAAAAGCAACGGTTTTTAAAATACCCGCCCAAACTAAGCCGGCAAGTCCCGCCTTAGGCAACGCCGCTCCTAGCAACCCACCAATCAAGGCATGAGAAGAGCTTGATGGAATGCCATAAAACCAAGTCACTAAGTTCCAGATGATGGCGCCAACCAACGCGCCAAAGATTACGTGGAGATCCACCGCGGCAGGAAGCACAATTCCCTTGCCCACAGTGGCGGCGACACTTAAATGGAAGATGAATATTGCAAGAAAGTTAAAGAAGGCAGCGAACACTACCGCCTGCTGTGGCTTTAAAACGCCAGTGGAAACTACGGTCGCAATTGAGTTAGCGGCATCATGAAAGCCGTTCATGAAATCAAATGCAAGAGCTAGCACTACTAATAGCGCTACAACCCAAAAGGCTACTTCTGTCTCTGGCAACTTAATTCGCCTTAAGAGTTTTCAAGAACGATGCCTTCAACCAAGTTGGCAACGTCTTCACATTTATCGGTAACTTCCTCGAGCAACTCATAAATGCGCTGGCACTTAATCAGCTCACGCACTTCGATGTCTTCACGGAACAACCTAGTAATAGCAGTAGATAGCAAGCGATCAGCCCCAGACTCCAGGTGATCAATTTCATCACATGTCTTTAATGCCGCTTTGGCTACTTCTGGATCAGAAATGTCTTTTAATGTGGCAACGGCATTCTTCATGCTGATGCAGCACTGATTGCAAAGCTCCGCCATTTGCAACATCTCAGGCGTCATTTGCTTCACATCATACAAATGCATTGCTTCAGTACCGTTTTGCAATAAATCAGCTACGTCATCCATCGTATTGATGAGCGAAAAAATTTGGTCGCGATCGATAGGTGTGATGAAGGTCTTATGCAAACGACGATGCACTTCTTTCACAACATCATCACAAGCATGCTCTGCTTTGTCGACCTCTTGAGTGTATTTAGCACGCAATACTTCGTCACTGTAATGCTCGACAAACTTTAAGAAAGATTCGGAGGCAGAAACGATATTGCTAGCGTGCTCATTGAATAGCTCGAAGAAATTACCATCGTGAGGCATTAACTTACTGAAGAACATAAATCACGATCCTTTAGGAGCAAAAACTACGGGTTTTGTTATGTTTGCCGACATTCTAAACAATTGCTATTGAACAACTGGAAAGCCGGCATCTGTGATGAGCTGGCTCGCCTGCGCGGCAGATAGAGTGGTTTCGAGAGTAATGGTCTGGCTTGCCAAATCTGCCTGCACTTTAGCCTGAGGATCCTGAGCCTGCACTGCCCGTGTCACAGCATTAATACAGCCCCCACAGGTCATTCCGGATACTTTTAAACTCAACATATAGGCCCTTTCGGTTTGAATATGGCTTGTATAGAGTAGATTATCTTCTATATGGATCCCCAAAAAGACACTAATTCAGAGCTATTTACTCTTGATATAGGCGGGATGACCTGCGCCTCTTGTGTTGGCAGGGTTGAAAAGGCTCTAGACAAGATTCCAGGGGTAGAGGCAGCCAGCGTGAATTTGGCTACCGATCAGGCCAAAATTCGCATAAATGCGGATTCTGGAGTCAAAATTGATGACATCATCGCTTTAGTACAAAAAACAGGCTATTCAGCCAAAATCAGCGCATCCCATGGCATTCCAGAATTAGCTCCCTCAAAATTGTTCTGGGGAACGGATGGTCTGGGTCGCGTCATTCTAGGCTTTGCCCTTTCAGCCCCACTCTTTTTACCCATGCTCCTCATGCCTTTTGGCATTCATTGGTCGTTATCGCCGATATGGCAACTACTGCTTGCGACTCCTGTGCAATTCTTTTTAGGTTGGCGTTTTTATAAAGCGGGCTTCAAATCTCTGATGTCGGGTGTTGGCAATATGGATTTATTAGTCGCACTCGGCACGAGTGCAGCCTATGGATTAAGCGTGTATCAAATGATTGCATCGCCCCATGCCAGTCACGAGCTCTATTTTGAAGGTTCAGCTGTCATTATCTGCATGGTCATGCTTGGTAAATGGTTGGAGGCCAGAGCCAAGCAGCAAACTAGTGAAGCAATACGCGCATTACAAAAGCTATGGCCGGAGCATGCCAAAGTCATCGATCGTAATATTGTTATCAGCGAGAACTCTGCATTAGACCAATTTCGCGATCTTCCTCTAGATCAAGTATTCCCTAAAGATCGCATCTTAGTGTTGCCAGGTGAACGTATACCGGTAGATGGAATCATCTTACTTGGCAACAGTCATGTTGATGAGTCCCTCCTCACCGGAGAAAGCGACCCCGTCAAAAAGCATCTTGGTGAAAAAGTTATCGGCGGCTCTCTTAATGGGGAGGGCCTGTTGGTGATTGAGGCCCAGGCGGTAGGTATTGAGAGCGTTCTCTCAAAAATTATTTCCTTGGTAGAGGATGCGCAAACTCAAAAAGCGCCTATACAAAAATTAGTTGATCAAGTTAGTGCGATTTTTGTTCCTAGCGTGATTGTGATTGCACTCATTGCCGGATTGGCGAATTGGTTTTATTTGGATTCTGCATCAGTTGCCATATTGCGCGCAGTTTCAGTTCTCGTCATTGCATGCCCATGCGCACTTGGTCTTGCAACACCTGCAGCCATCATGGCAGGGACTGGCGTTGCAGCACGCTTTGGAATACTCATTAAAGATCCGCAGGTATTAGAGTTGGCACATCGCTTAAATGTAGTGGCCTTCGATAAGACTGGCACCCTCACCATTGGCAAACCAAGACTACTAGAAATTATTCCTTTTGGTGATTCATATGCGGTTGATGACATTCTCGCGAGTGCAGCAGGTTTACAGCTTGGTAGTGAGCACCCTCTTGCAAAAGCACTGTTAGATGCTGCTAAACAAAGGGGCTTAAATCCCATCACGCCAACAGACAGCAAAGCCCTGCCCGGCATTGGTATTAGCGGTAGGCCAAGCGCTGGCGTTTTTCTGGGCCTTAGTCTGAACCTACAAAGCATTGCATCGTTAAAAGACAATCCCCATTACTCCGCAATACTTGCAAAGGCGCAAGCCTGTTTTGATGCCGGTCAAACTGTTTCAGTATTAATGAGTCATGAAAATCTTTCATCACCCATTGCAATCATCGCATTTGGTGATGAGTTAAAAGATAACGCTGAACAAGCGGTTGCTTCACTACATCATCTTCATATTCGAGCGGTAATGATCTCTGGTGACAATATTGCCGCTGCCAATCGTGTTGCCAACACGATTGGCATTCAAGAAGTGTTTGCACAAATTATGCCAAGTAATAAAGCGGAAATCATTCGCCAACTCCAATCAAAAGATGGTGAGCGTCAATTTGTTGCAATGGTAGGGGATGGTGTAAATGATGCCCCCGCTTTGGCAACTGCAGATGTGGGTATGGCAATGTCTACTGGCACTGATGTGGCCATGCAAGCTGCCGGCATAACCTTGATGCGAGGCGACCCCACTCTGGTAGCAAATGCTATTGATATCTCCAAGCGGACTTGGAAAAAGATTCAGCAAAATTTATTCTGGGCTTTTATCTTTAATGCTACCGGCATTCCCTTGGCCGCACTAGGATATCTTTCACCGATGCTAGCTGGTAGCGCCATGGCCTTATCGAGCTTTTGCGTTCTTAGCAACGCACTTCTACTCAAGCGTTGGCGCCCTACGCATTAACAAATAAGAAATATCGCTTACTTGCATGTTGTTGCCAACTTGAATGTTATTTATTTTTGAGTCTTGCGAATAAGTTCAATATCACCGTAATAAGCACGCGTTTCTGATTTGGTATTGTCTGTATCAGTCAATAAGGCGATACCGATGATTTGGCCGGGACTTTCACCGTAAGCACGCTTATAGTCAGCCGCTAAATCACGTTGATGCTTGTGCCACTGATCCAAATTATCCCAACCAGAATCCACCACAATCATTTTGATGCGAGAGGTATGCGCATTTGGAATGATGGTATCCACAGGGGATTTTCCAGACCAGATATACATCAATGTGGCATACGGCATTTCTTGCCCGCTAATGAGGTTGGCCATCTCAAAAGTCATTTTTTCTTTTAAAGGTAACTTTGACTTATTGCCATCAAATGCAACCAAGATACGCAGCGGTGCATCGTCCGCATAAGCATCAGCATTATCAGCATTGACGATTGAACTGATTGCCTTCCATTCCCACTGCAGCCACAAATTATTGACCTGACGAGGGCGCAACTTCACAGCCAATCCGGAGGCGGATGTTTTGGAATTAGCGCTCAGTACTGTTTTACCTTGATAGTTTTCCAAGCGATACACCGTGTTCTTTTTAAAGGGTGCAATGCGGTAAAAATTCCAACCATTAGGCATGCCAGCCCGCGCAGTTTCAGCCGAGAACTTTGGCAACTCTTCTTGCGCCGGCAATTGATCCACATTAAATGCCTGTCCTGCCTCGTTTTGTACAGAATCTCCGCCTAGCCCTGCACATCCAGCCAAAAATAGGACCGCACCAAGAACCAAAAGAGTAAGAGCTTGCTTAAACATGTTTCAATTGTCCCAAAGAATGGTCTTTGTAAGTCTAAAATCATCGTATGCGCCAACAATCACCTTCCAGCTGGGCTGCAATCTGCGTCCTTATTGCCGCGGTAGTGCATTTAGCGCTTGGCTTTTCAATAGAGTTTTCAGTTGATGAGGCCCACTATGCGCTCTATGCCCAACATTTAGCCTGGAGTTATTTTGATCACCCACCGTTGGTGGGTTGGATTCAGTGGCCTTTGGTAACACTCACTTCTTCAGAAGGCATTATTCGCCTCATTCCAGAGTTGTTGTGGATTCTCTCTTGTTACTTAGTTTATGAAGTTACGGTTGAAGTGCACCACTTTATTCGTGGGCGCAACGCTGGCTATCTCACCAGTGCACTGCCATCAGCAAACTTATGCGGACTAATGGCGGTCTTAACAGTTATCGCTGCACCCATGTTGCACATTCTGGCAATCGGTTTACTCCCAGATACATTGCTTGCGCCATTAAGCCTTGGTCTGATGTGGATGGCTTTGCGTTGGCTAAGCAAAGAACAATTTAGCATTGGCGATTGGATTATTACTGGCCTCCTATTGGGTCTGGCTGGGTTAAGTAAATACACAGCTGCTTTTACTGCGCTTGCATTGCTATTAGTATTTTTAAGTACACCAAGAAAACCATGGATCACAAAAGTAGGTTTTTGGATTGCCACACTAAGCGCTCTACTCCTGATCACCCCCGTCCTGTATTGGAATTGGGCTAACGATTGGATTTCATTCAAATATCAACTTGCCCATGGTGGCGGTGGAGAATGGCTCTGGCGCAGGCTAGGCGCTTATATCGGCATTCAAATACTGGTCTTTGGTCCTCTTTTTATTTTGGGGTCTGTTGTGTTTTTAAAAGACTGCATGCACGCCACAAAACAGTCATTGCTTGCGCTCTTCGGCTTCTTTTTGATTCCATTTGCAATCTTTGTCAGCCTCTCTGGCGGAGGTGGACTTCCTCACTGGACTTCACCGGCCTGGTTCTGTCTCGCACCATTTGCCGGAATTGGTTTAGCAAAAGCTTGGGCTACACAACATCGTTACTGGATTCGCACTGTATTTTTTATTCAAATTGCTCTTTGTTGTATCGGCTTTGGATACGTATTGTCAGGTGGCATTAGTTCGACCTCAATTAAATCCAATCCGATTGCTGATTTGTATGGCTGGAAAGTGGCGGGTCAAAAAGCAGCGGACCTTGCTAAGGCCACTCAAGCCAATGGCATTGCTGTTCAAAACTGGACCTTAGGAAGTCGAGCTGCTTGGTACGCTTCGCCTATGCCAGTTTATGTTTTAGACCAGAGACAGGATCAGTTTGATCTCTGGTTTGGGGATTTACCAAAAGGGGCAAATGTACTCCTGATTAACTGGTCTGGAATGTCATACCCTCTGCCTATAGGCAATAAATCTGCATTTCAAGCCTGCGAGCCCTTGGATAGCCTAGAAATCGTACGATTTGGCCGAGTTCTATCTAAATTTGACTTTAGCCTTTGCAGTCATTGGCAAGGCCCTGCCCAAGCGGAGTAATTCCCCCAAATTCAAGACCTTAGGCGCCCGAGGCATTATCCTTACGCTTATGAGTTCACAAGCCCAACCCGCCCCTAAATCCCAATCGGGGTGGAAATCCATTCTCAAGAAGGCTTGGCCTACTATTCGCGTGCTACTCTCCGTTGCTTTGCTTTGGAAAGCAACGAGTGGAATTGATTGGCGCTTACTATTTGATGCCCATATTCAGATGCAGCCTCTATGGTTCTTGGCGGCTCTAGCAAGCATGATATTGGCATTTATTTGTGGCGGATATCGCTGGGGCTTGTTTATGCAAAGGGTGGGATTTCCCCGCCGTATTCGCTCTTACATTGGCCTCTACTTTGCAGGCGGTCTCATTAACCAAGGTCTGCCTAGTACCTTGGGTGGCGACAGTTATCGCGCCATTACTGCAACGCATTTGACTAGCACCGGCAATCTCTCCGAAACCAAAAAATTAGACGATGAACTTCATCACTCAGTAGACCTTGAGCACGCCACCCCTAAATTGCGTTTAAGTTTTTCGATGGTGCTTGTCGACCGTCTTCTTGGCTTGGCGGGCAATAATTTACTAGGCGGAATTGGTTTGATATTGGGCGGCGCTACACTCGCAGCTTGGGGTCAAGATTTGGGCTACGCAGTAATGGCAGTCATGCTGCTAGCTGGTGTAGCGATTGCCCTGATACTCGCCTGGGGGCCTAGCAAGGAACTCCTGCAAAAACTCTTAGAGCGTTTCAATATGAACAACGCCATGCCTGGCATCCAGTTAGCATTTGCATGGCCCAATAATATTGCACAAGCATGCCTGGCAATTGGCATTCATTTCCTCACTATTTTGACGCTACTCTTTTGTCTTAAGGCTTACGGTGTGGATGCACCTATCGAAGGTTTAATGATTGGCTTACCTGCGCTCAGCCTGTTGCTCATGTTGCCAATTAGCATTTCGGGATGGGGCTTGCGTGAAGCCACCCTTTCATCGGTTCTGGCCTTATGGGGTGTGAATCCCTCATTAACAGTATTAGCCTCTATTAGCTACGGAGCAATTACTGTTTTATCGGTGCTACCAGGCGCCTATTTCTTATTAAAACGAAAATAATTTTTTAGAGCCAAAATATGACTATTAGTGTCAACACTATGCGCGCGATTGATCATTGGATCGGTGTACCTCTTTGTGCAATCGTTAGCCCATTTATCGCTTTGATCGATCGCATAAAGAATATATTCAATCACGGCCCAGAGACTCCAAAAAAATTACTCTTTATTGAACTCTCGGAAATGGGAAGCGCCATTCTGGTAGATCCCGCAATGCGTAATGCGAAAGCTCGTGGAGCGGAATTGTTTTTCTTGATCTTCAAAAGCAATCGCGCCAGCCTGACTTTGCTGAACACTGTTAAACCGGAAAACATCTTCACAATTGACTCATCTAGCTTAGGTGGCTTAATTAAAGATACGCTGCGCTTTCTGATACTTGCTCGCAAGCACCGCATTGATACCGTTATTGACCTAGAGTTGTTCTCTCGATTTACCGCCCTACTGACTGGCATGTGTGGCGCTCGTCGTCGCGTCGGTTATCACATTTTTCATGGTGAAGGATTGTGGCGCGGCTTCATGCTCACTCGCAAGGTGCATTACAACCCACATATTCACATTACCAAAAATTTCCTATCCTTAATTCATGCAGCATTTGCACAAAAAATAGAGGTTCCATTCAGCAAGATTGAGATTCTGGACTCTGAAGTACGCTTAGAGCAAGCCATCATCGACCCAAGCGCGCTCGAAAAGGTGCGCGAGCGTATTGAAAAAATGGCTAAAGAGGCCCGCATCAATTACACCCCGGGGAAGGATCGCCTTATCCTCATTAATCCGAATGCAAGTGATCTACTTCCACAACGTCGTTGGGCACAACAGCGTTTTTCTGAATTGATTCAAGCAATCCATCAGCAATATCCCTACGACCTCATCTTAATTACTGGCTCACCTGCTGAGTTTGTTTACGTAGAAAAAGTTCGCGCTATTGCCAATGTTAAAAATGCATTGAATTTTGCTGGACAGGTCGGCTTTGCTGAGCTGCCACCGTTGTACACGCTATCAGATGTTATGGTTACGAACGACTCTGGTCCTGGTCACTTTTCAGCCGTGACGCCATTGAGAACTGTTGTTCTCTTTGGGCCTGAGACTCCAGCCCTTTATGGATCAGTTGGTAACTCCATCGCGATCACCGCCAACCTAGCTTGCTCGCCCTGCGTAAGTGCTGCCAATCACCGTAAAACCCCCTGTCAGGACAACGTGTGCATGCAAGCCATCACCGTTCCACAAGTGCTGGATAAAGTGATTAAGCAATTGCAAGACGCTGATAAGGCAAAGGCTCGCTAAGCTAGATGAGCAAAAAAGCAATCCCCACGTTTGCGTGGTTCATTCCATTAGCCCCTCTTGCGCTTGCTTGCGCAATCTTCTTTGGCGAGTTTCAAAGCAGTACTTTTTTATTCATTAACCGCTTTACACAATTACTGCCAGACACCCTTTGGGCTTGGCTTACTTTTTTAGGTAATGGTTGGGGAGTGTTTGCGCTTACCTTTCCATTACTGTTGCTTGCGCCGAGGATGCTGACTGCTGGAATTTTTGCTGGCGGACTAGCTGCATTAGCAAGTACAGCCTTAAAGGGTTTGTTTAATTTACCCCGACCTGCAGGCGTCTTAACTGATGGCAGCTTTCATCGTATTGGTGAAGCGCTACTTTACAAAGCCTTTCCGTCTGGACATACTCTGACCGCATTTGCTATTGCAAGCGCCCTGTACTTTTCCGCAGCTAAAGAAAGGCGCATCCTATTATTGCCGCTATTTTTGCTTGCCACTTTAGTGGGTCTATCACGCAGCGCTGTAGGGGCTCATTGGCTTACTGACGTTTTAGGTGGCGCAGGTGTTGGTATTTGGTGTGGAATGCTCGGGGCCTTAGCGGCTAATCGATTTCCGGAAAATCAACTGGGACCAAGAAAAATCTGGTCGCATCTGATTGCTCTTGGAGGCGTAGTGGCAATTTATGCCCACCTCACCCAAATCATGGATCTAGAGTTAAATCTGCCATTGCAATATGTCTCAATCGTGATTCTAGCTTCTACACTTCTCTTTTATGTGAAGGCGCAATTTACTCAAGCGCCTCCCAAGGCAGAATAATTCAAGATGTTTAGCTATCGACATGCATTTCATGCGGGAAGTCACGCAGATATCCTAAAGCACCTGACCTTAATTCACTTGGTTCAATACCTTCAAGAGAAGCCTGTTGCCATTACCTTTGTTGATACCCATGCAGGTGCGGGCATCTACAGCTTGCAAGATGGCTTTTCTACAGTAAGCAAAGAGGCTGACGGCGGAATCTTTCGCCTCAAGCAATATGTGGAAGCTTGCCATCGCGCAAACACTCCAATCCCCGAGAGCATTCAAGAGTACCTGAAGTGCATTGATGCCGAGAATATTGAAGGGCAATTGAATACCTATCCTGGCTCCCCCTTTATTCTGGCCCGTCTGCTGCGTCCACAAGATCGACTTAAGCTATTTGAGCTGCACCCCAAAGAGATTGATATTCTGCGCCACAATATTGGTGAACTAAAACAGTCTAAACAGATTGATATTTATGCTGAGGATAGCTTTGCCAGACTCAAAGGACTGCTACCCCCTCCCAGTCGACGCGGCCTAGTATTAATAGATCCTTCTTACGAAGACAAGCAAGACTATCGTTATCTTGAGCTCGCCATGGAAGAGGCGTTGCAACGCTTTGCCACTGGCTGCTATGCGATTTGGTATCCGATACTACCCAGAAGAGAATCGGCGGCGCTGCCTGATCGTCTAAAGAAAATTGCCACCGCACATAAACGCTCTTGGTTACATGCAGAATTACGCGTTGAAAATGCGCCTGGCGAACGCCGTTTGCAAGCGAGCGGGATGTTCATCATCAACCCACCATGGACTTTAGAAAAACATTTAGCGCAGGCACTACCAACCTTGACGAAGGCTTTAGGCATCAATGGCGGCGGCCAATTTTTATTGAAGAGCTTCGAAGCTAAGAACTAGTCACGCAAAGTGAGCATGACTTCATTGCGACGCATGAAGGGCAAGGTCCAAGGCGGGTTATAACGTGCGAAATTAGGAGTGCCGGTACTTTGCAAATTACGAGACTTCATCCACTGCTCTAGTTCTAGCGTTTTCTCAGCCACTTTCTGGCTATTATAAAAACCACTAAAACTAATGACTGCCTTTTTCAACGCGGGAATTTGGCGTAATTGCACTTGCGGACTCATAGGCTTGGGTATCGATTCCATAGTATATTCAGCAGGCATCACGAACGACACTGTCCATTTTCCGGATTTAGACTCAATACCCACCGGTGCAGTCATTGCAATCTTTGCGCTCTTAACGGATTGATCTTCGACCGTCACTGGCGCAGTCATTGCAATTTTTTCGCTCACTTGATTCTGACCAAAAATATAAGCGGCAATCAAGCGAAATCCTTGACTCGAGGCCTCATCCAAATCACCTTCAACCTGCACCTCAGCAACAATCATTGGTGCATAAGAGCGGATTTCAAAAGGTGATTCTTTTTCGAGAACAGCATATTTTGGCTCTTCGGTTGCCATGACTGCTCCTGTAAGGGTGAGCGCAATGAAAAATAAAAGACTTTTAAACAAAGAGTTTCCCGCATGGGCCTCGGTAAACATTACCACTGCGCTTTAAGTTCAAATCCATATAAATTGCAATTTAAATCAGCTTGGGCACCAATAGGCAAGGTTAATTTATTGGCCTGATGCCCGAATGGCAGCCCAGTCAAGATTGGAATTGCTTCAGGCAGACGTTTGCGAATCGCCTCAATAGCGCGCTCGAACGAATACCCCTTATCGTTGTCATAAAGACGATAGGCAGAAAATCCACCCAACAATATGGCTGCTTGATTTGAAAGAATGCCTGCATCTAAAAGTTGCATCAACATTCTTTCAATTCGATATGGATGCTCATTCACATCCTCCAAAAATAAAATCCCGCCTTGCGTTTGCTTAGTGCTTGGAAGGTATGGAGTGCCAACTAAAGCTGCCAGAACCGTTAAATTACCGCCCCACAATAAACCCGCGATCGGGCGTGCATCTTTTTTACCTAAGAAAGACTGAGGGGTCGATACTTGGCAATCCAGCTTTCGGTCTAGCACTGCGGCCTGGAAATGCTTCCACATAAACTCATCCGGCACTACCGGTACACCATCATCACCCAACCTTCCAAAGTCATAGTTCAACATCGGACCAGCCAAAGAAATGGCGCCAGTTTTTGCCAGCAATCCCAACTGAAAGACAGTGAAATCACTATGACCACAGACTTGCAAGCCGTTTTTAATAGCCCTTTCAATTGCTTGCCACTCAATACCGGGTAGCAAGCGATGGAGACCATAGCCCCCGCGCATAGACATCACTACAGTCTGAGGCTCTAATTTGGATATGGCATTTAACTCAGTAAGACGTTCATCATCGTTGCCAGCGAAGCGCTCATGGACACGATGTATGCAATCTACGTTTTGGATAGCAATACCTTGACGTCCAAACCAGTCAATACCAGCTAATGGACTTTTACTATCTAAGCTTGCCCCAGAGGGAGCAATGAGGTGAATAGATTTCAACGTCGCCCCTTAAAAAAATCACGCAGCAATTGACCGCACTCTTCACTCATGATGCCACCTTCAACACTGGTCTGGTGATTAATCTGTTTTGAAGAAAATATATCTAGCACGCTACCAGCAGCGCCTGTTTTGGGATCTGGTGCCCCATAAACCACTCGATCAATCCTAGCATGGAGCATAGCACCGGAGCACATTGCACAAGGCTCAAGAGTGACATATATGGTGCTACCTGGGATACGGTAATTCTCTTCGGCTAGCGCCGCTTCTCGCAAGGCCAGCATTTCAGCATGAGCACTAGGATCATGGTTTGCAATCGGCTTGTTAAATGTCCTCGAGATGACTTGGCCATCCCGAACTAGCACTGCGCCTACGGGAACCTCACCTGATTGCGCTGCCAACTGAGCTTGCTCAATTGCCATACGCATATATTGCAGGTCAAGCTCTGTTTGCGTCATTTAGACAGAATGAACGTCAGCCCAGCAATTGGGCGTCTCATAAAGACGAATAGAAGAGAGTTCTAGGCGACCACTAAAAGCTTTGCTAAACACTGGCTTCAATATTGCAAAGGCCGCGTTAGCCAAGTTCTCAACAGTAGGAACGTGCTCCATGATGACGGTTTTGTGGCCAGGCAAAGTCGACAGGAAAGTAACCAAACCTTCATCCTCTTTGGCCACTAAAAATGCATGATCCCAAAGATCTACTACATATTGGTTTGTTAAGCGCTTGATATCGCCAAAGTCGAGTACCATGCCATCATCCGCTTTACCAGGATGATCAGCTACACCACCAGTTAGCGTAACTTCAATTGCATAACGATGTCCGTGCAGATGGCGACATTGACCATCATGATTGGGGATACGATGCCCGGAGTCAAACTCAAGGCGACGGGTAATGGAGATGGCAGGCTGTTTATTTGTCATTCGGTGCTTAATTAATCCTATTTGAGCTTGGTCAACTATCGAATCCCAATCAGCTTATGAGACTGCAGACTCAACCTCCACAAGGGACGCTTTTGACATAAGCTTACTGCTAACTCAGTATTACTTTTGAGGTTATGCCCATCCATGGGCTGCAAGAAACGATTGCGATAATCCATACCCTCAAAGCGGGCCATGAGTTTTTCTAATGCCTTATGGTCATTTTGCGGGATCACTAGCTTTAACTCATCCGCTTGAAGAACAATCAGATCAGAACCAGCTTTAGGACTTACACAAACCCAATCAACTCCTTTAGGAACTTTAATGGTGCCGTTCGTTTCAATCGCCACTTCGAAACCTTTTTGATGAAGTGCTGCAATCAACTCCTCGTCTAATTGCAAGAGCGGCTCTCCACCTGTGAAAACCACATAACGCTGCTGCGGACCAGCCGAAGTGCTACGCCATGAAGCCTCGATTGCATCAGCAAGTGAGGCAGCAGTTTCAAACTTACCGCCGCCAGCACCATCGCTACCTACAAAATCGGTATCGCAAAATTGACAAATAGCAGTGGCGCGATCTTCTTCACGTCCACTCCAAAGATTGCATCCAGCAAAGCGACAAAATACGGCAGCTCTACCAGTGTGGGTGCCTTCGCCTTGAAGTGTGGGAAATAGTTCTTTAACGGTATACATAGCAGTGCACCTATTTTAAGCGCAATGCCTATTTCCAGGAGATTAACTCCCACTCCAGATAATCCTCCCAGTAGGCATTAGCCCAATAGACCCCGGGAGTGATGTAACGGCCCGAAGAACGCCGAATAACCCAGCGCCCGATTTCTGGCGCAAACCACAAGTCCTCTTGCCGCTCATTGCCGACCCTAAATAGGTCGTTGCTGACAAAATTTGGGATTTCATTATGAATCTGAAATACCAAAAATTGCCCTGCAGGAGTCTGAATGTGCTCCCATTGCGATGCAGTCATGCCAAGACCCCAGTAATAACTGCCATCAGGGTATCCCGGCACTTGATATTGGGTTGTAAAGAATTCATTCCAGCCGGCCTGCAATTGTAGGGGCCATATCGGGATAGGCTTTGAGAATTTCTGAGCTGGCTTCCAATGGGGGTCTTGCACAACAAAACCCCAGGGTGATTGGATTTCATCAGGAAGCGATCCCGCCTTAAGACTCGTACGAGCAATACGTACTTCATTACCAACGGAAACTACTCTTTCGGTGACGGTATCTACAATCTCTTGATTAAATACATTTCGAACTTGATAAACCCATTCTTGACCAACCTTGGGTGCCCTTACAACTGGAGCCAGTATGGGCTGAGGCTCAAGAATACCCCGGGGGTAGGGCTGGGATGAGATGCATGCCGCCAGCAAGACGGGCAGCATCAATAAGACAAAGCGACGTAACGTGCTTACTTGTAAGAAGTCAGCTGCCATTGAAAACTATCCTCTAAATTTGGCATGCCTAACTGCCCCTGAATCATGTACGAACCAGAGGACTCTCGTGCTACCCAGCGCCCAATACTCGGCGCAAACCAAATCGTTTCTTTGCGAATGCAATTGACCTTATTGTCATCATTGCTCTCATAGTTAATGAGGTTTTGATAACGCAAGGTTAAGAATGTTCCTGCAGGCACAGTAATCTGCTCCCAGCCATGCGCACCCATAAATTCCTGCCAGCCATAAGCCGTATCGAAATAGCCCGCAATTTTGTATTTAGTGTTGAGTTGTTTATTCCAACTGGAAGTCAGCTCTGTTGGCCATAACGGGATAGCTGGATTAAAACTAATCGTTCGAGACCATTGTGGATCGGTCTGCACAACACCCCATGGGCCCTGCACTTCATTTGGCAGCTTGCCACCGGTTTCGTCCGTACGCTCAATCACAATGGCAGAGCCAACGCTAGCAACGCGCTCAGTAATAATTCCTAAGTTTTTTCCATCAAACACATTACGCTTGATATAAGACCACTCCTGACCTACTTGCGGAGCGCGAACTGTTGGCAGGGGGATTGGTTGAGTAACTGGCGTCCCGCGCTCATAGGAAAGAGGAAGGCCACAAGCTACTGGAGCTAATGCTGCTGACGCAATAAAAGTGCGACGCGATAAATTCATGGATTTCTCCTGCGTTAATTGAGAACTTGACAAAATAATTGTAAGTCTGATTTATAGAGGTGGGTTAGCGGTATAAAGCCTTCTCAATAAAACTCTTAGAAACTGTTGTCTTAGGTACCGCAACGCCCAAACCATCAAACCAAGACTGAGTTTTTATCTCAAATCCTACGCCATGCATATAGTTATAAATGGCCTTTTTTAGCCCCTGACCAAGGATGTCATGATCAACTCCAGTAGGATCAATAAAGGCAACATCATTCTTGGCAAAGGTGATTTCTGGCAAAGGAATGAGTTCAATTCCATACTCTTGTGGATTTTGACCTACAGGAGAATGTACGGTGCAGATAAAACGATGAAAGAATCCGCTTTGTATGCAGCCATTCTCAAATAACTGTCTCACATATTCCAATGCATCCACCGTCTCTTGGGCGGTTTGTGTAGGAAAGCCATACATTAAGTAAGCATGGACCAAAATGCCGGCATCGGAGAAACCCTTGGTAACTTGAGCAACCTGCTCAACCGATACGCCCTTTTTCATGAGATTGAGTAGGCGATCAGAGGCCACTTCGAGACCTCCAGACATCGCAATGCATCCACTCTTGGCTAACAGCTCCGCCAATTCAGGTGTGAAGGTTTTCTCAAAGCGAATATTGCCCCACCAAGAAATTAGCACCTTGCGGCGAATGAGCTCCTCAGCCAGTGCTTTTAATATTTTAGGTGGCGCAGCTTCATCGACAAAATGAAATCCTGTCTGCCCAGTTTCCTCAACAATTTGCTCAATACGATCTACCAATAAACTGGCTGACGCAGTTTCATAACGAGAGATGTAATCAAGAGACACATCGCAGAAGCTACACTTTTTCCAATAACAGCCATGCGCAACAGTCAGCTTATTCCAGCGGCCGTCGCTCCATAGGCGATGCATCGGATTGAGCATATCCAAAAGAGATAAATAAGAATCCAGCGGCAACCCATCCCAAGTGGCAGTACCAACCTCTTCAAAAGGCACATCAAGTTCTTGCCAATTGAGGTATTGCACTTGCTTACTAGCATTCCGCATAAAGGTGCGCACCAATCGTTCGGCGGAGCGTTTGCCACCAATGTGCTCGAGCAAAGCAAGCAGCGGTCTCTCCCCAGAATCTAGCGTAATGAAATCCACATAATCAAAGATACGAGCGTCGGATAACGCTCGAAGCTCAGTATTGACATAACCACCACCCAAAGCAATCTTGATTTCTGGATGTGATTTTTTAATTACCTGAGCTATACGCAAGGCCGCATACATTGCCCCGGGGAAGGGTACGGATAGGAGCACTACATTCGGCTGGTGACGCTCAATCGCTTTACTGGCTAACTCTTGTAAATGCAGGTCCATGAGCGTTGGTTTAGCCTGGAGCGCACCAGCCAAAGGTGTAAAGGTAGGCTGACTACTTGCCAAGGATTCTGCATAACGCACGAATTCAAAGCGGTCATCAACAGCATCACGCAATACATCAGATAAATCATTGAGATAAAGGGTGGCTAAATGACGCGCCCTATCTTGAGACCCTAAAGCGCCAAAGGCCCAAGACAAAGGATCGCCCGCCTCTTCATCATCAAATGCATCAAGAGAAGCAAAGCGTGGGCCCTCCGGTAAAAAATCCCGGGTATTGATGCGATGACTTAAAGTGCTATCGCGCCCCTGTAAGAAGCTAATCGTTGGGGCAATAGTAGATTGATAGGAATCAAAGTAGTCTAGGAAAAAATTGACGCTGGCACTGCGACTCTCCTCAGGAACATTGAGGGCTTGAGCATGAATCTCAGACATGCCCTCTGGAGTAAAGAAACTGAGCACTAAAGCTAAGGCAAGATCCTCTTGAACGGCGTCAACACCACGAGACCTCAAGAATCCCGTGAGATACGCCGTAGAAGGATACGGCGTGTTCAGTTGGGTCATGGGTGGAATGAGGCTCAATACCTTCATGTTCATCTGCTATGCCCCGAGAAGGCTTAACTCTTCGGATGTGAAACCAGCTTGCTTGCGGGCCTCCATATTAAATGGGGGCTTTAAAACAGGCGCACGATATTTGGCAGCCAACTCTCGATAAGTAGTGATTGGAGAAATATTATCTTGAGTACATAAGAAATTAAACCAACGATTGCCAATCAACACATGGCCGATTTCATCATTGAGAATAATTTCCAATATCTCCACCGCACGAACTTCTTTAATTTGTTTGAAGCGATCCCGAATCGCTGGTACCGCATCTAAGCCTCTTGCTTCCATTGTTCTGGGTACCAAGGCCATTCTGGCAATTACAGAATCCGTTGTTCGTTCGACCATCTCCCACAAACTATTGTGGGCGGGGAAATCTCCATAAGAAAACCCCAGCGCATGCAAATACTCATTTACTAAACTGAAGTGATAGGCCTCTTCTTTGGCAACCTTTAACCAGTCCTCATAGTATTCCTTGGGCATATCTGGGAAACGCCAGATTGCATCTAGCGCAAGGTTCATCGCATTAAATTCAATATGGGCGAGTGAGTGCAATAAGCCCGCCCTTCCTTCAGGGGTATCCATTCTTCTTTTAGGAACAAGCTTAGGAAGCACTAATTCTGGCTTTAGCGGACGCCCAGGCAAAGAAAGGCCTTGAGCATCTATCTTATGGGCAACATCCAGAGTAATTTGTTGTTTGTGATAGCTACCAAACAAACTGAATAACTGACTTACTTTGTTTTGTGCATCAGTGCTTACTAGGATTGCGAGTGAAGCTTCGCGTAACTCAAGCATGAATATTGGCAGGCTTAAATCGCCTACCCCTTATTCCCACTCGATCGTTGCGGGTGGTTTTCCACTGATATCGTATACGACACGGTTAATGCCGCGCACTTCATTGATGATGCGATTGGAAACCTTACCCAACAACTCATGTGGCAAGTGCGCCCAATGCGCTGTCATAAAGTCTTGGGTTTGGACTGCTCTGAGAGCAACAACATATTCGTAAGTTCTACCATCACCCATCACACCAACTGACTTCACCGGCAAGAAAACAGCGAACGCTTGGCTAGTAAGGTCATACCAAGATTTTTGACTTGCTTCATCAATCGTATTGCGCAACTCTTCAATGAAAATGGCGTCAGCACGTTGCAGCAAGCTCGCAAACTCTGCTTTGACCTCACCCAAAATCCGCACGCCAAGACCTGGCCCTGGGAATGGATGGCGATACACCATCTCACGAGGAAGACCTAAGGCCACTCCAAGTTCACGGACCTCATCCTTGAAGAGCTCACGCAAGGGCTCAAGCAATTTGAGATGCATGTCTTCAGGTAAGCCACCAACGTTATGGTGACTCTTGATCGTGTGTGCACCCTTCTTGCCCTTACCTGCAGACTCGATGACGTCAGGGTAGATCGTTCCCTGGGCAAGCCACTTAGCATTCTCGATTTTTCCAGACTCAGTCTGGAAAATTTCTACGAATTCTTTACCGATGATCTTCCGCTTAGCTTCTGGATCGGCAACACCAGCCAACTCACCCATGAATTTTTCTTTGGCATCAACGCGGATAACCTTCACACCCAAATTGCGTGCAAACATTTCCATCACCATATCGCCTTCATTTAAGCGAAGTAGGCCATGATCGACAAATACGCAAGTGAGCTGATCTCCAATCGCGCGATGAATTAAAGCTGCCGCAACACTGGAGTCGACACCGCCAGACAAGCCCAGAATGACTTCTTCATTTCCAACTTGCTTGCGAATATTCTCAACTGCTTCTGCAGTGTAGTCACCCATTACCCAGTCAGGTTTGCATTGGCAAATCTCGTGTACAAAGCGCTCAATGATTGCAGTGCCTTGAATGGTATGAGTGACCTCTGGATGAAACTGAAATGCATAGAAGCGACGCTCTTCATCCGCCATGCCAGCAATTGGACAAGACTCAGTAGAGGCCATCAACTTAAACGCAGGCGGCATTGAGGTGACTGAGTCGCCATGACTCATCCACACCTTCAAAATCCCATGACCTTCGCTGGTGGAGAAGTCCTGAATGCCTTTAAGCAAATTTGTGTGCCCACGAGCGCGCACTTCGGAGTAACCAAACTCACGCGCTTTACCTAAGGACTCTGCAGAGGCAACTGCACCACCCAACTGAGTAGCCATGGTTTGCATACCGTAGCAAATTCCTAAAACAGGAACACCAAGCTCAAAAACGATTTGAGGCGCACGGGGGCTACCATCTTCGGTTACCGAACTTGGACCGCCAGAAAGAATGATGCCTTTGCCACCTTGCTCCTGAACAAACTTACGAATGAATTCAGGATCGCAATCGTAAGGATGGATCTCTGAATACACACGTCCATCGCGCACACGTCGAGCAATAAGTTGAGTTACTTGTGAACCAAAGTCGAGAATCAGTATTTTGTCGTGCACGAAAAGATCAGCCTTTATTTCAGCTTTTTTTAGTTGTTAATCAATATGGTAATTTGGCGCTTCTTTAGTGATTTTCACATCATGAACATGCGACTCGCGCACGCCAGCTGAAGTGATTTCTACGAAGTTAGCTTTTTCATGGAGCTCATCAATGGTCTTGCAACCGAGATAGCCCATAGAAGAACGAATGCCGCCAGTGAGCTGATGCAAGATTGCCAATACGCTACCTTTGTATGGCACCTGACCTTCAATACCTTCTGGCACTAGCTTCTCTGCATTCGCAACAATATCGCTTTGGAAGTAACGATCAGCAGAACCATCCGCCATCGCGCCCAAAGAACCCATACCGCGATAGCTCTTGTAAGAACGTCCTTGGTATAAGAATACCTCGCCTGGGGCTTCTTCGGTTCCAGCGAACATACCACCCATCATGACTGAACTGGCGCCAGCAGCTAATGCTTTTGCAACGTCACCTGAGTAACGTATGCCACCATCAGCAATCAATGGAATGCCAGTGCCTTTAAGGGCGGTTGCCACATTCACAATCGCAGTGATTTGTGGAACGCCTACGCCAGCAACAATACGTGTTGTACAAATTGAGCCAGGGCCAATACCAACCTTGACACCATCAGCGCCATGATCAGCTAATGCCTTAGCAGCATCACCAGTAGCAATATTGCCGCCAATCACTTGCACATGTGGATAGTTTTTCTTAACCCACTTCACGCGATCCAATACGCCTTGGCTATGGCCGTGAGCTGTATCAACTACGATCACATCAACACCAGCGCGCACCAATAACTCAATACGCTCATCATTATCAGGACCAACACCTACTGCTGCGCCAACGCGCAACTTACCTTCGCTATCTTTACAAGCATTCGGATGTTCGGTTGCCTTGAGGATGTCTTTAACAGTAATGAGGCCACGCAGTTCAAACTTGTCATTGACAACCAATACACGCTCTAAACGATGATGGCTCATTAAGCGTTTTGCTTCATCCAATGAACAGCCTTCTTTCACGGTAATCAAACGCTCACGTGGAGTCATCTTGGTTTTTACTGGAGCATCTAAGTCTTCTTCGAAACGCAAATCGCGATTCGTAATAATGCCAACAACCTCTTTACCAACGAGCACTGGGAATCCTGAGAAACCATGTTCACGAGAAAGTTGGATCACTTGACGCAAAGTGACATCTGGACTAATCGTGATTGGATCACGCAGAACACCAGATTCATATCGCTTCACTTTAGCCACCTCACGCGCTTGCTCAGCAGGCTTTAAGTTTTTATGAACAATACCAATGCCACCCTCACTAGCCATAGCAATTGCCAAACGACCTTCAGTGACGGTATCCATAGCTGCGGACACCAATGGTGTATTGAGTGAAATATCTCGAGTTAACTTACTTGCCAAGCTGGCATCTCGAGGGAGTACCGATGAATAAGCCGGTACGAGGAGCACATCGTCAAAAGTGAGTGCTTTTTGAATGAGTCGCATGCAAAACCCCTAGTCGCAAAAACAGATTATAGCCTCCTAGCCTTTCTTTTAGCTGCGGCAGCCTGGAATTTGGCATCCTGGTTCTGATTAGCCTTCTTACGCCGAACCGTCTTAGGGTCGATTAATAGCGGGGAATAGAGCTCTAGACGATCTCCAGGATAAATGGGACTATCCCAGTCCTTGCGCTTACCAAAGACCCCGAAGCAGCCTTTTCTGGCTAAAACAGGGTCGTCTGGACCAACTGCGATTCCAGCTCTAATGAGGGCTAGACCAATCGTAGGTGACTCTTTGGCTGATAGAAGGAGCTTGAACGCCTTAAGTTCTGGCTTACCCTGCCTGGCATCACAGAGAATGAGGTCAAGCGAGCGCTCAGCCATAGAGGTCTTCGGCACGCTTTACAAAGCAGTCAACAAAGGTGCCGGCTATATGTCCAAATACTGGGCCAATAATCTTGTCCAGAATGACGCTCTTGAACTCCCAGTGCAGCTTGAACTCCACCTTACAAGCATCTTCCCGCAAAGGGATAAAGTTCCACTGCCCAGAGAAGTGCTTAAACGGGCCGTCTACAAAGACCATATCAATCGTTTCAGGGCGGTGATTCACATTTCGAGTATGAAAATACTGGGTAATGCCCTTGAAATGAATATTAATTTTGGCGTCGAGCACGGTCTCAGTCTGCTCAAAAATTTCTACCCCACCACACCAAGGCAGGAACTCAGGATAGCGGGCGACATCGGTCACTAAGCCGTACATACGGTCGGCTGATTGGCCAATTAAAACGGTCTTGTAGACGTCTGCCATAATCGTTCTTGAGAGCTAAATAAATATGAGTATCGTCGATAACAAAAAAGCCTTCTTTGATTATTTTATCGAGGAGCGCTTTGAGGCAGGGCTTGTGTTGGAAGGCTGGGAAGTGAAAGCCATCCGAGCAGGGCGCGTGCACGTCAAAGAAGCGTATGTCGTCATTCGCAAGGCGGAGCTATTTTTGATCGGCTGCCATATCACCCCCCTACTCTCAGCCTCCACCCATATCGTTCCCGATAGCACCCGCACTAGAAAGCTCCTGCTCAATGCTATCGAAATTAAAAAACTCATCGGCAAAGTAGAGCAAAAGGGCTACACCCTGGTACCGCTCAACCTACATTTCTCCAAAGGAAATGTGAAGTGTGAGATTGGTCTAGCCAGAGGCAAAAAGCAACATGACAAACGCGCAGCCACTAAAGAACGTGAGTGGGAAGTCCAAAAAGGTCGCATTGCCAGAGGCGATTTAAACGCTTAATCCCAGAAAAACTGGGGTAGACTACCCTTAGGAGCGAATATTTGAGCATTTATGCACCTTTATAGTGCAATTCGGCACCAAGCCGCTTCAAATGAGTCATTCCAGCTTTTATAAAGGCATTAGTTTGGTAACTATGAAATTGCCTTTTGACGAAATGCTCGACGCCGCAGGCAAAGCGCGTCCCCACTACCAAATCTTTCACAACTGGCTGAAGCAGCAAAGTGACACCCTCATGGGTCTCAAACGCGCTGAAGCAGATCTGATCTTTAGAAGAGTGGGCATCACCTTCGCCGTCTATGGAGATGACCTAGGTTCAGAAAGAACCATTCCTTTCGATCAAGTACCGCGCATCTTTACTGCCAAAGAGTGGGAGCAATTAGAAGCTGGATTACGCCAACGAGTCAAAGCACTTAATCGCTTTATCTACGACGTGTATCACGATGAAGACATTATTAAGGCAGGCATTGTTCCAGCTGAACAGATTTATAACAATGCGCAATATCGCCCCGAAATGCGCAACGTCAGCATACCGCGCGACATCTACGCACAAATTGCAGGAATAGATATCGTTCGCGCCGGCGAAGGTGAGTTCTACGTTTTAGAAGATAACTTGCGAGTTCCGTCTGGCGTGTCTTATATGGTTGAAGACCGCAAGATGATGATGCGACTCTTCCCTGACCTCTTTCAAAAATATCGCATTGCTCCTGTAGAGCACTACCCCGATCTTTTATTGGAATGCCTCAAGTCAGTTAAACCGGATGACGTTAAAAAACCAAACGTTGTTGTGTTGACTCCAGGCATGTATAACTCCGCTTACTTTGAGCACAGCTACCTCGCGCAGCAGATGGGTGTTGAGTTAGTAGAGGGTAAAGACTTATTTGTGAAAAATGAACAAGTCTTTATGCGAACTACTCAAGGGCCTGAGCGCGTTGATGTAATCTATCGCCGCGTTGATGATGACTTCTTGGATCCGTTGGCATTTCGCTCTGACTCCACCCTGGGTGTTGCAGGACTCTTATCTGCACACCGCGCTGGTAACGTGACACTGGCAAATGCAATTGGCACTGGTATTGCTGATGACAAATCTATCTACCCATATGTACCCGAGATGATCGAGTTTTATCTTGGTGAGAAACCGATTCTTAATAACGTTCCCACTTTCCAGTGCCGTAAGGCAGATGACTTAGCTTATACATTAGCCAATCTGGATAAGTTGGTGGTGAAGCTGACCCATGGTGCCGGTGGATATGGCATGTTAGTTGGTCCGGCATCAACCAAAGCAGAGATTGAAGAATTTAGAACTCATCTCATCGCTAATCCAGATAAATATATTGCGCAACCTACATTGGCACTATCCACCTGCCCTACCTTTGTTGAATCAGGCGTTGCTCCAAGACATATCGACTTAAGACCCTTTGTTCTCTCAGGCAAAACTATCAAGATGGTTCCTGGTGGATTGACTAGGGTTGCACTCAAAGAAGGCTCTTTAGTAGTGAACTCCTCCCAAGGTGGCGGAACTAAAGATACCTGGGTATTGGAAGAGTGAATGAAGAGTATGGGGAATAAGAAAATATGTTGAGTCGTACCGCTGATTGTCTTTATTGGATGGCCCGTTACACCGAGCGCGCAGAGAATACTGCCCGCATGCTCGATGTAAACCATCAAACCTCACTACTTCCACAGCCTGCAGAGTTTTTAGAGCAGAGTTGGAAAAAATTACTCACTATTTCTAAGTTGGAAGAAGCCTTCCTCAGCAAATATGATGTCGTTAATCGTGAGAATGTTTTGGACTTCATGATTTATGAGACCAGTAATCCCTCTAGTATCGTTTCTTGCCTTTTTGCAGCGCGTGAGAACGCACGCGTTATCCGCGGCAAGATTACTTCCGAGGTTTGGGAAACCCAAAACACTACGTGGCTTGAGCTGCAGCGCATCCTAGAGGCAAGACATCAAGCTGATCCTAGTCGCCTTTTGGAGTGGGTCAAGCACCGCTGCCACCTCTTTAGGGGTGTTCTATACGGCACGATGCTGAAGAATGAGGCCTTTTACTTTATCAATGTGGGAACCCTGCTAGAACGCGCCGACAACACCGCACGTATTTTGGAAACTAAGTATGAGGACCCAGCAGCCCTGAGAGTTCTTGGCGCCAAGAAATCCTCGGAAGATGGTACAGACGGTGAATTCTTTGACTTCTATCACTGGGCGGCGTTACTGCGCTCCGTCTCAGCATTTGAGATCTATCGTCAAATTTATTCTGATCAAGTCACACCAAAACAAGTCGCACAACTACTCATCTTCAATAAACAAATGCCACGATCCTTGGTATCCTGCGTCAATGAGTTAATCCCCCTCATTTCCGAAGTTAAGAATCAGCAATCCAAAGAAATTGAACGTTTGCTTGGAAAGCTCAAGGCAAGTTTGGATTACTCTGATATTGATGAGGTATTTGAGCAAGGCCTGGAAGAATTTATTGAGGCTTTCTTAGAGCGCATTAACTTCATAGCCGATGAGTTTAGCAATGCTTATCTCATTCCACTGGCTGTTGCCTAAGAAATCACAAAGACTATATGCATCTTAAAATTCGCCATCGCACGGAATATCGCTATGAAACACCGGTGCGTTATTCCATACAAGAGTTGCGCTTGACGCCTCCTACTCTCGCTGGCCAACAAGTCGACAAATGGAGAATTAGCACGCCAATTAAAGCATCTAGCTCTATAGATACTTTTGGCAATCTTTGCAGTGTATTCGTGCAGGAGAGCCCTTACACCTCAATGATGATTGAGGCTGAAGGTGAAGTGCATACACAAGATGCATATGAGTTTTTAGATGATGCTAAAGCAGTTTCGCCTTACTACTTACTGCAACAAACCAATCTGACTGAGCCTACAGACGAAATGTTGGAATATTTCTCTTATGGCATTCCAAAGAAAAATTCAGTTGATCAAATACTTAAACTTGCTGAGGCAGTTCAAGGCTTGATTGTGTATTCTCCTGGCCAAACGAACTTTGCCACTACTGCAGCTCAATCCTTCGCCATGAAATCTGGTGTTTGCCAAGATCATGCCCACATTATGTTAAGTCTCTGTCGCGCCTCTGGAATTCCCGCTCGATATGTCAGTGGTTATTTCTTTGCAGAAGAATCTCCAAATCTTGCTAGCCATGCTTGGATTGACTTTTGTAGCGATATCGATAAAGGCATCTGGACCGGCGTAGATATCACCCACGCCTGCTTAGTTGACTCACGTCATATTCGCCTTGCTATTGGTCGAGATTATTATTCCGCCGCGCCTGTTAAAGGGGTCCGCTCTGGCGGCGGTGGAGAAGAACTCAGCGCTAACATTTCGATTCAACAGCTGCTATAGCAACCCTCTGGGATATTTAAGAGATAATCCCAGGAAATAATGAAGAGGGTCTGTGTATGACGTATTGCGTTGGGCTTTGCCTAAAAGATGGTCTTGTTTTCTTATCCGATACCCGGACAAATGCTGGCGTCGACCAAATCGGCACCTTTAGAAAGATGACCTTGTTTCAAAACAAGGATCGCTTCTTTACCTTAATGAGTGCGGGCAATCTCGCCATTACCCAATCCGTTAAAGAAATCCTGCTGCAAGGACAGCTTTTTAAGGGCAAGAACCTCTGGACAGCCAAAAACTCCTATGAAGCTGCTGTTGTTGTGGGTGATGCTATTAAACAAGTGTATGAACGTGATCATGCCGCACTTGAAAAATCGGGCCTTGAATTTAACTGCAATATGATTTTTGGTGGTCAAGTAAAAGGTGAGAAACCGCGCCTATTTAATATTTATTCGGCTGGGAACTTTATTGAGGCTACACCCGAGACTTGCTATTTCCAGATTGGTGAATCTAAGTACGGCAAGCCCATCTTAGACCGAGTACTCAATTTCAATACACCGCTTAATCTGGCAACTAAGTGCGCCCTCATCTCCATGGACTCCACCTTGAAAAGTAATATTTCGGTTGGACTACCTCTGGATATGTTGGTTTACGAAATAAATTCTCTGAAAGCCACGAAGCTCGTGACTCTAGATGATGCAAACCCCTATTTCGCAATGATCCATCAAGCCTGGGGCGAGAAACTACGCGAGGCTTTTAACTCCATAGCGGAACCCAGTTGGAGCGGCGCTCATAAATCGAGTGATATCTCCACTCCTGCTAAAAAAATGGGGATTGTTCCTATCAATCATCCACCATCTAAGGCGAGAGCTCAAAAGGCCACAAGAACAACTAAGGCTACCCCCGTAAAGAAGATGGCACCGAAGAAGGTGGCTGCAAAGAGAAAATAATCCTCCATTAATGAAGTGTTGGATGCATTTACAAACAAAAAGGCCTAGAAAAAATCTAGGCCTTTTGCGTTAACGCTATCTGCTTTGGTTTAGGCTTTTAAATTCTTACCCAACATCTCCCAAGTAGCCACTACGCTATCTGGATTTAATGAGATTGAGGTAATTCCCTTTTCAACCAACCAACGGGCAAAGTCTGGGTGATCTGAAGGACCTTGACCGCAAATACCAACATATTTGTTTTGCTTACGGCAAGCATCAATTGAACGAGCAATCATGAACTCTACCGCTGGATCACGCTCATCAAAGTCGATAGCCAACAATTCCATACCGGAGTCACGATCTAGACCCAATGTTAATTGAGTCATATCGTTTGAGCCGATTGAGAAACCATCAAAGTACTCCAGGAACTGATCAGCCAAAATCGCATTAGATGGGATCTCACACATCATGATGAGACGCAAACCATTCACACCACGCTTCAGGCCAAACTTCTCCATCATGTCGATCACGCGCTTAGCCTGATTGATAGTACGTACAAACGGAACCATGATTTCTACGTTATCCAAGCCCATATCTTCACGAACACGCTTCATTGCTGCGCACTCGAGAGCAAAGGCTTCGCCAAAGTCTTCAGAAACGTAACGTGACGCACCACGGAATCCCAACATTGGATTCTCTTCATCAGGCTCGTAACGCGATCCGCCAATTAACTTCTTATATTCATTGGACTTGAAGTCTGACAAACGAACAATCACTGGCTTTGGATAGAAAGCAGCAGCAATAGTTGCTACACCCTCAACCAGCTTGTCTTCGTAAAACTGACGTGGGCTTGCATAGCCACGAGCAACACTCTCAACTGCACGCTTGAGGTCAGGGTCAATATTTGGATATTCCAATACAGCACGTGGATGCACACCAATGTAGTTGTTAATAATGAACTCAAGGCGAGCCAAGCCAACACCAGCATTCGGGATCTGGCAGAAATCAAATGCCAGCTGAGGATTGCCGATATTCATGGTGATCTTCACTGGAATCTCTGGCAATACGCCACGAGATACTTCAGTCACTTCGGTTTCGATCAAGCCATCATAAATATGGCCTTCGTCACCTTCAGCACAAGAAACCGTCACCATCATGCCGTCTTGCAAGTGCTCAGTGGCATCACCGCAACCAACAACCGCAGGTACGCCTAATTCACGGGCAATGATCGCTGCGTGACATGTGCGTCCACCACGATTAGTCACAATCGCTGAAGCACGCTTCATGACTGGTTCCCAGTTCGGGTCAGTCATATCGGCAACCAAGACATCTCCTGGCTGAACACGATCCATCTCGCTTGGGTCACGAATAATGCGTACTGGACCTGCGCCAATCTTTTGACCAATCGCACGACCTTTTGCCAATACCTTTGAGCTACCTTTTAATTTGTAGCGCATCTCCACTTGACCAGCAGCTTGACTCTTTACAGTCTCAGGGCGCGCTTGCAAGATATAGATACGGCCATCTTGACCATCTTTACCCCACTCGATGTCCATTGGACGACCGTAGTGTTTCTCAATGATCACTGCGTACTTAGCCAACTCAGTGATATCCACATCCTCCAAAGAGAAGCGGTTACGCTTTTCTGGAGTGACATCAACAGTTTGTACTTTTTCTGCAGAGCCTTTAGGGGCAAATTGCATCTGAATCAACTTAGAGCCTAAGGAGCGGCGAATGATTGCCTTCTTATCTTGAGCCAAAGTGGTTTTAAAAACATAAAACTCGTCTGGATTTACTGCGCCCTGTACTACGGTCTCGCCCAAGCCATAGCTTGAGGTAATGAAAACTACATCCTCAAATCCTGACTCGGTGTCCAGAGTAAACATCACGCCAGCAGCGCCCAAGTCAGAACGAACCATGCGTTGAATACCAGCAGATAAGGCTACTTCAGCGTGGGCAAAGCCCTTATGAACACGGTAGGAGATCGCGCGATCGTTATACAAAGAAGCAAATACTTCACGAATCTTCTTTAGAACATCATCAATACCTTCGACGTTCAAAAAGGTTTCTTGCTGACCAGCAAAAGAAGCATCTGGCAAGTCTTCGGCAGTAGCTGATGAACGTACCGCAAATGAACCTTTACCAGAGTCATCCAATACAGAAAATGCTTTACGAATTTCTTCGTCCAACTTTGGTTGAAATGGCGCTGTCTCAATCCAGCTACGAATTTCTGCACCAGCTTGCGCCAATGCGCGCACATCATCAATATTCAAGCCTTCCAAGCGCTGTTGAATGCGCTCAGTCAAATTGTTGTGCTTTAGAAAGTCACGGAATGCTAACGAAGTCGTTGCAAAACCCGTAGGAACACGAACCCCAGTAGACGCCAACTGAGAAATCATCTCTCCTAATGACGCATTCTTACCACCAACCGATTCAACATCAGTCATGCGGAGTTGTTCAAAAGGCAAAACGTAGGCATCAGCCATACTGCTATTTTGTTGCTGTTGGTTGGACATAAAATACTCTCAAAAGATAAGGAAACTGGTGTAGCGGCCACCCTAAAGGGGGCGTGCTTTAATATGACTCTATTGTAGTGCTGACCCTGACTTTTAAGCCAAATCCATGTCCAACGAAACCCGCATTGTTTTTATTGTCTCTGACGGCACCGGCATTACTGCCGAGAACTTCAGCCAGTCGATTTTGGCCCAATTTGAGGCTACTTTTAAGCATATTCGAGTGCCTTTTGTGGATAGCGTCGATAAGGCCTACGATGCCGTTAGCAGCGTCAATCAAGCGGCTACTAAATATGGGGTGCAACCCATCGTTTTCACCACTTTGGTGAACTCCGAGCTCAATGCAATCGTGGCCAAGGCAAATGGCCTTATTTTGGACATGTTTCAGACCTTCGTAGCCCCTCTAGAGGAGGCTTTAGGCATGAAATCCACCCATGCCATGAACCGCCTTCACCATAATGCCGATACCGAGGCCTATAAGAACCGGATTGAGGCCATTAACTATTCCTTGGCCCATGATGATGGTCAATCCAATCAAAACCTGGCTGAAGCCGATGTCATTCTGATTGGCATCTCCCGGGTTGGCAAGACGCCAACCAGTCTTTACCTGGCTATGCAGTATGGGCTCAAAGCAGCTAACTACCCACTCATTCCAGAAGACTTTGAACGAGGACAGCTCCCAAAAGATCTGGTGCCTTACCGTCAAAAAATCTTTGGCTTAATGATTGATGCAGAACGACTCTCGGAGATTCGTAATGAGCGCAGACCTGGTAGTAACTACGCCAAGCTCGAAAACTGCCGTTATGAAATTAACGAAGCGACGGCGATGATGAAAAAACAATCTATTCCTTGGGTGCTCACTACAAGCAAATCCATTGAGGAAATTGCTACAACAGTATTGCAAGCAATCAAATCGGATAAAACGATACTAGGGTGAAATAGTATTTTTCAATGTCTGCTTTCGACCCAAAGCAGTCAGTTGCAGCCAATAAAAAAACCCGCCGAAGCGGGTCTCAAGAAGAATATCCAATTAAAGCAATTTAATTAACAGGAATGGCCAATCTAGGTTGGTCTAATTTTGTATATTTAATTGCCTTGGCATTGACATCCATCTTCTTCAAGTCAAAAGTGTAGATATTTGTATTTGCATACATTTTGACGTTATAGACTAGGCTCTTGTTGTTAGCCACAATCGTCCACTCAGAAACCTCATATCCACCAAGACCGCCACCATAAGGATTGCTTGAAGGTAAAGTTACTGCGCCAGGAGGAATATCAAAACTACCAACGATATGCCACGCAGCGGCTTCCATTTCTTGAGTCGTAAAAGTTTTAGGAACTGAGTCGGAAAGAAATATGGCTCGAATGAAACGACTTGGACTTAGATAGTCACCAGGTAGTCCGTGCAACCCACTACCTGAACTAGGTGGAGCATATTTCGCCCCATTAATTACCAGTGGAGCTCTCTCTACTTTAGTGAGATTTGCATAGTTGCCGATATTATTCAGCTGATCTCTAAATGGAGGGTCATTCGTTAAAGCACCAACAGGATTGTCGGTAATAGCCAATTGCCCATTGAGGTACTCAACTACGATACTTTTTCCAGAGGCGTCATGAAATGAATAATGTACAGCAGCAATTTGATTTTTATATGGGCCAACAGGTGAGCGATTAACTTTAATCTTTGATAACCCTACTCTGATTTCATCCACAGTAGCAAAGTTTGTTAACACATAAGTCGGAACCTGTGCGGAGCTGATGCTATTTGCAGAATCTGCTGGAGCAACATCTTGAAATACGGCGCTATTAGGCGCATTAAACATAGCACCAATGAGGCCTTTTTCATTCATGCCATCTATTAATGTGGGCCAACCCAATGCATTCATTCCTACGGTGGCATATTTTGTTGTCCAGTTCAACCCTGTTCCTAGTTTGGCATCAACGCCTATACCTTGCATGGCAATGTTTCTGGGGATAGTCATCAACTCAGAATTCATGGGCATACCAAATTCCATGGTACGTCCCCATGCTAGCCCACCATCGGCACCTTTTAAAATGAAACTTGTACAGGCATTACTAACCAATGGTGCAAACGCCAAAGTCGCAGAGACTGAGGCGGCAATAATCTTTTTAAATATCTTTTGTTTCATAGTCGTCCTGTGTGAGGGTTAAATTAGACCTAAAAATCATAACATTACTATAGGGATGCAAAGTTTCAGTTGCATCTTGACCGTTATTGGCCGATTTGAGTCGCCTGTATCAATTTGAGCAATTGGGCACTATTCGACCTCTTTCAGACTCTCCAAAGCTAAGTAACTCGCCACCAAACAATACTGAAAAATTAGTTTTCTATAATGGGAAATATGATGAACAGCAAACCAATATTAGAAGAGAGCGAGAAATCTGCCCTCTACCAAAAAGGTATGGAAGAGTTGCATAATCAGCTTGGATCTTCGGCGGATGAATACATTAGGCAACTTAAGTCCATTTCCGAGGAGTTTGCATGGGTCAATGTTGCCTTTCCTTTTGGTGAGCTGTACTCCAGAAATATACTCGACTTAAAAACTAGAGAGTTATGTACTATTGCAGCTCTGACGGTTCAAGGTTTCGCCTTGCCACAATTAAAACTTCATATAAGGGCTGCACTTCGATGTGGTGCTTCACGCCCTGAGGTTGCTGAAGTGATCACGCAAATGACTGCTTACTGCGGATTCCCGGCGGCGACCAATGCACTTTTAATCATGAAGGATGTCTTTGATGATGAATCGAAACAGGAAGAATGATTGGGGTATTTAAACTCACTTCTTAAGCTTGTCCATTCAATCTCCTGAAGATAGTCATGACTTATTGATTAACAAAAATAGAAGGTCTCCTACTAGCCGAAAGCAGGCTATCGAGAAAAGACTGTTAATTAACCGCGTCTCATCCGCAGAGTCTCAAATAAGCACACTGCTGCTGCAGTGGATACATTGAGAGATTCCACTCTTGGATCAATCGGGATTGATACCCCCTTGGCTTGAGCCAGAAGGTCTTCAGACACTCCCTGCCCTTCACTACCCATTACCCAAGCAACTGGGTGGAGTAAATCTTTTTTAAGGGAATAAAGGTCTTGCTCTGCATCTGCTGTAGCCGCCAATAAAGGTGCAGTCACGGCACTCAGTAATTGTTGGTTAGACCAGCCCTCATATAAATCTAGAAGTTTGTGAGCGCCCATACCAGCACGCAATACTTTTGTAGACCATAGATGGGCGCAGCCTGATAAAGCAATCACTTGGGTAAAGCCTGCGGCTGCTGCAGTGCGCAGAATAGAGCCTACGTTACCCGCATCTTGTACTCGATCCAATATCACCACATCGCCATTAAAGGTTGCAACGGATTGAGGTGTTGTGAGCGTGGATCTAGGAAGATCGAGTAAGCCTGCAATATGTGGCGCATTCACCAAATCAGAAAGCAAGTCCCAGAGTACGCTATCTAACTGGAATACCTTGGCCTCTGGACAGATCTCGAGATGTTCGTAGACGGCTTGTGCGATCTCTACATTCTTGAGACCGACTTCTGATGTGAGGAGAGCTCTTAAAGCAGGATCACCCACCCAAGTTTGAACTAGATGAATGCCTTCCAATAATGCTTGGCCGCTAGCGAGCCTAGCCTTCTGCCCTTTAGATCCGGTGGCCTGTAGGTTGCGAATCTCCTTAAATAGCGGATTCTCTTTGGAGGTGATGAGATCGAAGTTCATGACTTAATGGTTTTGATTTTCGAGAACTTTGCGCACTGGTGAAAAACTTCTTCTGTGTTGATCGCATGTGCCATATTGTTTAAGTGCAGCAAAATGGGCTTCCGTTGGATAACCCATATGTTGTGCAAATCCATATTCTGGATGACGCTCATGCAATATTTGCATCTGTCGATCACGAGTAACTTTGGCGACTATCGATGCCGCAGATATTGCAGGCTCCTTAGCATCACCCTTAACAATTGCTTCTGCAGCAATTGGCAACTCTGGGCAACGATTGCCATCGATCAACGCTTTATCAGGCCAAGCGCCTAAGCGAGTGGTTAGATCTTCGATTGCCCTGCGCATTGCCAGCATCGTGGCCTGCAAAATGTTAATCTCATCAATCTCGGCTGGACTGGCTTCACCAACACCCCAAGCCTTTGCCTTTTCCATGATCTGCTCATAGAGATATTCACGACGAATAGCAGTTAATTTCTTAGAATCTTTTAAACCTTCAATTGGATTACTGGGATCGAGCACTACGGCACCAGCAACCACCGCACCAACTAATGGTCCTCGCCCTGCTTCATCTACGCCGCAGATCCAAATCAGACTCATATGCTTGTTTTGTTCTTGCGTTGATTGGCAATAGTTTGTGCTATCGCTTGCGCAACTAATAAACCCGTAGGACGACGCAAAGTTTCATGCATCTGGGCAAAGCGTTCTTTGAGCTTAGCAACTTTAGCTGGACGCTCTAACCAAGCCTGTACGGCATGAGCTAGTTTTTCTGGAGTGGCATCATCTTGCAGAAACTCAGGAACAATAAATTCGCCGCACAAGATGTTTGGTAGACCTACATAAGGCATATAGCCTTGGCGCTTCATGATCTGCGCAGTTAACCAAGGCACCTTATAAGAAATCACCATCGGCTTTTTCCACAAAGCCGCTTGTAAGGTAGCTGTGCCGCTTGCAATCAACACTACGTCTGAAGCTTCTAGCACTTCATCGGCCATGCCATCTAGCAGATGAATCTGAATATCTGGATTGCTGTTTTTTGTCTTGAGTAAAAGTTGCTCAAGAGGCTCGCGTAATTGTGGTGTTGCCACCGGAATTAAAAAGTTGAGCCTCTGCCCCTTTAATCTCTTGGCTAATAACTGCATCGTTTCAAAAAAGACGGGGGCTATGAGCTCAATCTCTGATCCACGGCTTCCAGGGAGCACTGCAATAACGAGACCGTCAAGGGATTCTGCCTGTAAATTCAGGTGTTCGCTTATCTTTTCTCGCGCTTGCTGAATATTTGGCTCAAGTGGAATTTCGCTGGCCAAGGGATGCCCCACATAAGTAGATGCCACACCAGCTTTGTCATAAATTTCAGTCTCAAAAGGGAAGATGCAAAGCATGCGTTCCACTGCTTGGGAAATTTTCTTGATGCGCCCTGCTCTCCATGCCCAAATAGAAGGTGAGACCAAATGCAAAGTTGGGATACCTGCTTTACGTAATTGCAACTCGACACCCAAATTAAAATCCGGCGCATCAATTCCCAAATAAACATCTGGGCGACCTTCATTGAGTAGATTTTGAATCAGCTCTTTACGCAGCTTCAGAATGGCTGGAAGCTGCTTAATAGCTTCAACATAACCTCGCACACTTAAGGTTTCCATGGGCCAATTAGAGCGCATGCCTTCAGCCTGCATGCGGGGACCGCCAATACCATACACCTCTAAACCAGACATGTCTGGAATTTGATTTAGCGCACTAAGAACTGGCGCCGCTAAAAGATCGCCAGAAGGTTCGCCAGCTACACAAGCTAACTTTGGCAAAGTAATTCCGTTACCGAATAATGCCGCGAGTAGAGGCGGCAATGAAATCATGGAACTGCGCGAGCTTTTCTGCAGTTTGAGTGTCTGCAGAGTTTGCAGCAACCATTTTCTGGATTTCTACCTTAGCCTCTTCAAAGCTGAGGCCATCTTTATAGAGAATCTTATAAGCTTGACGCAAGGCCGAAATTGTCTCGCTTGAGAAGCCACGACGCTTTAATCCCTCGACGTTAATGCCATGAGGAGAAGCCTTATCTCCAGCAGCAATCACAAATGGAGGAATGTCTTGCACTAAAGCGGATGCACCGCCAAGCATGGCATGTTGACCAATGCGCACAAATTGATGCACACCGGACATGCCACCCATAATCGCCCAATCATCTACTTGCACGTGCCCTGCTATTTGCGCATTGCTTGAAAAGATGGTGTGATTACCAACCTGACAGTCATGCGCAATGTGAACGTAAGCCATGATCCAGTTGTCATTGCCGATGCGAGTAATGCCCTCGTCTTGTGACGTACCCGTATGAATCGTCGTGAACTCACGAACAGTGTTGCGATCACCAATAATCAACTGCGTTGGCTCGCCACGGTATTTCATATCTTGCGGAGGACCACCAATGGCTGCAAAGTGGGCAAAGCTATTATGCGCACCGATTGTGGTGTAGCCCTCAATCACCGTATGAGACCCTACTTTAGTACCAGCGCCAATCTTCACGTTAGGACCAATGACAGAGTATGGGCCAACCTCAACATCACTAGCTAGTTCAGCCTTACTGTCTACTACAGCAGATGCATGAATCCGAGTCATTAAGCGCCTTTCGAACGAACTGCACAAGTAATATTAGCCTCTGCAGCAATCTCACCATCCACAGTAGCCTGAACCGTAAACTTGTATATGCCAGCACGTTCGCGCTCTAACTTGGCAGTCATGATTAACTGATCGCCAGGCAGTACGGGCTTTTTAAAACGTGCCCCATCAATGCCAGCAAAGTAATAGATTGCATCCTCGGCACGCTCTTCAGAGAAAGTAAGCAAAGCAGCTGTTTGAGCTAAAGCCTCAATAATCAACACACCAGGCATGACTGGGAAATCCGGAAAATGACCCTGAAAGAAAGGCTCATTCATGGTGACGTTTTTTAATGCGGTGATACTTTCACGCGGGGTAATTTCTAATACGCGATCTACCAATAGGAATGGGTAGCGATGCGGTAGCAATTGAAGAATCTTATTGATGTCGATTGCGATTGGTGTGCTCATAAATGACCCGCTGAAAAGTAAATATTAATTTTGGTTTTACAGAATCTCAAGATTCAGTAGTTTTGTTTTTATCTAACAAGCGCAAGCGCTGACGTATTTTATCTAGCCCACGCAAAATGGCCGCATTTTTCTCCCAGGCGCCGTGGAGCATTGATGGATAAACGCCTGTGAAATGCTGTCCAGGCTCTGTAATAGATCGAATAATGGAAGTATTACCAGACACCGTCGTTCTGTCGGCAATCGTGAGATGACCTGCAAAGTTTGCTGCGCCGCCAATGATGCAGAAATTGCCAATTTTGGTACTTCCAGATACAGCTGCACACCCAGCGACAACACAGCAATTACCTATTACTACGTTATGCGCTATTTGCACCTGATTATCAATTTTTGTTCCTGCGCCCACAACCGTATCACTCATCGCGCCACGATCAATTGTGGTTGAAGCGCCAATCTCGACATCATTGCCAATGACCACTCGCCCCGTCTGAGGAATCTTGACCCACTCACCGCCCGTAGCAGAAAAGTCTGGGGCAAAACCAAAGCCATCGGCGCCGATGACTGCGCCGCTATGAATAATGCAACGCTCACCAATCTGAGTGTTGTAATAAATAGAAACAGATGGATAGATCAGCGTATCGCTTGCAACAATGCTATCCCTGGCAATGATGGAATTTCCCAGAATAGAAACACGTTCGCCTAACTTTACGCCCTCGCCAATCTGAACAAATGGTCCGATGTGGCAGGAAGATGGAACGCTTGCAGTGGAATCAATAACTGCACTAGGATGTATTCCGGGGGCGTAGATTGGGCTAATCACTTTTGCAAAGTGTTGCGCCATTCTGGCAAAAGTAGCGTATGGATTTTTAGAAACAAAGTACACCCGCTTTGCGGAATGCGCACTAGGATTTGCCTGCAAAAACTCTAAATCAGACTTGCCAACAATCAATGCTCCAGCAGCGCTATCACTAGCTTGCTGTCTATAAAGCGGATTGGAAAGGAAGGAGATTTGATCTGGCTGCGCTCGCTCCAAAGGAGCGAGGCCAGTAAATCCATGGGAAGCCTCCCCCACCAAGCTTGCTTGAAACTGTTCGGCCAGCTCAATGGCGGTCGGCATAAAGCTTACTTCTGGCTATTTAAAGCCTTGATAACGTCATCGGTTACATCGGCCTTAGGGCTGACATAAGCTGCTTCTTGAACAATGACATCAATTTTTCTTTGTTCTGCAATTTGCTTCAACACTGCATTTGCTTTTTCTGCAATCTTGGCGCGCTCCTCAAAAGTGCGCTGATTAAGATCTTCAGTAAATTCGCGTTGCTTGCGTTGTAGTTCACGATCCTGATCAGCCAACTCACGTTGGCGACGCACGCGCTCAGCTTCATTCATAACCGCAGCATCACGATCTAACTTTTCAGCAGCAGATTTAATTTTTTGAGCGCTATCGCGCAAATCGTTCTGGCGCTTAGTAAATTCATTTTGCAAACGAGTTTGCATTGCTTTAGCTAGGTTGGACTCGTTGAAGACTTTCTCAGAATTCACAACCGCAACGCGCGTTCCTGCATCTTGAGCAAAAACTTGAGGGGCTGCGATTGCTGTCATGGCAGCAATCACGCCAACTTGAATCCATTTGGAAGATTGATAAAGCTTCATAAAACTTTCCTTAAACAATTAAAACGCTGTACCCACTTGGAACTGCAAACGCTGAACGTTATCCGTTGGTTGTGACTTATACGGAATACCGTAGCTAAATTTCAGTGGCCCTAAAGGTGATATCCATGATAAACCCAATCCATAGGAATATCTCAGAACTAGATTGATGTTTTCCCCAAACGCATTACCGCCGTCCACGAAGGTAAATAGGCGCAAGGTCTTATCAACGCCCGAACCTGGAACAGGGAAGGTGTATTCCAAATTAGTAACAATTTTCGACTGACCGCCCGTAGGCTGGTAGGAACCAATAATGGTGTTGTAGTACTGAGGGCCCAAAGAGCCAGGAGCATAGCCACGAACAGATCCAATACCACCCACATAGTAGTTTTTAGTAATCGGGAAGGGCTTGCTGCCATAAGCCTCGCCATAGCCAACCTCACCATTAAAGGACAAAATATTGCCTCTTGAGAATGAGTGGTATTTCTGGTACTGGCCATAAATACGATAAAAAGTGAGGTCTCCAACAGGGGTTCCCACTTCAGCAGAGAGCTGCTGCAATGAACCGTCAGAAGGAATCAAAGTGCTATCGCGACCATCACGCGCCCAACCGACTGTTAGGGGTACGTTGTATGTTTGCAAACGGCCTGGCACTGTTCCACCATAGCTAGTTACATAATTCTGATAAGGGATCGGCGTATTGGTGGTGGCATAAATACTGAACACCTCAATACCTGTTCCAAAGAACACGCGATCAACTTCGGTATACGGAACACCAAATTTAATGTTGGAGCCAACTGACTTAATTTGATAATCCGGATCGCCAGCATAGTACAAAGGCTTGGATGAACGATAGTAAAGATCGGTATAACGACTAATGCCATCTTCCGTAAAGTACGGGTCGTAATTTGAGAGCGTTAGATTTTGAGTAATCTTACCTAGCGACGCATTCAAACCAATCGCAGTACCAGTACCAAACGCGTTATCCTGATTAACACCGGCAGACAAAATCAATTTCTCAGTTGAAGAAAAGCCTGCACCAAGGGTGACGGCACCCGTTGGCTTTTCTGTAACCTTCACATTCACATCCACCTGATCAGGGGAACCCGGAACATCTTCCGTGGTGATATCAGTTTCAGTGAAATAACCCAAGCGACCCAAACGCTTTTTAGATAAATCGATTTTGTCGCTATCAAACCAAGAGCTTTCGAACTGACGCATTTCGCGGCGAACCACCATGTCACGAGTTTTTGCATTTCCAGAAATTGCCACTTGGCGTACATAGATACGACGCCCCGGATCAACCACTAATGTAAGGTCAACCTCGGCAACGTCACGACGAATATCTGGTTGCGGATTGATAGTTGCGAATGCATAGCCATAAGAACCCAATATCTCAGCAATTGCCTTGGTGCTCTCGGTTAATTTAGCTGATGAGAAAGTATCCCCAGGCTTCAAAACAACCAACTGCATCAACTCTGCTTCTTTGCCTAAAGTTTCTCCTGCTAAGCGCACATCCTTAACGGTAAATTTTTTACCTTCACGAATACTAATGGTGAGGTAGATGCCCTTTTTATCCGGGGTAATCGACACCTGAGTGGACTCAATTACAAACTCGAGATAACCACGATTAAGGTAATAAGATCGAATGGACTCTAAGTCGGCAGTTAACTTTTGCTTAGAATAAAGATTGTCTTTGCTGTACCAAGACAACCAACCGCCAGTTTTTAACTGCATCTCGCTTTTTAGCGTACCCTCGCTAAAGACTTCATTACCAATAAAGTTAATCTCTTGAATTTTGGCAACAGGGCCTTCATCAATATTAAAGTAAATAGCAACTTGGTTACGCTCAACCGGGGTAACCGTAGCGACTACCTCAGCCGCATACATACCTTTACCAACGTATTGGCGCTTTAATTCTTGCTCGGCCTTATCAATCAGGGCTTTGTCGTAAAAACGCGCTTCAGCAACACCCACTGTTTTTAAGGACTTACGCACGATCTCGGGATCAAACTCTTTCATTCCCGTAAATTCAATACGAGAAATGGTTGGGCGCTCTTCCACGATCACAATCAGAACGTTGCCCTGCTCTTGAATTTGCACATCCCTGAAGAACCCAGTGCTATACAAGGCCTTAATCGATTCGGCACCTTTTTCTTCGGTAAAGGTATCGCCTACTTGAACGGGCAAATAACTAAATACCGTTCCAGCCTCTACGCGCTGCAAACCTTCAACGCGAATATCTTTCACCACAAATGACTCGGCCGCAGAGGCATTCAAACTCAACCCAAGCGCAGAAAATACCAAGATATGGGTAATAAATCGGGCAAAAATACGGAAAGAACGTGTCAGAGGATTCAAGGCGAAATATAGCGTTGTAAATCGTTAAACAAGGCCAGTAATGACATAGAGATCAGCAAAATAAAGCCCACTTTTTGGAGGCGCTCCTGCGTTGATGTCGAAATCTGCTTACCAGCGACCAACTCCCATGCATCATACAGTAGCTGACCCCCATCAAGCATCGGAAAGGGGAGCAAATTCAACAAACCAATGCTAATGCTCATAAGTGCCAAAAAGGCCAAAAATGGCTGCCACCCTACCTGGGCTGATTTCCCAGCCATGTCCGCAATACTGAGGGGTCCACCCAGCTGCTTTAAGGAGGTATTACCGGTAAACAAACCAGCCATTAGCCTTGCAGAAACCTTCGTAATTACCCACACCCTCTTTGTGGCAAAAATGAGGGCGTCTACCGGCCCTAATTTCAGGTCCTGCCATTGCGCCAGCGGTGTTAGTGCAGGCAGAATGCCCAGGGCCAATATCGGATCCTGATGAGGGCTAATTTTGGGTAACTCATTAGCATGAAAGGACTTTATTGAGCTTCCACCAGTAGGCGTTTCTAACTCTAGAGCAAATCCTCCCGCTCCGGTAAGCGCATCCATCAAGCTCCAGCGCAAGGCATTCCAGCTCGGTACGGGGTCAAAATCCCCCAAAAGGGGCGTGCCACCCTCTTCAGACCCCAAATTCTGCCAACCAATTACCCGATCACCCGCTATTACCCCCAGCTTGGCAGCAACAGAATGCTCAGGGGGGTTTTGCAGAACGGCTGGTAATTGTGGGGCGCCAGAAATATAGATCAGGGCAAAAAAGACAATCGCTAAAAAGAAATTGGCTAATGGGCCCGCGGCCACAATCAAAGATCTCTGCCATAAGGACTTTTGATCAAACGCTTCAGATTCATCAGCGGGAGCAATCACTTGCTGACGATCTCGACCATCGAGCAATTTCACATAGCCGCCCAATGGGATTGCAGCCAATACCCACTCTGTTTTATTTTTTGCGCGGTAAGTGAATAACGGTTTACCAAAGCCAACAGCAAAGCGAAGGACTCGAACCCCGCAACAGCGAGCTGCAAAAAAATGGCCGAACTCATGAAAGCTAACCAACACGCCCAGGGTTAACAAAAAAGCTGCAAGAGTAATTAATGCCTGCAAAGAATATCCTTCACTACCACTTGTGCCGCCTGACGAGCACGAGCATCCACATCCAAAATTAATTCTAGCGAGTCTGCATTGACGGAAGAAATAGAGTTCAACACGCTCTCCACTACATGCGGAATTTGTAAATACGGCAGACCTTCATCTAAGAATGCTGCTACTGCAATTTCATTAGCAGCATTCAGAACAGCCGGTGCAGTACCACCAGCCTTAGCAGCAGCAAACGCTAAAGAAAGACAAGGGAAACGTTCTAGCTCTGGATCAGTAAAACTTAAGTTTGCCAACTGCGTCAAACTGAGCGGGGCTACACCTGCTTCGATACGCTCTGGCCATGCTAGACCATAAGCAATAGGGGTTCGCATATCGGGCTGACCCAGTTGAGCAAGCACAGAACCGTCACGATAACGAACCATTGAATGCACAACGCTTTGAGGATGGATTAATACTTTAATTTTTTCTAAAGGCAAACCAAACAACCAAAACGCCTCGATCACTTCAAGGCCTTTGTTCATCATCGTTGCAGAATCAACCGAAATTTTTCTACCCATCACCCAGTTCGGATGTGCGCAAGCTTGCTCGGGAGTAATGCTGGCCAATTGATCAAGTGGCGTATTTCTGAATGGTCCACCGGAGGCAGTCAACCATAGCTCTTCAACCCCCAAACTCGGATTAGGGGCTTTAGAAAATTGATTTGGTAGACACTGAAAGATGGCATTGTGCTCACTATCGATTGGCAGTAATTCTCCGCCCCCCGCCTTCATCGCCTGCATAAACAAATCGCCAGACATCACCAAGGCTTCTTTATTGGCGAGCAACACTCTTTTGCCAGCTTTTGCAGCAGCCAAGGTAGGCACCAATCCTGCGGCACCTACAATCGCAGCCATAACGGTATCGCAATTCGATTCAGTAACAGCGCCAACTAAAGCTTGCGGTCCATGCAAGACCTGGGTATTGATTTTTTTCTCGAGCAAAATCTTACTTAAGCGAGCGGCGCCATCAGCATCCGCTACTACCGCAATATTGGGTCTAAATTCAGCACATTGCTCAGCCAGCAAATCTACCTGCTTTGCTGCGGTAAGTGCGACTACCCTAAAGCGATCTGGGTGGGCACGAATCACATCGAGCGTATTAACGCCGATGGAGCCAGTAGAGCCTAGGATAGCGACCTGCTTGACTGGCATTACACAAATCCCGCCAAGAGCGCTGCGATGGGCATTGCCGGAATCAAAGCATCTACCCGATCCAATACGCCACCATGTCCTGGCAATAAATGACTGGAGTCTTTGACGCCAGCTAAACGCTTTAACTGAGACTCAAATAAGTCCCCAAAAATACTGAAGGCCGTTAATACCGTCACCATGAGGAACATGGGAACCCAACCAAAGCGAATGGCCCAGGCGCCAAACAAAGTCGATTCAAAAGGCAAAAAGTAAACGCACAAGAATGCATAAACATAGCAAAGTATTAAACCGCCGATAGCACCTTCAATCGATTTACCCGGACTAATTTGCACGGCAAGCTTGTGTTTACCAAACGCCTTACCAACAAAGTAAGCACCAATATCGGCAATCCACACTAGAGCCATACTACTAAGCAAAAAGACCAGGCCTAACTCACGTAAGAACACCAATGCAAACCAAGTGGCTGGCAATAAAATGAAGCCGAGCACCACATAAAAAGGTCGCAGCTTTTCCAGCGAAAGATTCATGCCTTTGGCTAATATAAATGGCGCAATAAAGAACCAGAAAATGACAGCTAGAAGTAATAAAGCGAATTGCCAGGAGGCATTCTGCATGCCTAGAAAAAACAAAATAATGGCCAAGCAAAATAATGCGTATAGCCAGGCAGCACGTCCTGCCTCAGGCGCTAATAAGCGACTCCACTCCCAAGCAGCGGCCAACAATGCCACCAAAAAGAATACGCCAATGTACATTGCGGGGAGTAAAAATAGAATAGGCAGCAATACCGCCAATAGAACAAGGGCGGTAATGACTCGGGTTTTTAACATGGGGAATTAAACTTAGTAATTAGCAGCGTCAAACTGCATCGCTCACGGCTTGAGATGCAAGCTGAGCACTGGTACGACCAAAACGGCGCTCGCGCTGGCTAAACCAGTCAAACGCCTTGTGCAATTCTTTTTCATCAAAGTCAGGCCACAAAATATCTGTGAAGTACAGCTCGGTGTATGCAAGCTGCCATAACAAGAAATTGCTTACACGCTGCTCACCACCGGTACGAATAAACAAATCCGGCTCTGGTGCGTAAGCCATTGAAAGATGTGGCTGAAGCAATTCTTCAGTAACCTGTTCTGGCTTTAAATTGGGATTAGCAGAAAGGCATTGGCGCATTGCCTGCAAGATATCCCAGCGACCACCATAGTTAGCAGCAATCGTAAAAGTTAACCCTTTGCACCCAGCAGTCTTTTGTTCTGAGAATTGCACCATCTCCTGGATAGCAGAATCAAAACGGCTCAAGTCGCCAATTAAACGCAAAGCAATATCATTTTCCGCCAAACGAGACACTTCACCCTTCAGTGACTTCAGGAATAACTTCATCAAGAAACCTACCTCTTCTGGTGGGCGTCGCCAGTTCTCTGAACTAAAGGCAAATACAGTAAGGTATTCAACACCAAGCTTGCGGCATTCTTCAACGATTTTTCGCACAGCGCTCAAACCTTCTGAGTGCCCCGCAACGCGAGGCATCATGCGCTTACTAGCCCAACGCCCATTACCATCCATGATGATCGCCACATGGCGAGGTATAGCACTTACCTCTGGGATGGCTAGGGTGGAACTAGAGTGTTGAGTCATGGGGGCTAAAAATACAAAACGGCCTTAAACCGTCATGATTTCTTTTTCTTTTTCAGAAACGATCTTATCGACATCGATCACTGCTTTATCCGTCATCTTCTGTATGTCATCAGTAGCGCGACGCTCTTCATCTTCGGAAATTTCTTTATCCTTAGTGAGACGCTTTAAATGCTCATTCGCGTCGCGACGTAAATTACGAACAGCAATCTTAGTTTCTTCGCCCTCATTCTTCACAACCTTAGTGAGGTCGCGGCGACGCTCTTCAGTCAAAGCAGGCATTGGCACGCGGATTACCGTGCCTTGAGAGGCTGGATTTAGACCCAAGTCTGAATCACGAATCGCTTTTTCAATAACCGCAACCATCGTCTTTTCAAATGGTTGAACATTAATGGTGCGCGCATCCGCTAAGCCTAGGCTGGCAACCTGACTTAATGGTGTTGGATTACCGTAGTAATCCACCTGAATATGCTCCAGAATTCCTGGGTTAGCACGGCCAGAGCGAATCTTGGCTAAATTGGTCTTCAAAGCCTCAAGAGACTTTTGCATCTTTTGATCGGTATTGGTTTTAATTTCTGCTGCGGACATCAGGCCTCCTATTAAACGTGTACTAAAGTACCTTCAGGTTCACCTTGCACTACACGCATTAATGCGCCTGGCTTGAGAATTGAAAATACTTTGATTGGTAATTTGCGATCGCGGCACAATGCAAATGCAGTTGCATCCATGACTTGCAGATTCTTGATTAATGCTTCGTCAAACGTAATGGTTTTATATAAGGTGGCAGTTGGATCTTTTACTGGATCGGCACTGTAAATACCATCCACCTTCGTTGCTTTGAGCATAATCTCGACACCCATCTCAGCCCCACGCAGAGCGGCAGCAGTATCAGTAGTGAAGAATGGATTACCCGTACCCGCTGCGAAAATAACCACTTTCCCTTCACCCATCGCGCGAATTGCGCGTGGACGAATGTAGGGCTCAACCACTTGATCCATACGGAGTGCAGATTGCACGCGCGCTTCAACACCCTTTTGACGCAACGCATCTTGCAATGCTAAAGAATTCATCATGGTTGCCAACATACCCATGTAATCGGCAGTTGCGCGATCCATGCCGGCGGCACCACCTGCAACTCCGCGGAAAATATTTCCGCCGCCAATCACAATCGCTAGCTCCACTCCGATATTCACAATAGCGGCGATTTCCTTAACCATGGAATCGATAGTGATTGGATTGATGCCAAAAGCATCATCGCCCATAAGGGCTTCACCAGATAGTTTTAGGAGGACTCGTTTGTAGGCTGGCATGTTTTTTATTTTCCGTAATTTGCCAAGTAATTTACTTACTTAGCTTATTGATCTTTAAGCACTTTTTAATATCTCTGCCAAATTATAAAGGGCTTGAGAAGGATGAAAGAAAAGGGCACAGAAACTAAGGTTTCTATGCCCTTTTGGGTATTACCAAGCAGTGGGGCAAGCCCCAAACTAGCCTATTAAGCTGTTGCTTTAGAAGCGGCAGCCACTTGTGCGGCTACTTCAGCCGCAAAGTCGTCTTGACGCTTCTCAATGCCCTCACCTACAACAAACATGGTGAAACCCTTGATTGTTGTATTTGCAGCCTTGAGCATTTGCTCTACAGATTGCTTGTCGTTTTTAACGAAAGTCTGATTCAACAAAGAAACCTCTTTGAGGTACTTCTGAATAGAACCTTCAACCATCTTTTCAACGATTTCTGGTGGTTTACCAGATTCAGCAGCTTTTTGAACAGCAACGCTTCGCTCAACAGCAATTGCTTCAGCAGGAACGTCAGCCATAGACAGGGCCACTGGCTTCATTGCAGCAATGTGCATTGCTACATCTTTAGCAGCAGTCTCGTCACCTTCGAACTCAACCATGACACCAATACGAGCGCCATGGAGATAGGAAACCAACTTGTTGCTACCAGAAAAACGCTTAAAGCGACGTGGCATGATGTTCTCGCCGATCTTACCGATCAGTGCGCTACGAACCTCATCAACAGTTTGACCATTCAATGGCAATGCTAACAATGCAGCAACGTCAGCCGGGTTCTTTTCAGCAACCAACTTCACGCAGTCATTTACAAATGCCAAGAAATCGTCGTTCTTAGAAACGAAGTCAGTTTCGCAGTTCACTTCTAACAAGGCACCAGTAGTACCATTGATAGAAGTAGCAACAATACCTTCAGCCGTAACACGAGAAGCTGCTTTACCAGCTTTGCTACCCAGCTTTACACGCAGAATTTCTTCTGCACGAGCCATATCACCATCAGCCTCAGTCAAAGCTTTTTTGCACTCCATCATCGGAGCATCAGTTTTGGCGCGTAAGTCGCCAACCATTGCAGCGGTAATAGCGGCCATTATTCAGCTTTCCCTTCTTCAACAAACTCTTCTTCGCCTTCTTTAACTGCTGTCAAGATTTCTTGAACAGAGTTAGCTTTGCCTTCGAGGATTGCATCTGCAATGCCGCGTGCGTAAAGGAGAACCGCTTTGCTGGAGTCATCGTTACCAGGAATGATGTAATCAACACCTTCTGGTGAGTGGTTGGTATCTACAACAGCGATTACTGGAATACCAAGCTTGTTAGCTTCAGTAATAGCAATCTTGTGATAGCCAACGTCCACTACAAAAATTGCATCAGGAACGCCATTCAAATCTTGAATACCGCCAAGTGCTTTTTGCAATTTGTCGAGATCACGGTCATTAGTCAAAGCTTCTTTCTTGGAGAGCTTTTCCCAGTCACCAGCTTCTTTAGCAACTGCCATGTCTTTCAAACGCTTGAGGGAACCTTTAACAGTTTTGAAGTTGGTGAGTGTGCCACCCAACCAACGGCTGTCGATGTAAGGCATACCAGCACGAGCAGCTTCTTCAGCAATGATCTCGCGTGATTGACGCTTAGTACCAACAAATAAAATAGTGCCACGATTAGAAGCAACTTGTTTTGCAAATTTCAGGGCGTCCTGAAACATTGGCAATGTTTTTTCCAAGTTGATGATGTGGATTTTGTTGCGATGACCGAAAATGAATGGGGCCATCTTTGGGGACCAGAAGCGAGTTTGGTGACCAAAATGGCAACCGGCTTCCAGCATTTGACGCATAGTTACTGACATAACTTCTCCTAAGGGTTGGTTCTAAAGTTGAGTCCTAGCTGCGCTAAAAAACGCCACCCTGGAAGGCTCAACTCGCGATTTCAAGTCCAAAATAGACCCGAGACCAAAATTATAGCTTAAATATCAATGCTCTAGCCACCCTCACCCCCAAGCAATAAAAGGGGTCAACTCTCAAAATAGGCCCTAGAAGCCCCAAAAATGGGATATTTGCCTAAAATTTAGGCAATATGACCAAGCCAAAACTATCCAAGTCGTTGATAATCAAGGCATGAATAGTGTATTTACCGCAGAAAAAGACATCCTTGGGATGCGCGAAGCTGGCCGCTTAGCTAGCGAAGTTTTGGACCATGTGGCTCCCCACGTTAAGGCGGGAGTTACCACGGGAGAATTGGATCGGATTTGTCATGAATACATGCGCGATGTCCAAAAGACCATTCCGGCTCCATTAAATTATCAGCCGCCTGGATACCCTCCCTTTCCAGCATCCATCTGCACTTCCGTGAATGATGTGATCTGCCACGGAATTCCAGGCGACAAGGTTCTCAAAAATGGTGATGTTGTGAACTTAGACATTACCGTTATTACCCCCGATGGTTACTACGGCGACACTAGTCGCATGTTCATGGTGGGCGAAGTTTCTGTCATGGCAAAACGCCTTACACAAATCACATTTGAGTGCATGTGGTTAGGAATTGCTCAAGTGAAACCAGGTGCATCACTTGGCGATATCGGTCACGTAATACAGACCCACGCTGAAAAAGCAGGTTACTCAGTCGTGCGCGAATACTGCGGTCATGGCATTGGCAAAGTATTCCACCAAGACCCACAGATTCTTCACTATGGCAAACCAGGTACTGGTGAAAAGTTAGAAGTCGGCATGACCTTTACGATCGAGCCAATGATCAACGCGGGCAAACGAGATATTCGCACCATGCCTGACCAGTGGACCGTGAAGACAAAAGACCGCAGCTTGTCAGCCCAATGGGAGCATACGCTGTTGGTTACCCCAACAGGCGTTGAAGTGCTGACTTGGTCAGAAGGAAGCAACCCACCTCCTGATTGCGTTAAAGGCCTTTCATTTAGACCGACATTAGTAAGCGCTTAATAGAATGAGTCAGTCGCAAGCAGTTGGCAATGTTATTGATGCAGCTAGTCTACGTGCCGCTCGCGAAATTGCTTACGACGAGTTTAGAAAAACACAGTCTGTTGGTAAATTAACTAAGCAACTCTCTAAATTAAGCGATCAGCTCCTTTCCCATCTTTGGAATAGCTGCGGCTTAAATAATGAAGCCACCTTAATCGCAGTTGGCGGATTCGGTAGGGGCGCACTATTTCCTTACTCCGATATTGATATTCTGATTCTGCTGCCTGCTGATGAAGGACAGGCTAGAGCCCTTTCAAAGCAAGTTGAGCAATTTGTTGCCAGCTGCTGGGATACTGGATTAGAAATTGGCTCCTCAGTCAGAAATGTTGCTGAATGCATCTCTGAGTCAGAACAAGACATCACAGTGCGTACCTCCCTTTTAGAGGCGCGACTCATTTGCGGCAAGAAGCAGCTCTTCAAGGACTTTGCCAAAGCTTTTGAAGCGGCGATGGATCCAAAAGCCTTTTTTCAAGCCAAACAAGCTGAACAAATTCAGCGTCATTACAAATATCAAAACACCCCTTATTCTTTAGAACCTAATTGCAAAGAGAGTCCTGGGGGCTTGCGTGACTTACAGGTCATCACCTGGGTTAGTAAGGCTGCGCTATTGGGGGACACCTTCAAGGACCTCAATGAAGCTGGTCTGGTGACGCAGCGCGAACTCACTGAGCTCAAACGCAATCAACGTTTCTTGGAAACCCTGCGCGCCAACCTCCATTTGTTAGCGGGACGTAGGCAAGACGTTCTTGCATTTGATTTGCAAGCAGCATTAGCAGCATCGATGGGGATTAAAGAGGAATCTTCACGTCAAGCCAGCGAAGCCATCATGCGTCGCTACTACTGGGCAGCTAAAGCAGTAACCCAATTGAATGACGTTCTCTTGCAAAACATTGAAGCCCTGCTCTTTCCGCAAGAGTCCAAAACGATTCTCACCATTCCAGGCGAAGGTAACGAGCACTTTATTGAGCGTCAAGGGGTATTGGATATTACCGATCCCCAGCTTTTTCAAAATCATCCTGAACAGATTCTGAGAACTTTCTTGGTATTTGCCCAAGCATCGAATGTAAAGAGTCTGTCCGCAACTATTTTTAGAGCTCTCTATAACGCTCGTACCAAGATGGATAGCAAGTGGCGTGCCGACCCGATCAATAGAGCCCTCTTTATTGAGTTGCTAAAGCAACCCGAAGGCGTCAGTCGCGCCTTCCATCTCATGAATCGCAGCAGCGTGCTAGGTCGCTACCTCCCAGCCTTCCGCAAGATTGTTGGGCAGATGCAGCATGACTTATTTCACGTGTACACCGTTGATCAACATATCTTGATGGTATTGCGGAATGTACGCCGCTTTATGGTGGTTGAGCATACACATGAGTTCCCTTTCTGCAGCAGCCTTATTGCTCACTTTGAGAAACCTTGGTTACTGGTCATCGCCGCACTCTTTCATGATATTGCCAAAGGACGTGGCGGTGATCACTCTCAATTGGGCAGAGCTGACATGCGCAAGTTCGCCAAGGATCACGGCTTAGATAAAAAAGATACTGAGCTATTAGTTTGGTTGGTCGCTGAGCATCTCAACATGAGTCAAACCGCTCAGAAACAAGACATCACCGACCCAGATGTAGTAAGAGCATTTGCTAAAAAGGTAGGTGATGAGCGCCACCTGACTGCACTCTATTTGCTGACTGTGGCTGACGTGCGTGGAACCAGCCCTAAAGTATGGAATGCCTGGAAAGGCAAGCTCCTGGAAGATCTCTATCGCGCGACCTTAAGAGTGCTCGGCGGAGCCAAGACAGATGCCTCATCAGAATTAGCGCAGCACCAAGAAGAATCCAAAGCTAAATTACGTCTGTATGGCATCAATGACGAATCTTATGAAGATTTATGGAAGCAATTAGATGTAGCCTTCTTCTTAAGGCAGGACTCATCTGACATTGCTTGGCTCACACGTCATCTATACAACAAGGTGAATAGCGACCAACCGATTGTGAGGGCAAGACTGTCCCCCATTGGTGAAGGTTTGCAAGTGGCTGTTTACGTTAAAGACCAAGAAGATTTATTTGCTCGTATCTGCGCCTACTTTGAAAGACATGGTTTCTCCATTTGGGATGCCCGCATTCATACAACACGGCACGGCTATGCTTTGGACACCTTCCAAATCTCAGGCAGTAACCTGGTAGATGAAGGTGGTAGCTATCGCGACATTATTCAACTCGTTGAATTTGAGTTGACCGAGGCTTTAACGAATGCGGAGCCATTACCTAACCCAAGCATGGGTCGCCTTTCAAGACAGTCGCGCACTTTCCCAATTCAGCCACGCGTGCATATGGTTCCGGATGATCGTGGCCGCTATTACACATTGGCACTCTCTGCAAGTGACCGTACCGGCCTGCTCTATACGATCTCCAGAGTGTTAGCGAAACATCAGGTCTCGATTCATACTGCTAGGATTAATACACTGGGAGAAAGAGTGGAAGATATCCTACTCTTGGATGCAGCAAACCTGGGTAAGAATCCAAAGCTGCAGATCCAGCTAGAAACTGAACTACTTGAGGCTTTAGGGGCTTAAGCCAATTTAGCTAAAGCACGTTGGATGCGAATGCTTTCAACCTCGCTAAAAGCAAACCACTTACATTCAATATCTTCTGCAGATTGCTCTTGTCGTAGGGCTCGCAACCTATAAAGTAGATCTATGTGCAAATGAGCGCCCTCACCCTTTTTGGAATTCTCAGGAATCTCGTGAATATCAATGTCAATGGGCTCTTGACTGTTGGCATCTAGCTCGCAGATATAACCAGTTTCCTCATATACCTCCCTAATAGCAGCCTCAATTGGTGAATCCCCTTCATCAATGTGGCCTCCAGGCTGAAACCAACGTTTTATATATGGATGAAAAATTAAGAGCACTTTGTCATCCTTAATTACTAAGCCACTGGCTGTAATGTGGCCCTGGGTTGTTGAGCGAGAAAATGGATTGGACGACTTAAGAACAGCATCACACTGAACATGATGAATAGTTTTGCGGCCCTGAATGGCAATTTCAGAAAAAATATTCATGCTGAAAGAAACTATTTAAGAAGTTTGAGCATTGCTGCTTCATCAATCACTGGCACACCTAGCTCTTCAGCCTTTGTGAGCTTACTTCCAGCATCCGCACCAGCAACAACATAGTCTGTTTTCTTAGAGACGGATCCCGCTACTTTGGCACCAGCTTTTTCCAGGAGATCCTTAGCTTCGTCTCTAGTCATTTTTGGAAATGTACCAGTCAGGACAAATGTCTTACCTGCAACTGCTTCACTAATAACTTTTGCTTCTACAGCGAGCTGCATTCCTGAGGCTAGTAACTGCTCAATGACTTCTCGGTTATGCGCTTCTTGCATAAAGCTCGTGATGGAATCCGCAACAACGGGGCCTACATCTTTAACGGTCAGCAGATCTTCAAGATTTGCATCCATTAAGGCATGCATGGACTGGTAATGATTAGCTAGATCCTTGGCAGTAGTCTCGCCTACGTGACGAATACCTAAAGCAAAGATAAATCTGGCTAAGGTGGTGTTTCTGGATTGATTGATTGCCTGAATGAGGTTATCAGCAGACTTCTCACCCATACGCTCTAGGTTAGCTAGCGCTGTGAATCCTAGTCTGTAAAGATCTGCGGGGGTTCTGACTAGACTGTGGTCGACCAATTGATCAACAATCTTCTCTCCCAAACCCTCAATATCCAGCGCTCTTCTGTGGGCAAAGTGAATTAATGCCTGCTTACGCTGTGCGCCACAGAAAAGACCGCCGCTACAACGGGCCACCGCCTCATCTGCCAAACGCTCGATATGTGAATCGCATACAGGGCAGCGGGTTGGCATTTGAAACTCTTGAGCATTTGCAGGACGACGATCCTTGATAACTAAAACCACTTCTGGAATCACATCGCCCGCTCTTCTTACGGAAACAGTATCGCCAATACGAACATCCTTGCGCCTAACTTCATCTTCATTGTGTAGCGTGGCATTAGTAACGGTTACGCCACCAACCTCTACTGGAGCAAGTCGTGCCACCGGAGTAATTGCTCCTGTTCGTCCTACTTGCACATCGATACCTAATACGGTTGTCAGGGCTTCTTGTGCTGGGTACTTATGAGCTAAGGCAAATCTGGGAGCTCTTGAAACAAATCCTAACTTAGCTTGCTCGGCAAAAGAATTAACTTTGTAGACCACGCCATCAATGTCATAGGGCAATGAATCCCTCTTGGCCCCTACATCGTTATAGAATGCCAAAATCTCCTCTACAGAATGCAATACCTTACGCTCCGAGCAAACCGGTAGACCCAATTCAGCATAAGCATTGAGTAATTCTGCATGGGTTTTAGGCAACCAAGACTGAGGCTCTAGAGCACCTAAGCCATAGGCAAAGAAAGAGAGTGGCCTCTTCGCAGTAATCTTAGAGTCCAATTGACGAAGACTACCTGCTGCTGCATTGCGAGGGTTAGCGAATTCTTTCTCACCCAACTCTGCCGCTTGTCGATTCATTTTCTCGAAGTCTTTGAGATACATAAAGACTTCACCGCGCACCTCTAGGACCTGCGGAATATTTTTTCCAGTGAGCTTGAGAGGAATAGCACGGATCGTTTTAATGTTGGCAGTGACATCTTCGCCGCTAGCGCCATCACCACGAGTGGCAGCAGTTACGAGCAAGCCATTTTCATAGCGAAGTGAGATTGCCAAGCCATCAAACTTCAATTCACCTGCATAGGTCACATGATCAGCATGAAGAGTCTCACGACAACGACGATCAAAGGCAATCAGCTCACTATCTTCAAATGCATTATTTAATGAAAGCATTGGCACTGCATGAGTAACAGAATCAAACTCTTTTAATGCTGCTCCACCTACCCGCTGAGACAAGGATTCTGGGGTAATCCACTCGGGATGAGCAGTCTCAATATCAATTAACTCTCTATAGAGGCGGTCGTATTCAATATCCGGAAGAAGCGGATTATCTAAAACATAATAGGCATGCTCTAGACGAGCAAGCTCTACTTGCAAGAATGCGTAACGCTCCGCTAAATTTGTCGGACTGGTGAACGACAAAGTGATTTCCTAGCTAAATAGTCTGCTAGCTGTAGAAGATCCAGCAGGAACGCCAGATTTCTCAAGATTGGCATAGAGAACATCGAGATGCTGACGAATGCTAATGACCGCAGCCTCACTCAAGTTGATACCATTGTCATCCACCAAGCGCCCATGAGCTGCTTGTGCAATCTCCACACCTTCAGAGAGCATTCGCTCAAATGCACGCTCTTCTTGCGGGACCAAGGGAACTTCAAGCAATAAGGTCACCTGAGTTACCGATTTATTTGGATCAAAATCAGTGCTACTAAAAAGTACTACGCCTTTGCTGAGATATTCATATTGGCGGCCATTACGAGATAACTTAAAGCCACGTTGACGCATGAGCGCATCAAAGTTACCCCATGGACATGGTTCATCAAACAGAACATTGATACTCAACTGAATATCGCTCTCAGCAGCCATGACATCTAATTCATTCGCACTTTCCAACATTGTGCTCACGCTAGGCATATCGATTTGGGAGCCCAAAGTTTCAGCAAGCGCTTGGGTGCGAGAGCAAAAATCAGATAGCTCTAGAACGCCGATAGCACCTTTGCGGCTTGCTAGCTGAATGGCTAGCTGTAAATCAGAATACTTAGAGTCAGGATGGAGTACTTCCCAGTCCTCAGCAACATCTAGATTGGCATTTAAGCCCTCACACATCCAGCGTGCAGTCGATTGCGCCTCAAGATCCGTCCAGGCATTAATTTCTTCTAGAATTTCTGAGCCGCTAATAGCCTCATCAAAGCGCAGTGTGATGACACAATCAATCCGTGGATCAATCGTAAACTTTTCTGGGGCAGAAATGGTTGTGATCACTTCGCCGAAACTAGGCTCAGTGCGCCCTGCATCGCCATCGGCAAAACCTTGACCAAAACTCGGCTCTTTTCCAAAGCGATCATCTACAGAATATTCACTGAGCTCTTTTGCCTTACGACGAGCACGAGCATACTTAATATTCAGAACCGCGACTGCTATCAGAATTAATAGCCCAATAACAGCCAATGCTAATTGCAAATCAGACAAACCCAACATCGTCATGATTTGTTCTATGTACACTTAGGCGGCCTCCACCATTGAAACAGCAGAAGAGATGTCTACCGCAACAATGCGGGATACGCCCTGCTCTTGCATCGTGACACCAATCAATTGATGTGCGATTTCCATAGTGATCTTGTTATGTGAGATAAACAAAAACTGTGTCTTATCTGACATTTTGGCTACTAGCTGTGCATAACGCAAGGTATTTGCATCATCTAATGGAGCGTCCACCTCATCGAGCAAGCAGAATGGGGCTGGATTTAAGAGGAAGAGCGAGAATACCAAGGCAATCGCAGTCAAGGCTTTTTCACCACCAGAGAGGAGGTAAATGGAACTGTTTTTCTTGCCAGGAGGCTGGGCCATTACCTGTACGCCAGAATCCAAAATCTCTTCACCAGTCATTACCAATTCAGCATGACCACCACCGAATAACTCAGGGAAGAGCTTACCGAAGTGGGTATTGACCTGGTCAAAGGTGCCCTGCAATAGATCACGTGTTTCAGCATCGATTTTGGCGATCGCATCTGTCAGAGTCTGCATTGCTTCATTCAAGTCGGCAGACTGCGCATCCAAGAACTGCTTGCGTTCACGAGAGCTTGATAACTCATCCAAAGCAGCCATATTGACTGGGCCTAAAGATTGAATTTCAGTATTCAAGCGATTAACTTCGCTCTGCAAGGCGCCAACTTTTAAGTCAGCACTGAAATTTGCTTCAAGTGCAGTAAGGTCAGCCTCTGCATCAGATAGCAATGTGGCAAATTGCTCAAAGTTCAAACGAGCAGCCTGCTCACGCAATTGCAAGTCCACCACTTTGTCACGCATTGGCTGTAGGCTGCGCTCAACCTGCATACGAGACTCATCGGCTTCACGCAGTTGATGCAATAAAGCATCCTGCTCAGTACGCGCATTTGCCAAAGCTGCTTCACGTGCACTGCGGGCTAGTAATAGACCTTGTAATTTATCTTGCGCCTCTTCGTCGCTCAAAGTTTCTAGTTCATGAGCAGCGGCATCATGCTTATCCTGAATTTCCATGATCTGAGTACGGGCGGTACTTTGGTCACGTTGCAAATCAGTAATGCGCTGTTGCAATGAACGCGTTGCAAAGGCCGCCTCTTGAGCAGCCATTTCAGCAGAACGGAGAGACTCACGCAAACGATCGCGCTCATCAGTGGATTGCTCTAATTTTTCTTGTGCTACCTGCAAAGCTTCTTGCAAGCCTTCTTTAGATTCTTCGGATTCAAGCAACTCAGCAGCAGACTGCTCTTGGGTCTGACTCAATTGCTCCATCTGTTGGCGCAACTCGCTTAACTCACTCTGAATCTGTGCTGCACGTTGACTGTATTGCTCTTCAGCTTGAGTTAATTGCATTCTTTCCACTTCAAAGCCGTGCGATTCCTGAACAGCATGTTCTGCATTCTCACGAGCATGTTCTGCTGCTTGGTGAGCTGCTTGATAGTTAGCAACACATTGATCCAACTCACCCTTGAGCTCACTTTGCATCAGTTGTTGTGCGCGCAATTGCTTCTCGAGACTTTCCATCTCTTGAGCACGCGCCAACATACCGGCTTGCTCAGAATCGGCTGCGTAAAGTTGTACGCCAACACGACTCACTAAATGACCTTGCTGGGTAACGAATGTGCCACCAGCCGGTAATTTTTCACGGCGATGCAAAGCATCCTCAAGACTGCTAGCAATATAGATATTATCTAACCACTCTTGCAATACAGATGTGAGTCTTGGAGCGCCCGCACTTTGCACGCGACTCAATAATAGTGTGAAGTCCGCAGGAGCAGAGGTATGCGCTGGCGTGATTTCTTCTGCAAGCAAAATTGCTAAACGGCTCGGGGGCGCATCATTAGCCAGGGCCAATGTTTCTTGCACACTCTTTGCAGTCACAGCAGCCAAACGCTCACGCAGTACGGATTCCAGCGCAGTTTCCCAGCCACTCTCTACTTTAAGTTCTTGCCAGAGGCGCTTGCTTTCTTTAAGACCCTTGCTTTCAAGCCAAGGTCCAATCTTCCCTTGAGCTTGCACGCTTGCCTGCAAGGCAGTCAATGCCGTCAACTTGGCTTCAGTTTGAGCAAGATCTTGATTGGCCATTTGAATCTGTTGTTGCGCAGTATTACGGGCTTCATCAGCAGCCGGAACGCGTTGTTGGGTTTCAACAGCGCGCTGCTTAGCCTCCTCCACTTTGCGGGCGGCCATGACCTGACGATCTATTGCTGTTTGTAAAGCTTCAGCATCAGGACGACGTAAGCCATCGAATTCACCAACAAGGCGAGTTTCGCGCCCCTTCAATTCATCTGATTGAGCTGACATTGAACGAAGACGTTCACCCAAACTGGCTAAACGTTGCTCAATAGATGCGACTGAATCACGTGCGCTATTGAGTTCGCGTGAGGCATTTTGATAAGCCTCTTCACGACTTGGCATTTGCTCTTGCAAACCATTTAAATCGGCTAAGAGTGTTTGTTCTTTTTCAGCAGCTAAAGACAACTCATGCTCAGTAGTACGCTGCGCTTGTGCTGCATCTGTTTCTTGCACGGTCCAGCGCTGTAACTGCGCTTGTAGATCCTGAGTTTGCTGCTGCAAACGTTGACGCGCCTCTTGCACATAAAGAATCTGTGCCTCAACCTGACTCACATCAGAATTGGTTTGATATAAATCACCTTGCGCTTGAGAAACTTTATCTTGTAATGCGTACTGTTGTGTACGCATAGTTTCTAGTTCAGCCTCGACATGGCGTAGCTTAGCTGTCTGTTCTTCCAGGCCAACTTGCGTATCGCGAATACCGTTAGCATGACGCTCTTGCTCTTTACCCGCCTCGGTCTGGCGCACAAACCAAAGCAATTGTTGCTGGGACTTCATCTGTGTAGAAAGCTCAGCATGACGCTCAGCAACAGTGGCTTGTTTTTCTAAGCGTGTTAACTGTTGATCGAGTTCACGCAAGATATCTTCAACGCGCGTTAAATTTTCTACCGTGTCTTCTAAACGTGAGGCGGTTTCTTTGCGACGCTCTTTATATTTTGAAACACCAGCGGCCTCTTCCAAAAACACACGCAACTCTTCTGGCTTTGCTTCCAAAATGCGGTTGATCGTACCTTGACCAATAATGGCGTAACCTCTTGGACCCATACCGGTGCCCAAGAAAATATCTTGAATATCTTTACGACGTACTACTTGGTTATTCACGTAGTAACTTGAATTTCCATCGCGAGTTAAAACGCGTTTAATACCCAATTCTGTAAAAGCACTCCACTGGCCTTGAGCGCGCCCTTCAGTGTTATCAAAAATGAGTTCAACACTAGCGCGCCCAGATGGCTTACGCAAACCAGAACCATTAAAAATAACGTCCTGCATCGATTCGCCACGCAACTCACTGGCGCGGGACTCTCCCAAAACCCAGCGGACGGCGTCAATAATGTTCGACTTTCCGCAACCGTTAGGACCCACGACACCAATGAGTTGGCCAGGCATTTCAAAATGGGTTGGGTCTACGAAAGACTTAAAGCCGGAAAGTTTGATGGATTTCAGTTGCACGGCGTACTTTGCAGGGAAAAAAGGGGTTCAAATAAAGGGGTAAAAATTAAAGCTAAAGTGGGAAGATGATAGCAAGCTCTTGCCTGCTTGGACGCGTTTTTGCCCCATCTATATAATGATAAATCTACCTCCCGGGACAAAATCCCTTAACAATCTGATAGTTAACTAAAAAGCATGAGCCAATCACCACAAAACATCATTGAACAAGCCTGGGAAAACCGCGCAAACCTCTCCCCAGATAGCGCCCCGGGGGATGTCCGTAATGCCGTAAATGCCGTTTTAGAAGGCCTCAATGCCGGCACTATCCGTGTGGCTGAGCGACGTGACGTCGGTAAATGGGAGGTAAATCAGTGGGTTAAGAAGGCTGTTTTGCTCTCATTCCGCCTAGAAGACAATCAACCTATGAGTGCTGGTGGCTTTACCCAGTTCTACGATAAGGTTCCCAGCAAGTTTGAAAACTACACTGCCGCCGACTTTGCTGCCGGTGGATTCCGCGTGGTTCCCCCTGCCATGGCCCGCCGCGGCTCATTTATTGGCAAAAACGCTGTTTTAATGCCTTCTTACGTCAATATTGGCGCTTATGTAGGCGAAGGCACGATGGTCGATACCTGGGCAACCGTAGGTTCTTGCGCCCAAATTGGCAAAAATGTTCACCTTTCTGGCGGCGTTGGTATTGGCGGTGTTTTGGAGCCAATCCAAGCTGGCCCAGTGATTATTGAAGATAACTGCTTTATTGGCGCTCGCTCTGAGGTGGTTGAAGGCGTTGTGATTGAAGAAAACGCTGTTTTATCCATGGGTGTCTATATTGGCCAAAGCACCAAGATTTATGACCGCGAAACTGGTGAAGTCCACTACGGCCGCGTTCCAGCTGGCTCAGTAGTTGTTCCAGGCTCACTTCCCTCCGCTTGCGGCAAATACAGCTTGTATGCCGCAATCATCGTCAAGAAGGTTGATGCTCAAACAAGAGCAAAGACAGCTATTAACGAATTACTCCGCGACTAAGTAAAATCCATGAGCGCCACACTTGAGCTCACCGAAGCTCTCATCGCCTGCCATTCCGTAACTCCGGCCGATGGTGGCTGCCAAGACTTGATTGCTAAACGCCTCCAAGCGATTGGCTTTCATACTGAAAGCGTGGTGAGTGGTCCTGAAAACTTCCAGGTAACCAACTTGTGGGCCATTAAAAAAGGTAAGTCTGGTGATCAAGGCAAGGTATTAGTATTTGCTGGGCATACCGACGTGGTGCCCACCGGCCCATTGGAGAAGTGGACAAATAATCCTTTTACCCCAACCATTCGCGACGGCATGCTCTATGGCCGTGGTGCAGCGGATATGAAAACATCCCTCGCAGGCTTTGTGGTCGCTACAGAAGAATTTGTCACTACACACCCAGATCATCAGGGCACTATTGCGTTCTTAATTACAAGCGATGAAGAGGGTCCTGCTAACGATGGCACAGTCATTATGTGCGATCGCTTGCAAAAACAAGGTCAGCGTTTGGATTACTGCGTTATTGGTGAGCCTACTTCAGTGGATAAGCTTGGCGACATGATTAAGAATGGTCGCCGTGGATCCCTTTCGGGCAAACTTAAAGTGAAGGGTATTCAGGCGCATATCGCCTACCCTCACCTCGGCAAAAATCCAATTCATCTGTCGGCACCAGCGATTTCTGCATTAGTAGAAACCGAGTGGGACAAAGGTAATGAATACTTCCAACCCACCAGCTTTCAGATTTCGAATGTGCATGCTGGTACTGGCGCTAATAACGTCATCCCAGGCGAACTCGTAGTCGACTTTAACTTCCGCTTCTCTACTGAGAGTAAGCCAGAGCAATTGCGTGAGCGTCTAGAAAAGATTCTGAAAGATGCGGGTCTTGAATTTGAGATTGACTGGGTATTGGGCGGTAGCCCGTTCATCACTGGTGATGGTGACCTGGCTGGAGCATTACGCAAGTCTATCAAAGCAGAAGTGAATATTGATACAGAACTCTCTACTACTGGTGGGACTAGTGACGGCCGCTTTATCGCCAAGATTTGCAAAGAGGTAGTGGAGTTTGGCCCCCTCAATGCGACTAGTCACAAGATCGATGAGTGCGTTATTGTTGATGATGTGGTGCCACTCAAAAATATCTATCGCAAGACACTCGAACAATTAATCGCTTGATCGATTAATTGCGCACCTGCCTTTTCTTCTAAAGAACCCCTCCATCATGGATCCTGAGTCTCAGCAACACGTCACAGTAAACCAGTGCGTTAATCAGATCGCACAAATGCTCGAAGCAGCAAACTTACATTATGGCCACGGGGCAATTGATGCCCAAAGTGAAGCCTTGTGGATTGTGAGCAAGCAGCTCAATCTCAGTCCAGCAGAAGCTTTAGATCATCTAGATGATTCAATCTCTGATGAGCAACAGCAAAAAGCATCCGCTATTGCCGATATCAGAATCTCGACACGCAAACCACTTGCCTACATCTTAGGTGAAGCATGGCTCATGGGTGTGCCTTTTTTCTGCAGCGAGCAAAGTATTGTGCCGCGTTCCTGGATTGCAGAGCTTATCGTAAATGGCTCACTAGAGACCTGGCTGCCAGCTGATGGCAAGGCGCTTGATCTTTGTACTGGCAACGGTTCGCTGGCAATCCTCTTAGCTCTGTCATGCCCGGATATTCATGTAAGTGCATGCGATATCAGCATGCCCGCACTCTCTGTGGCTGCCCGTAACTTAGATCGTCACGGTCTCAGCTCTCAAGTAGAGCTATTAGATGGCGATCTGTGGGATGCCCTACCAGAGCCTAATGAAGATAACCTCTTTGATCTCATTATTTGTAACCCACCATATGTAAACGCCGCTTCGATGAATGCGCTTCCTACTGAATATCACGCGGAACCAGAATTGGCTTTAGCTGGTGGAGAGGATGGGATGGACATCATCAGGCGAATTATTGCTTCAGCACCCGATTACCTATCTGAGCGCGGCGCTATTTTGCTCGAGATTGGTAATGAGTATGAGCATTTCAAAAAAGCTTTCCCACAAATTCCAGCAATCTGGATGGAAGTCTCCGCAGGAGAAGAGCAAGTCTTATTAATTCAAGCGGAAGACTTACGCTAGGGAATTAACTCAGCTCAGCAGCCGCAGCAATGGCTTGATCAATTCGCTCGACTGGAATTACTTTCAATCCCGGAATCTTGGTCTTGGGCATATTTGCTTTTGGAATAATGGCAACAGTGAAGCCTAATTTAGCAGCTTCTTTCAAGCGCTCTTGACCACGAGGACAAGGACGAATCTCACCAGCCAAACCTACTTCACCAAAGACAATCAACTCTTTTGGCAATGCGCGATTGCGAATCGAAGACTGAATCGCCAGAAGAACGGCTAAGTCAGCGGCCGGCTCAGAAATCTTGACGCCACCTACCGCATTTAAGAAAACATCTTGATCAAAACAAGCGACGCCAGCATGACGATGCAGTACCGCCAAGAGCATCGCTAAACGAGCTTGCTCCAAGCCAACCGCTAAACGACGGGGATTAGGCACATGCGCCGTATCTACTAAAGCCTGAATCTCAACCAGCAAAGGTCTACTGCCCTCTTGGGTCACCAATACACAAGCGCCCGGAACCATTTGCTCATGTTGTGACAGAAAAATTGCTGATGGATTAGTTACACCGCGCAGACCTTTTTCAGTCATTGCAAATACGCCCAGCTCATTGACTGCGCCAAAACGATTCTTAATTGAACGCACTAAGCGAAAAGAGGAATGGGTATCACCCTCAAAATACAAAACGGTATCGACAATGTGCTCTAAGACCCTAGGACCAGCAAGATGACCATCCTTGGTAACGTGCCCGACCATCAGCACACAGATACCACTTGATTTAGCGGCCCTAGTGAGCTGCGCCGCACACTCACGAACCTGCGCAACAGAGCCAGGAGCTGAACTTAACACCTCTGAATACAAAGTCTGAATCGAATCCACTACCAATACTTGCGGCTTCACGGTATCCATAATCGAAATCAGTTTTTCCAGCTGAATCTCCGCCAACACTTCAAGCTGAGGTGCATCTAAAGCAATACGCTTTGCACGCAGAGCAATCTGCGCAGCGGATTCTTCGCCGCTGCTATAGAGCACATTCATGCCCGCAGAACTCATCTCTGCTAATGCCTGGAGTAGCAAGGTAGATTTACCAATACCAGGATCGCCACCCAAAAGTACCACGCCACCAGGAACCAAGCCACCACCTAGAACGCGATCAAACTCTTCAACGCCTGTGCTAAATCTCGGCAGGTCTTCAGCACTAATAGCGGATAACTTTTGTCTTGGAAGAGATTGCGCCAAGCCCTGGAAGCGAGAATTAGATGTTGTTTCTGGCAGACCCTCTTCCAAAGTATTCCAAGCCTGGCAAGATGGGCACTGGCCCTGCCACTTAGCAGAGGTACCACCACAAGACTGACAGATATAAACCGATTTGACTTTAGCCAAGAGTTGCCTAATGAAATATAAAAATAATTAAATCGAAATTAATCGAGCTGAGTGCCCGCTTTATTTTCTTGTGCGCGCTTAGGGGCATCCTTACGTCGTTGCTCTAGATCAGCCGCTCTGGCTGCAGCATCTTTTTGCTTTTGCTCAAACTCACGTTGATTGGCTGCTCTTTCAGCCGCATTTTCAGGCGAGGCCCTCTCAGCAGCACGCTTAGCGTCTTCTTGAGTCTTTAAACTATCACGAAGCTTACGTTGCACTTCATGCAAAGCCACCTCTTGCTCACGAATCGGATCGATTTCCTTGCGATAGTCTGCGCGAGCACTTCTCAAGCAAGAGTTAACCCAGTAATTCTGGTAGCACTCAGAGGATGCTTTGCCCCAGCGATATTTAGCCCAGTCACGCTGCACCTCAAGCTCTTGCTCAATCTTATTCAACTGATCGAGGTCAGCCTCTTCTGCAGGAGTGGCCAATACAACACCGTTCAGTGCAGAAGCCAATAAAAATATTGAAATCAATATTTTTGATTGGAGCAAAAGACTCTTTCTCAAATCTCGACCTTCGCACCCATCTCAACCAAACGGTTTGCAGGAATTTTGAAGAAGTCTGACTGGCGACCGGCATTCTGATACATCCAGCAAAATAATCTTTCACGCCACATAGCCATACCCGGTATCTCAGTAGAAACTATCGTGTCACGCGATAAGAAGAATGAGGTATTCATCAAATCAAAATTCAATCCAGAACTCTTCTCGATTAATTCAATGATTTGACCCATGTCTGGAGTTTCATTGAAACCATAAACCGCACGAACAACATAAATGCCATTACCAAGATCGCGCAAGGTAATACGCTCACTGTCTTTTACGTACGGCACATCCCAAATACTGACCTTTAAGAAAAATACTCTCTCATGGAGTACATGGTTATGTTTTAGGTTATGCAGGAAAGAAACTGGTACGTAATCCACGTGCGCCGTCAAGAAAACAGCAGTGCCCTCTACACGATGCGGAGGATGTTTCATCAAAGCCTCAATAAAACTCTTCAGTTCAATACCATTATTCATTGCGTTGTGACGCAAAATCTTGCGACCTTGATACCAAGTCATCAGCAATAAGAAGCATGCGGCACCGAGTAGCAGCGGGAACCAGCCGCCTTCCATAATTTTTAAGAGATTAGCAGTTAAGAAAGCTAAATCCACGACCAAAAAAGCACTAATAACTAAAGTTACCAATAGAGTATTCCAACGCCACACAACACGCATCACAATAGCGGCCAAGAAGGTGGTTACGATCATCGTAGTTGTAACAGCGATACCGTATGCAGCCGCCAAATTTTCAGATTTCTTAAATGCTAAAACCACGGCGATCACTAGAATCAACAAAGCCCAGTTCACCAAGGGCATATAGATCTGACCAATTTCTCTATCAGAGGTGTGACGCACTTTCATACGTGGGACAAAGCCCAAAAGGATTGCTTGGCTGGTCATTGAGAACGCACCAGAAATCACCGCTTGCGAAGCAATCACAGTTGCAGCAGTGGCCAATATCACCAAAGGAAATACCAGGAATTCGGGAACCATCAAAAAGAATGGGTTGGTAATCGTCTCTGGGTTGTTCAAAAACATGGCGCCCTGACCAAAGTAATTCAGGAGCAAGCAAGGCATAACAATGAAGAACCAACCCATACGAATAGGCTTGAGTCCAAAGTGACCCATGTCGGCATATAAAGCTTCAGCACCAGTCAATACCAGGAAGACCGCTCCCAAAACAATAAAGCCTTGCAATGAATGTTCGATCAAGAATCGAATAGCAAAAAGAGGATTAATGGCAGCAAAAATAGCTGGGTTTTGAATAACCTGATGCACCCCCATCAATCCGATAGCAATAAACCAGACCATCATGATCGGGCCAAAAAGTTTGCCAACTAAATCGGTTCCGGTCTTCTGAATAAAAAACAGGACGACTAGAATAAAAATAGTGATCGGTATGACATAACGCGTTAAATCACTGGATATCACCTCAAGACCTTCAACAGCAGAAAGCACAGAAATTGCTGGGGTAATGATGGCATCACCATAAAACATACAGGCCCCAAAGACGCCAGCCATGATGATTACCAAGGAACGCTTTGAGCCAGTCTTTACAGTTCTCAATGCCAAAGCCATAAGCGCCAAAATACCGCCCTCGCCATGATTGTTTGCACGCATCACGAATAAAACATACTTCAGCGAGACCACAATCGCAAAAGCCCAAAATACCATCGAGATCACGCCATACACAGCATCTGCAGAAAACGGAATGCCATGCTCGGGACTAAAACATTCTTTTAACGCATATAAGGGGCTTGTACCAATGTCGCCGAAGACAACGCCGATAGCCGCGAACATAAGGGAGATCGAGGCACCTTTTTTGTGAGGATGATCCTCTCGAGAAATCTCTACAGGCCGCAATAAGGATGATTCTGAAAACTCAGGATTGCTAACTGACATTATTAAACCTTGGCGTGATGTTGCGTGGCAATATGTTACTCCTTGCCGGCAGCGATTAAAACGAGAATTTCTTCGATAAAACGCCTTATTTATGCGTTATTTACAGGAATATCTCGACAGGGACCCCCAAAAAATGGTAGAATTTCAGCTTCAGACGCGGGGTGGAGCAGTCTGGCAGCTCGTCGGGCTCATAACCCGAAGGTCGTAGGTTCAAATCCTGCCCCCGCAACCATCAATACTTTAAGTTTTTCAGCCTCTTCTGAGGCTCCAAGACTTAAGCTTTTAGCCCAATCTATACGCAATTCGGCCTCCAGGCCATGCTTTTCTGGGCTTAACTGAATATCCCCTAATAAATCCCTCAAAATGGTCCTAGAGTGTTCTAGATTTGACCCTAGGACTGTTTCTAGGCCATCAACTGTCTGGCAATAGCGCTCCAGAGCCTTGGGCAACAGATCCATTAATCGTCCGACAGCCCTCTCATCCATTAAAGAGGCGGTCTCTAATCGCTTTTGGGCCTGAGCTTTTCTGCCTTCGGCTGCTAACAACCCCTCTCTTGTGGATTCAGTCAGAACCCCAGCTTTAATAGCCGCCATGATGTTATCGATCTCTCGTTGAGACTTTTTGACCTCAGTCTGAGCTTGTTCCACATCCACATGAAACTCTTTAGCTTTGCTCATCAATTCATTTTTAACTTCAACCGCAAATTGCTGACTAGCCTCAGGAGTTAAAAGCTCCTGCTTAATCACTTCCAATAATCGCTTCTCCACTTTGCGCCTTGGCAACCGATAGTGATTTGAGCAAGCTGCATGACCGCCATTGATATTTTTTGCGCAAGCATAAGAAGTTGCGCTGTGCATTACAAAATTTGCGCCACACTGAAAACATTTCAGCAAGCCTGAAAATAAATATTTAGAGCCTCTACCTGTTGAGCATCCTGAGGCACTTGCACTTGCAGCGCGAAGCCCCAATCTCACTCTTTCACCTTGTTCACTTCTTAGAAAGGCCTGACGAGCTTTGACCTTATCCCATAATTCCGGAGAAATAATTCGTAAATCATCCATTTCCTTAATTACCCACTCTGACTCTGGGCGCTGTACATAAGTGCGCTTACCTGTGTCAGGATTTTTGCGCCACTCACGTCGATTCCAAACACAACGACCGCAATACAACCAGTTATTCAATATTCCCGTTCCCTCATCTTGATCCCCATAAATAGCTGACTGCAACCACTTGCCACCGCGCGGAGAAGGAATGTCCATTTCATTGAGCTCACGCGCAATTGCTCTAGGCGACCAACCCGTAGAAAAGCGTTCATATATATGAACAATAATCTTTGCTTGATCTGGATTAATTTCACGGCGGACTGCCACAACCATCGGTCTTCCATAAGCGTCAGATTTGGACGCATCTTGAATCGGGCGATGCTCATAACCATAGCAACGACCTCCTGTGCTATAGCCACGACCCGCCTGACCCGCCATGCCGCGATGCGTCTTTTCACGTAAGTCATCAAGATATAGCTCATTCATCAAGCCACGCATGGAGGTTTGGATTTTTTCTCCCTTGCCTGAACTGTCGTAGCCATCACTAACGCCAATAATCCTTAAACCCTGATACTTGAAACGTCTAATAACCTGCTTAGTTTCAATATCATCACGACTCAGACGCGACAAGTCATCAACCAATAAAACGTCAAACTCCTTGCTCTGCGCTGCCTTGAGCATTTCCTTAAATCCTGGACGATCTTTAGATGCACCACTAATAGCGCGATCTTCAAAATGATGAACCATCGTCCATTTATTTTTTTGGGCAAAGTTCATGCAATTACGTCTTTGATCCTCAATAGATGAGTCTCTTTGTTTATCGGTAGAAAAACGGGCATAGGTGGCGATGCGGGTCATGATGGAGGCGCTTATATTTAATGATTGAATGTATGGTGCTTTATGGGCTTCGTACATAAATAGGTGGGGAAATTCACAAGATTTATCGCTATGCGGCATAAACCGCTGACCACATTGACCGTAATGACCCCATGTTTTAGATTGTGATTGGAGGCATAGACCACACCCACCACCACAGTCTTCACCAATTTAAAAATGGAGAAAATGTGGTCAGCGCGGTCAGCAATCAACATTTTGACTTACATTAATGAGTGTTTCGATGAGTTGCTTGACGAGATCTTGATTCTCCAATCATATGCCATTCAATTTCAGAATCCATATATTTTGAAAATAAATCTCGACACTTTTCCAATGCAGGAAAGCACCAAACATATTGGCGAATTAGATTACTCATTGGACGCTCACGCCGTAAATCAAAAATTTTGATAAGCCGTTTACCAAATTTATTTTTGTCTGCATGCCAGCGTTCGCCAGTTCTATTGGCCGAATCTATGTAATTCTGATAAAGCCTATCAACCGGGACTTGTAAAGTCCAGGCAGAATCATTATTTGACCCATCCATGAGCGCATCGTAAATAAAACGATCTACAGAGTCCATTGACTCCAATTTTTGATCTAACAAAGCTTTTGTTTTAGGAGGGGATCGTAACTCAATTTTTGATATGTCCAATTTCAATAAATGTTCAGCCCATGCTTGCAAACCCCCACTATCAATGTGAGCTATCAGATTATTAAAATAGGCTTGATCGCCTTTGTATTTACTAATCACATCTAGCACAAAAAAACGACGTGCACCTGGACCCGCAGGGACTACCCACTCATTATTGGAGGCCATTAGGATTCGAGAATAATTAGTCAATCGAATAGGCTCCTTACCCTTATATTCGATAACCAACTCAGATTCAGTAATCATTCCTTTAAGGGTGCCCTCTGATTGTTTATCTCCAGCCCAAAAAGCCTCATCCAAAAAAACTAGAAGCTTACTCTTCAAAATGCTATTAAAACGTCCGATCACTTGATGACCCTGAGTAACCTGAACAGAATGTGGACTTGTCAATCTCAGCAAGGATTGAGCAAAAATCCCCTTACCAATACCCTCTTCTCCGCGAAGAACAATTGCAATGCCTGGGCGATTTGCAGGACTTCTGATTATGTCCGCACACCATGCCTCAAGATATTTAAAAGCAACCTCATCACTCCCGCATATAACTTCACGAATATGCCGGCGTAATAAACTGCAATCCCCCTCTTTAGGGGTGAAGCGCAACCCCTGCCATAAGTTATATTCCCCATCCTTGCATCCAAGAGGTTCAAATACAACGCGACTATATTCACGGCGCTGGGGATGCTTTAGCCAAACAATTGAAGCGTTAACTACCTGTCCGCCAATATCAATTGCGTAGCGATTTCGCATTCGCAAATTAAAATCAGCTAAACGCAAATACATTGTCTCTATGAAATTTTCAGAAGTCTTAATTTCCTCCTGTATCAATGTTTGACCATTTACATTAACTATGCTGAAATTCTCATTCAAGTCACGAACCAATTGATCAGCCTTAGGTAGCAAAGGAATCGGTTCTGCAACCAAACTCTCAAAGGCAGCCTTAGCAGCCTTTAAATCCCCCCTACCCAAACCCCTATCAACCAGGAAATCATCGAGACCCACTTTTTTATCACTTTCACTACTGAGGCGCACGCGGCGAACAACCGCTCCACGTTGGGTGAGCATATTGGCAAGTCGTCGCTCGGCATTTTGTACTGCAGGCTTATTAATAATATCGCTGTCATAAACAATTGAAACATCCCGATCTTTCAGATCAAAATCGCCCCATTGAGCAATGGGCTTTCCTTTTTGAGACCAGCACTCAACACCGCCCAAACCTACACAAATCAGGCCCGTCTTACATGCAGAAGCTGCTTTTTTTTCACCTTCAGTGATTATTAGGGGTATACAAGGGCTTTTCTTTATCTTTTCCCAATCCAAGCCGCCGATGCGAGGCAAATAAAGCTCAGGTGAACTCCCCTTGGGTTGCGAATATCGCATTTCCTTGTTACCAATTTTTTTGGGATGGGTGTAGCGAGTGCGACAAAATCCCGATCCATTTCTATATGGAAGCAATAAATCTCCATTTACCTCCAAAAAGCCCAACTCCACAGCGTCTTCAGGTGATAAACCGCTTTTGAGCAAATCCTCCCTAATCGCCTTCGAAAATAAATTCTTACTCATGATCAAAATCCTTATTTAATTTGATCAAACCCAGGTTATGGATAAATTTTTCCCCAGGATGATCGATTGATTTCAGCTCCCCGTGCAGCTCTGCAGTCATCTCTTCAATAACTGTTTGTGCAATAAGGCGCACCAATTCTTGAAAAGCCAGATTCATAACCGGCCCCAAAAGAAACATGGGTGGCAATAACGGAAAACTCTTAAACAACACGCCACAAACGAAGTAGAGATGACGAATCCACCAAAAGACACTAGTTGATTTATCAACCGCCCTTGAGGTTGGAAACTGGATAGAGAGATTATGAAATTGCTGCCCATTAAGCAGCTTTGTAAACCCCTTAGAGCGATTTCTCCAGGGGTTAATTCTGGGGAAATTACATCCCCGAATTGAAAATATTATTACTTATTTAAAGCAATGCGCTTTGCCATGTTGCAGGCTTGTTCAAATTTCTCATCAAGTAATTTACTTGTTACTGACTCATCTAGTTTTTTATCAAAAATCTTTTGCGCAACGCTCTTTTTCTCGCCGTGATCCCATGATTTTGTCGCACGCATCCCAACTTCATTAAAAGCATCCATAACCCTTAATAGCTTGATGATTTCGGCCCTATTCTCAATGGGGGCCTTAATTAAAGAGGATTGCATTTCACTTAATTTTTTCTCGGCAATTGCGGTTTGACCGCTAACTTTAATATTCGGATCAAATAGAAAAAGTTCATACTTCCTATTGAGCAAAGAAATCACATACTCCCCTATTTTTCTTTCAATTTCCTCTTCTGAAAAATTTTTACTCAATTCGACTAAATACCCACGATCCAACGTTTGACCATCAACTGAAAGGGGCATACCTAAAGCAATACCATCCAAAAAAATAAAGTCTCTAGGAAGCTCATCCCCACGAACTCTCGGGCTATACATTTCTCTCAGCCCAAAATCTAAGTCACTTGAATAATCGCCGGTATCCCAGCTATTGCGATAAAAAAGTGTACGACGCAAGAACTCCCAGCGGATTCTATCTGCCGATAACTTTATAACGTACCCGTATTCATCTAGATTGCGCCAATTAGGGACATTCCAATCTTTTATTTTTATGTTTTCATCCATATCCATGACGCACTCCGTGTTTGTATCCCTTGCGCTCATTTTGCAATGCGAAATTTAAGCGGTCAATAAAACTAAAAATCCATGTATTTAAAGGTTAAGCCACATTAAATTATCAATACGATATCTACCCTGTAAATAAAATGCCGCCAACCCAAACCAATCAACCCAAGCCCCAATTGCTTGTAGATGCGATTAGAAATTTCATGATGCAAGCTAGGCACATGAACAACAATATTGAAATTACAAACTGGCTAAAAACAGGGTTAACAGATTTTGATGAGGCTTTTGGCGGAATTCGATTGGGCGCAATAACCGCCTTAGCTGGACGAGCCTCCTCAGGCAAGTCTTCGCTTGCGCTAAATGTCGCTCTCAATGTGGCCATATCTCAAAACTCTTCATCTCTTTATATAAGCCTGGATACACCAAACCAACAATTGGCGGAAAGAGCATTATTCCAATTGTGCGATATTGGGGAAAATTCACCATCGAAGCATCGAATAAACCTAGATCAGAACGCACTAATAAATCGAGCCATCCAAGAAATTAGTGGCATACCTCTTTCTTTAATTTACCTACCTTACTCCAACATAGCAGACATTTACCGGACTATAAAAGAGTTCTCAGAGGGAAAGTCAACGTCACTAGTCATTGTGGATAACCTCGATCACATGGATATCAAAACGGAGGTACATATAGATACTGCATATGCTTACGAAATCAAACTACTAAAGAAATTAGCCCAAGAACTCAATATTGCCATATTACTAATAGCAACAACTAACAAACGTGGGGAAGAGCGAGAAAACAAGCGCCCTATATTTTCAGATTTACCTAGTATAGAAATAGCTAAAAAATGCGATACGCTTTTATATCTGTATAGGGATGAGGTATACAACCCACAAGGAGAGGATTGCAATCAATCAGAGTTAATTGTTGCCAAAGATATTCTTGGTCGAACTGGGGCCGCCTACTTGTCGGGGTATCCCTCCATCAATCCTGATTCAACAAAAGGCACTCGTGAATTGAAAACGAGCGCATTAAAAGTTAAAAATCTATCTTAATTTAGACTTTTCTATTCTTATTTTTACAACTTCCATTAAGTCAAAAATAGACAATTGAAGCGCCTTTGCTATGACTTCTATCGCATTAATGGTTGGATTTGCGCTTCCATTTTCAATGCGACTTAAATAGGTTTGATAAAAGCCGCACCTTTCTCCAAACTCAATTTGGCTCATACCAGCCTCTTTTCGTAGATCACGGATTGCAGATCCTAGGTGGTGAGAAAGGGTATGGCGCATACCCCTCAATATCAATGATATATTCTAATTCACATAAACACTAATTCATATATTTTTTATCACAGTCATAGGAAATTATTTCTAACTAGGGATTCCAATGAAAAGATTGCTTCCAATTACCCTCTATTTAAGTATTGCAAATGCATCGTCAATGCCTTTCGATAAAACCGGGCTAATAGACTTAAAAAATGAAGGTACGAGAAGAGGTTCGTGCATAAGTATTAGCACTGGCGCCGACCTAGCTTCAAATATGTTGGTTTTAGTAACCACACAGATGTCCGTCAAAACGAACCAAGCAAAGTGGCAGAAAGAAAAGGATATCCAAAAATATACGCAACTTGGCAAGTTAAGCGAATATTTTAGCGACGCCCTAGTTAGAAACGAAGCTGCTGACATTCCCCCAAACCAAATGGAGGATTACACAAAAGCGAGACTAAATCCCAAACCTATGGAATTAGCTAGCAAAAACCCTCAATTAGTTCTCGACGCGTTTGATCAATGCCTAAAAGGTTACAACATAAATAAAGAACGCTTTGTTAGGTACTAATGCAAATACTCTTTTTGTAATTAAAAATCAGGAAATTTAAGATGCGCTATCTCAAATTGATTTTAATATTGCTTATTCTCAATGCCTGCTCAAGCGCAAATGAAATTAGCTCAAAGCTGAATACAATAATGTCACCAAACACTATTGGCATTCAAAAAGAATTTTTTGAAAAAACTTATGGGCCAGCCAAGAGGGTGTTGTTCGATATGACCAATCAGTATGAAATTGGCAAGTGCAAGATTAATATTCAATTTGATCAAAAAAACTCCATCTCTTCAATTGAACTAGAAAATTTATCTAAAGAATGCTCATTTAATTCGAAAAACATTTATCTTGATGGGCAAGCCAATCAACTGACCTATGGGGATCTTGCAAGCAAAGGCATCTGGCAAGCAAAATTTTCCTGCTACGAATCATGCGGTAACGCTTCAGACCCCACGTATGGAATTTTTGTGAAAACCGGTCACGCAACTATATTCATTGAATATGAGGCAACATCAAGCTACTCAAACGAAGATTCCTCAAGATACCAAAAAGCCTCAAAGGGCTCGAATGCTGTTCTAGACTTTTTTAAAAATAAATACCCAAAGATTGAAATGAATGGCTGGACTCCAGTTCCCATGACAGCAGCCGAATACAATCAAATCTGGTTAGAAAAATTTAAAGATGTACCAATTTCATCGTTAAAGTTTGGATATAAACTACAACCTCAGTGAGTAATGTCAAAAGGTGTCATTGGATTTATTACCCGGCTTGTATTTATCTAACAAATTAATACAAATTCATTAGAGTCCACAAATTAATTTGCGCTCGTGATTGACCAGTGAGAACATGAAGAAAAATCAATCACCGCATTACGAAATATCTAACCAAATATGTTTACTAACTGTAATTTGTAAACATTGCCAATAGCTATATGGCTCCAGCGGTGTACGAGAATAATTATGCGCCCTATTATGTTTATAAATCACTATTTACAGGCACTTTATAAACATTTTGGGAGTTTGGATGAAAGAAGGCAAGGCAAAGGTATTCACCGAACAAGAATTACGGCGCACCCTCAGAGTCATTAGTAAGAAATCGCACGCGAAGCGCAATACTGCTTTGCTATGGTGCTCATTTGGCCTTGGTCTGCGAGCCAAAGAATTGGCCAGCCTTCGCGTGGAGAATGTATTAGGCGCAGATGATCAATTGCTGGAAGAGATCAACTTAAGCTCTGCTATGACCAAGGGAGCCAAGCAACGGTTTGTTTACCTGACCAATTCCAGCCTAACAGAGGCCCTTGGGAGCTATCTTGCTGAGCGACAAACTCAAGAGGGCATCTTATTTAACCCCCAAGCAGCATTATTTATATCGCAGAAAGGTGGAGCATTTACACCCAATACCTTGCAGCAGTTATTTCATAGATTATTTACGGAAGCAAAAATTCAAGGGGCCTCAAGCCATTCTGGGCGCAGAACTTTCGCAACCACCTTGATTGAGAAAGGCGCGGATATTAAGGCCGTATCAAGATTAATGGGGCACTCGTCTATATCAATGACAGCTCAATATGTAGAGGATAATCCTTTGCGACTTAAAGAAATTTGCAGAAAATTGTTTTAAGCACTTGTCACCCACTCAAAAAGCCAGCAATTTTTAATAAATGTACACCACCCATTGGTTGCATCGGCAAAATTATTACTGTCACTCCCAGCTTATATTCAAACATTCGCCCAGTTAATATGTGACAGACTGAATACGACCCAAAGTGGACAACCAAAGCATAAACCACTTGAATGAGCTAAAAAGCTAATAATAGATGGGTCATTAAATTAATTAACCATTCAAATCAAAAATGAAAAGTGGCGCCAAGATTTACCCCTTGAAAGGTAATCTTTTGTAACGAACCAGTGCTGTTCATATCGTAGTAAAGGACCCTATAGCCTAGCGTTAAATCGCCCCAACTATATGCCCTACCCACCCCCAACATTGCCTGCCAAGTTAGGTTGGTAGTACCCCCACCAGACCCAATGTCAGCATAGTAAGGAACATACCAAGCGCTATCAGCAATTCGATATCTACCTTTTAATCCAATAATTGGATCTGTTGTATTTGTTGTCATAGATGGATTGCGAACGATATTTTTACCGCCAACGTATTGTCCATTGAGGGTGCCCGTTAGGTTCAAATTAGCATTGATTGTCACCGTAGTACTAATGTATCTCGCACCAATAAGTCCATCCATATAAAGCGACTGATTATTTAACAGGGTATACATGCCTGCCGCTGTAATAGCCGTATCCTTTAAATTTGCTTTAGTGGAGAGGTCTGCATTAACGGCAATACCATTAGGCAAAGTTCCAGTAGCAGTTTTACCGGGTTGACTTCCTAAATTGGCATTTAGTAAATCCAGTCCAAGACCCCAGTCCCCCTTATGCGCTTCACTCGCAATCATTATCCCGCCCTTGAGATCGCTGATGACACCGCTGGGACTTAGGTTTGTTGATTTGCTGATGCCATCGTTCGTATTAACTGTGCCATTTACTCCAACAGCCCAAATATATGGCGTGACATTAAAACGCCATCCCCCCGATACATCTGGCATCGGATTTTGCTGTGCAAAGACCAAAGATGGTGAAAGCACATGCAAAATTAGCAGCAATGGGATGTGATGCAGTCTGATCATCATAAATTTACTTTTCAAGAACTTTGTGCTTCAAGCGAAATGAATCCCACAATAAATAAGACCCCAGAGGGGCCTTATTTATTCAACAAGTGACGTCAATAGATAATTACATTACATTTTCAGCGGAACAACCATTTGCAGCAGGCTTACCGGCTAAGCGATCTTTAATCCATGGAATGTAGAATGGTGGCGCAGCTCCTGGGGTTGTAAAGTGATTTAAATCTCCAGGCAATTGAACGCGTGCTACATTGGCCCCAATTTCGCACATCCTCTTGCGGTAATAGTCGCCCATAACTTGAGGCACAGTTACATCTTTATTGCCGTATAAAACCAATACTGGTGCAGCAGGCTTAACATTTGGATTAGGTGCGCCGTCAATGATGGCATTGGTCCAAGCTAGTGTATTTTGAGCTTGTGGCCTCAGAAGATCTTTATAAGAGGTGGAATACGCAAAATTAAATGTATCAATACTCACATGAATACATTTATTGAGGAATATTTCATCAACTGCCTTTGCGCCTTCATCGGTAAAAATATCTGTTAGCTTTAACTTATCAGGATTTGCTGCTTGAGTACCCCACATATTCATAATGAAGTGGCCAAAATCGAAGCTATTGCCAGACCAACCGGTTGCGAAATCATTAATGAATTTATCTGCGCCAGCTTGGTCAAGCTTGGCAGGCCTATACATCTCAAGATCTTGGGGGGCCATAGCCACAAAGCCAACCATGTCAATGCCATCAAAAGCAGTGCCTGTCTGAGAAATGTATTCAGACTGACCCGCTGCGCCAAGTGTAGAGCCGCCACCTTGTGACCAGCCATAAACAACAGCCTTTTTTCCAGCTCCGGTTTCTTTCATAGATCCAGCAGCACGAATAATATTAATCGCATCACGGCCATTAGTCTTGGCTACTGCATATTGATGACGATCACCACCACCTAAACCTTGATAGTCAGTTGCAACCACTACATAGCCCTCTTTAATAAATTGCTCCAAACTTGGTAAGCCATAGTCAGTCCAAGAATTGCCGCCAATCAAATAATATAAATTTAATGGTTGGGCAGGATTTTCAACCTGCGAAGGACCGCAGTTTTGTGCGGAGCCGGTTGTGCCATGGGACCATGACATTACTGGCCTACCTCCAGTAGGCGCAACGCCAGTTGGCGCTACCACCAATCCAGTTGCTATCGTTTTTTGATTATTTACATCTGATGAGATGTATGCAATACGCCATGCCTGAGCACCTTTAACTGGGGTTGAAATTTTTTCCTGTTTAATGATCTGACCTAACTTACCATCAGCCTTCATCTGCATGATGGACTGATAAAAAGGAGCTACCGCAGGATCGGCAACTGCGACTTGCGATGAAAGACTAAAAACAGCAAGACCAGTAATTAAAGCTAATTTAGACCTTAAGAACATTATTAAATCCTTACTTAATAAAGGGTACTCATTTGAGAAAAACTACTTTGGAAACACAAAAGTTACTATTGCTCTACCACCCCATCCAGATGGGCCACCAGGAGTGTTGCTTAGATAATAGGTTGGGCCAATACCAAATTGAATTGGTTGCCCATCAATGACCTCAAGTTTTGAAATGCCGAGATACAAGGGGTTGGTAGTTCTGTGGGAGTCATAGTTGTACTGCGCCTGAGACTCCAACATAAAGGTCCAGGCCTTAGCGCTTGTATAAGAAACAAAAGGCTGCCCGTATAAACTATTTTGAGTGCCAAACGCAGCATTACCTCCTACATTCCATGACTGGTAGCCCAGCAACCCATATGTCCAAGGACCATCGCGGTTTAAGACAACTGCAGTAACACCAGCGCCAGTTTGCTGAGATCCAAAATGACCGCTATTTCCTGCTGGAGAGCTTAAGTAAGGACCAATCCCCCAGATCCAAGAAGAGTTGGTATTTGGGGCGTAAAAGGATTCAATAACGACGTTAGAAATTCCATAGCCAGAGTAAGGAGCCCCCGATGGGGCTTCAATGCTGACTTCCCTGACACCGGTCACAATTGGACGAAATATGAAGCTATCGCCGCCACCAAGATTAAATGGCATTACCGGCTGGAATAGAAGAGTTTGCTCACTACCGCCCTGACTCTTACCTAAACCTCGACTGAAGTTATATTGAAGGGGGGCAGAGATCATATTTGCGATTGGATTGGCTAATTTTTTTGCAATTTCAACGCTTGAGAGAGGTACAACTTCTCCAGATTTGACATTATCCGCAAGCTCAGGACGCGTCAATTCCTGATTGGCCATCGAAATAACAGGCAACAAACTGAAAAGTAGAAGCAAATAGAGGTTTTTAAATGCAAGGGTCATGAGATCAATTTAATTGCGTTAGTGAACTCGATACTAACGAAATGACCTAAGAAAAAATACATACTTTGGTATGTAGTGATGCAATTTAAAACTGGGATATAAAGTCAAAAATTACATTGCTTCTAAAGCGCAATAAATATTAGGCGTATAGCCAAACCAAGACCTATATGATAGATATCTATAAATTTATCTAATCAGAGCCACATGAATTCTATAGTTACGCTTGCGAGCCTATTTGGCCTAATGACATTACTATCAGCAAGCGTTTTGTATTTTTCTTTTAAAGGGAAAATGGATGGCTCTGGAAAATATTTTCTAGCAGCCGAATTGTTGATGCTCTTCGCCTTAAGTCAAGTCATTACCACCAATCTAGCTCCTGCCACACGGCAACCTATTGTTTTTCTCCTGGGCACAATACTAATTACCGCATCCGATATTTCGGTTTTATTCAGCATTTTTTCACTCACTCGTACCGTCAAATTTAGAACTTACATTTTTACAGTTTTGATGGTCGTAATATATTGCATGCTGATTGAGTATGCGCGTATTAAAATTGACTCAAATCTACCGGCATTACTTACTGCAATACCATCCGCTCTTATTGCTCTTGTCACCTACATGGTTTGCACCAAACCTCTAGATCATGAGCTTAAGAGCAACATATTTTTAAAATGGATAACCTACACTGAAGTTATTCTTTTATTGCTTGCACTAACACGCATCGCTAGTTATTTTTATGGCGCACCTATACTGCCGCGAAATCCACCTGCGCCGGCAATTCTGATCTACGTCCTTTTTACAGCTACATGTATATTTCGCTATATTTCATATCAGTCCTTGAGAATTAGCTGGATCAATGCTGATGCGGATCGAATAAACCCACTAAATCAGAATTTAGCTAAGGCGATTCAAGAGAAAAATAAATTATTAGAAGGGCTAATATCATCTAATAGAAAAATTGGGATTAGCGCTCTAGCGAGCTCGTTAGCTCATCAGCTTAGTCAGCCAATTACAGGGCTATCCTTTCAAATCCATACTGCAAAATATGATTTGCTAAAGCTGCAAGAAGCCCAAAACTCTGTTCGCATATTAGATAAAGCTAGCCTTGAACTAGAGAAGTTAACTGATCTAGTGAATGGCTTAAGACGGCTATTCGGACGACAAGAAACTGAATTTGAGAAAATAAATGTTGTCGATACTTGCAATAAAGTTATAGAACTTATTAAACCAACGCTTGAGGCCAACGGTATTTCCCTCGCAACAAACTTTGAATCGAGGCCAATAATTATCGGCAACATGATTCAGCTGCAACAAGTTCTAATCAATATATTTAACAATGCCATTTATTCAATCGGCACAACTAAGCATGAGTATAAAAAAATTGTTATTGAGGTATCTGAGGGGAGTAAGCTGGCTTCTATATCAATTGGAGATAGCGGACCAGGGATAGATCCAAATATTCTTCCCGATATCTTTGAGCTTTATAAGACAACTAAAAAAGAAGGTCTTGGTGTAGGCTTATGGCTAAGCAAAACCATTATCGAAAGGCACAAAGGGTGCATCAAGGTTGCTAATGATAAAAACCTTGGTGCGATATTCAATATTGAAATTCCTTTGGCGGGCCACGATGAAATCCAAGGGAATAAATGATTAACAAAAGAATTCATATCGTTGATGATGAGCTCGTCATTCGCGAAAGTATTGGTGGATGGCTATCCAAGAAATATGAAGTTTTCTCTTATGCTTCTGGTGAAGAATACTTAGAAGCAACTAAAAAATTTAATCCTAAAGATCAAACATTAACCTGCCTCTTATTAGATTTCCAGATGACCGGAATCAATGGTGTTGAGCTACAAAATCAACTTAAACATCTAGATGCTAATTTTTCAATTATTTTTATGAGTGGGAATGCCCATCAATCTGACATTATTGACGCATGGCATGGTGGTGCAATTGATTTCCTTCTTAAGCCTTTTTCACCCATCAAGATCAACGAGCTTCTAGATAAGCAATTTAGCCTTATGGAGCAACGGACTGATATCGACTCAAAAATTGAGAGCCTAAGTCCTGATGTCAAAATTTCCATCACTAGACGAGAGGCAGAAGTTCTCCTTCTTCTTGGAAGTGGTAGCTCTCAACGTGAAGTTGGCCACCAACTTGGAATATCGCTTAATACGGTAAAAATGTATCGATCATTTTTAAAAGACAAATTAGGGCTGAATACATTAACCGAGCTTATTCGCTATTACGATAGCCACCTTAAAGCTATTGAAAAAATTGCAGGTCAATAAACCCAATAGAAGCACTACACTTCGATTCCACTATAAATAAGAGTCCATGTCAACAGAACCAATCAAAGAAATTCATCAGCCAACACGATGGGATAACCTAAATAAGCTACTCAACAGTAATTTTTTCATTTGGTTTTTATCTTCAATTATCATTTCAGGCGGGGCAACGCTCTATCACACCTCTCAACAACATTTTGAAATTGAATCGAACAAGCAAAAAGAAATCATTAACTGCCAGTTCGAGATCGTCAACCGGCTCAATAGCATGGACTACTTAATACGCCGAGCAAAATCCATGGGGGATTTGAAGTATGCCTTATCAAGTATGCATAAAAGCCTAGGGCCTGTTATTCCTGAATATGAAAATGTAAATATTGCGGCACTATATTTCAAAACATATCAACTTAGTGGCATTAGAAACTCCAACATTGGCGAGCGTTTGCGCGAGCTAGAGGAAATGAATCTAACCTCTCAGACTGAAGATCCCGCAACCCCCCTCACGGAGTCGGATAAAACCAAAATTCTTAACTTAATTCATACCCTTAAACAGTATGAGACTGAACAAATAATTAAATTAAATGGATAATTTCCTCATTCAAGATCTTCGTTTTATAGTCATTAGCATTACAACTGGCGTTTTAGTTGTATTGACAATTTTTTGGTTCCTAGACAGATCGCCTTTTTCTAGCTGGTTCAAAAAATCAGAAGGGATAGTAGCCTCTTTTATCAGTGTGCCAGCATTTCTTTTTGGCCTTGTGATATCTACATTTGCTACTGGGGTATGGAATAACCATGTGGCGGCAAACTCCAGTCTCATTAATGAGGCAACCGCCATAAGAACCTTAATGCGAATTTCGCAAACACTCCAAACCCAAGATGCTCAAGAGTTGAAGTCGGCGACAAATAACTATGTGACCTTTATTGTGGATACCGAATGGCCCTCTATGGCCAATGGAAATCGAGAAAGCAATGAAGATTCCTTAATTCAGCTTGAAATCTTAACCAACCAGATTAATGTCATTGCTAATACACTCAATCAAAGCAGCTCAGTTGTGCATCGACTCTACTCATCAATTGATTCTCTTCATCATGAACGACTCGTTCGGCTATCCTTGGCATATGATCGTATCAGCTTTGTGAGGTGGCCATCAATATATGCGCTCGCTTTTTTACTGTTATTCACAGTTGGATTACTTCAACTTCGAAGTCCTCGGGCAATGAAAATTACATTGACGATGGGTGCCTTGTGCATTGGATCATCAATGATTTTTTTATTTTTAAATACCTCTCCTTATCATGGCCCCACCTCTATTAAACCTACTTTACTAATAGACTCCACCAAATTGAGCAAGTAAATGGTTTACATAATTAAATATATAATTCATCCCCTCAAAACTTTTGAGCCCTTAGTGTCGTTAAAGGGGTGATATTCTAAAGGTCTCAAATTGGCCGTTTTGAGACATCTGAGCCTGTTTGGCCAATTAGACAGTTACCGACCCAAGGCAGACTTTCGCAGACAACAGAAAACCCGCCAAAGCGGGTTTTCTGCAAAGCTTGGCAGAGGTACTTACAAACCAACCGTATAAGTCGCCATCACAGTAGTTGAAGAAACTGACTGATATGGCTCTTGGCGATGGATACCCGTGACACCTAAACGCTGATTCTTCTCCACATCGTAGGTGGTACCCACCATTGCTGTTGGACGAGTCTTCACAGGATTAGCATTGAAGTTAATCGGGGTTAAACCAGTTACTCCAGTTGCAGAATAAGAGCCATTAGCGGTATTAGTGTCTGTTTCTACACCAGCACTAGCAAACAAGGTTGTTTGCGGGATGCCTTTGTATTGAGCGCCAACACCAGCCAAAGCAGTTGTTGCGTTTGTGTTTAATGCTGAATATGTCAATGGAGCTGTAATAGTGCTTGATGCGCCTTCTGTATAGCCACCCATATTGTTTTGTGTATAACGAATCCCAACATATGGAGAAACTACTCAATAGAATGAGAGTTTTACTACGAAGCAACATGTTTCAAATTCTATACCCGAATAGTGGGTTTGTCGTTTTGGACATATTGGAACATCCCAGGATGTGAGCCTTATACGCCCTCAAAGAAGCAACCGAAGGTTTGCTTAGAAACTAAGATGCAGCCTAAATACAGCCAGACTATGATTTTATTGCATCCTCAAGACACTTAGACATAAATTCATTGTATTTAATCGCCATCTTTGTTGGCACCACGAACTTTTTGCGACCATCAACCTTGTCTGAGACAAGTTTTAAGTAACCCTGTGCAACAAGATTTTTCACTCTTCCATGCAGGGTTGCTTGCGAGCCAAGTTGGCTTAGTTGAATTAAATCACCTACAAGTAATTTCTGACTCTCCTCAGCAGAACGCAAGATATGCTCAAGCAGCCCTCTTTCTATTTCATCCAAAGGCCTTCCTGGATTCATACGATCCAGTGAGTCAATTAGGTTTAAAAACCGTATATATGATGTGCTCATATTAAATCCCCCTACCCCATTAGCTCGACAGCTTCAATAGCGCGTCATTTTTTAGTGTCGATACGTTAATAACATGTATAATTTATACATCTTTTAAGGGTAAACGTCAACAAGTCACTTTTATTGGAATTGGATAAAAAATGCGATTTACGACCTACACAGATTATTCGTTGCGCGTCTTAATGCATCTTGCTCAAAGCAATACTGGCACTACCACCATTTCTGAATTATCTGATTTTTATCAGATTTCACGTAATCACTTGGTAAAAGTAGTCCATCACCTGGGATTGCTGGGTTACATAGAAACGACTCGCGGTCGTGCGGGTGGACTTAAATTGGCAAAGCCAGCCAATCAAATCAAGCTTGGTGATTTGATTGAGCAAACCGAGCCTGATGACAATCTCTTAGATTGCCTTACCCCTGGAAATACTAGTTGCGTCATTGATAAACAATGTCGACTCAAAGGAATCCTCTCTTCCGCAAAAGCAGACTTTATTAGGGGACTTAATAAGTACTCATTACAGGATTTTTCCAAACCAAGATTAAAAACAGAAAATCTTTTTAAAACAGTAGCGATTGAGGCGATATAAAGACTTGATATGGAAATTAATTTTGCAAAGTTAGTTGAATCTATTGGGGATGCTGTAGTGATCTCTGATGCTCAGGGGATTATTATTTATTGGAATCCTGCTGCCGAGCGCATATTTGGCTTTAGTAAAACTGAAGCGATTGGCTCAACCATGGATTTCATCATCCCCGAGAGACTTCGTCATCGCCATAACGAGGGTTACGAACATTCAATGCAAACAGGCACAACCAGATACGGCGATAAGCTCCTGACGGTACCTGCCCTACACAAGAGCGGCAAACCACTCTCCATTGCTTTTACCGTCTCCATGATCTTTGATGAAAATCATAAAGCAGTAGCAGTCGCAGCAGTCATTAGAGATGATACAGAGCGCTTTACAGAGCAAAGGGCCCTCAAAAAGCGAATCGCTGAATTAGAGGCTCAGCTTCAATAAACTATGTCAGCATCTACTCACAAATCTATTTCGATTGCGCAGCTCATAGGCAAAGATCAAATTGATCAAGTAGTCGATGATTTTTACAACCGCGCTCGCAACCACCCCTCTTTGGCCCAGCCATTCTCGGTTGTGCACAATTGGGCAGACCATAAAGTAAAAATTGCCCAATTTTGGTGGGTAGTTTTAGGCGGAATACCTAAGGCCTCACACAAGTACGATCCAGTTGGAAAACATTTTGCTGCAGGATTTAATGCCTCACTACTCTCAGACTGGAAATCGCTTTTTAAGATAGTTCTCCAAGATCACCTAAACCCTGAACTATCTGAAAAATGGTACTCAAGAGTTGAAATGATCGGTGACAACCTACTTATTCAGGATCAACGCTTACATCATGAATGACTTAACTCTAGCAAGGGCGGTACATATTCTTAGCGTGGTCATCTGGATGGGCGGAGTGACTTTTGTCACCCTGGTGCTGATTCCCACATTAAGACGCTCATCCTTTCGGATTGACCAACTCACTATCTTTCATGCAATTGAAAATCGATTTGCCTCTATAGCGAGAGTTATGGTCTTGCTAGCTGGTATCTCTGGCTTTTACATGACCTACAAACTCGATGCTTGGGGACGTTTTACGCAAATACAATTCTTCTGGATGCATGCGATGGTTTTTGTATGGTGCCTATTTTTTCTAGCACTCTTTGCGATTGAACCCTTTATTCTGAAAAACCATGGTCGTATAGTCAAGGATAGGCATAACATCACCAACCTTAAAAAGACTTACATTGTTCATTCAGTTATATTAGTTCTAAGCCTAAGCACAATCCTTGTTTCGGTATTAGGTGCTCATGGTTTTTTCTATTAATGCGTCTATCTCTTAGCGTTACTTAAAGTAACGCTCAAAAGATAAAACCCCTTCGATTGTATTAAATTCAAATCCAATCCCTCGCCTGTTGAGATAAGTGCTTCTTGAATATGGTTGCTATTGGAGATAACTTTTTGCCTTTAGGGCTCACAATGTGCCAGCTTGATTGAATGGGAAATTCTTTACATTTCAAGATAGCAACTTCTTCTTGGTCCGATTTATCGCCAAGGGAATACCTAGACAAAACTGCTATGCCTAGGCCGCCTATAACCGCCTGTTTAATTGCCTCATTGCTCCCTAGCTCTAACCTAACATCAGGCTTGAACTTGAGTCTTTTAAGGTGCGCATCTGTTGTCATTCTGGTACCAGAGCCCTTTTCTCTAAAAATAAATTTTTCATTCCTTAATAAGCTGATGTCAAAATTCTTTTTCTTAGAAAACGCATGATTTTTTGAGGCAACCAATAACAAAGGATTTGGCATAAACACTTCGTCTTCTAAATCCAAATGCAGTGGCGGCTGGGACATGATGTAAAGATCATCTAAATTTTCTTCTAATCTTTTCACTACACCATCCCGATTAAGAACCTCTAGAGAGATATCGATTTGAGGATACTTTGCGCAAAAGGTGCCTAATATTCTGGGAACAAAGTATTTGGCAGTACTCACCACCGCAACCTTTAACTTGCCCTGCGTTAATCCCTTTACTCCATGAACCTCTTGCTCAAAGGATTCCCACTCGGTAGAAATCGCTCTAGCCGTTTTAGCCAACTCCTGACCCATCGCTGTTAGATGTACTTTCCTAGCAACCACTTCGTAGAGCGGTACTCCAACAGCATCCGTGATTTCTTTTAAGCCCATAGAGGCCGTTGGTTGGGTGACATGAACCATCCGCGCCGCCGTACTGACGCTTCCAGTCTCAGCCAGCGCTAGAAATAGTCTTAACTGCCTAAAAGTAATATTCATCAGGATTTACCTATATATAAACGTATTAATATCGATTTTACTTTACATATAAATTTCCCTAAGATCGCCTCAAAGGACAATTTATGAATATCTTGCTAGATCCCACCATCCTCTTTTTCATCTTCGGCATCTTTGCGGGCCTCGTGAAATCCAATTTAGAAATTCCACAGCCCATTTCTCGATTTCTTTCGCTATATCTACTGATGGCTCTGGGATTAAAAGGTGGATTTGCTTTAAACAAATCAGGCTTTACGCCTGAGATTGCTATTAGTCTTGGTCTGTCGATCACTTTAGCAATAGCCATTCCGCTATTGGGCTACAACTTTCTTAAATACAAACTAGATAAACTGAATGCCGCCGCGATTGCCGCTACTTACGGATCTATTAGTGCGGTTACTTTTATTACTACTACACAGGTCTTAGATCAAAGCGGTATTAGTTATGGCGGACACATGGCCGCGGCAATGGCCCTCATGGAGTCACCCGCCATCATCATCGCCATCATTCTTGCCAACAGAATTCGTCAACAACGCTCAGGCAATGCCAGTAGCCACACTTCATTGGGCAAAATACTTCACGAATCATTTACTGATGGTGGGCAACTACTCTTATTGGGAGCCTTAGTAGTAGGGCTCATTTCAGGTGATTCGGGCCATAAAGTCATGGCGCCCTTTTCGATTGATTTATTTAAGGGTTTATTAGCATTCTTCTTGCTCGATATGGGATTGCTTGCCGCCAAGAGTTTAGGGGAGCTCAAAGGCAAGCCTTCGGTGACTTTAGCTTATGCCTTCATCGCGCCACCTACCCATGCCATGATTGCCTTGGGTTTATGCCATATATTTCATATCTCTTTGGGAGATACAATCCTTTTGATGATTTTGGCGGCAAGCGCTTCTTATATTGCGGTTCCAGCAGTATTACGCCATGCCATGCCCGAGGTAAGTCCAGCCTTGTATATGGGCATGTCCCTTGGCATCACCTTCCCTTTAAATATTATCTTAGGCATTCCAATCTATAGCGCAGTAGCCAAATATTTTGTTTAAAAACATCCAAATAAAATGCTAATTCATCCAAAACCCTATTCTGGACTCAAGGCGAGTTTGCTAACCCAACATGGCAAAGAGTCGGTCATTTGCCCACAACTCCTTGACTCTAATGGCTTAGAAGTTGTCCATATCTCCGGGTATGACACAGACAAACTAGGTACCTTTACTAGAGATATTCCAAGATATGGCTCCCAACTAGATGCCGCCAGAAAAAAGGCTAGGGTTGGAATGGAATTATCAGGTTCTATGCTTGGCATTGCCAGCGAAGGTGCTTTTGATAATGATCCCTATACGGGCATGCTTCCTTGGAATTACGAGTTAGTAGTTTTAATAGATGACATACGCAAACATGAAGTTATTGGTTTTTTTGGCGGTCACGCTCAAAGCACCAGCCGGCAAGTATCAAGTTGGGATGAATTAAATGCGCTTCTTTCAGAGGCACAATTTACTACCCATCAATTAGTCGTTCGACCTGATGATGAATATCACCCAGAGTGTCGTAAAGGAATCAAAGATCTTGAGTCTTTGAAAGAAGCCTTCGATTGGGCAACTAACCTTTCAAAAAAGGGTAATGTAGTTGTAGAGAATGATTTAAGAGCTCATACCAATCCCACTCGTATGGCCAACATATTGAAGGCTACACAAGATCTCTCAAGAAAGATGAATTCTTTATGCCCAGAGTGTGAGTCACCTGGCTTCTGGATCACAGAAAGAAAGAAGGGCTTGCCATGCTCTAGCTGTGAAGCGCCAACAAATCTGCCAATAGCTAATGTATGGTCATGCGTAAAGTGTGCGTACAAAAAAGAAGAAATGTTGCTGGATCAAATCAAGGCGGATCCATCAAAGTGCGATTACTGTAATCCCTAAATATATTTGTCGTTTAAAACGACATTGCCAACACAAGGATGAATAATTGACTTGTCCTTTTAAAGGACATTTGATGACCCTGATATCCCAGTCTAGAACCAGAGTGGCTGAATCCTGATTGACGGATTAAATCTATGGGATTTGACCAAACACGCTAGGCTCTAGGTATAAGCACCATTGAGGACTTCTAATAAAAATAGCCCAACAAGTGGGCTATTGAGATTCTTGGTGGCCCGGGGCGGAATCGACCAGGGCTGAGGATGCCAAATCCTTGAGCAATAAATTAATCCTGAACAAATTTTGACCTAGCCCGCTCTTCAAATTGCTTTTTGTTGATAATCATTCTCTCGTGGCGACCTCGTGAGATTAAGTCCACCTCATCGTGAGCCTCTACCTGAAAAATGAGCTTTCTACCTTCTACACCAATAAGTTCAACATTCGCAGTCACCTCCATGCCCACAGGAGTGGCGGCCTCATGAGTAACGCTAATGAATGTTCCAACAGCTTGTTCTTCTGGCCAATCTAAATGGGGAATAATCGCCCTCACACAAGCTAACTCAAGGAAGCCAACCAAAAAGCCTGTGGCAAATACTTCTGGCCTTACTGCAGCCTCACCAGACTCGGGATACATGGCAGGAACGGTCTGACTATCTGTAACTGTAAATTTACATTGATACTTAATGCCTGGCTTTAAGGTGTCTTTCATAAAAGCAATCCATATAAGTTATTAATCAATTTATAGCAGATTCTAATGAATAGAAAAATTTACTACTTAAGCTAGTTAGGAACGAACGTTACTTTAGATAAAGCTTATATGTACGGCCTTTATAAGCTCATTGCTGTAATAACTTCACTAGCCCCTTCAATACTTTTTGCTTTTTGCTCCGGTGAAACAGCCAAACCTTCTGCGTAAATAAACTCCACATCAGTAATGCCGATAAAACCTAAAAAGTCTTTGACGTATTTTGTTTGCGTATCTTTGTCAGTTCCAAAATAAAAACCGCCACGAGTCGCCAAAACAATCGCCTTTTTACCGGTTAGCAAACCTACAGGGCCTGTAGCTGTGTATTTAAATGTCATACCCGCTCTAGCTAAATTATCAAAGTAGGATTTAAGCTGCGATGGAATCCCAAAGTTATACATAGGCAAACCAAGCACTACCGTATCGGCATCACTGATTTCTTGAACGAGATCATCAGACTGGGCTGCCAGTACTTTTTGCTCTGCAGTGCGCTGCTCAGGCGGCGTAATGAACGCACTAAATTGCGCCCCACTTAAATGGGGTAATGGATCTTTTGTCAAGTCTCGCTCAATAATCTTGACGCTAGGATGGGCTTTTTTAATACGCTCAAGCAGTTGATTGGAAAGCTGTCTGGATTGGCTGTTATCGCCCAAAATGCTGCTATTAATACTGAGTACTGTTTTCATATTTAATTTCCTTTGAAATAATTCACTAAAAGTTACTGATAGTTGACTCAAACTGCTCATTAAGCCATTGCACAAAATCTTTTAACTCATTTTCTGAAATCTCATGATCCATCGGATAAATTTTAGTTACATGAGGCACGTTCAAATCGTTTAATAATTCATCAGCTTGAAATAGAAAGCTAATAGGCAACTTGCTATCAAACTTACCGTGAGCTAAATACGCTTGCAGTTGCTTCAAACCCTCTAGGTTATTAATGTGCGGCTTAATTTCAGGCAGAATCCTTCCAGAGAGAACGCCAAAGCCTTTAACTGTATTAGGGAAAGTCAAAGCCACGCTAGCACTCATGATGCCTCCCTGACTAAAACCAGCCACAACCGTATTGCTGCTAGTTACTTGATATAGACCTTGCATTTCTTTAATAAACACCAATAAACGCAATCGACTCTCTTCAGCTTCTTGCTCATTAATTTGCGGGCCATCTTTGGTAAACGCAACATGAAACCAAGCAAATTGATCGCCACTATTGCTTAATGCAATCGGGCCTTGAGGCATGATCACCAAAATTGCTGGATCAATCCATTTACTGATTTCTGAAAAATTACGCTCATTTCCGCCCACCCCATGAAGTAAGAGTAAGCAGCCCTTTGGTGGACTGACACTAGCTAGTCGCATACGATAGGCGAACTGAGCGCCTGGTAATAACTGACTAATCATCTTTAAATCTCGCTTCCTTCGTGTATATCTTCTTCAACCAAATTACTTACAATAGATTTATTCAAACCCCATGCGAAAGAATCCATTGACAAGATGCCGTATTCAATGCCACCTTCAATGGTTTTTAAATTAACATCACCCAGGCGGGCCCCCAAGGCAATAAATAGTGGTAAGAAATGCTCATCGGTAGGATGTGCTCGCATTGCACCAGGCGCAAACTCTCGATACGCCAATAATTGATCTAATCTTTCAGATTGAACTGCTTGTTTGACCCAATCGGAAAAAGAGCTGACATAGGGCAGATCTCCACCAACGCCTTGACGAAAATCATGTAAGTTGTGCGTCATACTGCCTGAAGCAATAATCATCACACCCTCTTTTCTTAAGGGGCCTAGAGTCTTGCCTAGTTCATAGGCACTTTGTGGATCCAGACCTTTTGGCATAGAAACTTGAAATACCGGAATATCACCATTGGGTAATAAGTGCATCAATGGAACCCAAGTGCCATGATCCAAACCACGAGTAGGATTTTCTTGAACGATGAAGCCTGCCTGCTTGAGAGCATCAATTGCTTTCTTTGCCACATCTGTTGCACCCTTAACTGGGTATGAAAGCTCATACAAAGGCTTTGGAAAACCATAAAAGTCATGAATAGTCTCTGGCTGAGGATTAGTCATTACCTCAATATCAGCAGTCTGCCAGTGTGGCGACACAACTAAGATAGCTTTGACATCACTAAGATTTTGGCCGATATGATTTAACTGCTCACCCAAGATGCCAGGCTCAATAGCAAAGGTCGGCGCGCCATGAGATATGAACATAAGAGGGGCAGCAACTAAGGTTGTCATTTTTTACTCTTTATCTATATATAGAGTGAATGCGCCCCTACCCCATCAACGAAAGTAGAGGCGCTCCGACTCAAGAGTTAATCTTGTTTAGCTTTCAAGCCATCGATACTGAACTTGCCTGCACCACTTGATGCCAATACCAACAAGCCACCCATTACGGCAATATTCTTAAAGAACAAGAGTTGTGCGATGAATGCCGCATCTGCGGGAGCTGCCCAAAATGCGTGGCCAGTAATCGAAGCGGCCAATGTGAAGACAGCTAACAGAACTGCGACGATACGAGTTTGAAAGCCTACGAGCAATGCAATACCGCCTAAGACTTCAGCAATGATGGCAACGATTACGCCCAATGTGGGAGCCGACATACCCAAAGAAGTGAAGTAACCAACGGTACCTTCAAAACCAGTGATCTTCGATAAGCCAGCCGGTAAAAATAGGGCAACAATTAAAAGTCGTCCAAACAGATTTAAAGCGTTTTCATAAGTGTGTTTCATTTAATACTCCTTGTTTAGTAAATTAAGCGGAAAGACTGCTTTCCTTAGGTAGAACTTTACTGTTCCATAATTAATAGATAAACTAGCATTTATAAGATTAACTGTTCAATAAATCGAAACAATGGATAAATTCCAAGAAATCACCACATTTACCGCTGTTGTAGATGCAGGGAGCTTTGTTAAAGCGGCTGATCGACTTGGCATGTCTAAGGCTGCAGTCTCAAGACATCTCGTAGATTTAGAGACAAGACTGGGCATTCGCTTACTTCACCGCACTACCCGCAAACTCTCCCTCACAGAAGAAGGTGAGCTCTTTTATGGTCGCTGTAAAGAAATCTTGGAAACCCTAGAGAGCGCCGAGAATGAAATCACTTCACATACAGATGATGTGAGCGGGCATATTCGCATTAATGCACCCTTTAGTTTTGGCATACGAAAGCTTGCGCCACTGTGGGGAATCTTTCATCAAAAGCATCCAAAAGTCACTTTAGATGTCGCGCTCTCAGATCGGTTAGTGGATGTCGTAGATGAGGGGTATGACATTGCCATTCGAATTGCTGCACTAACGAACTCTACTATGGTGAGTAAAAAGCTCACTACCACTCGAATCGTTTTATGTGCCTCACCAACATACCTAAAACAATATGGCATCCCAAAGAAACCTGCTGACTTAGTAAACCACCAGGTAATTAACTATAGCTATTGGGCGGGAAAAGAAGAATGGAGCTTTGATGGGCCTAAAGGCAAAGAGAGTGTGAACATCAAACCCTTTATGCAAACCAATAATGGGGATACCTGTCTTGTTGCAGCTCTAGCTCATCAAGGCATTGTTCTGCAACCTAGCTTTATCGTAGGCGATGCCATACGAGCAGGTGATTTAGTAGAAATCATGCCTCAATATAAATCGATTGAATTAGGTATCTACGCCCTCTTTCCCACAAGGCAACATATTGCACCTAAGGTAAGAGTGTTAATTGATTATCTGGTGGAGTATTTTTCTAAGAAAGACTTAGATAACTTCTAGGGACTGGAGGTCAGTTAATGGCCGGATTCTGACAGTCAAGAGATCTAAAACAACTTATTTCGAACAACTGAAATGAGCTCAATACTAGATAATCGCCGTTTAAAGACGCACTACTTGAGGGGTTTGAATATCCGCCAAACCTATTCCTGCCACTTTTGAGGCCTCTACTTTATGCCGATAAACCTATGAACCAATGGCTGACCGAATGCAGAACTTAAAGCAATGAACAAATCGCTCCCCCGCAACCAAAATTTACGTACTAAGCCCTTAATCTTTAAGGGCTTTTTGCTTTTCTGGGCATAAAAAAACCCGATTACTCGGGCTTTTTAGCTATTTCAGGGTGGCTTTAGTTCAAAACCTTGTAACCGCGACCACTCAAACACCTCTTCACAACAGCCTCTTGAGCTTGGTTTCCACTAAACGCACCACCTGCGCCACCAATTACGGCGCCAGCTCCAGCAGCCTGCGCAATTCCTGATCCGTTGCCGCCAGTAACCAATCCCAGCAGACCACCGACTACCGCGCCAGCACCAGCTCCTTTGGCGGCTGTAGAACCCATTCCTGATTGTTGTTGAGCATAATTTTGACAGTCTTTTAAATCGCTCTCATAAGTAGCCTCATTGACGCCCTTCATATCTACGAGGGGGCGAACATTCGCACCAGCGCATCCAAATGTCACAGCAACCACCAGAGAACATAGGACAAGTAACTTATTCATCAGCAGAATCCTCTTACTCAATTTGACATCGATCGATGCCATATCCGTTTTATATCATGCCGCAAAAACTGTGTCGAAGATTTTGAATTATTTTTAAATAGCCAAGTCTGGGCACCTGTTTTCGGGGTTTGATGAAAAGGAATCCCCAAGCCTTGATAGCGTGCCGTGACATCTGGATGTGGATGCCCATAACGATTGCGATAGCCATTTTGTGCAAAAGCCTGATGAGGCTCCAATCTTTGAAGGAGCGCCAAGGAAGAGGAGGTTTTGCTGCCATGATGTGGTGCCATAAAAATTAATTCTCTATCGCCAATTTCATGCAACATTTTTTCATCTAAGCGCTCGGTAATTTCTGCTTCACCTTGCTTTTCAACATCGCCTGTTAACCAAATCGAGCTTTGTTGATTGCGTACCTCAAGCACACAACTCATTTCGTTAGGCTTCCCAGGATATTGATCAGTAAATACTGTCTCTTCATGAGGGTGCCAGATGACAAACTCGACACCGTCCCATTTCCAGCTCTGACCGAAGCGACAGGGAAGGGCTGGAATCTTTCTTTTATATAAATTTTGAAGTAGTGGATTAGCGCTGGGTAAAGATCCCATCATCAAATCAAATTGAATACTCTTCAGAAGTGTTGCAGCCCCACCAATATGATCACTATCGCTATGACTAATTACCATCAGATCAATGTGATTAATTCCCTTGCCACGTAAATAGGGGAGAATCACTCTCTGACCTGCATCATCTTTCTTGCCTTGAATAGGCCCTGTGTCGTATAACAATTTTCTATTAGCGGTTTCGATGAGAACTGCTGTGCCCTGACCAATATCAAAAACGCTAGCCCTAAACTCTCCTTGAGCGCGATAGGCATCTCCAAATAATTGGCTTGGCCAAAAAAATAAGGGGCCAGATAAACAGATGCCAAGCAATCGACCTTTCCACGTTTCACCAATCGGACCAGGTCGAATTGCATACACAATTCCGCATCCAGCAATCACCAGCATCCACCACTCAGGCTGCTTTGACCAAGCCACAGACCAACTCCAGCTCGCCATCCACTCCAAGATGACTGCAAGATATTCCATGGATGCATGCGCCGGCAATAAGAGCCAGCGGCCGATAAATTCCGGAAGTAAGGCGCCGGCAATTGCCAGCGGAGTCACGATATAACTTACCAGCGGAATAGCAAACGCATTTGCCAATGGTGAAACAATTGAAATTTGGTAAAACCAATACAAAGTCAATGGCAGCAGCGCCAGTGTGACAACGGCTTGGACACGACATGCCTCACGAAGGGCTTGCCCGATGCGATACATCCAATGCGTTTCTAATTCTTTACCCGTAGGGATGCCCAATAAACCAGACGAATCCCCCATGGCATAGAGTATGGCAGCCACTGCACCGAAAGATAACCAAAAGCCTGGTGTGTAGGGCGCCATAGGATCAATGAGCAACACGAATGCCAGGGCCCACCACCAGATATCAAAAGAACGTGGATTTCGGCCAGTCCATAACGCAAATGCCACCACCCCAACCATATACATCGTTCTTTGCGCCGGAATCTGAAAGCCCGCCAACCACGCATAGATAAAAGCAGTTACAAATCCCGCTACTGCCGCTACCTTGCTGACTGGAGCAATCAGAGGCCAAGTGCGTCTACGCCATATAAATGCAGCACATGAAGCACCAACACCCGCCAACATAGTTACATGAAGCCCAGATATAGAGATGAGATGCCCAATGCCCGTTGCATTAAATACTTGCCAGTCATCTTGATCGATGGCGTTCTGATCACCCATTACCAAAGCAATCAAAACACCGACATACCTTGCATCATCCGGCAGCATAGACTGAATCTTTTTTCGCAGATGCCATCTAGCAAGCTCCATACGTAACTCAAGCTCTGTCCAAAAGATATCTTTATCCAGCAATAACTCCCCAGACCTTACTGATCCACTAGCTCCAAAGTCTTGATGAAAAGACCAACGCTCAAAATCAAAGGTATGTTGATTTAAGGAACCATAAGGACGCTTTAGCTTTGCCATGATCCTCCAGCGCTGCCCAGGAATTACCTCTGGAATTGCTTGAGGATTTCTCCAGGCAGGCTGCCAACTCAAATAGATTCTCTCTGGAAAGTGATTCAGGGCTTCTTTTCCAGAGAAGGCCTCATCGACCTCAAAGGCAAACTTGGCACCCGATGAATTACTTTGCGGCAATGCTACAACTCTTCCCTTGAGCGTTAACTCTTTGCCCTCCAACTCTGTGGCGAGAACATTCTTTAAGCGATTTTCAGCATACAAAGCATTCCATGCAAACCCCACTACAAATAGCAGGCCAATCACTGCAAATTTCTTAAGAAGAGATCCTTGATTAGAAAGCAGGATTGTCAGCAAACAAACTACGCTAAAAGTAATGCAGGAAATGAGCCAATATTCTGGCAATTGCGGCAAAAACAAAAGGAGTAATCCCCCGGCGATGAATGCCGTAATAGCTAATCGCAAGTAATTAAGAGGCTAAGTTGAGACTTGAGAGCTGAGGAATACCTGCGCAGAGGGCAGACCAGCGTGGCAACACTTGCATTGCATTAGCCCATACCGCCGAGGTAAATTCAGCGTCACTTACACCCCTAACTAAGGCGAGTTCTTTTGCAATCCGCGGCAGAAAGGCGGGCTCATTAAAAGCAGTGCCCTCCCCCCTAAGCCATGCCGGCGGGATGTCGGGAGAATCTGTTTCAGTCACAATACTGTCAAGCGGCAACTCTTTTAAAAGTCTGCGGATTTGTAAAGCGCGCTCATACGTCGCGGCTCCTCCAAATCCCAATTTAAATCCGAGTTCAATAAATTGCTCGGCCTGCTGAAAGCTGCCATTAAAAGCATGCGCTATTCCGCCAGGGATATTGCGGCGACGTAAAGCCTTCAGAATCGTATCCTGAGAGCGACGCACATGCAGAATTACGGGCAATTGATATTTCTGAGCCAAATCCAATTGCGCATTGAAAAAGAACTCCTGCTTATGAGGGTCTAAATCCTCTACAAAATAATCCAAACCAATTTCACCGACACCCACAAAGCGAGGATCAGATAGGGATTCGACAATTCTTTTCTCAAGTGTTTCCATGTCGCCCTCTTGGGCTTGATTGGTATAGAGCGGGTGTATTCCTAGGGTATAAACCAAACCCGGGATTTGTTGACTATATTGATGGGCTAACTCTCTAACATGAGCACAGTCTGCCACCTTCACAGCGGGCAATAGTATTGCTTTAACGTTTTTTTCAGTGGCCGCCTGAATAATTGTCGGCAATGAAATCGCAAACTCAAGAGCGTCTAAATGGCAATGGGTATCGATCCACATGGGATGTCCACTCACACTGAGAATGGCTTTAATACTCCACGCTCTAAATGCAAGATCCGATCACAACGCTTGGCGCGCACCGGGTCATGCGTCACAATCACAAAGGCTGTGCCTTGATCTCGAGCGATGTTCAACATCAAATCAAATACGCCGTCTGCAGTCTCGGTATCGAGATTGCCTGTTGGCTCATCCGCCAGAACGCAAGCGGGATTACCAACCAAGGCACGAGCTACTGCCACACGTTGACGTTCTCCTCCAGATAATTCACCTGGAGTGTGGAGTTCACGTGCAGCCAAGCCAACCGCTTTAAGCATCTTGCTAGCGCGATCCATTGACTCATCATTACTAAGGCCACGAATACGCAAAGGCAAAGCCACATTCTCTGCAGCACTGAATTCGTCTAAGAGATGATGGAATTGATAAATAAACCCAAGACTATGGTTACGCAGCTGATCTAACTTCTTCACTGATAAGTTATTTAAGTTAGAACCAGCCAACATGACGGAGCCAGCGCTTGGAGTATCTAAACCACCCAATAAGTGAAGCAAGGTGCTCTTGCCAGAACCTGAAGAACCGACAATAGCCACCTTCTCCGATGTAGAAATATCCAAATCAATCGCTTTTAATACCTCTACGCCAGTGGGTCCTTGACCATAGGTCTTAGCTAAGCCCCTGGCCTTCAGCACTAAGGTATTTAAATCACTCATAGCTGAATTACTCATAACGCAGGGCCTCCGCAGGCTGGACCTTGGCAGCACGACGACTTGGGTAAAGGGTCGCTAATACAGAAAGACCAAATGCCATTAACCCCACTGTCAGCACATCACTTGCCCTAACATCAGAAGGTAATTCGCTAATGAAATACACCTCACGCGGCAAGAACTGCACATGGAAAATGGCCTCAATGACCGGCACGATGACATCAATATTCAGCGCAATCAACAGACCTAATGCAACACCAACCAAAGAGCCTAAAAGACCAATCGCCAATCCCTGAATTAAGAATATTCTTTGAATGAGTCCAGGGCTTGCACCCATAGTTCTCAGAATGGCAATGTCAGCTTGCTTCTCGTTCACCGTCATGACTAAGGTGGACACCAAATTAAATGCGGCTACGGCAATAATTAAAGTCAGAATGATGAACATCATCTTTCTTTCAGTCTGAACTGCTGCAAACCAATTCCGGTTAGATCTTGACCAATCAGTGACCCAAAGCGCCTGAGGAACAATCGCTGCTAACTCATTAGCGACTTCTGGGGCCCGCTGCATATCATCCACCTTGACGCGCAGACCAGATGGATCATGTAGGCGTAACAAGGCAGCAGCATCCTTCCAATGCATGATGGCTAGAGAGCTGTCGTATTCATAATGACCGCTATCAACAATGCCGACTACCTGCAAAGTACGCATCCGCGGCATAGCACCTGCTGGAGTTAAATCACTTTCAGGAACAATTAAATTAATACGATCGCCGACATGTGCACCAACAATAGCTGCAAGTTGTGCGCCCAGAGCAACACCAAAACTACCGGGCTTTAGATCATCAATATTGCCGGTAACAAATTGTTTTGGTAAATCCGAAACCTTACCTTCTTCGCTAGGCAAGATGCCACGAATAGCAACGCCGCGCATTACCCCTTCGCGAGTCAATAAACCTTGCGAAGTCACCATGGGTGCCACACCAATAACGTGTGGTTGAGTTGCAACCTTCAGCGCCAGTGGCTCCCAATTTGCCAAACCATCAGGAGCAGTAATTTCCACATGAGATAGCACCGACAACATGCGATCACGCACTTCCTTTTGGAAACCATTCATCACCGAAAGAACCACAATCAGCGCAGCAACCCCTAAAGCGATACCAGCAGTAGAAATCCCAGAGATAAAGGATAGGAAACCATCGCGCTTTCCCACGGTCTTACGACGCTTGGATCGGGTGTATCGCAGGCCAATTTCTAGCTCAATAGGAAGTCTCAACATAGCCACAGTTTAGTGAATCGCGCGGACAAACTGATGGAATACTTAAATGCCACCTAAAATCAGGGGAATGACTGCGAATTTCACCTCCCCCAAGGCCCCGCTACGCCGCTTCACCCTGATGCTTTCAGGGGAAGATGCCTTGGATGAGCTCGAAAGTAGAGATAGCCCCCACAAGGGACTACCTCATGAGCGCTTTTTGCTCGGCGAATTACTCCCTCTTGCACCGATCTTACTGCTCGGACAAGCCAATCAAGTCGTTAACCCAAACGAAGTCATTGCCTGCTTACAACCCATTCATCTGCATGCCACTCGAGATCACCTCATTTTGATGGGTCAAAACCAGATTGATCTGACCCCGGAAGAGTCAGCCGAGCTTCTTCAAGCAGCGCTACCTTTTATTGAAGAAGATTTTCAGGGTTCCGTACTTTTTCATAACCAGCATTATTGGTTTGTTCCTGCCGGCCCATTTTCTAGCCTAGCAAGTTACAGCGTGGATCAAGCTCATGGCCGAAATATTGATTGGTGGATGCCGCGTGATACTCAAGAAGAAGGCATCGCGAAACGATGGCGCAAACTGCAAAATGAAATCCAAATGCTTTGGCATATCGGCCCCGTCAATGAAGAGCGCGGACAACGTGGCATGCCCAGCATCAACTCAATCTGGATTAGCGGTATCGGTAAGCTCAATGATGTTCAAGCGCCTGTACTATTAAAACAATCGCAGCGCCTCATCGGCTCACACCCTATACTGGCTGGTCTATCAAGGCTATTAAACCTTCCACACGAAATCGTTGTAGATGAGAAATCTTTGGTTGGTTCATTTGCCTGGCTTGATCAACCGGAAACTGATTGGCCACTGTTAAGCGCAGCACTGCATAGCATGCAATTAGATGAGGTTGTCATCATTGACTTTCCCAAGGGTAAAGTTCGTGAACGTATTTTCACCGCTACAGATCTCAATAAAAGATCTTGGGCCTTCTGGAAAAAAGCAGAGCCTCTGACTTGGAAGGAAATTAGTCAGTCATGAGTTACGCATGAATTTCATATGAGCTTATTTTCACAACGTCCTTTCTCAGAACGCACTGCTACCTGGTTAGCGCAGAGTGGCTTACACCCACTACTGGCTAGACTCTATGCCGCTCGAGGCCTGCAATCTCCAGAAGAACTCTCGCTCGATTTAAAACAACTGATTTCACCAGTTGAACTAAAGAATTGCATCAGTACCGCCTCTTTACTCGCTGATATACTTGAGAAAAAAGAGCCTATGCTGATCGTCGCAGACTATGACTGTGATGGCGCAACCGCTTGTGCTGTTGGCCTGCGGGGCCTACGCATGCTCGGCGGACCTGACACCCCAATTCAGTTTCTGGTTCCGAACCGCTTTACGATGGGGTATGGCCTCACGCCTGAGGTTGTTGAGTTAGCAGCACAGCAAACGCCTAAACCGAAATACCTGATCACTGTCGATAACGGCATTGCTAGTGAGGCTGGCGTTGATCGTGCTCGTGAATTGGGTATGGAAGTGATTGTGACCGACCATCATCTACCTGGAGATAACTTACCGAAGGCGCTGGCAATCGTTAATCCCAACCAACCAGGTTGCAGCTTTCCAAGCAAAGCTCTTGCTGGTGTTGGCGTGATGTTTTATGTGCTGGTGGCATTACGCGCTGAACTTCGCAAGCGCGGAAAATTAACCAATGAAACTCAACCTAAAGTAGAAAACCTCCTCGACCTTGTTGCCTTAGGAACAGTTGCTGACGTAGCACAACTCGATCGCAACAATCGAGTATTAGTTTCTAATGGCTTGAAGCGTATCCGCGCTGGGATATCCCAGCCAGGCGTTCAGGCGCTATTTCAGGCGGCAACACGAGATCCACGTAAAGCGAATACCTTTGACCTAGGCTTTGCCATCGGCCCCAGACTCAATGCTGCTGGGCGTCTAGCGGATATGACTTTAGGCATCCGCTTGCTCCTCACTGACAATATAGATGAGGCTCTTAATCTTGCGCATGAACTCGATCGCATTAATCGCGAACGCCGCGTGATTGAAACGGGGATGCAAGAAACTGCCCTCTCTCATCTTGCAGAAGATCAACTTGATGGCACTATGACTGAGCGCTCTAGCATTTGTTTATGGAATCCCGAATGGCATCAGGGAGTTGTTGGCATTGTGGCTTCACGACTGAAGGAGCGTTTTAATCGCCCAGCGATTGTGTTTGCTCCTGCCGATGGCAGCACCGGTGAAGAATTACGTGGCTCCGGTCGTTCACTGACAGGCTTTCACTTGAGAGATGCCTTAGATCTTGTTTCTAAAAAAGAGTCCGGACTGATTTTGAAGTTTGGCGGTCATGCGATGGCAGCAGGCTTGACGATTCGAAAAAGTGATTTTGAAAAGTTTGATGCGTGCTTTCAGGAGGTAGCAAGTAGCCTATTAACGGATGAGTTACTAGAGCGTCGCCATGCCCACGATGGCACGTTGGAGCCCTCTGAATTTACCCCTGAGATTGGTGATCTACTTGCTGAAGAGATCTGGGGTCAGGGCTTCCCTCAGCCCGTTTTCTATGGGGAATTCGAGATTACCCAGCAAAGCCTCATGAAAGAAAAGCATTTACGACTGATGGTTCGCCCTATTAGCGGCTCTGAACCCAAGCCGACTGGCAAACCACTCACCGCTGTTTGGTTTAACCGCACTCAAAGCCTGCCCGCTAAAGCCAAATTAGCCTATCGCCTTGTCACTGACCGGTATCAGGGTCAAGCCCGAGTACAGATCATGATTGAAGCCTATGATGAGGCGACCAGCACCTAAGGGTCGAAGGCAATAACCCCCTTATAATCAAGGGATGGAAGCTGAACAACTAAATACTATTTCGAATACCTTGTCCGATCTGCTCACCCGTGAGCAAGCTCTTCGGGGGTATCTTTGACTTCGAAGTAAAGTCACGTCGTCTTACCGAAGTTAACTCCATTCTGGAAGATCCCACCATTTGGGATGATCAAAAGAAAGCGCAAGCACTGGGCAAAGAAAAGAAATTGCTTGATGGCGTAGTGGCGACTCTTACCGATCTCAATACCAATATTACTAGCGCGCTTGAACTGTTTGATATGGCCAAAGAGGAAAGCGATTTTGAAACAATCGGCGCTATTGAGAAAGATGTTGAGAGCTATAGCAAGACTATCGGTGATCTAGAGTTCCGCCGCATGTTCCACAACGAGATGGATTCATGTAATTGCTTTATCGATATTCAAGCTGGAGCTGGTGGTACTGAAGCCTGTGATTGGGCTAGCATGCTCTATCGTCAATACCTCAAGTATTGCGAGCGTAAGGGTTACAAAACAGAAATTCTCGAAGAGTCTGATGGTGATGTTGCAGGCATTAAGAGTGCGACGATTAAAGTCGATGGTGAATACGCATACGGACATCTTCGCTCTGAAACTGGCGTGCATCGTTTGGTGCGCAAATCCCCCTTTGACTCCTCTAACGGTCGTCATACTTCGTTTGCCTCTATCTACGTGTATCCAGAGATTGATGACTCGATTGAGATCGACGTTAACCCTGCCGATATCCGCACTGACACCTACCGCGCCTCTGGTGCGGGTGGTCAGCACATTAATAAAACAGACTCAGCCGTCCGCTTAACCCACATACCAACGGGAATTGTGGTGCAGTGTCAGAACGACCGTAGTCAGCATCGCAATCGCGCTGAAGCGATGAGCATGCTGAAGTCTCGCCTCTACGAACATGAGATGCAAAAGCGCCGTGCCGAACAAGATAAGTTAGAAGCCAGCAAGACCGATGTGGGTTGGGGACATCAAATCCGCTCCTACGTCCTTGACCAAAGCCGCATTAAAGACTTACGCACTAACGTCGAAATCTCCAACACTCAAAAAGTATTAGATGGCGATCTCGATGCCTTTATTGAAGCCAGCCTAAAACAAGGCGTGTAATAACTAACACCCATTACTGCACCACTATAGATATGAACGATAAAACCCATTTAGATAATGCCCCAGCTACTGAAGTAGTTGATGAAAATCACATCATTGCGGAGCGTCGTGAAAAACTGGCCAAGCTACGTGCTGGTGGTGTTGCATTTCCGAATGACTTTGTTCCTACTCATTTAGCGGCTGATTTACATGCTCATTACGACAGTCTGACTAAAGAAGAATTAGCCGCCAAGAAAGTTCATGTCAAAGTAGCCGGACGCATGGTTCTCAAACGCGTGATGGGTAAAGCCAGCTTTGCCACCATTCAAGATCGCAGTGGACAGATTCAGTTCTACATCAATGATGAGCTCAGCGGTGCCGACATTCATGGTGCTTTCAAGCATTGGGATATGGGAGACTTTATCTCTGCTGAAGGCAATCTCTTTAAGACCAATAAAGGTGAATTGTCTGTTGAGTGCAGCAACTTACGCTTACTCAGTAAATCACTGCGTCCGCTGCCTGATAAGTTTCACGGCCTCTCAGACCTAGAGACTAAATACCGCCAGCGCTATGTAGACCTCATTGTGAACCCAGAAAGTCGCAATACATTTAAAGCACGTAGTAATGCAATCGCATCTTTACGTCGCCATATGTTAGATGCCGACTTCATGGAAGTAGAGACACCAATGCTCCACCCTATCCCTGGTGGTGCCGCAGCGAAGCCCTTCATTACTCACCACAATGCACTCGACATGCAAATGTTCTTGCGTATTGCTCCAGAGCTTTACCTCAAGCGTTTGGTAGTCGGAGGCTTTGAGCGTGTCTTTGAAATCAACCGCAACTTCCGTAACGAAGGCGTAAGCCCACGTCATAACCCTGAATTCACCATGATGGAATTCTATGCGGCATATACAGACTATCGCTGGTTAATGGACTTCACAGAAGGCTTAATTCGTGCAGCAGCAATAGATGCCCAAGGCACTGCTGTACTAACTCACCAAGGTCGCGAACTTGATCTGAGCAAACCATTCCAACGCCTAACTATTACTGAGGCCATCCTCAAATACTGTGGCCAGTCAGGCAAAGACTATGATGCATCTCAGTTGGATGACATCAACTTCATTCGCGCTGAATTGAAAAAAGGTGGTGAGAACCCAGACGCCCCAACCCTCAAGAATGCAGGTATCGGCGCACTTCAACTTGCTTTATTTGAATTAGTTGCTGAGGAACATCTTTGGGAGCCAACTTACATCATTGATTACCCAATTGAAGTCAGCCCACTCGCCAGAGAATCCGATACCCGCCCAGGCATCACTGAACGCTTCGAACTCTTTATTACCGGCCGTGAAATTGCCAATGGCTTCTCTGAGTTAAATGATGCTGAAGATCAAGCGAACCGCTTCCGTAAGCAAGTAGAACAAAAAGAAGCTGGTGATGAAGAAGCCATGTACTTTGACCATGACTTCATCCGCGCCCTCGAGTACGGCATGCCTCCAACTGGTGGTTGTGGTATTGGCATCGATCGTTTAGTTATGCTACTGACGGATGCACCTAATATTCGCGATGTGATTCTATTTCCGCACTTGCGGCGCGAAGAAGAATAAATTCTTCAGCAAAGAAAAAGAGAGGCAACTACCTCTCTTTTTTTAACTTCTTTTTTACTGCCATACAAGCAATCACTTAATTGCCATAGACCTCAACGCCGCCTTTAATGGTTTTAAGGACCTGTATACTCTTAATATCATCTGGCGCAACCTTTAAGGGGTTTTGATCAAGAATTACTAAATCAGCCAGCTTTCCTGGTGCTAGCGATCCCTTGCTGAGCTCCTCCTTATATTGATAGGCTGCATTGCGAGTAAAGCCCTGTAGAGCCAAATACGGAGTAATCCGCTGTTCAGGCCCCAACACTGCACCAGAGAATGTCTTACGGTTCACGGCACTCCAAACCGAAAAGAGCACATTCGGGCCGGATGAAGGAGTGTCATTATGTAGAGCAAGTGTTATACCTTTTGCATTAGCGCTATTCGCAGGGCTTAAATTAGCCGCTCTTTCACCACCTAAGACCTTGTTATAAACATCACCATATAACCAGGTATCGTTTGGCATCATTACCGCCATAATATTTTTCTTCTTGTAATCATCTAACTGATCATCGCGCGCAAAGAAAGAATGGGCAATCACGGTACGACGATCTTCTGTGATGCCAGTCTCCGCAATCGTTTTACTTAAAGCAGCTAGAGTCATATCAATGCCAGCATCACCATTGCTATATCCAAAGTATTGAATATTTTTCTCGTAAGCCATCTTGGTGTACTTATCAAACAAGGCTTGTGGGTAGTAGGAAAAGCCACGCCAATCTTTTGGAAAGCCTGTGGTATCAAGATAGGGCTTGGTAAAGTAGGCCAAACGCAGTTGCGGCGCTCCATCCGTTGGCACCTGAATTCCGGCAACTTTAAATCCTCCATCTCCGTGGCTATAAACGCCAAACTGGGTATTTGGATTAGAAGCCAACATTTGATCGACGATATCGAAAGTTGGTAAAGCAATTAAATCGATAGTGACAATTTTTCTATCGATAGCTAAGCGCATATTGTGCATATCCGCAATACTGGCTTCGTAACTTTGTGCCGTTGTAAAACCATTGGAGACATAGATCTTCTCGGCTTTGCGGTAAGTTTCAAACGTCAGCTCTTGTGAATACTTACCAACCGCCTTAGCAACCGCCTCTAAATAAGGCATGCCAATCAATTCACCTGTGAGTTGACCAGTTTTAGGGTTCACCGGAATAAACCCAGATACAGCTTTAGTGGCTTTTGTAATTCCTAACTTCTTTAGGCCAGCAGAATTCACCATGCCAGTCAGCGTAGAGATATTCTCCAGCAACACCGCTTGGTTTGGAAATGCTACATCAAGATCCGCGATTGTTAATCCACCATCAGAAAGCATTGCTTCAGCGTAACCTGTACCAACAATCCAACCATTAAATACTTTCGCCTCTGAACGCAGCCTGTTAATTAACTGGGCTCTAGTCTGCGGAGGATTTCTAGAGAAGTAGGCAAGATTGACGCCGAGCGTATCTTGGGCGATTAATGCAAAGTGGCCCCAAGTGTCAATAAAGCCAGGCAATAAGGTGTGCCCTTTTAAATCCTGTAGAGCGGCATTAGATCCAGCCTGAGAAAAGGCTTCGCGCATATCACCGGCGTAAGTAATCTTGTTGTCTTTGACAACAACCGCTTCAACATACTTAGGGGTGTCCCCCTCCATCGTGAGGATGTCCCCGTTGAAGTACACGGTGGGCACAGTGACATTAGCAGCAGAAGCTAATGAAAATGTGGTTAAAAGGAGAGCAAAAAACTTATAAGTATTTTTCATAATCTCTTTATAAACCATTCAGACTAAAGAGCCTACCGACAGTAATATTGAGGGAGCCGCTTAGGTAGGCAAGCCTTTTTCGTCAAACATTCCCTCGAATAAGGCAGAGCTTAAGTAACGCTCAGCTGTATCTGGAAGCACCACCACGATTGTTTTACCCGCGTATTCAGGCTTCTTAGCCAAACGAACCGCCACTGCAGCCGCAGCACCGCAGGAGATGCCTACCAAAATACCCTCTTCTTTGGCAATACGGCGGGCAAATTCAATAGCTTCTTCATTGCTCACCTGCTCAACTTTATCAACCACCGATAAATCCAGATTCTCTGGAATAAAGCCGGCACCAATACCCTGAATCTTGTGTGGGGCAGGCTTGATTTCTTCGCCATTCAGTTTTTGCGTGATAACCGGGCTTGAGGTTGGCTCAACAGCGACTACCTCAATGTTTTTCTTCTTAGTGTTCTTGATGTAACGGGCAACACCGGAGATTGTTCCGCCAGTTCCAACACCCGCTACAAACACATCAATCTTGCCATCAGTATCTTCCCAGATTTCTGGGCCAGTGGTCTTTTCATGAATCGCTGGATTCGAGGGATTACTAAATTGCTGTAGTAAGACGTATTTGGGGTCTGACTCTGCAATCTCTTTAGCCTTAGCAACCGCGCCATTCATGCCTTTAGGACCTTCGGTCAGGACAATCTTGGCACCCAAAGCCGTAAGCAACTTGCGGCGCTCAATACTCATGGTCTCCGGCATGGTCAATGTCAAAGGGATGCCGCGAGATGCCGCTACAAAAGCCAAAGCAATGCCAGTATTGCCGCTAGTTGGCTCAACCAACTCTTTACCAGGCCCCAAAATACCTTGTTCTTGCGCATCATTAATCATGGCCACACCGATACGACACTTCACCGAATAAGCCGGATTGCGACCCTCAATTTTGGCAAGCACAGTTGCTTTAGCACCATCGGTTACGCGATTTAAACGAACTAACGGCGTCTTGCCAATGGTTTGGGAGTTATCGGTAAAGTAAGTCATCAGGATTCCTTGTTACAAAAAATGAGCTTGATAGAGATCTTAAGTGTTAAAACAATACTTGTAAAAGAAGGCATAGTTATTAGTTAAGCACTAATAATTCTATGGAATATTAAGCTTGTGACTTCTTAAAGAAGGTGATTAGCAAAACCAGCAGCAATATCGCGAACCAAACCAAAGACCACTCTGGAACTTGCAGACCAAGAATTGCCGGGAGCTTTGCAGAGCACAATCCATCGGCCTTAAATAGCCAAGGCAGCTTATTAGCCACCTGCAACTGGTTGATCCATAGCTCCAAGGGATCTATTCCACAAGATTCGGCAGGGTGAGATAAAAGCCATACATGATGGCCAGCTACCGCCACACCATACCCCGCAGCAAGCATGGCTAAGCCATGAAATAACTTTCTCAATATTGGAATGCCGGCTGCTAATAGGCATGAAATAGCGACCCCAAGATAGCCAACCCTCTGCAAAACACATAAAGGACAGGGCAAAAAACTGACGTTTTGGTATCCAACCTGCTGCAAGATGACGGCAAATATAACCAAGCTCAAACTAAAAATAGACAGGATTAGGTACGGAGTTCTTTTCATTACTAGATGATAGTCAATAGGCTACCGAACCTCTTTAAACTAGCGCTTTATTACTAAAAGTCTGATCTATATCACTTCTGAGTCCTATTTTTTGGGGGTTTAACCTCAAATTAGAGCCTCAAGAATGGGATAATTATCGTTTTGCTATCTACTAATTCATACGCATTTATGGCCGCATACAACACCGAAACCGTTCTTACCGTTCACCATTGGAACGACACCCTCTTTAGTTTTACCACCACCCGCAATAAGGGTCTGCGCTTTCGTAGCGGCCACTTCTTGATGATTGGTCTCGAGGTTGAAGGCAAACCTTTGGTGCGTGCCTATAGCGTTGCCAGCCCGAACTATGAAGAGCATTTAGAATTTTTGAGTATTAAAGTTCAAGATGGTCCATTAACATCGCGCCTCCAGAAGATTCAAGTTGGAGATCCAATCCTAGTAAGCGAAAAGTCTGTTGGCACTTTGGTATTGGATGATCTAAATCCAGGAAAGCATCTCTACCTATTTAGTACTGGTACTGGTTTAGCTCCATTTATGAGCATCATCCGCGATCCAGAAACTTATGAAAAATTTGAGAAGGTTGTTCTCATTCATGGTGTTCGTCTAGTTAGCGAATTGGCTTATGCCGATTACATCCGTGACGAACTCACTCAAGATGAATTCTTGGGTGAACTCATTCGTGAAAAACTAATCTATTACCCAACAGTGACGCGTGAAGCATTCAAACACACTGGTCGCCTAACGACTGCAATTGAATCTGGTCAACTGTTTAAAGATATTGGCTTGCCTCCTCTCGATCCAGCAGTGGATCGTGCCATGATTTGCGGCAGCCCTTCCATGCTCAAAGAAACCTCTGAAATGTTGGACGCCAAGGGCTTCAAAGTTTCCCCAAGCCTTGGCCAGATGGGTGACTACGTCTTTGAACGTGCGTTCGTAGAGAAGTAATAAAGTCACCTCTATATATCTAGAAGTTATTTAGATATCGCTATATATTCCTTGTGGATATATAGACCCCTTGGTACATTGTCTCTAACGAGATATTTACCAAGGAAATGCAATGTCACCCGTCCGAGAGCATTACAACCCTGTAATTACCCAATTATTGCGTGAACATGACCGCCTCCCCCATGAGAAGGTCTCCGAGCGCAAAAGCTTTCAGCGTCAAATTCTATTCCTTATGAATGCCATCAAGCTCGAAGAGTTTGAGCAGTCCTTTGCTTAAGCTGAACGGAAACAGATAATGCTGCAATTCTTCTTGGACTCGTCTCACTTTATTATTTCCGGCGCACTTGTTGGCCTACTGGTCGGTATGACTGGTGTTGGTGGTGGCTCACTGATGACGCCACTACTAACCATTATTTTTGGTGTAGCGCCAACAACAGCGGTTGGAACGGATCTAGCCTTTGCAGCGATTACCAAGGGTTTTGGAACGGCTGCACATAGATTACATGGCAATGTGCGTTGGGATATTGTTCGCCTCCTTTGTATTGGAAGCATCACTACTGCAGTAATTTCAATTCTTGTGTTGAAGTTGATAGGGCCTGTCTCAAAAAATTTCAACCATTTCATCAGCCTTTCTATCGGTATTTCAGTTCTTTTAACGGCTGTTTCACTACTGTTTAGAACCAAGCTTTTGAAATGGGCACAGGATAATCCAGCATTCCTACCAACTGGGTCACGCCTAAAACTGGCTACTATTATTGTGGGCGCTGTCATTGGAGTACTCGTAACTATTTCCTCCATTGGAGCCGGCGCTATTGGCGCAACACTCATCCTCTTACTTTACCCACACCTTAAGCCTTCACAAGTTGCAGGAACAGACATTGCATACGCTGTACCACTTACAGCTTTGGCAGGCATTGGCCACTGGTGGCTTGGTAACGTACATTTTGTCTTACTCTTTGGGCTATTAATTGGGTCTGTCCCAGCAATTTGGTTAGGCGCAAAACTCTCCAGCATTTTGTCAGAGCGAATTACCAGGGCAACGCTTGCAACTACACTTTTTTTAGTTGGTATTAAATTGGTTTGCTCGTGATTACACCAGAATTTTGGGCGATTCCAACAGGCGCACTTCAACCAGCTGAGCTTGCTGAAAAATCTGCTGTTTTAAAGTGGCGCCTAGTGGATATTTCTAAACGCTTTGCTGATGTACGCTTTGCCACTAGCTTGGCGGCAGAAGACATGGTGATTACAGATGCAATTAACAAAGCACAGGCCAAGATCAAGCTATTTACTTTAGCGACTGGACGCCTGCATCAAGAAACTGTTGATATGGTCAAAACTACAGAAGATCACTACGGCATAGCTATTGAAAAGGTGTGCCCACAAGAAAGCGATGTTCAAGCTTTTATTGATCAATATGGGATGAATGGTTTTTACGAAGGCGAAGAACCCAAGAAAGCATGTTGTAGTGCTCGCAAGATCAAGCCACTAAATGCTGCACTCCTTGGCGCTGATGCATGGCTAACTGGCCAAAGACGTGAGCAATCGACTACGCGCACTGAACTGAATTTAGAGGAACTAGATGATGCCAGAGGCATCGCAAAGTTCAATCCTTTATTTGATTGGACTGAGGCAGACATTTGGACTTACATCAAACAAGAAAACGTTCCTATTCACCCATTGCACCTTAAGGGCTACCCCAGCATTGGCTGCGAGCCTTGCACCCGTCAGGTAAAGAAGGGTGAAGACATCCGCGCTGGTCGCTGGTGGTGGTTGCAAAGCGATAGCAAAGAGTGCGGTTTGCACGTCAACAAATAGTTCAAATTCAATATCAAAACTTAGTAGAAACAACTTACAGAATGTCAGAACAAAAATTACTTGATGATCACTTAGATTGGCTTGAAGCCGAATCGATCTACATCATCCGCGAAGTAGTGGCGCAGTGCGCTAATCCAGCTATGCTGTTCTCTGGCGGCAAAGACTCTATCGTGATGTTCCACTTAGCGCGCAAGGCATTTCAATTTGGCGATCGCCCTGTAAAGCTGCCATTTCCAATTTTGCACATTGACACCGGTCACAACTATCCTGAAGTGATCGCCTATCGTGATGCTGTAGTGGAAAAGACTGGTGTAAAGCTGATTGTTGGTCACGTTGAAGACTCCATCAAAAAAGGAACTGTTCGCCTGCGCAAAGAAACTGACTCACGTAATGCTGCGCAAGCCGTAACCCTACTCGAGGCTATTGCTGAATATGAATTCGATGCCCTGATGGGCGGCGCCCGCCGTGATGAAGAAAAAGCCCGCGCTAAAGAGCGCATCTTCTCCTTCCGCGATGAATTCGGGCAATGGGACCCTAAGGCACAACGCCCTGAACTCTGGAAACTCTATAACGCCCGTATCGCCAAAGGCGAGAACATGCGCGTGTTCCCAATCTCCAACTGGACTGAGCTCGATATCTGGCAATACATTTCTCGCGAGAAATTAGAACTTCCAAGCATCTACTACACACACAAACGTGAAGTGGTGAAGAAAAATAATTTATTAGTTCCGGTAACTGATGTAACGCCAAAAGCAGCCGGTGACATCGGCGAAATACTAAATGTACGTTTTCGCACCGTAGGTGATATTAGTTGCACCTGCCCCGTGTTGAGCACTGCAGCCACCCCACTGGAGATCATTGCCGAAACTGCCATTACTGAAGTCACTGAGCGTGGCGCAACCCGCATGGACGATCAAACCAATGAGGCCTCCATGGAGCGCCGCAAGAAAGAAGGTTACTTCTGATGACTACCAATCAAAATCAAAACGTTGTTCGCTTCATTACCGCTGGTAGCGTAGATGATGGAAAAAGTACCCTGATTGGGCGCCTGCTTTATGACACTAAATCTATTTTGGTGGATCAACTGGAATCTCTTTCAAAGACTAAGCATGCACGCGTCACCTCATCTGATGCAGGCGTTGATCTAGCATTGCTAACGGATGGCCTAGAGGCTGAGCGTGAGCAAGGCATCACTATTGATGTGGCTTATCGCTACTTCTCTACCCCAAAGCGTAAGTTCATTGTTGCTGATGCTCCAGGTCACGAGCAATACACTCGTAACTTAGTGACTGGTGCATCTCAATCTGATGTTGCCGTCATTTTGGTTGATGCAACACGTGTTGATCTCAATACCACTCCAGCTACTTTATTGGCGCAGACTAAACGTCATGCAGCGATTGTGCATTTATTGGGACTACGTCATGTGGTATTTGCCGTCAATAAGATGGACTTATATGAGTTTGATGAAAAAGTATTCAATACCATCAAGACTTCCATTGAAGATCTCACCCAGAAAATTGGTCTACCTAAGTCAACCTTGATTCCAATCTCCGCATTACTTGGCGCCAACGTCGTTACTGCCAGCAAAAATACACCTTGGTATAAAGGACCCACCCTTTTGGAGTGGCTAGAGAGTTTGGATACTAGCCCCGAGTCTGAAAAGTTAGCACTCCGCCTCCCAGTTCAGTACGTTGCACGTCAAGATGGCAGTGCTTCTGATGACTTCCGTGGCTACCTTGGCGAAATCGAGTCTGGCACTATCCGCAAGGGCCAAAAGATTAAAGTTCTGCCAAGCGGGTCTGAAGCGACTGTTACCGAGATTTATTTAGGCAATCGCTCCAGTAGCAAGCAAGCTAATGGCAATAATGCGGTGGATTCTGCCGAAACAGGTCAAGCGGTAGCCATTCAATTATCTGAAGATATTGATGTGTCTCGCGGCTCTTTATTTATTAGCGCCGAAGATAATCACCCGCCGGTACTAAGTAAGCAACTTTCTGCTGATTTATGCTGGTTAGATAGCGAGCCACTTTCATTGAGTCGTAAATATGCTTTACGTCACACCACTAATACTGTTGGTGCGAAAGTAAAGAATATTCAACAGGTTCTAGACGTGCAAACCTTATCTCAAGCAAGGGATGTACAAACACTATCTACCAACGAGATTGGCCGTATTGATTTTATTTTGCAAAAGCCAATAGTTGCGGACCTATTTGATCAATCTCAGCGTACTGGAGCCTTTATCTTAATTGATGAGGCCACTAACCATACAGTTGCGGCAGGCATGATTCGTGAGGTAGCACCTCAGTAAACCGATCGATTTACAGGTACTTACTGACTGTAATATTAATTATCGCTCCACCAAGCACTAGCCACAGGAATAGAATGGCAGCCAACTTCAATGGCCTTGTTCCTGCCTTGGCTATTGCGGAAAGATGGGTTGTCAAACCAAGGGCACCCATAGCTAATGCCAATAAAAAATTATCTAGATAGATAAGGCCAGTACGGACATTTTGGCTGATGTAGCCCGTTGAATTAATCCCAATAGCAATCAAAAAGAAGATTGCAAATACTGGGAAAAATTTACCGATAGACTTTTTTGTATCGCCACTGGTCGCATTTCCAGTCGCAGAGGTTTTTCCTGTCTTTTCAGAAAACGATAAAAAGGCTGAAACGCCAATTAAAAATGGTGCCAACATCATGACTCGCACCATTTTGGCAATTACAGCTGTATTAGTGACATCATCACCAATTGCACCTGCTGTTGCGACTACCTGAGCAACCTCATGAATAGTGGAGCCAATATAGATGCCAAATTTTTCTGGGCTGCAATACTCGGGATAATGAAGTAAAGCGTAAGAATAAATTATTGGATAAATAAAAATAGAAATAGTTCCAAAAATCACAATGGTAGAAATTGCAACGGCAACCCGTTCATTGCTTGCCTTCAGAATAGGTTCAGTCGCTAAGATGGCGGCCGCACCACAAATTGAACTACCCGCACCAATCAAAATCGAAGTATCTCGGTCTAGTTTGAAATATTTCACACCCAGATATACCGCCAAGATGAATGTGGATGTCAGCATGACCGCATCAATCACAATGCCGCCAATGCCGACATCACCAATATCTTGGAATGTTAGTCTGAAACCATACAAAATAATCCCTAAGCGCAGCACTTTTTGCTTGGAAAAATTAATTCCAGAACCGCAATAAGAAATCAAAAATTTATAAATTGGCATATTGCCAATTGCAATGCCAATCAAAATAGCTAAAGTAAGAATACTTAAGCCATTTCTTCCCAAAGCAGGGTACCTACTAGACATTTCTATAGCCACCAAGGCAACTATGGTTGCGAATAATATTCCTGGGATATTTTTAATAAATGACATTACTGAGGTGGTATCTATGCAATCAACTCACTGAAATACTCATGTTGATCAGTATTCAGGGTGGATACTCGCCATTCAATAGGATCATCCTGGATACCAAGCGCAACTCTACGGATCACCAATACAGGAGAGTTGGACTTTATGCCAAGCCACTCAGCATGTTGCTTGCTTGCAAGCCCCGCTCTTAAACGTTCGCTACTACGAACTACGGTCTGTCCATATTTCATTTGATACAGCTGATAGATACTTCCCTCACGATTGATGTAATCAGCCCGTGTGAGCTTCTGAAAGCGTTTCTTATCTAATGTGATCTGGTCAATCATCACACATTTATTTTCTAAGTAAAGGCAATTGACTAGACGCCATACTGCTGCACCTTCCTTAATTGCAAGCTTACTAGCCTCTTCTTTATTTGCAATAGCACTCGTTAAAGAAACAAGATCAACCCTGGGGTGACTCTTTTTATCGGCATCATGTTTTACAACGTGGAAAAAGTAATACAACAAACGCTTGAGATCATGCTCAGCAACATAGGTACCCCTGCCTTGGCGACGAACCACAATACCTTCAGCAACTAACTCGTCCACCGCTTTACGCAGGGTTCCTATAGATACATCTAATTCTTTAGATAGATCCTTTTCAGCAGGCAAGGCCTGCCCCATAGGGTATCGACCCCTGACCAGATCCTCGGTGATCTTTTGCTTTACCTCTTGATAAGCGGTCAGGGACTTCATACTTTAATACTTATGCTGATTCGTATAAACGAGTTAATACGAATTCACGGTGCCCGAGAATCTCGGAAGCAGTTAATTCACCATCAGCCGTACGTACAAGGCACTCTAATAGTTTATTACCAGCATCATCCATATTCTCTTCACGACGCAAGAGTCCAGACACATCAACGTCAATGTGCTCACCCATCGTACGAACTGTTTTCGGATTAGCGCAAATCTTAATCACGGGAAGAATTGCATTACCGATCACGTTGCCCTGCCCTGTTGGGAAGAAGTGAGCAGCAAATCCAGCGGCAGCACACAAGGTCACCATTTCAGCAGCAGCTGATGAGGAATCCATAAAGTGCAAACCCGGGATCTTAGGCTCTTCACCCTTATCTAGGACGCTATCAACGATACATTTCTTACCGATCTTCTGAATATTGCCCAAGGCTTTTTCTTCAATCGTAGTCAATCCACCGGCAATATTGCCTTTAGTTGGCTGTGAGTCAGATAAGTCGCTTGTTTTATGACGCTCAATAACATCCTGATAACGATCAAACATTTCGCGGAACTTTTTCTTTACTTCTGGAGTGCGGCAACGTGCTTCAACCAAATGCTCGCCACCTGTTAACTCTGTAGTCTCACCGAAAACCAAGGTAGAACCAATGCCATAGAGCTTGTCAAATGCATCACCAACGGTTGGGTTAGCACCGCAACCAGATGTTGTATCAGACTCACCGCACTTGGTGGATACCCATAATTCAGATAAAGGTGCTTTAACCCGCTTTTGCTTAGAGGCATGCTTCATCATTTGGTATGCAACTTTGCTAGCAGAAGCAATCGTAGCTGTATCGCCATTACCTTCAATCCAGAAACCTTCAACTGGCTTACCGGAAGCTTTAATGCCATCCACTACAATTTTTGTCCATTGTGGTTCAATACCGATTACCACTACAGCGGCTACGTTTGGATTAGAACCCGTACCAATCAAGGTGCGAAAGTGTAGATCCAAGTCGGCACCAAACTGCAGGCGTCCATATGAGTGAGGAATAGCCTGAGTTCCTTTGATGTTGTTTGCCACAGCTTCGCAAGCTGCATTGGACAAATCATCTAAAGGCAAAATTAATACGTGATTACGAATTCCCATGCGGCCATTTTCACGGCGGTAACCCATGAAGCTCGCGTCTTTCAAATTAATCATCTTGTTTTCTTTCTAAATGAATGGGTGAATAAGAGTCTGGATTACCAGCGCTTAGTTTTTACGTTTTGGACATGAAGGTGCTCGCCTTTTTTAATGGGAGCTACAACCTTGCCGATGTCCACGCCATACTTCATCACCGTATCGCCTGACTTAAATTCATTTAATGAGATTTTGTGACCGATTGGAATATCACTCTCAGATTTCATATTGAGCGTTAAATCTCCGTCCATCACCCAACCAATTAAATCGTCTCCAGCTTTTACGCCTTCAACAACCACTACACCTACGCCATCTCCTGGCTCATGCACGACAAAATGGATCATTATCTTCTCCTCATTAATCCCATTGATTGACTGCTAACTCCATGACTGGCGGATGCCAGCCCGAATTTCTTCTACGACTACATCAGAAACATTCACACCCTCTTTAAAGCCTGAGGCTCGCTGTTTAAAACGTCTTTGCCCTGGAACACGGGTTCCCGAATCGGATGCCATGGTTTTTAAAAGCTCTTGCATCTTCTTTACAAATACCTGACTACCTGCCAAGCCTGGATCAATAGTTAGCAAAAGTTGGCCGATACGCGGACGATTACCTTTAGCATCAAAAAAGGAATCTGCCTCGTAGGAAAAACGGCTTCCGGATAGACCAACCACTAGCAACTCAATAATTAACGCGAGCAAGGCACCTTTATCACCGCCTAAAGGAACCATCAATCCCTTGAGCCCCTCATTTGGATCAGTCGTTGGTTTGCCTTCAGCAGTTAATGCCCAGCCTTCTGGAATAGATTCACCTTTTTTAGCGGCAACCAACAATTTGCCTCGAGCCACTGCGGAGAGCGACATATCAATTACTAACGGGTCATGCTTAACAACCGGAAATGCTGCCGCCAATGGGTTAGTACCAAATAGCGCTTTGCTGCCACCAACCATTGGCATAGCTGCTGGCGTATTGCCAAACAGTAAAGAGATATAACCAGCGCGCGCTGCTGCTTCAGCAAAGTGCCCAGCAACCCCAAAGTGATGGCTGTTGGTAACGGCAACAAGGCCCACTCCAGTCTTAGAGGCTAAATTCACAGATAAGTCAGTAGCAAATCGTAACGCCGGAAATGCGAGACCATCACACGCATCCACCAATGCAGCAGATGCCTTATAAGGTCGCACCTTCACTTTTGGTGATAACTCAATTCGACCATTTTTAGCATGCCCAGCATACTGAGAAACACGCGCCAGTCCATGAGAAGCCAATCCGTCAAGCTCAGCTAGAGCTAGAAATTGCGCAGTCTCAAAGGCTGCTTTTTCTCCAATGCCCGCTGCCTGCAATCCAGATGAGGCTAGCTCAACCATCTTTTGATAAGACAAATTCATCTTATGCTCCTAAAAACTGATTAACTTCATCAGCAATCATTTGACTAACGCGCTCATTACTCTCATGAGTCACGCCTGCAATATGAGGGGTAAGAATGAGATTTTCAATTCCAGCAAAGTGACTTAAATCTTTAGCCGGTTCACTCTCAAACACATCAATCGCTGCTCCACCTAGACGCCCAGAGCGCAAGCGTTCTGCAAGCGCCTTCTCATCAACAATGCCACCACGCGCAGTATTAACCAGGCATGCACCGGACTTCATTTGATCGAGAATTGAAGCATTAAATAAGTTCTTTGTTTCTGGCAGAAATGGAAGATGCAAAGTGACCGCATCACTTTTTGCAAGCAGCTCTTGTAAAGAGAGCAAAGGTACTGTGAACCCATCAAGCTCAACAGATTCTCCAGATAGCATTGGGTCATAAGCAAGACACTGCAAGCCAAAAGCATGTGCTTTTTTAGCCACCACTCTGCCTATGCTTCCAAAACCAACGATCCCAATAGTCTTACCCAAAAACTCATGGTAACTAGAGAAACGTGGGCGAGGCCACTCGCTATTCAAAGTTGAAATTGTTGCCGGAATAAACCCTCTAGTTAATGCAACCGCAGCACCTACAACGTACTCAGCTACAGACTCAGCATTGGCACCTGTCGCAGGAATAACCTTGATATTGCGTTTGGCACAAGCAGGCAATTCAATATTTTCAAGACCGACACCGAGTCGACCCACTACCTTCAAGTGTGGCGCGCCAGCCAAAATCTCTTCATTCACCTGGGTAAGGTTGCGAACAATCAACCCCTCGATATTTTGCAGTGCAGCAATAAGGGCTGGACGGTCTTTATATAGCTCTGGCTCATAAACCACTGCATGTTTAGAACGCAGGGTTTCTAGGGCTTGACTTGTGATGAACTCGGAGATCAAAATAGATGACATATCTAAATCATATAGATGATTTAGATATCTTGCAAGACCCCAATTATTGTGTAGTGCGATTATGAATAAGATTGCATCAGGCAATGGCTGGAGGAGACACTAGAAATACATAAGCTTATAACTAACAAATAGAGATCGCACCATTTTTTAGATGCATATGCAGATAAGATATTGAGATCAAATTACCATCGGAGATAGTAAGCATGTTTAAGCAAGATATCAGCAAGCTAGGGAAAAAATTTCTATTAATTGCAGGCTCACTAGCACTGCTAGCCTCACCTTTGGCGAATGCGCAAAACTGGCCAACAAAACCCATAAAACTTGTCATTCCTTTTGCTGCTGGAGGTACTACCGATATACTCGGGCGCCTACTAGCTCAGCAACTGACAAAAGATCTTGGTCAAAACGTCATTGTTGAAAATAAGCCTGGCGCTGGTGGAAATATAGCGGCTGAATATGTTGCTCAGTCATCTGCTGACGGATATACCATCATGCTTGCTTCGGGCAGCATGCTTACGGTAAATCCATCGCTCTATAAGAAATTGCCGGTTAACTATGCCAAGGACTTTGTCTACATTACCAACGTAGCAAGTGGACCCATGCTCTTATCCGTTAGCAATAAGATTCCCGTAAAGAATGTCGCTGAATTCATTGCTTATGCCAAAACTAAAGATCTGAACTTTGGCTCAGCAGGTATTGGCAGCCAGGTTCATATGGCCGAGGAAAACTTTACCTACACAGCAGGAATTCCTGCTACACACGTGCCTTATAAGGGCGAATCAGCAGCACTGAATGATCTGGTTGCTGGTCAGATTGACTTTATGGTGGGCAACCTAACAGCAGCAGCAGGTTTTGCGAAGGCCGCTCAAATTAAACCTTTGGCAGTCACCAGCTTAAAGCGTTCCAAACAATTGCCTGATGTTCCCACTGTCGCTGAATCGGGTATACCTGGATATGAATCTACTGGCTGGTTTGGATTGGTTGCTCCAGCAAACACCCCAAAAGTAATCACCGATAAGATTTATGCAGCCACTGTTAAAGCCGTAAATTCAGAAGCATTACGAACTAGCTTAGATTTAAACGGACTCACTGCAGTAGTCAATAATCAGAAGGAATTTGAATCCCAAGTGAAAGCCGAATCAGTGGCCTGGGAGAAAGTGATTAAGGGCAGAAATATTAGTGCCCAATAAGATATTGCACCATCCCAAAAAAGCGAAGTCAAAAACTTCGCTTTTTTGTTTTAAAGCTGACGAGTCAACAGCATCGTTCCAGCAAAAATTAGAATTGATCCATAAGCCACCCTCATAGCAGCGTTACTCAATTTAGTATGAACATGGGTCCCCAACCAAATGCCAAGAAAAGTTGCAGGCATGAGACAAATTGCCAAACCAACAACCGGCCAACTTAGAATCAAACCGGTCACCAACATTAAAGTCAGACGCAAAAATGTCAACATGAAGATTGCAAACGCCATGGTAGCGCGTAATGCCTTAGGATCATTGATCCGTAAGCCTAGATAAGAAACGTAGATCGGACCACCCGTGGCAAATAATGCTGTAAAGGTGCCTCCAAAAAATCCAAATGGTGCCGCCCACCATTTATTAATTGGCTCATGCATTTCTGAATTTCTCTGCCACAGGACCCGAGCTCCATTAATCGCAGCAAAGCAACCTAATGTGATTAATAGCGGCTCACTTGGTGCTTTGACCAACAAATAAATTCCTAGAACCATGCCAATTAGGCTAAATGGGAACAGCCATTTAAGCTCCTTGAGATTGGCATCTTGAGATGATTTTCTGCCGACATATAAAGAGGCGCAGATATCAATAATGACCATCATTGGGACCACTGTTTTTAATGGAAATATCTGAACCAGTAGTGGTACAGAAATGATTGATGACCCGAATCCTGAGATGCCAAAAATGAAATATGCAACAAAAATCACCAGCATCGCTATTCCAAACTGGATGGGGTCGATCAGATCAAAAATATTAAGCCTCGACTAAGATAGTTTGACCCGGCTTAATCATCGTAAATTGAACAGGACGATTTTCAATCTTTAACTCTTGGCAGTTGAAATTAACTGCAGTGAAATAGGAGTCTTCAAGTGATCCTGGCTCTGGAAAGTCATCCCGATAATGAGCGCCTCTAGAATTCTCCCTAGCAATAGCTGCCTCAGTGACAGCCTGACTCACCAAAATCAGGTTTTGTAAATTCATCCAATCTTGCCAAGTATTGCTATATTCCCGCTGAATGTCGCCCACACCCATTTGATTTAACTGGGCAGCCAACTGCTTTAAGGTTTGACGTGCGCGTAATAAGCAATCTTTTGTTCTCGAAATACCAACGTCATCCCACATACATTCTGCAAGCGCCTCGCGGACTGCTTCAATATCACCAGCCGCTTTTTTCAATGGTGCTTCATGCGCCTCAATACTTGCCGCGACCTCATCCATATTACAGGCGCTTAGCTGTTGAGAGGAAACCCAATGAGCCATTGCCTCCCCTGCAATTCCGCCAAATACTGTTGAATTAGCAACACCATTACCGCCCAAGCGGTTGGCGCCATGTACGCCACCTGTATCTTCACCGGCTGCAAATAGACCCGGAAGATCCGTGCTGCAATCTTTCCTGAAAACTAAGCCGCCGATCATGTAATGCGCAGTTGGGACAACCTCTACCAAATCATTTGCAAGATCAAATCCACTATCAGCGCAACGCTCAACCATACCTTTAAATTGCTTACGTACATTATCGGGGCCTAAATGGCTCATTTGAATATAAACACCACCATTCGGAGTAGCGCGCCCTGCGCGAATTTCCGAATTAATCGATCGAGAAACAATATCTCTGGTAGCGCGCTCATTACGTGGATCGTAATTGCCCATAAAGCGCTCTTGATTACCATTCAATAAATACCCACCAGCGCCACGCAAACCTTCTTCTAGCACTGTTCCCGTCATCCGAGTGCCAGGCCCCGCCAATAAACCGGTAGGATGAAACTGGACCATCTCCATATCACGCAATGTTAGGCCGGCCCGTAATGCCATGGCTAAACCATCGCAACTCTTATCGCCAGACGGTGTGTGGTACTTATACATGGTTGGACCACCCCCAGTTGCAAGCAGTACAGCCTTAGCGCGCACTAATACAAACTTACCCGTCTGCATATCAAGCATCAATACACCTGCAAGTGATTTTCCATCTTGACTATGAATCAACTCAATCGCGCGATGCTCTTCAAGTCGATTGATTCCGCGAGACCAAACTTGTTCGGCGAGACGATTGATAATCTCAATGCCCGTTAGGTCACCCTTATGAACAGTGCGGTCAAAAGTTTGACCAGCAAACGCTTTTTGATGAACTGTGCCGTCAGGATTGCGGTCAAAAAAGCAACCTAATTCATTTTCTAGTTCGTGAATACGCTCAACCGCTTTGCTAACTAGCGTCCAGGCTAGATCTTGATCGGAGAGCCATTTACCGCCCTCAATCGTATCCATAAAATGTCGCTCAACAGAATCACCTTTTGCCAGAGCCACGTTGTAACCACCCTGCACCATCCGAGTACAGCCACACTTTCCTAATAATCCTTTAACTGCAATCGTGATATTTAAACTAGGGTTCGCCTGATGTGCGTGCAAAGCCGCAAAGAGGCCGGCGCCTCCTGACCCCAAAATCAAAATATCGGTATCTATTATTGGGATCGTGTTCATGAAGTAATCCCAAGACTTTTTAGCACCGCTTCTTTTTTGTTGGCAACATCACTTTTTACTTCTTGATAGATACTTCCACCATGACTATCCATTGCCACCAGCAATGGACCAAAATCCTTAATCCTGAAGCGCCATAAAGACTCTGGATTGAGATCATCCATATCCACATCTTCAATCTGCTCGATCCAGGTTGTCTCCAGGGCCGCAGTGCCACCAATAATAGCCAAGTAAACACCGCCTAACTCTTTAAATGCCTCTGCCGAGCCCTCGCGCATACCGCCTTTGCCCACAATCATGCGCACACCGTTTTGAGTCATCAATGGAAGAGTAAAGCGCTCCATACGATCCGATGTAGTCGTGCCAATGCAGATAGGCTCATATCCCGCAGGAAACTTATCACTTACCGGCACCTTACGAACATTTGGAGCTGTATGAATAACTGCATGGCCATTCAAATCAAATCGCGTTTTACGATCATGGTCAAACATATGGATCTGAGTCGCATCGCGAATGCCAAATAAAGTAGTTTGCAAAGTCACGGTATCGTTAATGCGAAGTTTGCGAATATCTTCTTCACTTACGGGTGTTGCTAGGTTGTAATGTGCCATCCGTCGTCTTCCTAGAATCCGTAGGTTACGCCAGCAGGCGTAAAAGTTGCGCGTGCTCTACGAGCTGAGTGACATTGCATATTGACTGCAACAGGATTCAAAGTAATGTGAGTATGAGCTAGCTCAACTTGCACTGCAAACGCAGTTCCATCGCCGCCGAGCCCTTGTGGACCAATTCCAAGTTGGTTAACAGCAGCACTAAGCTCTTTCTCCAGCTTGGCACCCTCTTCATCACTGCAAACACTACCTAACTCACGGGTTGCCGCTCGTTTTGCCATAGCAACGCATTGATCTGATGTGCCGCCAATGCCAATACCCACAATCGTTGGCGGGCAAGTCTTACCCCCAGCAGAGACGACACTCTCTATCACAAATGCTTTAACTCCCTTAATGCCATCTGCAGGGATCGCCATTTTTAAAAAGGAATTATTCTCCGAGCCACTTCCCTTTGGCACCATTTCAATTTCGACTGATTCTGCTTCATCAAAAAAATCAATATGAATGGCCGGCATATCAATTCCACAAGAGGTGTGATTATTTTTACGAGTAATCGGATGTACCACCGAGGATCTCAGTGGATACTCTTTAGTGGCACGCTCACAACCCTTGCGAATAGCCGCCTTTAATGCCATGCCATCAAATTGCACATTGGCACCAATCTTCACGTTATAAATCGGTAGACCCGTATCTTGGCAAAGAAGATTGTCTTCGCGCTCGGCTACAGTGATATTGGTAATCATGGTCTTCAAGACCACTTGAGCGCGCGAATCTGTCTCAGTCTTATCCAATCTATTAATGCCGGCCTTAATATCATCAGGCAAAACCTTCAGAGCGCGAATGTAGAGCTCTTTACAAGCCTCTTCCACTAAATTCATTTGTAATTGCATATCAGCCTAATCAATTAGCAAAATATAAAAATAAAAGTCCACAAGCAATAGCGAACAAGATAGAGAGCTGTATCCAACCCTTGCGTAAACCCTTCCAAGGGCCAAACTCAATCATCAGAAGACGTATTCCACCAGCCAAATGAACGGCTAGCAAAATCACAAGAACCCACTCTCCAAACTTAAATACCCAGAAATCCGTTAAAGCTAAGGATTTTTCAAAGCCCTGTGCACCTCGCAAGGATTGGGAGAGCATTAAAAAGTGTAGTGGAATAAAGCATGCCAATAACAGACCAGAAAAGCGATGGCATACATATGCGAAATAAGACAAGTGACTTTTAGCACGGTAATCCAATTTGGGCCTGGAGTTCATGACTGACCCCCTGTAAATACCCCAATGACTGCTAGAGTACCAAGAACCAAAATTAGCAAAGCCAGAATCCAAGATACGGGCCTAGCTAACCCACTGTTAGGATAAGTCTCCTGCAAAATATTCGCAACGCCGATTGGCGCATGTACAAAACAGGCAATAACAAACACTTCATAAAAAATGGCAAATAGGACGTTGCCTTGAGTGCGGCCTAATATCTCTTGAGCACTTAAGCCACCTCTAATGGCGTAAAAAATGATCAGTAAGTGAATCGCTACACAAAGTCCAAGCACCATAGCACTAATTCTTTGTGCATACCAAAGCTTTGCCTGCAGGATGCCCGTACTCATAACTTGCCCCATCTACTTCCGCGGACAGCAGCCTTTGCCACCAACTTTTTCAGGCCGGCAATGCTTGCTGTCGGCTCAATAGCCTTCGGACAACGTTCTGTGCAAGAGCCTTGTGTATGACATGCATGGCAGCCAGCATCGCCTGCTACGGCACGCATACGCTCAACTTGCTGAATATCCCTTACATCATTCGTTAGTGTCCAGGCGCGATTTAATGCAGCCGGACCCAGATAATTTGGCCTAGACTCTACAACCTCACAAGAGGCATAACAAACACCACAACCAATACATTCAATTCCTGCATTAGCTAACTGACGCTCTACAGAATTTGGTTCGACCTTAGCAAAATCATCATGGCGAGTTTGATTGCCTTTAAAGAATCCAACCGCACCTTTCCACTTATTAAAAAACTCTCGCATGTCTGTTGCGAGGTCTTTAATAACGGGTAAGTTGTTCAAGGGGGCAATCTCTAATGAATCACCTTCAAGAATTTGAGAGACGTGCGTACGACAAGTCCAGCGAGCTACACCATTAACAGTCATAGCGCAGGAGCCACACATACCTACCCGACAAGCAAAGCGATAGCTAAGGGTGGGATCGAGTTTCCTCTGAATATAGGTAACTACATCCAAAACCGTTTGATTTGGGTTGCGAGGCACAAGGTATTCAACAAACTCCCCTTCCTGGGAGCCGCGCCACACCCTTACTTTGAGATCAGTATTTGACATACATCCATTATATTGACGAATAGTAAAAAATAAATCGAATTAATTTTTCTTTGAGATAAAGTATTTATTTATAATAAAACCCATGTCTAGCATAAAAACCCTCAAAAACTTCCTTTCAATCACTCGCCATAAGAGTGTTGCTGCAGCAGCCAGGGAAATTGGTCTTACTGCTGCCGCTGCCGGTCAGCAATTACAACAACTAGAAAAAGAAATTGGTCTTGAGCTATTTGATCGGACCAAGCGGTCTCTTACGCTAAATGCGCACGGCAGATCTTTGATCGAGCCCATCCAAGAAATTGTGGCTCGCTATGAGACCCTTGGCTCCCACCTAAAATCAGATCTTAGCGGCACCATTGTTTTGGGAGCGCTCGTATCCACTTTGATGGGCGCATTCGGCAAAACCTTAAATGAACTAAAACAAAGCTTCCCTAGTCTAGAAGTAAAGTTAATCGCGGGCTTATCGAGTAATTTTCTTGATCAAGTCTTAGATGGCAGCCTGGATGCGGCAATTGTTACAGAGTCGCCATATGCACTACCTCAAAATGTCCAATGGACCGAGCTTTACAAAGAGCCGATGATCTTGATTGCGCCAGCATCTCCATCAAAACGCAATGCAAGCTTAGTGAAATTAGAGCCTAATCTTCCCTTCATTCGATTTGAAAGAAATACCTGGACGGGACACCTAGTTGATCAAACCATTAAAGCCAATAAGTTAATGATTGAAGAGGGCATGGAACTTAATTCCGTTGAAGCAATTATTGAGCTAGTGAGACAAGGGCTTGGCTATTCAATAGTTCCACAGCTTGCCAATATCGCCTGGGAAAAAGATCGACAACTATCGATTAAAGAGTTATCAGGAAAAACAATCTACAGAAAAGTAGGCTTACTGGAACGTAAGAAGCACAGTCGACAAAACGTTACCCAGCTAATTAAACAGCAATTTTTATTGAGCACGGCAAGAGAACTTAACCCCTAAAAGAAAAGCCACCCCGAAGGATGGCTTAAAAGATTTTTTTGGAGGTACTACCTAAAGAATGAACTACAACTTCATATTAGTCCCGCCAGACATCTTTCTGAACTAGGCATGCATGATTGAAGGCATTAATGCATTATTTTGGTGCATTAATGATTTTCTTTGGCGTGATTGATTGAATATTTAGGGATTTCAATCACTAAATCTTGTTTAGCAACAATGGCTTGACAAGATAAACGGGACTGCGGGTTTAGCCCCCATGCACGATCAAGCATGTCTTCCTCATTCTCATCGGGAGGATTAAGGCTGTTAAAGCCCTCTTTAACGATCACATGGCAAGTAGTGCAAGCGCACACCATATCGCAAGCATGTTCAATGGGAATGTCATTCTCTAACAAGGCTTCACAAATCGAAGTGCCTGGGGCAACCTCAACAACTGCACCCTCAGGACAATACTCACTATGCGGTAGTACAACGATTTGAGTCATGATTCTTTTCTATTGGTATTCGGTTTGTATTTTATTTACTTAAATTTCAGCAACATTCTTGCCAGATAAAGCCTTCTGAATACTAGCGTTCATGCGTTTTTGTGCGAAGTCATCAGTCGCCTTGGCGGCATGATCAACGGCCTTGCGAACAATAGCGCTATCAGTTTCTTCATTTAAGATCTTTTGTAGGATTGCCATCTCTTGATCAACCTCTTTCTGCTCTGCCGAACTCAGTAAAGAGCGATCACTTGCTAGCGCCGTTTGCACTGCATCTAATAAGCGCTGCGCATTTACCTGCTCTTCACGCAATGATCTCGAAAGCAAATCCTCTTTAGCAGATGCAAAACCGTCTTGCAGCATGCGAGTAATTTCTGCATCAGTTAGGCCATAAGAAGGCTTGATATCAATGGATGCTTTTACGCCAGAGCCTTGCTCTACCGCGCTTACAGACAATAAACCATCGGCATCCACCTGAAAGGTGACCCGGATACGGGCTGCGCCTGCAGCCATTGCCGGTATGCCGCGTAATTCAAACCTACCTAATGAGCGACAGTCTTGCGCAAGTTCGCGCTCGCCCTGCACCACCGCAATAGCTAAGGCAGTCTGTCCATCTTTAAAGGTCGTGAAGTCTTGCGCTCTAGCTACCGGTATAGGTGTATTGCGTGGAATGATTTTTTCTACCAAACCGCCCATGGTTTCAATACCAAGCGATAACGGAATAACATCCAATAGGAGCCACTCATCATCTTTGCTTTGATTGCCAGCTAATAAATCAGCTTGCATCGCCGCACCCAATGCAACTACTTGATCGGGGTTCAGATTGTTCAATGGCTGGGTGCCAAAGAGTTCGCCAACAGCGCGTTGTACATTTGGCATACGGGTTGAGCCGCCCACCATTACTACACCTTTAACATCTTCAGCTTTAAGACCAGCATCACGCAAAGCTTTTTTACACGCTATCAAAGTCTTGGTTACTAGATTTTGGGTTATCTCAAAGAGCTGCGCCTGACTAACGCCAACATTAACTACCGTACCATCTGCCAGCGTCTCGTGAACGCGCGCCAGAGGGTTGTGGCTTAGTAGCTCTTTGGCATGCTTACAGGCCTGTAGCAGCGTACGATGATCATGAATGGATAAAGGGGGAAGCTTGGCCTGCTCAATTACCCAGCAGTACAAGCGGTGGTCAAAGTCATCACCACCTAAAGCAGAATCACCGCCTGTAGAGAGCACCTCAAAGACACCGCGACTCATGCGCAGTATCGAGATATCAAATGTTCCGCCACCTAAGTCATAAACTGCATAGACGCCTTCAGAGGCATTATCTAATCCATAGGCAATCGCAGCAGCAGTCGGCTCATTCAATAAACGGAGAACTTCGATGCCAGCTAACTTAGCAGCATCTTTGGTTGCTTGACGCTGTGCATCATCAAAGTAAGCAGGGACTGTAATCACAGCGCCAACAATCTCATCAGATACAGAATCTTCCGCTAATTGACGCAAGCGCGCCAAGATTTCTGCCGAGACTTCAATTGGACTCTTATCCCCAGCAACTGTTCTGAGTTTAAGCATGCCCGGTTGATCAACAAAGTCGTATGGGGCGCTTTCAATATTCTCGACATCCAACAAGCCGCGACCCATGAAACGCTTCACTGAAACAATGGTGTTTTTTGGGTCAATGACCACGCTCTCAAGCGCTTCAAAGCCAGCTTGAGTTCTACCATTAGGCAAATAACGAATAACGGATGGAAGTAGCTCGCGCCCCTGCGCATCTGGTAACACCTTAGGCAAGGCATCACGCACAATGGCTACTAAAGAATTAGTGGTCCCCAAATCAATGCCCACAGCAATACGGCGCTGATGGGGCGCGAGTGATTTACCGGGTTCAGAGATTTGTAATAAGGCCATAGGAGATAGAGTTTAGCTTGAGTGGGGACTAGATTAAGGCTGCGATGGCATCATCAAGCTCAACCGCAAACTTATCAATGAAGAGCAAGCCACGAAGTAGCTCCGCGGCACGTACATAGTTTTTGGCGGCATCAATGGCTTGGGCGATTTCTGCAAGCGTATCTTGTTTTGATTGCTCTACTTCAGCCATCAAGACTTCAAGTGCAGGCAAGTCTTCCGCTTGTTCATCTAAATTCTCACGCCATTCCATTTGCTTCATCAGAAAAGCAGCAGGCATGGCAGTATTGGTTTCTAGCTTGGCATCAACGCCATGAAGCTGGCAAATATAGAGGCCACGTTGGATGGGATTCTTTAGTGTTTGAACAGCAGTATTAGCAAAGGTAGCCATCTGCATAGCAAGGCGTTGCTCTGCATCACTACCACGCGCATGGCGATCAGGATGAACTTCTTTCTGAATTGCCAGGTATGCCTGATCTAGAGCAGGCAAATCGATTTTGAACTGCTGATTTAATCCAAAGAAGCGGAAGTAATCGTCAGACGCGGAAGGATTCGCCACAACCACACTCATCTTTTACGTTTGGATTTTGAAACTTAAATCCTTCATTCAAACCCTCGCGCACAAAATCTAGCTCCGTTCCATCCAGGTAAGCCAAGCTTTTTGGATCCACAAATACCTTAATACCATTAGACTCAAATACTTGATCTTCAGCAGCAGGCTCATCCACATACTCAAGCTGATATGCCAAGCCAGAGCAACCTGTTGTGCGAACGCCCAAGCGTAAGCCACAACCCTTGCCGCGTTTCTCAAGATTGCGGTTTACGTGTGCAGCTGCTTTGTCAGTTAGGGTAATTGCCATAGTTATGCCTGCTTATTCTTTACTCTTTATTTCGCTGGGTGCTTTTCTTTGTAGTCAGCTACCGCCGCTTTAATGGCATCTTCAGCCAAGATAGAGCAGTGAATTTTTACTGGCGGTAAAGCCAACTCTTCTGCGATCAATGAATTCTTGATCTCAAGTGCTTGATCTATTGTCTTGCCTTTAACCCACTCGGTTACTAGTGAAGAGGAGGCAATTGCAGAGCCGCATCCATAAGTCTTAAACTTAGCATCTTCAATTACACCTTGATCGTTCACGCGAATCTGTAACTTCATTACGTCGCCGCAGGCTGGAGCTCCAACCATACCAGTACCTACGCTGTCGTCGCCTTTTTCAAATGAGCCAACATTACGGGGATTTTCATAATGGTCGATGACCTTTTCGCTATATGCCATGGTATTTCCTCTTTAATTTCTTTATCTTTAAATATCTTTTAGTGTGCAGCCCATTGAATCGTGCTGATGTCGATTCCATCTTTATACATTTCCCAGAGCGGAGATAACTCACGCAACTTGGCAATCTTCTCTTTTACCAACTTGATAGTGAAGTCCACCTCTTCTTCAGTCGTAAAGCGACCCAAGGTAAAGCGTATGGAGCTATGTGCCAATTCATCGTTGCGACCCAAGGCACGCAATACATAAGAAGGTTCTAACGATGCTGAGGTACACGCTGAACCAGAGGAGATCGCCAAATCTTTGAGTGCCATCAACATAGACTCGCCTTCAACATAGTTAAAGCTAATGTTGAGGTTATGCGGAACACGATCATCCATGTCGCCGTTGACGTAGACTTCTTCAATATCTTTCAAGCCATTGAGTAAGCGGTCACGCAGTCCGCGAATACGCTTGTTCTCTTCGATCATTTCAACACGAGCAATACGGAAGGCTTCGCCCATACCAACGATTTGGTGAACCGCCAAGGTTCCAGAACGCATACCGCGCTCATGGCCACCGCCATGAATCTGCGCCTCAATACGAATACGTGGCTTACGACGCACAAACAAAGCGCCAATACCTTTAGGGCCATAAGTCTTATGAGCAGAAAAGCTCATCAAATCCACTTTGATCTTTTCTAGATCAATGTCCACTTTGCCAGTTGCTTGCGCTGCATCCACATGAAAAATCACACCACGTGAACGGCACAACTCACCAATTGCAGGAATATCTTGCACCACACCGATTTCATTATTGACATACATCACTGAAGCCAAAATTGTGCCTGGCTTCATTGCAGCTTCAAGCTGCGCAAAATCAATCAGACCATTAGGCAATACATCTAAATAAGTCACTTCAAAACCTTCGCGCTCAAGTTCACGACAAGTATCTAAAGTCGCTTTGTGCTCGGTCTTGACGGTGATGATGTGATTACCGCGATCTTTGTAAAAATGTGCTGCGCCTTTTAATGCAAGATTAATACTTTCAGTAGCACCGCTTGTAAACACAATCTCTCTTGAATCAGCGTGTACTAATTGAGCAACCTCTGCACGCGCCCACTCAACCGCCTCTTCTGCAGCCCAGCCATAAGCATGACTACGGGATGCGGCGTTACCAAACTGCTCGCGCAAATAAGGCAGCATTTTTTCAACCACACGCGGATCAATCGGCGTTGTAGCTGAATAGTCCATGTACACAGGGAAGTGCTTAGGGCTAAACATTGGAACCGGTTGCTTAGGAAGGTCTTGTGGTGCGTTCATGATTTATTTATAGGTAGGTAATACGTTATTAACTTTGGCGCGCCAAATTGAATACAGAATTCACTAATGGTGCTTTAGGTGCCACTTCTTTTTTAGCTGCAAGTGCTGTAGCAGGCTTATCTGCTTTAGAGCTTTCAACTTTAATTTTCTTTTGACGCATATCTTGAATCACAATGCCGCGCCCTTCTTGTTGATGAACCAAGTCTTTCAAGCTCACCGAACTCAGGTACTCAACCATTTTGGAATTGAGATTGCTCCAGAGATCATGCGTCATACAGCGACCATGATTTTCTTCATCGGTATGACAGTTACCTTTGCCACCACATTGGGTTGCATCGAGAGGTTCATCGACAGCAACAATAATGTCAGCCACACTCACCTCAGAGGACGGACGCGCCAAGGTGTAACCACCACCAGGACCACGAGTGCTCTCCACGATATTGAAACGGCGTAATTTGCCGAACAATTGCTCGAGATAAGACAGGGAAATCTTTTGTCTTTGGCTAATTCCGGCCAAAGTTACGGGGCCATGCGTTTCACGCAGGGCTAAATCAATCATTGCGGTTACTGCAAAACGACCTTTGGTTGTAAGTCTCATATGTCACCTTGGTAATGGATTGTTATGGACAGCTAACAGTCGGGCGGGTAATACCCGACCATTCCACTCAACTTTACCATATTCCCCATCAAATTGCTCGGGAATTATCCCAAAAAACCTCAATGGAAGCCAGGAATTAGCCGCTCAATCTTTAGACAGAGTCCCTAGATCTGGCCCCAAAAGCCATTTCTTTGACTTTGGTTAGCCTATCGCGGGTGCTGGCAGCCTTTTCAAACTCCAAATTCTTGGCTTCAGCGTTCATTTGCTTCTCCAGACGCTTAATTTCGGCTGCCAAGTCCTTCTCACCCATATCTTCGTAGTGAGCCCGCTCCTGCTCAACCTGCATCTCCTGACGCTTCTCTTTAACGTCATAGACGCCATCAATAATGTCTTTAATACGCTTTTGGACACCTTTAGGCTCAATACCATGCAGCTTATTGAAGGCAATTTGCTTGGTTCGCCGTCTTTCGGTCTCGCCCATTGCGCGTTTCATGGAGTCGGTAATGCGATCAGCATACAAAATTGCCTTGCCGCGCACGTTACGAGCAGCGCGGCCAATGGTTTGAATCAAGCTGCGTTCTGAACGTAAAAAGCCTTCTTTATCGGCATCCAAAATGGCCACTAGAGAAACTTCAGGAATGTCCAAGCCCTCGCGCAATAAATTAATGCCGACCAGCACGTCAAAGACACCCAAACGTAAGTCACGCAATATTTCTACACGCTCAACCGTATCGATATCAGAGTGAACGTAACGCACCTTCACACCGTTATCGGAAAGATAGTCTGTTAATTGCTCCGCCATCCGTTTAGTCAACACAGTCACTAAAACTCGCTCATGTACTTTGACGCGTGCATGAATTTGATCGAGCAAATCATCAACTTGTGTGCTTGCTGGCAAAACTTCAATTTCTGGATCAACTAAACCAGTTGGTCTAGCTACTTGCTCGACAACCTGTCCTTGATGTGTTTTCTCATAATCCGCCGGTGTTGCAGAAACGAAAACAGTTTGACGCATTTTGGTTTCAAACTCAGTAAATTTGAGTGGGCGGTTATCCATCGCTGAAGGCAAACGAAACCCAAATTCCACCAAAGTATGTTTACGAGATTTATCCCCGTTGTACATCGCATTCAACTGCCCAATCAGAACATGGCTCTCATCCAGGAACATCAACGCATCATTGGGCAAATAGTCCACTAGCGTCGGCGGGGCCTCGCCGGGGGCAGCTCCTGAGAGGTGGCGTGAGTAGTTCTCAATCCCCTTGCAGAAACCTAACTCATTAAGCATCTCTAAATCAAAACGCGTGCGTTGTTCGAGGCGCTGTGCCTCGACCAGTTTACCATCCTTCACGAACTCATCTAAGCGCGTGCGCAACTCTGCTTTGATGGTTTCGATTGCCTTCAAAACAGTATCACGAGGCGTGACGTAATGTGAACTTGGGTAGACAGTAAAGCGTGGAATCTTTTGACGAATCTTGCCAGTGAGAGGATCAAAGAATTGCAAACTCTCCACAACATCATCAAACAACTCTACTCTTACTGCCAACTCATTATGCTCAGCCGGGAAAATATCAATCGTGTCGCCACGCACTCGAAACACACCGCGCTTGAAATCTGTTTCGTTACGATCGTATTGCATCGCAATGAGGCGCATCAAAATATCACGCTGACTCATCTTGTCGCCAGGACGTAATGTCATCACCATGCTGTGATAGTCGCCAGGATTACCAATGCCATAAATTGCAGATACGGTCGCAACAATAATGACGTCTCGACGCTCTAATAAACTCTTGGTTGCCGACAAGCGCATCTGTTCGATGTGCTCGTTAATAGAGGAATCTTTTTCGATAAAGAGGTCGCGCTGAGGAACATAGGCCTCTGGCTGGTAGTAGTCGTAGTAACTGACGAAGTATTCAACCGCATTTCTCGGAAAAAACTCCCTAAATTCGCTATAAAGCTGAGCCGCCAAAGTCTTATTGGGGGCAAAAATGATGGCTGGACGACCCGTTCTAGCGATGACATTAGCCATCGTGAAGGTCTTTCCGGAGCCTGTAACCCCTAAAAGCGTCTGGAAGGTCAACCCATCCTGAATACCCTCAACGAGGGCGTCAATAGCCTGGGGTTGGTCCCCAGCAGGAGGAAATGGCTGATAGAGCTGATAAGGTGAGTCCGGGAAGGTCACAAACTTGGCCGGATCGAGGTCGTGGCCAGCCTCACCCAAGGGATCTGCCACAGGGGTTTTTGGCATTTCTTTCACTTCGGCTTTTGAACTAGTTTTGGGCAACTTAGGGGGCATCTCGGCTATCATTTCATCTGTGAGACATCTTCACAGCGAATTTTGTACAAACAATGATTTTGCCGTTTTTCTTAGGAAATAGTTGATTCTGGCTTCAAAAACCGACAATTAAACTGAATTTAACGTCAACCAAATACAAAACCTCTACTTATTACCCTCTAACCACTACTTTCGACCTCAAATGACCCTGTTTGCCTCAGTCCAGCTAGCCCCTAAAGATCCTATTTTTGGCCTCACAGAAGCCTACGTTGCAGACCAACGTGCTGACAAAGTGAATTTAGGTGTTGGCGTTTATTACACAGACGAAGGCAAGGTGCCACTTCTTAAGGCGGTGATTAAAGCCGAAGAGGCGATTGTTGCAAAGCAGTCCCCGCGTAGCTACATTCCAATAGAAGGCCCAAACCCATATAACAGTGCAGTGCAAAATTTATTGTTTGGCGCCGATTCTGCACTAATTAAAGATGGTCGTGTTGTCACTGCTGAGTGTCTTGGTGGAACCGGCGCATTGCGTGTTGGTGCGGACTTCATTAAGCGCTTGAACCTCAATGCACCATGCGCTATTAGTAACCCAACCTGGGAAAACCATCGCGGCATTTTTGAATCTGCCGGCTTTGACGTTATCGAGTACACCTACTTCGATGGCAAAACTCGCGGTGTAGATTTTGACGGCATGGTGAAGTCTTTAGAGTCCTTCCCAAAGAACACGACCGTGTTGTTGCACGCTTGCTGCCACAACCCAACCGGCGCAGATATTACTGAAGCGCAATGGCGCCAAGTGATTGACATCTGCAAAAACAAAGACCTCATCCCCTTCTTAGATATGGCCTACCAAGGCTTTGCTGATGGGATTGAGAAAGACGGTATTGCAGTTCGTCTCTTTGCTGACTCAGGCATGTCTTTCTTTGTATCAAGCTCTTTCTCTAAATCATTCTCACTCTATGGTGAGCGTGTTGGTGCATTGTCTATCGTGACCCAAACCAAAGATGAATCCACTCGCGTACTTTCACAATTGAAGCGCGTCATTCGTACTAACTATTCGAATCCTCCAACTCACGGCGCTGCTATTGCTGCTGCCGTTTTGAATTCACCAGAATTACGTAAGCTCTGGGAAGATGAGTTAGCAGAAATGCGTGACCGCATTAAAGCGATGCGTCATGGCCTGGTTGAAAAACTCGCCGCTGCTGGAGTAAAGCAAGATTTTGCTTTTATCGAGAAGCAGCGTGGCATGTTTTCTTACTCAGGCTTAACAGCTGAGCAAGTTGATCGCTTACAGAAAGAGGATGGCATTTATGCTCTCTCGACTGGACGCATTTGTGTTGCAGCCCTCAATACCAAAAACATTGATAAAGTGGCTAAAGCAATCGCCCGCGTATTGGCGCAATAAGCGGATACACTGAATTACCGGAGGTACCATGCTATATCAGTTACATGAATTTCAAAAAGCCTTACTTCAACCAGTTAGTTCCTGGGCACGCGCTGCTTCAGAAGCTTTTATCAATGCTTCAAATCCCGCCTCCAAGGTTCCGGGATCGGATCGATTGGCTGCTAGTTATGAACTCCTCTATCGCCTAGGTAAGGATTACAAAAAACCGGAATTTGGCATTCGCTCTGTTAAAGCACATGGTCACGAAGTTGCGATTCATGAAAGAACGGTCATCTCAAAACCTTTCTGCAATCTAATTCGTTTTAAGCGCTTTTCTGATGATGTGGAAACCATCAAGAGCCTCAAAGAAGATCCAGCTGTACTAGTAGTTGCCCCAATGTCTGGTCACCATGCCACCTTGCTACGCGATACAGTGCGCACCCTTTTGCAAGACCATAAGGTTTACATCACCGATTGGATCGATGCTCGTTTGGTGCCGATAGAAGATGGTGAATTTGGTCTTGATGACTATGTTCATTACGTACAAGAATTTATTCGCACCATTGGCGCTAAAGATTTGCATGTGATTTCTGTTTGCCAACCTACGGTTCCAACTTTAGGCGCAATCTCATTGATGGCTTCTGCCGGTGAAGCAACACCAGCCTCCATGATCATGATGGGCGGTCCAATTGATGCCCGCAAGTCGCCAACTGCGGTAAACAACTTGGCTGATCAGAAGTCTTTTGAGTGGTTTGAGAGTCACGTAATTTATAACGTGCCGCCCAACTATCCAGGCGCCGGTCGCCGTGTTTACCCAGGCTTCTTGCAACACACTGGCTTTATCGCCATGAACCCACAGAACCACTTGCAGTCTCATTGGGATTACTTCCAAAACTTAGTGCGTGGCGACGAACAAGATGCTGAATCCCATATTCGCTTTTACGATGAGTACAACGCGGTATTGGATTTGGATTCTAAGTTCTATCTCGACACTATTAAGACCGTTTTCCAAGACTACTCATTGCCAAACGGCACTTGGGAAGTTTCTGGTGAGCTTGTAAAACCACAAGATATTAAAAAGACCGCCCTCCTCACTATTGAAGGTGAGCTTGATGACATCTCTGGAAGTGGCCAAACACGTTCAGCACATGCCTTATGTGCCGGCATTCCAAAAGATAACAAAGACCACTATGAAGTTGCTGGTGCTGGTCACTACGGTATCTTTGCCGGTCGTCGTTGGCGTGAAAAAGTTTATCCAAAGATTAAGACGTTCATTCGTGAGCATCAGAATACAAAGAAAACTGCTACACGGACTACCAAGTCTGCATAAATTAAGGGCTCTTCGGAGCCTTTAATTTTAAGAAGAATCCAACCAGCCTTTTTCATGAACCAAGCAAATAACCTCATCGACCAACTTGAGGATATTCTTCCGCAAACCCAATGCACTAAATGCGGCTACCCAGATTGCCATGGATACGCAGAGGCAATGGCCTCCGGTGATGCACTACCAAATCGCTGCCCACCTGGTGGGATCGAAGGCATTGAACGCCTGAGTAAGGTTTTGATACCCATCTACCCCCAAGATGCCTTTGAGCTACACCCAGTCATTGATCCAGAGTGTGGCGTTGAACGCCCAAGACCAGTAGCATTTATTGATCCACAGAAATGTATTGGCTGCACTCTCTGCATTCAGGCATGTCCTGTTGATGCGATCGTTGGCGCCTCTAAGCAAATGCATGTGGTAGTGACTGAGTGGTGTACTGGATGCGACCTCTGTATACCGCCATGCCCAGTAGACTGCATCAGCATGATTGATGTCACCGATAATAAAACTGGTTGGGATGCCTGGTCTCAAGACTTGGCGGATATCTCCCGTCAGCGTTATCACGATCGTGAACAACGACTCGATAGAGAGCAGAAAGATAATGATGATCGCTTAGCCAAAAAGGCTGCAACTAAATTAGCGGCGGTCAATGCTGAAAGTCCATCATCAGCAGATGAGCTTAAAGAGCAAGAACGTAAGCGTGCCATCATTGCAGCGGCCATTGCACGTGCCCAACAAAAGAAATGATGAATCTAGAAAAGCGTCGTGCTTTTTTTGAGCAGCTCAAAGCCAACAACCCCAAACCAGAAACTGAGCTGGAATATAGCTCGCCATTTGAGTTACTGATTGCGGTATTACTATCAGCACAAGCAACCGATGTCTCCGTTAATAAGGGAACACGTAGGCTCTATAAAGTTGCCAATACCCCGCAAGCCCTTTTAGATCTTGGCGAAGATGGTGTTAGGCCCTATATTCAGCACATTGGATTGTTTAATTCCAAAGGCAAACATATTCAGGAAACCTGTCGACTACTCCTAGAGAAGCATGGCGGAGAAGTTCCCCAAACCCGTGAAGAATTAGAAGCTCTACCCGGTGTAGGCAGAAAGACTGCAAACGTTATCCTCAATACTGCCTTTGGACAAATTGCCATGGCTGTTGATACTCACATCTTTAGAGTCTCTAACCGCACTGGCTTAGCACCTGGCAAAGATGTGGTGAAAGTGGAAGAGCAATTACTGAAGCGTGTACCAAAAGAATATCTATTGGATGCACATCATTGGCTTATTCTGCACGGTCGATATACTTGTAAAGCACGTAATCCAGATTGTGCGCAATGCATCGTGGAGCCTCTATGCGGCTTCAAACAAAAAACTGGCAAAGGAAAAGTTCGTGGCGATATTTAATCCAACCCGTGAAGAAGTGCGTCGCTTTTTCTGTGACGCCTGGAAAAAGAAGACCGAGAACCATATTCTCGATCCGATGGAGACGTTGGCCAGCGATTGGATGGTTGAGCATCCCGAATATCACGACTTACTCAAAGATCCAGAGGGCGCTCTTGCTCAGGACTACACGCCAGAACGTGGCGAAACCAATCCCTTCTTGCATTTGTCGATGCATCTATCGATCAGTGAGCAGATCTCTATTAATCAGCCGCCAGGTATCAAAGAGATCGCAGACAAACTATCTCTAAAGTTAGGTTCTATGCATGAAGCACAACACGTCATGATGGAATGCCTGGGTCAAGTAATGTGGGAAGCGCAAGGTGAAGGGCAGCCACTTAATCCAGAGAAGTATCTGGAGGCTTTGAAAAAGCTGGCCTAATTATTACAAAACCCGTCTTTGATCCTAGGTGCATTAATCCTGTTGATCAAAGCTCGCTAAGATAAATTACTATTAGAATGATTTGCGAAGTCTTAAGCTGCCCTGGTAAATCGAATAAGCGCTAGAAAACTCTGTAGAAATTGCTGCCGATAAGCTTAAATCTTTTTGCAACTCATAATTAGCGGAGGAAATTTCAATCACGGTAGCACGTGCGTTGGTCAAGGCTATCGGCAATCCGAACTGGTAGCTCGGACTTGATTGAGTTGACATATTCATAGTTGTAGATTTTCCAAAGTCATACTTATAGCCTACGGATATTGCTCCAAGACTGACCTTATTAGATGAGTCCATGAGCGAATATCTCAAACCAAGTGTAGTAGGCATGGAAACATAATTCATCGATGATGTATTGAGTCCAGCACTTGGATTACTGCCTGAACCACTTACAGACTCATTCATGCCTTTGTAGGCATAGTTAGTCACTGCAACATTTAAAAAACCATCAAGATTTGGTATGGCGGCCGCTAAAGGAAGCGATCCCATGACATTAACCCCATAGGTATTGACGTTAGTATTTCCGGTAGCAGATTGGACGTTTGAAGATGTGCCAGAAACGGTACCCTGGCTAAGATTCTGTCGAGTGCTGTTGTAGTTATAGTTACCAAAGAGCAATGTGCCAACAAATTTGGCTGTTTCGATCTGTAGCTTTTTAAACAGCCCAATACTCAAACCAAGGCCGTTACCACTTCCATCTGAACCAGCTGAATAATTAGCTGACGTCACATTCGCCAAAACTCCAGCAGGTTCATCCTTGCTACCAAAAATATTACCCGAGAGATTTAATCCCCAAAAAGAAATATTTTGTCTAGCCCCTGAAGATTGCCCGAGTTGATCTACCGAACCACCCTGGTAGTAGAAAGTGGACTTGATAGTTGAATCACCTTCAGCATCAATCATCGAAGTCGCATCTCGAATACTCGCTTCGTTAGCACGAATGGTTGAGTTCAGCGGGCCCGCCATCAAGCCTGCAGGTACCTGGCTCGAGGCGCCAGGAGCATATGTATAGAAACCTGGTGAAACTTGAGTTGCTGATGCTTGACCAGTGGAGGCAACATAACTTCCAGCGGATGCCAAAACGGCAGCCGAAGCCCCAGCGATAGATACAAAAGAACCTATTGGGGCTGCTGTAGCAGACGTTGCACCTGCATTAGCAACAAAATAACCAGGGGGAGCTAGCGTAGCTGCAGATGCCCCACTATTTGCAACATAAGTTCCCGGTAGCGCTGCCGTTGCAGACGTTGCACCTGTATTAGCAACAAAGTAACCGGGAGGCGCAAGCGTAGACGAAGATGATCCACTGCTGGCAACATAAGATCCAGGCTGCGCAATGTTTGCTTGTGTGGCGCCTTGAAAGGGGACATAGTAGCCAGGCGATGCTAGGAGAGCACTGGTCTGACCCGGATTTGGCTGATATCGTCCAGGCTCAGCCAAGGTGGCAGCTGTAGAACCAATGGTATTAACATAGGATCCTGCAGGTGCAGGAATACACCCTCCGGAGGCAGTATCTTGACCATTTGAGCTGTACGTTCCGAGACCACAGGCTGCAGCCATGGCGCCACTTGAGGCAGACATTGCAACAAGAAAAAGGCTGAATGAGGAGGATTTAGACGATTTCATAGTGTTAGCAGTAAATTAATAGAATGAGCGCCCAAACATTAAACCAACTACTTTCAGAAGCCTCTGAGTGCTATCGACTTAATTTAACAGAAAAGGCCGAAAGTCTCTATAGAGCAGTGCTACAGATAAACCCCAATCAAGCAGGCGCCTTATTTAACCTAGGAACACTTTTATTGCGAAGGGCTGATCTCCAAGGCGATCAACTTGTTAAAGACTCTTTTCGGCAAGATTTAGCGAACGAAATAGATCAAAAAAAAGCTGTTGAGCTTGTAATACAAATACATCTTTCAAATACATATAAAAAGCATGCTCAGCAATGGCTGAGATATGCCGAGCTTAATAAGCTAACATTCCCAACTTTAAGTGAGCTCAAGAGACAAATTGAGATCCCAGCCCATTTAGAAAAAATAATTTACATCCCCACAGAAAAGAAGTCATTAGAGCGATATCATCCGATCGAATCCTCTTCATATGTTTATGCAGTTGATGTTGTCGGTGGATGTAATTTACGTTGCCCAACCTGCCCTATTGGCAACCAAAAAGAGATGCCGAAGGGGATCATGGGGCCAGAATTATTCTCCAAAATACTCAAAAAAATATGCGAAGAAAATCCAGTTCATAAGCCAGATATTTGGCTTTTTAATTGGAGTGAACCCCTGCTTAACCAACATTTACCAGATTTCATCAAAGAAATTCGTAAGGCTAACTTAACGTCGTTCATTTCGAGTAATTTAAATATCTCAAATCGAATTGATGCAGTGATAGAGGCTAATCCGGATAGATTTAAGGTATCTATTTCTAGCCTACAGCAAGAGATATATGGGGTAACTCATGACCGTGGAGATATTCAAACAGTGATTCAGAATTTTGAGAAGTTGGCACAAGCAAGGGATAGCCACCAATCTACAACTGAAATATGGATTGGGCATCACCTTTATAAAAATACCATTAACGAGATGGATCAAATAAAAGCTCTTGCCAATCATTACGGTTTTGGCTATAGACCTTCATATGCAATCATGGCGCCAATTGAAAAGGCTCATGCCTTACTTAAGAGCATCAATGGAATTGAGTCAGACATTGAAGAACAGCTTTTCTTTCACCCGAAAACAATAGCTGAAAATATTAAATCGAGAAGATCGGGATCGATGGATTGCGAATTACGCTTTAATATGACTGCAATTAATTATGATGGGTCGATTTCGCTGTGTTGTGGCACCACTAAAAATCTATCAGATGAAATTGGCAAGAAAACCTATTTTTTAGAGAATAGCGCTTCTGAAATAGAGAGCTTGAAATACAAGCATTCTTTTTGCTCTACTTGCATAGAAAATAATCTGCACCTCACCATTCAGGACCTTTAGGTATGCAACTTGACGTTCAGACTGCCCGCAATACATTAAGGGCAAAAAACTTTTACTTGGCTGCCACCCAATATCAGGAACTTATTTCTGCCGCCCCTACTGATTACACCCTCTACCTAGAGCTTTCATCAGCCCTAATGGGATTGCAAAAATTTGATGAAGCGCTGGTGGTAATAAAGCAAATAGATCTTGCCGGATCCAATATCAAGGATGAGGTGCAGCTTCAAAAAGGCAATATTTATCTTGCTCAGGGTCGCTTTTTAGAATCCATTCAAATTCTGCAGGGTTTAATTCCAGGACCCTGTGAGGATCGCGCCAGAACCTCTCTATCTGGAGCCTATATTGGCCTAGGTTTACCAAGTAAGGCTCTGGCAATTTTTAATGATCTTGCCAGAGAGAAATTAAGTATTGGCGATACGAATAACTTAGCAATCAGCCTTTGTGAGCAGATGGAAATACCTGAAGCGCTGGAAATATTGTGGAATCGTATTGCCATAAATAATTATGATCAGAGCACAATCTCGAACTTATTAATGCTATCCAATTATGACGCTGAACCTGGAAAATATATTCAGATTGCCAAAGCAGGAATAAAGAAAATTTCTGAAAAAATCAGATCTCAAAAATTATCTCAATCAAAAAATAGGGCTCCTAAGATTGGTTTTGTCTCGGGAGATATGAATCAACATCCGGTTGGGTGGTTTTCTCTTGGGCTCTTACGGGAATTAAGTAAAAATTACTCAATTTCAATTTACTATACAGGCCATAAAACAGATCAATTAACAAATGAACTTATTTCTATCGTCTCAGGATTTTCTTTTGTAGAAAGTTTAACGGATGGCGATTTAATTAATCAGATTCAGTCCGATAAGATAGATGTCTTAATTGATCTATCTGGTCATACAGCTAATAGCAGAATATCGATCTTTAACCAACGAATTGCACCTATACAGCTAAGTTATTTAGGCTACTTTGCATCAACCCATGCGCTACAAATGGATGGGGCTATCTTTGATGAATGGCATTTGCATAATGTTCCGGATGATTTTTTTTCTGAAACCATCTACAAATTACCCTGTTCACGTTTTTGCTATACGCCTCCATCTTACGCACCACAACTTAATCCACTACCCGCAATTGCAAACGGTAGTATCACGTTTTGTAGCTTTAGTAGTACATCAAAAATAAATAACGAATGTATAGAGATGTGGTCAAAAACTTTAATGGCCATACCGCATTCTAGAATTCAATTACGATGGAAAACCTTACGGGATCACCAAGTCAGAAATCATATTAAAGAATTATTTTTGTCTTATGGGGTCGCGAATTCAAGAGTTGAGCTTTATGCAGACTGCGATCATGAGTCACTATTCCACTTTTATAATGAGGTAGATATAGCCTTAGACACATACCCATTTTCTGGGGCAACTACAAGTTGCGAGGCCCTTTGGATGGGTCTTCCCGTTATAACCAGAACCAGCATAACTCCAGCATCCAACCAATCAGCAAGCATTCTTCATGAAATTCATCTTGGTGAATGCGTTACAAACAGTATTGATGAGTTTGTAGAGCAGGCAAAAAGACTATCTAATGATCTGGACAAGCTATCGCATTTGCGCACGACAATGAGAAAGCGGATCTCCAATAGCTCCTTAGGAGACCCTAAAGTCTTTTCCACGCATTTTTCTAAATTGATTGAAGATATTTACCTTAAATTAAGATAGAGCCTACGTTATTTGAATGACCTCGATTGGTCCATTGAGGAAGTCAACTCAATCCTCCTTCATATTGGCACGCTTCACTATTGGCTCTAGCCTTGCCTTTTCATCAGCCAAGAATTTACTAAATGAAGCTCTTGAACCTGGTGACGGTTCAATACCTTGCGGTGTTAAGCGACTTTGTACAGCATCTGTTTTGAGGCCCGCATTAATCGCCTGATTCATTTTCTCTAAGATCGCCTCAGGCGTTCCCTTTGGAGCAAAAACGCCAGCCCAGTGGCCAATAAAAACTTCTGGGTAGCCCTGCTCTTTGGTTGTTGGAACATTGGGGAGTGCAGTAATTCTTTTATTCCAGGTGGAAGCAATAGCTTTTAATTTGCCGCCTTGAATTTGCGGAATCACCACAACACTTGCCTCTGAAGTAGCATCTACTTGATTGGAGATAACGGCTACCATTCCTTCGGAACCACTCTTGTAAGGAATGATTTCATATTTACCGCCTGCTTTCACTTTCAACATCTCTGCCACAAAGTGTGGGGTGCTACCAGTGCCAGCAGTAGAGAAGTTGAGGCCTTTTGGATCTTTCGCCAACACCAGCAGATCCTTCATGTTATTAATTTTTGAATCTGCCGAGACAACAATAATGGATGGGCTTATAGCAAGCATTCCAACGGGCACTAAATCACCTTCCTTATATGGCATGGATGACTTAATCATTGGGTTGGTAACGATTCCACCGGCACTAACAAAAAAGGTGTAACCATCTGGCGCGCTCTTGGCTACAAAGTCCGCACCCAATACAGAGCCAGCACCTGGCTTATTCTCCACAATTATGGGTTGGCCCAATTGCTTTGAGGCCGCTTCAGCAACCACCCTGGCAACAGTATCGTTAGCGCCACCAGGACCAAACCCCACAACAAACTTAATGGGATGATTAGGCCAAGGATCGGCAGCAAACACTTGCCCAAATGTGATGCCTAAAAATGCAGTTAATACGGCTTTGGTGAAAAACTTCATTTCTATTTTCCTTTTTATCCTACCAAGTTAAGGCTGGTAACACTGGCTTTAATCCAGCTCTTTGAATCGTTGGAACAGCTTTTGTTGAAGCTAAATACTTGATCAAGTCTTTTGATGCAGCGAGATTTTGTGTATCAGTAGTAATGCCTGCAGAAAATAGTACCGTCTTTTGCGCTTCTGGCGGCAACTCACCAATAAACTCTACTCCAGGAATAGGAAGCAGCTCACTCACTTGCTGAAAGCCTAATTCTGCATCCCCTCTAGCTACAACAGAAGCGACTCGCTCGCTATAAATTTTTCTTGCAGTTTTATCCATCTGCTCTGAAATTCCCATTTTGGGAAAAAGTTCAGTTGATAAATAAACGCCGCTAGCACTTGCTGAATATGCAACTGTCTTTGCATTTAATAAGGCTGATTTCAGGCCATTCATTGTGCTGATATCAGGCTTTGGTGCACCTGCCTTTACTACCGCACCCATTACCGAAGCTACTAAATCAACTCGCGTCCCAGATTGAAGCTCTCCGCTCTTGATAAACCCCTCTAAAGACGGTGCAGCCAGGATTAATACATCAAACTGTTCACCTTTAGCCAATCTTGAGGGGATGGAGTCGGGTGCAGCGCCCATTGATGAGCCATAAGAAATAATGACTTTATTAGGAGATTGTTTTTCATACTCAGGGACTAACTGCTTTAACGCCTCAGCGAATGCTCCTGAGGTAATCACCTGAATATCTGCCGCATAAGAATGGTCAACATGCAATACATTAGTTGCAAGTATTATAAAAATAAAAAATAGTTTACGCATTGAATCCCTAGGACAAATTTGCAATGGCAGCCTTAATTATGGCTGGCAATTCTTGAGCCTGTTTTCTTCTGACCTCTAATACAGCTTCTTTTGTTTCTTGCGTTTTTTTGGACCAAGCTGATCCAGGGAAGAATGCGTCGTCCTTAAATCTAGGAATGATGTGCCAATGAATATGCGGAACCATATTGCCTAAGGCGGCAATATTGACCTTATCTGGATGCATCACATGACGGATTGCTTCTTCAACGGCAAATACTAAAGTCATTAGATGATCGCGCTCACCATGGGTCAGCTCCGTCATTTCGCTTACGTGGCGATTCCAGATCACCCTGCAGAAACCAGGTAGCTCAGGGTCGTTCACTAGAATGACCCGGCAGTCATCGCCGCGCCAAATGAGCTGCCCCTCTTCAGGCTTGAGTTCGTCTTTACAGAGTACGCAATTAGTCATAGAAAGAATGTAAACGAAAACGGCACCTAAGTCACCCTTGTGGGGTCATTTAGGTGCCGCGGCAGTATGGTGCTACTGCTTACAACGTGCTACTTAGGGATTCTTAATGGAACTGCTCTTCTTCGGTAGAACCAGTCAATGCTGTTACAGAAGACTTACCACCTTGAATAACAGTAGTTACGTCGTCGAAGTAACCAGTACCAACTTCTTGCTGATGTGAAACGAATGTATAACCACGGTCACGAGCAGCAAATTCTGGCTCTTGTACTTTCTCGATGTATGCAGTCATACCGCGTTGCATGTAGTCCTGAGCCAAATCGAACATGTTGTACCACATAGAGTGGATACCAGCCAATGTGATGAACTGGTACTTGTAACCCATTGCGCCTAATTCACGTTGGAATTTAGCAATGGTTGCGTCGTCTAAGTTTTTCTTCCAGTTGAAAGATGGTGAGCAGTTGTAAGCCAACATCTTGCCTGGGAACTTCGCACGAATTGCTTCAGCAAACTGACGAGCAAACTCAAGGTCAGGCGTACCAGTTTCACACCAAACCATGTCAGCGTATGCAGCGTATGCCAAACCACGAGAAATAGCTTGGTCTAAACCTTTACGTGTTTTGTAGAAACCTTCAGGCGTGCGCTCGCCTGTCAAGAATGGCTTATCGTTTGCATCATAGTCAGATGTCAACAAGTCAGCAGCTTCAGCATCAGTACGGGCCAAGATGATAGTAGAAACACCCATTACGTCAGCAGCCAAACGGGCAGAGATCAACTTCTGGACTGACTCGGCAGTAGGCAACAATACTTTGCCACCTAAGTGACCACACTTTTTGACAGAAGACAATTGGTCTTCAAAGTGAACGCCAGCAGCGCCTTGCTTGATCAATGCTTTACTTAATTCAAATGCATTCAATACACCACCGAAACCAGCTTCAGCGTCAGCAACGATTGGAGCGAAATACTCGATGTAACCTGCGTCGCCTTTGTTGATACCTTTAGCCGTTTGGATTTCATCAGCACGCTGAAATGAGTTATTGATACGCTCAACCATTTTAGGAACTGAATCTACTGGATATAAAGATTGGTCAGGGTACATTGCTGCGTAAGAGTTACCGTCAGCAGCAACTTGCCAACCTGACAAGTAAATAGCTTGTACGCCAGCTTTAACTTGTTGCATTGCTTGGCCACCAGTCAAAGCACCTAAACAGTTAACGTAAGCTTCATTGTTTACCAATTCCCAAAGACGCTCAGCGCCATGCTTAGCTAAAGTGTGCTCAATTTTCAATGAACCGCGAAGACGGACTACGTCCTCAGCCGTATAGCCACGAGTAATACCTTTCCAGCGTGGATTGGTATCCCAGTCCTTTTGTAGTGCTGCGATTTCTGCTTTGCGATCTGCCATGTTTTTCTCCCTAAGTTAAACAAGTACTTCAAAATTTGAGGACCTTTAAGACTCATTCAAGTCTTATGTCTTATATAAGAGTTTAGACAGTTCAAAAAAGCACGCAAGGGAAATTTAAGATATTTTTAAAATTATTTAGTTATTTAAATTCAATAACTTATATTTATATTTTTACAATGTGAAACGCTTATTCACTGTTTGGAATGCTACAGGGAACTACATGTTGCGCTGAATTTTACGCAGCGTAATGACGTTTCATATTATGAAAATACTTAACTACTCTTAGCGGCAGTGAAAGTGGAGACCTTAAAACCAGTCAAAATGATCATCAATTGAATTAAGGCGACACCTACGAACAACAGCTTTGGAAAGCCCCCATCCAAGAAAATGCCAAAGATCAATGGGCTAAGTGCAGCACCAAGATCAATCCCTGAGTAAACAATTCCATACACACGGCCAGATGAACCTGATGGTGTTGCTGAGCGAACCATCAAATCACGCGATGGCGCTGCAATCCCCAGACCAAGACCAATCACAACAAAAGTCAGCACGATGATTTCTTTTGGAACAAGTCCGGTAGCGAGCAGTAGGCCCATCAGGATGTTGACGGTAAAACACATCGTAATAATTCTTTCAGGAACCTTTAAGCGCGTAGCAAGATAACCACCCAATAACATTCCACCAGCACCGCCCATAGAGAGCAGTGTAAGGTAGTAATTTCCTGAGCTTACAGATATTTCGTAAATTTCAAATAGTGCAGTAGGCGCAAACGATTGCAGTCCGGTGGTAGCCGCCATACTAAAGAAGAAGAAAATCCAACACAACCAAACAGCTGGTAGCTTTAAAAAGCCAAAGGTGCTTAAGGGAGCAGCGCCGGGGTTACTTGCAGCATGACTAGCTTGAGATTCATCTCTTCTTGCTTGCACATCATCTATCAAGCGCTCACGACTCAGCCACAAGATCAATAGGATCAGGACTTCAAGCGTCGCCGCCGTAAGAAACGCAATACGCCAATCAAATAAGGTTGTCATGCCAACCATCAATGCTGGTGCCGCCGCCCATCCCAAATAACCAGTAACTCCATGAACAGAGTAGGCATAAGGGAGATTCGGGGGAGAAACTTTATGGTTAATGAGCGTGTAATCGACCGGATGAAATACACCATTACCGCATCCTGCAATCACTGCGCCAAGCACTAACATCGCATAGCCATTACTCTGTGAGTAAGTTAGCGCTGCGAGTGATAACAAGCCCACCCCAACAAATAAAACAGGACGCGCCCCTATGCGATCAACCAAAAAACCTGAGCTGGCCTGAACAATGCAAGAGACCACAAAAAAGATGGTCATCAGTAATCCGAGTTCAGCATAGTTAAAGCCGAACTCTGCCTTCAACCATGGGAACATGGGAGGTAGAATTAAATGAAAGAAATGAGAGCTGCCGTGAGCTAGGCTAATGAGACCAATAACCCGGACATCACTGGCACGCCTACTAAGCGCAACAGTCATGTACCGAGTGTACTGGCGCAGGAATATTCCTGCTGAACTACGTATTTGTTACTTAGGATTACTTAATGGACCTGACGGCTAAAGCTAAACTCACCTGATTTGTCCACATCGACAGGCACCACATCCATGGGTCCGAACTTACCTTCCAAAATCATCTTGGAAACTGGGTTCTCAATATGCTGCTGAATCGCGCGCTTCAGAGGCCTTGCTCCAAAGACTGGATCAAAGCCCACTTCGGCAATCTTATTCAAAGCGGCATCACTAACCTCAAGCTGCATATCCACTTTTGCCAAACGATCCGATAAGTTCTTGAGCAAGATCTTGGCGATACTGGCGATATTGCCTTTGTCCAAACCATGGAACACTACGATTTCGTCAATACGATTTAAAAACTCAGGGCGGAAATGATTCTTCAGCTCCTCAAATACCGCTTCTTTAATTTCCGCTTGCTTCTTATCAACCATCGACTGAATTAAATGCGATCCAATATTGCTGGTCATTACGATGACAGTGTTCTTAAAGTCCACAGTACGACCCTGGCCATCAGTTAGACGACCATCATCCAGAACCTGCAAGAGAACGTTAAATACATCTGGGTGAGCTTTCTCGATTTCATCAAACAAGATCACGCTATATGGATGACGACGGACTTGCTCAGTTAAATAACCGCCCTCTTCGTAACCAACATACCCTGGAGGCGCACCAATTAAACGTGCCACGCTATGTTTCTCCATAAACTCACTCATATCAATGCGAATCAGATGATCTTCGCTATCAAACAAGAAGCCAGCCAGGGCTTTGCAGAGCTCAGTCTTACCAACACCGGTAGGCCCAAGGAATAAGAAGGATCCATAAGGACGATTCTCTTCAGCCAAACCAGCGCGGGAACGACGAATAGCATCCGATACTGCGCGAATGGCCTCTTCTTGACCAACCACACGCTTATGCAGCAGCTCTTCCATCTTGAGTAACTTATCGCGCTCACCTTGCATCATCTTCGATACTGGAATACCCGTCGCACGAGAAACCACTTCCGCAATTTCTTCTGCGCCAACTTGAGTGCGAAGTAACCTGTTCTTCAATACGCCATCATTGTCACCCTTAGCTTCCGCCGCAGCAGCAGACTTCAACTTAGCCTCTAGCTCAGGCAACTTCCCATATTGCAACTCCGCAACCTTTTCTAACTTACCATCGCGTTGCAACTTTGCAATATCTACCCTTACTTTTTCAATTTCCTCTTTCAGCTGAGCTGCGCCCAATACAGCACCCTTCTCTGCCTTCCAAACCTCTTCTAAATCAGCATACTCAGCACCCAGACGTTTAATTTCATCCTCAATGAGACCTAAGCGTTTTTGCGAAGCATCATCCTTCTCCTTCTTAACAGCTTCGCGCTCAATCTTTAATTGAATCAAACGACGCTCCAGCCTATCCATCACTTCAGGCTTGGAATCAATCTCCATCCGAATACGCGAACCCGCTTCGTCAATTAGGTCGATCGCCTTATCTGGCAAGAAACGATCTGTAATGTAGCGATGCGATAACTCAGCAGCCGCAACAATCGCTGGATCAGTAATTTCAATGCCATGATGTAGTTCATAGCGCTCCTTAAGACCTCGCAAGATGGCAATAGTAGCCTCAACGGTAGGCTCTTCCACCATTACTTTTTGGAAACGACGCTCCAGCGCAGGATCCTTTTCGATGTACTTACGATATTCATCCAAGGTAGTTGCGCCGATACAATGCAATTCACCACGAGCTAATGCGGGTTTGAGCATATTGCCGGCATCCATCGCGCCCTCCCCCTTGCCTGCACCAACCATCGTGTGAATCTCATCGATAAAGATGATGGTTTGACCTTCATCTTTAGCGACATCGCTAAGAACAGCCTTCAGGCGCTCCTCAAATTCACCTCGGTACTTGGCACCAGCCAATAACAAGGCCATATCCAAGACCAAGACACGCTTATTTTTCAAAGTCTCAGGAACTTCGCCATTGACGATGCGCTGCGCCAAGCCTTCAACGATAGCAGTCTTACCCACGCCAGGCTCACCAATGAGTACAGGATTGTTCTTACCGCGACGTTGCAAAATTTGAATGGTGCGACGAATCTCATCGTCACGCCCAATGACTGGATCGAGCTTACCCATACGAGCACGCTCAGTTAAATCCACTGTGTATTTCTTTAAGGCTTCACGTTGGCCTTCAGCATCTGCACTATTCACTGATTCTCCTCCGCGCACTAAATCAATAGCCGCTTCTAACGATTTACGATTTAATCCATTTTCACGAGCCACTTTACCGAGCTCACCCTTGTCATCAGCCACCACTAGCAAGAACAATTCGCCAGCAATAAATTGATCATTGCGCTTATTGGCCTCTTTTTCACATAGGTTAAGCCAATTACTTAAATCACGACCGACTTGCACTTCTCCGCTGGTACCCTGCACTTCGGGGAGATTGCTGATGATTTTCTCTACGCCTTTTTCAAGTCCAGGGACATTGACCCCTGCTCGAGTCAATAAACTCTTGGCGCCACCATCGGAATCACGCAACATGGCCAGCAACACGTGGGCAGGCTCAATATATTGGTTATCTTTGGCTAAAGCGATACTTTGGGCCTCACTTAAGGCCTCCTGAAACTTGGTTGTTAATTTGTCTATTCTCATTTTTGCACTCCATATATCTATCTATAGAATATAAGGGCAATGTTACTAATTTCAAGGGTTTTACAGCCTTTTTTAATCCAAATTTGACCTATTTTGACCTGGCTTGTTTACCTCCTCGAATGCTCAGATGGCACCTACTATGCTGGCATTACCAACCGCTTAGAACATCGCTTAGAGGCACATAACTCAGGGCAAGGCGCTCGCTATACAAGATCGCGCGGACCAGTTGTCCTCTTAGCAACACAAAAGCACCCTGACCGTTCTGAAGCCTCAAAAGCAGAGCTCCGCTTAAAGCGTCTACCTAGGTCTGAAAAGCTGGCCTTTTTTGAGACTGAGATCACCACCAAAACTGGGCACAGTTAGCCAGAGCTATCTATAAGCCAGCAATACAATATAGCCACAACAAAACCAATTATCTAACCGGAAAACAATCATGCAACCAAAATGGGGAACCAGAGGAATGGCGGTAGCGCCACATTCTCTAGCATCAGAATCTGCTTTAGCTGTTTTACGAGAAGGTGGCAATGCCTTAGAGGCAATGGTTGCCGCTGCAGCAACTATTGCAGTGGTCTACCCTCATATGAACTCCATAGGCGGCGACTCATTCTGGGTGGTTCATTCTCCTGGAAAGGCTATGGGTGGAATTGATGCCTGTGGTGCAGCTGCTGGTTTAGCGACAAAGCAATGGTACGCAGAGCGCGGCATTGCTAAAGCCATTCCATTTCGTGGTGCAGTAGCGGCTAATACCGTTGCTGGAACTATCTCTGGCTGGGGCGCAGCGCACCAGCTTTCCAAACAAGGGTTAGGCGGCAAACTACCACTTTCACGCCTATTGGCTGATGCGATTCATTATGCAGAAGCTGGCACACCAGTTACTTTCAGCCAATCAAGCCTCACAGAAAAGAAGCGTCAAGAACTGAGCCCAATTCCAGGCTTCGCAGAGACTTTTTTAGTGAATGGCAAAGCACCTGTGGTTGGCAGCATCTTTAAGCAAGAGCGTCTTGCCAAAACGTTGCGTCAGATTGCCGAAAAAGGTACGGATGATTATTACCGTGGCGAACTAGCTCAATCACTAGCAAAAGAACTCGTTGAGTTAGGAAGTCCACTACGATTAGACGACCTACACCGTCATAAGGCAAAACTCATAGACCCTCTTGAGCTCAAACATAGCACGGGCAATGTCTACAACATGACTCCACCTACACAAGGTGTTGTCTCATTGATGATTATTGGCATCTTGGACCAATTGAACTTAAAACGCTTTAAGGTTGATAGCGCTGAGTATGTTCATCATTGTGTTGAGGCTACCAAACAAGCATTTAAAGTACGCGATCAATTTGTAACTGATCCTGCCTATATGACAAAGAATGCGCAATCTTTCTTATCACCTGCATTCCTGAAACAGTTAGCCAAGAATATTGATCCAGAAAAAGCGCTCCCTTGGGGTCAGGGTAAAGGTCCTGCAGATACTATTTGGATGGGCGTGATTGATGGCGACGGCAATTGCGTTTCCTTCATTCAAAGTATCTATCATGAGTTTGGCGCAGGCATTGTGCTTCCTACCTCAGGTGTCAACTGGCAAAACCGCGGTTGCAGCTTTTCTCTTGACCCAAATACACTCAATCACCTTGAGCCGTATCGCAAGCCTTTTCATACTCTTAACCCAGCGATGGCTTTATTTAAAGATGGTCGCTCAATGGTTTATGGAACGATGGGTGGAGATGGTCAGCCACAAACCCAGTGCGCAGTATTTACTCGTACAGCAACTTATGGCCTTGATCCACAGGATGCTATTAGTCGCCCACGCTGGCTGCTTGGTCGCACCTGGGGACAAACGAGTGATAGCTTAAAACTAGAATCACGCTTTGGTCCAGAAGTCGCGAAAGAACTTCATGCTTTAGGCCATGAAATTGAAATGCTAGACGCCTTTGATGAAACCGTTGGTCATGCGGGTTGCATTATTCGTGATCCGTCTGGAATATTGAAAGGGGGATGGGACCCTAGAAGCGATGGAGCTGTGAGCGCTTTCTAATACCTCTCAATGCAGTAACAATTAGACGACATTAAAAAAGGCTACCAAGTTGGTAGCCTTTTTTCTAACTTCGAATTTCAAATTGCCACTAAGTTGGCACTCATGCAGAACGCGTCTTCATATACTTAGCACGCATTGGACGTAGTACGAAAAATGCCAGGATAGCCGCAGTAGCATCCAATACGATCATGATGCCAAATACTGGCAACCAGCTTTCAGTCACGCCATGAATATAGGCTGCAACTGGGGCGCCGATAATAGAACCAACGCCTTGAGCCATGTACAAGAAACCATAGTTTGTAGTGGCATGCTTTTGGCCAAACGTATCAGTCAAAGTAGATGGGAATAAAGAGAAAATCTCACCCCAACCAAAGAACACGATACCTGAGAGCAATACGAACATGACAGGATCTGAGCGTGTCATTACCCATGCAAACATAGCAACTGCTTCTAAACCAAAAGCAATCGTCATGGTGTATTCACGTCCGATACGATCAGATACCCAACCAAATATTGGCCGGGTTAAACCATTGGTAACGCGATCAATTGTTAAGGCTAAAGGCAAGGCAGCCATACCAAAAACCATGGCCGATGTAACGCCAAAGTCTTTTGCAAATGCGCCCATCTGAGAGATCACCATCAAACCTGATGTAGACATCATGGACATCATCAAAAACATCAACCAAAATACTGGTGTCTTTAACATTGTCTTTGGAGCAACTCCTGTTGCAGCGGCCTCTATTTGATCAGCTGTTTGTACGCGATCAGCGTGAGGAACGCGAATGCCTTGAGCAGCCAATAGTCCAACGGCACCAATGATGTAGCCAAAGAACGTCAACGTGCCCTGAATCCCTGTCTCAGTCAAGCTAGTGGAGATTGGGAAGGTCGTCAGCAATGCACCGATACCATAGCCAGCAGCAACCATGCCTACTGCAAAGCCACGATTATTTGGGAACCAACGAACCATTAAGCCAACAACGCCGATGTAAACAATACCGGTACCCAAGCCACCTAACACACCATAGGTGAGGTAAAGATGAGATACGGTAGTCAGGTTAGCCGAAAGAACCCAGCTTGCACCGGTCAGAATAGTACCTATGGATAACAAAAGGCGAGGGCCAAACTTATCAACTAAGTAACCCTGAAACGGCGAGAAAAAAGTCTGTAAAACAATCAAGATCGAAAATGTAATTTGCAACTCTGTCAAAGTAACACCGAGCTGACCCATGATTGGCTTAGTAAATAAAGCCCAAACATATTGAGGGCTGGATATGGACATCATACAAATGACGCCTAAAGCCAGTTGCACCCATTTCGACTTTAGGGGGTTGCTACTAGTACTTTCCGTACTCAATGCTGCTGTTGTCATGTAAATCTCCTGAGCTTTGTTTAATCAAAATTTCTAAAAAACTTTTGTTAATGCATTTTGATCTAAATTTGCGGGTAATTACTAAGGAATTCCCCTGGATGGTGCAGAAATGTTTATTTTGATGCAGCTTGGTGCACCAATAAAACCTTTGAATAAGGGCCTAATCGGGCAAGGAAAATGGAATTAGCTCTGCTTCCAACGAGCCATTGCAGCCTCATCGGTGACGCGGGCATCAACCCAGCGAGAACCTTCAGGGGTATCTTCTTTTTTCCAGAAGGGGGCAGCGGTCTTAAGGTAGTCCATGATGAACTCACAGGCAGCAAATGCTTCGCCTCTGTGTGCGCTAGTAACCGCCACTAATACGATTTGATCTTCGGGCAGTAAAGGTCCAACACGATGAATCACTAATGTCTGATATATATCCCAGCGTGATTTAGCTTGATCAAGAATTTCTTGGAGTGCTTTTTCAGTCATGCCGGGGTAATGCTCAAGCGTCATACCTCTTACCTGGCTACCGTCATTCATATCTCGCACGGTGCCCAAGAAGGAAACTACCGCACCTACTCGCAGATCACCTTTACGTAATGCCAATATTTCTGCACTGACATCAAAATCGCTTTTTTGAATTTTGATTGGCATTTCAGCCCCCGGTTACCGGAGGAAAGAAAGCTACTTCAGCACCATCTTGCAATGCTGCATTTGCATCAACCATGTGCTGGTTCAAGGCACAACGCAAGACTTTGCCATTTGCTAAGACTTCAGACCATGGATTACCACGTTCAATGAGGTGCGCTCTGAGATCGGCAATGGTTTTTACTGTCGCCGGGATGGTGATACTCTCTTGCGAGATGCCAAGCGATTCACGTAGTGAGGCAAAGAATCGTAATTCGAGTTTCATGAGCTAATCGTAAACCGATTACTTGAGCAGTGCATCAAATGGGATGTACTTCACCAAATCGCCAGCTTTAATTGGCTGATTTGGCGCGCAATCAACCAGACCATCACCCCAAGAGACGCTAGTGAGCACGCCAGAACTTTGATTAGGAAATAAATCTAAGCCGCCATTGCTATTCAATTTGACACGCAGGAACTCATTGCGTCGATCGGCTTTCAACCAATCAAAATCTGCGCGCATTAAATACGACTGAGGAAGACTAGCTTCACGACCCTGCAACTTCAGAATAAAAGGACGTACAAACAATAGGAAAGTTACAAAACTAGATACCGGATTACCTGGCAAACCAATAAACCAAGCCTCACCATCCTTAGGTTCGTCTGATTTTCGGACCGCACCAAACGCTAATGGCTTACCTGGCTTAATCGCGATCTGCCACAGATCCAATCTTCCTTCAGCAGTAACTGCTGGCTTGATGTGATCTTCTTCGCCAACTGAGACACCACCAGAGGTAATAATTAAATCATGGTCCTTGCTGGCTTTACGCAATGCTGCACGGGTTGCATCTAAGCGATCTGGGACGATACCCAAATCAGTGGCATCACAACCCAAAGATTTAAGGCAGGCCAATAAAGTGTCGCGATTGGAGTTATAAATACCACCTGGTTTTAATGGCTCGCCAGGAAGAGCTAATTCATCGCCAGTAAAAAAGGCGGCGACCTTGACGCGGCGTTTAACACTTAAGTGAGTCAAGCCCGCTGAAGCAGCTACGCCCAACTCTTGTGGGCGCAAGAAAGTACCTGCAGTAAGAGCAGTTTTGCCAGCAGTTAGATCTTCGCCTCTACGACGAATCCACTGGCCTGCTGTTGGAGGAGTATTGATAGTCACTTGACCGCTTTCACCCTCTAGTGTGCAATCCTCTTGCATCACGACTGCATCCGCACCAGGAGGCACAGGGGCTCCTGTGAAAATTCTAGCGGCAGTGCCGGACTCTAATGGGGTTCCCATCGATCCAGCCGGAATACGTTGCGCAATCTTGAGTGATTTTCCTGAAGTAACAATATCAGCAGAGCGAACCGCATATCCATCCATCGCAGTGTTATCGAGTGGAGGGACATCAACAAGGCTGCTGACGTTTTCAGCAAGCACCCGGCCTAAAGCGGCCTGCATAGCAACATTCTCACTCTCACCAACAGTTTGAGAATGAGAAAGTAAGTGATCTAAAGCCTGCTGAGCAGTCAACATCGGTGGCTTTGTCATAGAGTGATTATTTATTGCTTAAATTTTCTAAGTTAAGAATTAACTTAGATGTGTAGTAATAAATGCTTTAACTTGATTCACGTCGGCATCGATATTTTCTACGCGCTGTGGCTTAGATTTAATGTCTTTAAATGCTGGCGGACATTCTGCTGGACGACCCAAAGCAATTTCAATTGTTTCCTCAAACTTAATGGGGAGCGCCGTCTCAAGGACGATCATCGGGATTCCAGCTTGCAAATGCTCACGAGCCACTTTCACGCCATCAGCGGTATGGGTATCAATCATGACGCCATAGCGTTGATCAATATCACGAATTGTTTCTAAACGATTCTCGTGAGTGCTACGCCCAGATTGGAAACCGTATTTACCCAGATCTTTAAAAACTGTCTCTTTTGAGATATCGAAACCACCCGCCTCATCCACTTGCTTGAACATGGTTGCAGTTGCTTTACCATCTTGACCCATGAAGTCAAAAACAAAGCGCTCGAAGTTGCTGGCCTTAGAGATATCCATCGAAGGACTGGAAGTATGCAACGTCTCAGCAGACTTACGTGCACGATAGATGCCTGTGGAAAAGAATTCATCCAATACATTGTTTTCATTGGTAGCAACGATGAGATGCTCGATAGGCAAACCCATCATGCGGGCGATATGGCCAGCGCAGACATTACCAAAATTGCCGGAAGGCACAGTGAATGAGACTTTTTCAGAGCTAGACGTAGTGGCCAATAGATAGCCCTGAAAGTAATACACCACCTGAGCCACTACACGACCCCAGTTAATGGAGTTCACGGTACCAATTTGGTTCTTCGCTTTAAAAGCATGGTCATTGCTGACTGCCTTAACAATATCCTGGCAGTCATCGAAGACACCAGCTACTGCTAAGTTAAAAATATTGGGGTCTTGTAAGGAATACATCTGTGCAGATTGAAACGCACTCATCTTGCCGCGGGGAGAAAGCATAAACACCTTCACACCCTCTTTACCGCGCATCGCATATTCAGCTGCGCTACCCGTATCACCAGATGTAGCGCCCAAAATATTGAGCTGCTGACCTTTCTTCTTGAGAGCGTACTCAAAAAGATTGCCAAGCAATTGCATGGCCATATCTTTGAAAGCCAAGGTTGGGCCATTTGAAAGACTCAATAGACCGATACGTGTTCCCTGCTCTTCCCCCAACCAATGCAAAGGCGTAATGTCTTTGGCATTGTCTTGAGCGCGACCATTACAGTAAACCTGCTCTGTATACGTTTTACGCAAGATTGCCCGTAAATCTGTCTCAGGAATATCGTCGCAATATAGGCTCAATACTTCATAAGCAAGGTCGGCGTATGACAAGCCGCGCCAAGCATCTAGCTGCGCTACAGTAACTTGTGGGTACTGAGTAGGCAAATACAAGCCGCCATCAGGCGCCAATCCACCCAACAAAATTTCTAAGAAGGATTGTTGTGGGCTATTGCCACGAGTAGATTGGTAACGCATATATTTTGCTGAGTTTTACTTAAGACAGATTTTCTAAACGGATCTTCACAACTTCGCCAGCAACTGTCTTGAGATTTTGAATCTCTTTGATCGCGGCAAGCATGTTCTTTTCTTTAGTCTCGTGAGTTAAAGCTACCAAATCAGTTTGACTTTCACCCTCATTAGCTTCTTTTTGCAAGAGCGCATCAATGGAAACACCATGCGATGCCAAAATCTTTGTGATGTCAGCCAATACACCAGCCTGATCAGCTACACGCAAGCGCAGATAGTAACTAGTCGTGATCTCACCAATAGGGAGCACTGGTGTGTCATGCACAGCATCTGGCTGGAAGGCCAGGTACGGCACGCGATGTTCGGCGTCAGCACTTAGCAAACGAGTGATATCCACTAAGTCAGCAATCACTGCGGAAGCGGTTGGCTCAGAACCTGCGCCCTTACCGTAATACAAAGTTGTTCCAACGGCATCGCCAAATACCTGAACGGCATTCATAGCACCTTCAACGTTAGCAATCAAACGTTTGGAAGGAATGAGTGTGGGGTGGACACGCAACTCAACACCAGTTGTCGTTTTCTTGGCAATGCCAAGCAACTTAATGCGATAGCCCAATTGCTCCGCATACTTAATATCAATTGCATCTAATTTAGTGATGCCTTCAATGTGTGCTTTTTCAAACTGCATTGGAATACCAAATGCAATCGCACTCATGATGGTCGCTTTATGAGCAGCATCAACACCTTCGATATCGAAAGTCGGATCCGCCTCTGCGTAACCTAAACGCTGCGCTTCTTCAAGTACAGTTGCAAAATCCAAACCTTTGTCACGCATCTCTGACAGGATGAAGTTCGTAGTGCCATTAATGATGCCGGCAATCCATTCGATGCGGTTAGCCGTTAAGCCTTCACGCAAGGCCTTAATAATCGGAATACCACCTGCAACAGCAGCTTCAAAGGCAACCATCACGCCTTTAGCATGTGCCGCCTTAAAGATCTCGTTACCGTGAACAGCGATCAATGCTTTATTGGCTGTAACCACATGCTTACCGGCAGCGATAGCCTCAAGAACCAAGTCTTTAGCAATGCCATAACCACCAATAAGCTCAACAACGATATCGATCTCTGGGTTATTGATTACGGTACGGGCATCACTCACCACTTGTGCGCGGTCTTTAACCAATGCTTTGGCACGCTCTACATTTAAATCAGCAACTGTATTAATGCGAATGCCGCGTCCAGCACGACGTGTAATTTCGTCTTGGTTACGCTCGAGAACGGTGAATACGCCACCACCAACAGTGCCAATACCTAACAGACCTACTTGAATCGGTTTCATGATGCCTTTGCTGCAGTTGAAGAAGCCTTACGGCTGTGCTTATTACGATAACGCTCCAGAAAACGGGCAAGGCGGCTAATAGCTTCCTTGAGCACATCTTCGTGAGGCAAGAACACTACACGGAAGTGATCAGGTTTGCCCCAGTTGAAACCAGAGCCCTGCACTAACAATACTTTTTCCTCTTTCAAAAGATCAGCTACAAATTGCTGATCATCTTCAATTGGATAAACCTCAGGATCTAGCTTTGGAAATAAATACAAAGCGGATTTTGGTTTCACGCAAGTCACACCTGGAATATCAGTTATGAGTTTCCATGCAAGATCACGTTGCTTCGCAAGGCGACCACCCTCACTAACTAAATCATTAATGCTTTGGTAACCGCCCAATGCAGTTTGAATCGCATACTGGCCTGGCACGTTCGCACACAAGCGCATTGAGGCCAGCATATTGAGACCTTCGATATAGTCTCGGACCATTTCTTTATCACCTGAAACCACCATCCAACCAGCGCGGTAGCCGCAGGAGCGGTAATTTTTAGAAAGGCCATTGAAGGTAATAATGACTACATCTGTAGACAAAGAAGCTAATGAGAGATGCTTCTCGCCGTCGTACAACATCTTGTCGTAAATCTCATCCGCAAACAAAATCAAACCATGCTCACGAGCAATTTGCGTTAACTCCAGCAGAACTTCTTTGGAATAAATTGCACCAGTAGGATTGTTTGGATTGATCACCACAATTGCTTTGGTACGCGGTGTAATTTTTTTACGGAGATCGTTTAAGTCTGGCGCCCACTCTTTGGATTCATCACAAAGATAGTGCACCGGTGTACCGCTCGATAAACTAACTGCAGCAGTCCAAAGCGGATAATCTGGAGTTGGGACTAAAACCTCATCGCCATCATTTAAAAGTGCGTTCATCGACAGAACAATGAGCTCGGATACGCCATTACCGGTATATACATCATCCAAGGTCACGCCTTGAATACCTTTTTCTTGGCAATACTGCATGATGGCTTTGCGAGCAGCAAAGATTCCCTTGGAATCAGAATAAGCTGAGGCATTGCTTAAATTGCGAATCATGTCCAACTGAATCTCTTCAGGCGGATCAAAACCGAAAACCCCTACGTTTCCGATGTTTAATTTGATGATTTTGTGGCCCTCTTCCTCCATGCGCTGAGCAAGCTCAAGCACCGGCCCACGTATGTCGTAACAGACGTTATTGAGCTTTTGGGACTTTAGGATCGGTTTCACAATAAATTTAAGGGTAAGTTCTTGAAATATGAGAAAAAACAGCTAGCTATAATCCACATAATTATGACAGAGAGTCCACTTGAAGCTTCAATCTGACCCCCATTCCGGAGCAAATACGATCACTGGCTATGGCGATGGCTACGTAGAGATCAATAAGATCTCTTATGACCATGCAGTCCTACTCAGCTCGGACGGCGCCATCTCTAACTGGTCTGCGCAAACATTTGATAGTTTAGAAGCCAGTCATTTCGCGCAAATGGTTGATTTAAAACCAGAATTAATCCTCATCGGAACTGGTAGCCGTCAGCGCTTTCCCAAGCCAGAACTCCTTAAATCCTTGATTGAAGCCAAAATTGGCTTTGAAATCATGGATTCCCAGGCTGCCTGCCGAACCTACAACATCCTAGTCGGCGAGGGTCGTCAGGTCGTGCTTGCCCTGATAGTGGAACCCACTTAATGCAATTTGGCCAAATTCGGCAGTCATCAGCCCTGCACCCAGGCAAGATTTTGCTGCTGGTCATTATTTACGGCTTGCTTTGGTTTGGCACCCTTAATTACCGCCACCTCATTCCATCCGATGAAGGCCGCTATGCAGAAATGGCCCGAGAAATGCTGGTTACCGGCGATTGGATTACCCCACGTTACAACGGTTATAAGTATTTTGAAAAACCCCCTCTTCAAGCTTGGGCAACTGCCGCTGCATTTCAGGCATTTGGTATTGGTGATTGGCAAGCACGCCTTTGGACAGCGCTAACGGGTTTCCTAACTATTCTTTTGGTCGGCTTTACTGGTGCGCGCATCTTCAACGCGAGAGCAGGATGGTTGGCTGCTGTTGTATTGGCATCGAGCCCAATCTGGATTATCAGTGGTCACTTCAACTCGCTCGACATGGGCTTATCCTCATTTTTAGTGGCAGCTCTCTGTAGCCTCTTACTTGCACAAACTTCCCATAACAAAAATTACTGTCGCAACTGGATGTGGGCTTGCTGGATTTTTATGGCACTAGCAACACTATCTAAAGGAGTTATTGGTGCAGCGATACCTGCAATGGTTTTTATTGCTTACTCCATAACTACGTGGGACTGGAAAATCTGGACTCGTTTACGTTTACTTAGCGGTAGCATATTGTTCTTAGCAATTACTGCGCCTTGGTTCGCACTAGTGGCCCAACGCAATCCCGAGTTCCTAGAGTTCTTCTTTATTCACGAACATCTACAACGCTTCACACAAGATGCTCACAGTAGAACAGGCCCTATTTATTATTTTGTACCGCTACTCCTGATTGGCTTACTCCCCTGGATTCTGCAGGTCCCGGGGGCTATTGCACAGGCATGGAACGAGCGCCGTCGCGAGTTCTCAGCAGGTTGGTTGTTAGTCTGTTGGTTTGCAGTGATCTTTGCATTTTTTAGCGTATCTCACTCCAAATTACCTGGCTACATCATTCCCGTTTTCCCAGCGCTCGCTTTAATTATTGGCAATCGTTTAGATCGCTTACTTGGTCACACCAACACCATGGCATTGCTATGGAAATTGCAGACACTAGCTTTTGCAATTCTTGGATGCATTGGATTCTTCTTTTTAGATGCTATTGGCAAACAAGCAAGACCAGATGAGATTGAAGCTTATGCGCAATATACCTATTGGGTGATTACTGCATTAGTGGCACTTGTCAGCTTTAGCGCTTATGCAGCATGGCAAAGCAAACGTAATGGCACTCAAAGTATTGTGAGTTTTGCTTATGGATTTTTTCTATGCGCCATCATCGCAGGAACAGGTCACGAAACTCTAGGTCGCGCAGTCTCTGGCATCGATCTAGTAGAGCGAGTCAAAGCCTCAATTCCAGAAAAAGTGAACTTCTATTCAGTGCGTCTTTTAGATCACACCATGCCTTTCTATTTAGGCAGAACGATGATCATGGTTGAATCACCCGATGAGCTTGAGTTTGGGGTTAATCAAGAGCCAGAACTTTGGATGCCGACTTTAGATACTTTTGTTAATCGCTGGAAAGAAGATCAAACGGCCTATGCCATCATGGTTCCAGAGCAATTTAATGCGCTAAAGGCTCAAGGCTTTCCAATGCAGGAGGTCGATCGTGATTCACGCAGGGTCATTGTCAAGCATCCAGATATCTCGCAGTAATATAGGACACCATGTCAAACTTCATCCCCTTCACGCGCCCGAGCTTCAATCAAGAAACCATTGATGCTGTTTCAGAGGTATTGCGTTCAGGATGGGTGACATCTGGACCGAAGTTAGCAGAGTTTGAGGCAACCCTAAGCCAATACTTTGGTGACCGTCCTGTGCGCTGTTTTGCAAATGGGACAGCAACCATGAAGATCGCTCTACAAGTTGCCGGCATTGGCAATGGCGATGAAGTGATCACCACCCCAATTTCTTGGGTCGCAACTTCTAATGTGATTTTAGGTGTTGGTGCCAAACCAGTATTTGTGGATATTGATCCTATTACACGCAACATTGATCTGAATAAAGTGGCGGCTGCAATCACGCCAAAGACACGCGCGATCATGCCGGTCTATTTAGCTGGATTACCTGTTGATATGGATCAACTCTATGCGCTAGCCAAACAACACAAGCTTCGCGTGATTGAGGATGCAGCTCAGGCCTTTGGCTCGCAGTGGCAAGGCAAGAAGATTGGCAGCTTTGGTGACCTGGTGAGCTTTAGCTTCCAGGCCAATAAGAACCTCACCACTATTGAGGGTGGCTGCCTTGTTCTCAATAATCTCGACGAAGCAAAGCTGGCTGAGAAATTCCGCCTACAAGGATTAACTCGTCAAGGCATGGACGGCATGGATGTTGATGTATTGGGCGGCAAAGATAACTTGACCGATGTGAATGCAGCCATCGGCCTTGAACAGCTCAAGCAACTTCCCCCTTATCAAACACGTCGTGCCGAACTCGCGCGCCAATACTTTGATATGCTTCGTGCCAAACTGAAATCTGCTGGATTGGAAGGCTTGAGATTAGAACTTCCAGTAGAAAATTTCACTGATAGTAACTGGCATATGTTTCAAGTTATTTTGCCACTTGATCAGCTCAATATTGATCGCGCTCAAGTGATGACGGAGTTAAAAGATTTGGGTATTGGCACTGGCGTTCATTACCCCGCAATTACTGGGTTCACTCTCTATAAAAACCAGGGCTACAAAACTTCAGACACTCCGGTTGCCGAACGCATTGGTCGATCTATTCTCACCCTCCCCTTATTTCCCGCAATGGCAGATGAAGATATTGCCCGTATAGCCAGTGGATTGGTCGGAATTTTGCAGAAATACCGCAAAAACTAGCGTTCCTGGGTTAAACCCAAAGAATCAGGCAAAATTGCAGCATGACTGCAAATTTAGTTGCCAACCCAATACTCAGCATCGTTATTCCCGTTTACAACGAGGAAGATGGTCTTCAGGCTCTATTTGATCGCCTTTATCCGGCATTGGATGTCCTGTCTGCCAAACGCAAGATCACCTATGAGATTGTATTTGTTAACGACGGTAGCAAAGATCGATCTGCTGGCATTCTTTCCAAGCAAGTCGAGTTACGTCCTGATGTAACCCGTGCCGTTTTATTTCACAGCAACTTTGGCCAACATATGGCCATCATGGCTGGCTTTGAATACGCCAAAGGCGAACACATCATTACTCTGGATGCAGACCTACAAAATCCTCCCGAAGAAATTGATGCTTTAACTGAGCAGCTATTAAAGGGTCATGATTACGTAGGCACTATTCGCGCCGATCGCCGCGATAGTTTCTTCAGAAAATTCGCTTCACGCGTTATGAATCGCTTGCGCGAAAATATTACGCGCATCACGATGACTGATCAAGGTTGTATGTTGCGTGGCTATAGCCGTCGCATTGTTGACTTAGTACGTCAATGCGATGAGAGTAATACATTTATCCCGGCACTGGCATATACCTTCTCTGCAAATCCAGTCGAAATTACTGTCAAACACGAAGAGCGTTTTGCGGGTGAATCCAAATACAGTTTGTACCAATTGATTCGCCTGAACTTTGACTTAGTCACTGGCTTCTCTGTCATGCCATTGCAGATTTTCTCAATACTCGGCATGCTTCTATCACTTGCGGCTGGTAGCTTGTTCGTCTACCTGCTAGTGCGTCGCTTCCTTCTGGGTGCTGAGGTTGAGGGGGTATTTACCCTATTCGCCCTAACCTTCTTCCTGATTGGTGTAATGCTCTTTGGGCTCGGTCTTTTAGGTGAATATATTGGCCGTATCTATCAGCAAATCCGCAAGCGTCCCCGCTATGTGGTGCAAACTGTTTTAGAGAAAAAATAATTGCACGCAGTCGTCTTTGCCTATCACGATGTTGGCGTCAACTGCCTCAAAGCACTTCTCAATGCTGGCATACAAGTTGATCTCGTAGTAACCCATCAGGATGATCCCAATGAGAATGTTTGGTTTGGGAGCGTTGCAAAACTTTGCCAAGAAAAAAATATTTCTTACATTACTCCAAGCGCTAATGAATTAATAGATTTAGTTCCCAAGCTCCAAGCGTTAGCTCCTGACTATATTTTTTCTTTCTACTATCGCTTCATGATTCCGGAGCAGATTTTGGATTGCGCCAAAATTGCCGCACTCAATATGCATGGCTCACTACTTCCAAAATATCGCGGACGCGCACCAGTTAATTGGGCAATTCTGCATGGCGAAACGGAGACCGGCGCAACTTTACACTTCATGGACGCAAAACCCGATGCCGGAGATATTGTTGGGCAAGCAGCCGTCAGCATCGACCCAGATGAGACCGCTACCGATGTATTTGCTAAGGTCAGTCAGGCTGCCGTCAGCGTGATCGATCAAGTCTTGCCCGGCCTTTTAAAGGGAACTGTTCCGCGCAAGGCAAATGAGCTCCAAAAAGGGAGCTATTTTGGAGGGCGAAAGCCTGCAGACGGGCAAATTCATTGGAATCAGACCGCCAAACAGGTTCACGACCTGGTTAGGGCTGTTGCACCCCCTTATCCAGGCGCCTTTACTGATCATGAGGGGAAGGCCATGATTGTGGCGCGTACCAGCCTAAATCGGCCATTTCCAGACAAGCTCAATCTTGGGGTTTGCGGCATCCAAGTGGTTGATAATCGGGTATTCGGTATTTGTGGCGACCATCAAGCGGTTGAAGTTTTGGAATGGTTCCCAGCAAGCAAATAAGTAGAAAATTTAGCAATAGCAAATTAGATTAAAACGAGGCAGTAAAGATGAAAAAAGTACTCATTCTTGGTGTTAACGGCTTTATTGGTCACCACCTTTCCAAGCGCATTCTCGAGACAACCGACTGGGATGTCTACGGCATGGATATGCAAAACGATCGCCTTGGTGATTTAATCAATCATCCACGCATGCATTTCTTTGAAGGTGACATCACCATCAATAAAGAATGGGTTGAATATCACATTCGCAAATGCGACGTCATCTTGCCTTTAGTGGCGATTGCAACGCCTGCAACTTATGTACAACAACCACTCAAAGTATTTGAACTCGACTTTGAAGCCAACTTACCGATCGTACGCTCTGCAGTCAAATACAAAAAGCATTTGGTATTCCCATCAACTTCTGAAGTGTATGGAATGTGTGAGGATGGTGAATTTGATCCTACCAAATCGAATATGGTTTATGGCCCAATTAACAAGCCGCGCTGGATCTACGCTTGTTCCAAACAATTGATGGATCGCGTGATCTGGGGTTATGGCATGGAAGGCTTGCGCTTTACTCTCTTCCGCCCATTTAACTGGATTGGCCCTGGTCTAGATAGTATCTACACACCAAAAGAAGGCTCATCCCGCGTTGTGACTCAGTTCTTAGGTCATATCGTTCGCGGCGAATCCATCAACGTTGTTGATGGTGGCGCACAGAAACGTGCCTTTACTTATATTGATGATGGTATCGATGCTTTGATGCATATTATCGATAACAAAGATGGTATTGCTAATGGCAAGATTTATAACATCGGCAATCCAAAGAACAATCACTCTATTCGTGAGCTAGCCAATCAAATGTTAGAAATTGCTCGCAGCATTCCTGAGTACGCAAAGAATGCGAATGAAGTGAAGATTGTAGAAACTACTTCGGGTGCTTACTACGGTGAAGGCTATCAAGATGTTCAAAATCGTGTTCCAGCAATTGACAATACGATGAGCGAATTGGGTTGGAAGCCAACCACTACGATGACTGATGCGCTCAAGAACATTTTTGAAGCCTATCGTGGAGACGTAGAAAAAGCACGTCACCTAGTCGACAAAGAATAAGCAAAAGTAAACTCAAAGGTACATGGCAAAGATAGCTCTCAAGGTTGATGTAGATACCTTACGCGGCACCAAAGAAGGCGTACCGAATCTAGCTCGTACTCTTGAGCGTTTTGGCCTGAAAGCCACCTTTCTATTTAGTCTTGGGCCTGACCACACCGGCTGGGCCTTAAAGCGCGTCTTTCGCCCAGGCTTTCTGAAAAAAGTTAGCCGTACCTCTGTTGTGGAGCACTATGGGATTAGGACCTTACTCTATGGCGTCCTCATTCCTGGCCCAGATATTGGCAAGAAAGCTGCCGCAGAAATGCGCGCCATTGATAAAGCAGGTCATGAGACGGGCATTCATACGTGGGATCACGTTGCCTGGCAAGATGCAGTTCGTAATCAAGATGCATCCTGGACAAAAGCGATGATGCAAAAAAGCTGGGATCGTTTTATAGAAATTTTTGGTCATGCACCAGTGACCTATGGTGCTGCAGGATGGCAAATGAACGCCGCCGCCTTTGAGCAACTCGATCAATGGGGCATTGCCTATTCCTCTGATGGCAGAGCTGAACCCAATCTCATGCCCTATCGCCTTGCACTTCCTTCAGGAAAAGCAAAGCATGTTCAGTACCCAACCACACTCCCCACCTTTGATGAACTTATTGGCATCGATGGCGCAGATGAATTTGGCGCAGTAAAAAAGTTACTAGAAATCACTCAAAGCAATCCAAATGACCAAGTATTCACATTGCACGCTGAACTAGAGGGGCAAAAGCTATTGCCTGCGTTCGAGCAGCTGCTAGCTGGATGGCTAAATCAAGGTCATGAGCTCGTCACTATGGGCGAGCTTCATAAATCCTGGGAAGCCACCAAGCAACTCGATAAAATAGCTGTACTACCGCTGACCTGGGGTGAAATACCCAATCGTAGCGGTGATTTAATCATTCAAAATAACTAATTAATTTAATCAGCATTAGAGACAACCAACGAAGGATCATCATGACAGTAGCTATCGGTAAACCCATGCCGCAGTGTGCGATTCCAGCAACTTCTGGATTGACGTTTTCACCAGATTCTACAAAAGGCAAAAAACTGGTGCTCTACTTCTACCCTAAAGATATGACGCCGGGCTGCACTGCTGAGTCTGGAGAATTTAGAGACAACATTGAAGCATTTACCAAAGCCAATACTCTGGTAGTAGGTGTTTCACGAGATAGCCTTAAGTCACATGACAATTTCCGCAGCAAACTAGAGCTCCCGTTTGAGCTAGTTGCTGACACGGAAGAAAAACTTTGCCAGATCTTTGGAGTTATGAAGATGAAGAATATGTATGGCAAACAAGTCCGTGGCGTTGAGCGCAGCACCTTCCTATTTGACTCTACTGGCAAGCTAGCAAAAGAGTGGCGCGGCCTGAAGGTTCCCGGTCATGTGACAGAGGTATTACAAGCTGCCCAAGCCACTAAATAATTTTTACAATAATTTGATCAGAGGTGCTTGCAAACCCCAAAATTTGGGGTAAAGTGATTCATATGCACCGTAAACGACGGGAAAGTCTGACAATCCGTTTGATTCAGAAACCTGAATATCTCAGATCAGGTACGGGGAGCAACCCCCTCCGTTTTTCAAGTATCACTTCAACTAGTTTCGTAATAAACCGTCAACGCACTCCGCTTGGCGGTTTTTTCTTTTAGGAGAGTCCATGCCACTGCCCCCAATCCCCACTCAAATTGCTGATCAAGTCAAACTCAGTCGCAAAGATACTCCCGACTTAAAGAAACGACCTGCTCTAGCAAAACCGGTGGTAGTGGAAGCCGTTGATTGGACTAATGACGCAGAGGAAGATTTATCTGCTGCAGAAGTAGCTCTCGAAAAGATCAAAGCGGATCATCGCCCTACCTCTAATGTGCGAAACGAAAGTAAGGCGTCTACACCCGCAAAACCTAAACGCGTGATTCGAACTGGACCACCAAGCTTATTTGTTCTCGATACCAACGTATTGATGCACGATCCAAGCTCCCTATTCCGCTTCTCAGAGCACGACCTTTATTTACCGATGACGACTCTAGAAGAGTTGGATAACCACAAGAAGGGCATGACCGAGGTAGCTCGTAATGCCCGCACTGTCAGCAGATCCTTGGACCAACTGATTGCCGGAACAAGCGGCACTCTAGATGAGGGCATTCCCCTGAACAAGTTGGGCAACCAAGATGTCACCGGTCGCCTCTTCTTCCAAACCAAATTCTCTACGCAAGCATTACCGGAGGGTTTGCCCGAAGGTAAAGGTGACAACCTGATTTTGGCAGTAGTCAGCGAGCTACAAAAAACTCGTAAGGGTCAAGAAGTGGTATTGGTATCCAAAGATATCAATATGCGCATCAAGGCACGCGCACTTGGGTTACCGGCTGAAGATTATTTCAATGACCAAGTTTTAGAAGATCGCGACTTGATGTATGCCGGAGTCATGCAACTGAATGCAGATTTCTGGCCTAAGCATGGCAAGGATATGGAAAGCTGGGCTGACTCCAAATCTGGCACCATGTTCTATAGAGTCACCGGACCATCCGTACAAAGCATGCTGGTCAATCAGTTTGTCTATCAAGAAAATCCAGATGGCTCTACGCCTTTCTACGCACAGGTTAGAGAAATTAATGGGAAGACCGCTCTCTTACAAACACTCAGAGACTTCTCTCATCAGAAAAATAATGTTTGGAGTGTGACTGCGCGTAACCGCGAGCAGAACTTTGCCATGAATTTACTCATGAACCCAGATGTAGACTTTGTGACCCTATTGGGACAGGCTGGTACCGGAAAAACTTTGCTTGCACTGGCTGCCGGCCTCGAGCAGGTCCTCGACAGCAAACGCTATAACGAGATCATCATTACACGTGCCACCGTCCCTGTGGGTGAGGATATTGGCTTCCTTCCAGGCACCGAAGAAGAAAAGATGCAACCTTGGATGGGTGCATTTGACGATAACCTTGAGGTATTACAGCGCAATGAAGATGGCGGCGCTGGTGAATGGGGTCGCGCCGCAACTCAAGAGTTAATTCGTTCGCGCATTAAAGTAAAGAGCATGAACTTTATGCGTGGTAGAACTTTTGTGAGTAAATTCGTCATTATTGATGAAGCGCAAAACCTCACCCCTAAACAAATGAAGACTTTGGTGACTCGTGCAGGTCCTGGAACCAAAATTATTTGCTTGGGTAATATCGCCCAGATTGATACACCTTACTTAACAGAAGGTTCTTCTGGTTTGACTTATGTAGTTGATCGCTTCAAAGGCTGGCGTCATGGTGGTCATGTGACATTGGCGCGTGGTGAGCGCTCACGTCTTGCGGATCATGCTGCTGACGCACTTTAAGCAATCTTTCTCATGCCGCACTCTCCTGGGGTGCGGCATTTTTATTTGTTGCTTACTCATCCTAAGTGGATGCAGCACATTCAGCGGTAAGCCAAACGCCGCAAAAGTTTCTCAATTCAAGCAAGACACCAGTGTTGGAACAGAGGACATTTCTATTGCAGCGGTAGGTCTAGTCGATGTTCCTTATCGATATGGTGGTAATACTCCCAAAGGCGGTTTTGACTGTAGCGGCCTCATTGTTTATGTCTATAACAAAGCGGCGGGGATCAAACTACCGCGCACAATTCAATTGATCAGCACTAAGGGTGTAAGTATTGAAGGTCAACCACCAGCTCCAGGAGACTTAGTGTTCTTCAACACTAACGGTGAAAAATATTCCCATGCAGGAATCTATGTTGGTCAAGGCAGATTTGTGCATGCCCCAAGTGCTGGAGGAACCGTGCGCCTAGATTACATTACGGCACCCTATTGGGCGGCTAAATTTACTGAAGCACGTCGTATGGTGCCCTGATATTGACATTCTTTAGGGTTAATAGCACTTTCCCCATGTTTCCTAATGGCTTAATTTAGATTACAGTATTTAATTAAGTAGTCCACGATAAGAAGTACTCATAATTGGAGATGTTATGAAAAAAATCATCATCGCTTTAAGTATTGCGTTTAGTTTTGCACTCCCTACTTCTGCTTTTGCTGACCAAGCGGCTTGCGAAGCCAAAGCAGTGAGCAAAGAAGGCAAACCCCTCTATGGCGCAGCTAAAGAGGCTTCCATTAAAAAATGCATGGGCGGAGCTCAAGCAAATGACTGTGAAGCTAAAGCAATTAGCAAAGATGGCAAGCCACTGTACGGTGCGGCTAAAGCAGCCTCAATCAAGAAATGTGAAGGCGGAAAATAAGGTTAGTTATTTAATCTGTTTTGATCAGACTAATTTTCTGTATTAAAAAAGCCTCACACTGTGAGGCTTTTCTTTATCTATTATTCCGTATTCTTTTTACTGCTTCAGCATTAGAAAGGCTCATAACCACCAGATGAGTAACCAACAGAGCCCATCGCCAAGTTATCAAACTTAGTATATGGACCTTGCCAACTTAAGCGCACAGTTCCAATCGGACCGTTACGTTGTTTACCAATGATGATCTCAGCCATACCTTTATCGGTGGTAGTGTCCGGGTGATAAACCTCATCACGATAGATGAACATAATTAAGTCGGCATCTTGCTCGATAGCGCCTGACTCACGCAAGTCTGACATGATTGGACGCTTATTAGGGCGTTGCTCAAGACCACGATTTAACTGTGAGAGCGCAACTACAGGACACTGCAGTTCTTTTGCAAGAGACTTGAGGGAGCGGGAGATTTCTGAAATCTCGGTTGCGCGGTTTTCAGAACCGGAGCCACTCATCAACTGCAAGTAATCAATCACTACCAAACCAAGAGTACCACCAAAGTTTCTGGCGATACGGCGTGCGCGTGCGCGCAACTCTAAGCTAGATAAAGAGCCGGTCTCATCAATCAAAATTTGGGTATTACTTAAACGTGCAATGGCATCAGTGACACGCGGCCACTCATCATCTTGCAACTTACCGGTACGCATGCGACTCTGGTCTACGCGCCCTACCGAACCCAATAAACGGGCAGCCAATTGTTCGCCCGACATCTCCATGGAGAAAACCACAACAGGCAAACCTTCTGCCAATGCAACGTTCTCAGCAATATTCAAGGCAAATGCAGTGTTGTGAGTAACGACATAATCATTCGTTACGTAAGTTCTTTGAGGATGGCTTACTGAAATACATTGCGCTTCAGACATCCTAGACGGCTCAATACTCTTGAATGAAAGTCTACGTTGGCGATCCCAACTTGCTCTTAATCTTTCAGTCTTTTCAGGCAGAGTAAACGCTTGAAAACCGGGGCCAAAACTCATATTTAAAACATAACTTAGGCGACCTTGCTTCTTTTCACCCTTGTAGGTGAAGCTTGTCTGCTTATGCGCTATTGAGCAAAAACCACCCAAAGATCTGGCTAAAGTTGCAACATCTTCAGATAATTGTTTGCTTGCTGTACAAAAGCGAATAGAGCCCCATTTCTCAATCCAACCATCGGTATCCATCAGACCTTGGAACAATGCAAGACGAGAATTCTTGTTCGCCTCAAGATAAGTTGCTGGAATGTGTTTATCAAAACTTCTGCAGCCAAGAACACCGATATCCTGCAATGCAGACCTGAAAAAATTTGTCTTTACGGCCGCTCTTTGACCATTAGCAGCAATTCTTTCTTTTGAGACTAATCTCCAGTCATAAGCATTAGCGTGAACTAACTCCATCTCGTAGTTTGCAAGTAAATTCATGCGCTCTACAAGCTCAGGGGACTTGGTTGAACACATCACCGAGCTGTGAGACAGAGCTAAAGTTCCATCTCCAAGCAACGCACCCAAAACCCACGGATGGACTGGCAATGCATTCGAATGACCGAAATCGCCTGAGACCGGATCAATCCACAATCTATTTTTATATCGAACACATTGCAGCATTTCCATTAATCGGGTGGTATTGATAATACGTGGCTCGGACCAATCGCGATACATCACACGCCATAAATGCTCGTCACAACACTCCGCTTGACGACCATCAGAAAAAGTTACTTTATATATCTGCTTCATGCCTTGCGGATAAATATCGGTGACCATTGAATGCTGACCATCGACAGAGGCGAGACGATCACCAAACTTCAGATCACCCATCAGCTTCCAGCCATCAACCGTTTTCACTTTTGCATCCAGTGGTTGCGCCTTACCCATAGAAGGACGACCCGCAACAATCACTAAGTCGCCTTTTTGCAGGCCACTAGTTTGCTTATCTAGATCAATAAAGCCCGTGGCAATACCAGTGATGTCGCTACCGCCTTGGCGGTTATAAAGCTCATCAATACGGGCAACAACAGCTTTGAGCAAAGGCTCAATCTCAAGATAGTCGGCCTTGCGACTACCCTCTTCACCAATCTGAAGAATGCGTGATTCAGCCTCATCCAACAAAGTTCTTACGGTGCGCCCCTCAGGAACGAATGCTGAATTAACAATGCTGTCTGAAACTTCGATCAAGCGACGCAAAATACTGCGGTCACGAACGATATCGGCATAGCCTTTAATATTCGCTGCACTGGGAGTGTTTTGCGCCAATGAATTTAGGTAATCAATACCAACCAAATCACCACCCTGCTCAGATTTAATTGCATCATGAACGGTAATGACGTCAGCAGGATGATTGTCGCCAACCAAACGAGCAATTGCTTTGTAGATCAAAGCATGTTCGGGGCGATAGAAATCTTTGTCGTTTAATACTCCACCCAGGTTATCCCAAGAGGAGTTATCGATCAGTAGACCGCCGAGCAAAGATTGCTCGGCCTCTACAGAATGCGGCGGAACTTTTAAAGCCTGCACGACTGCATCCCCAGAACCCATCATGCCGGGATTCAGCGTAACGGAACGTGAACGGGATTCAGCCATGAGGCTAGTTTACAGATCTAAAACTTAAGCTTGCTCGCCAACTACACGAATAGTGATATCTGCAACTACGTCGGTATGAACGGCAACCGCTACAGGATGATCACCAACCATTTTCAATGGGCCAGTAGGCATGCGTACTGAAGACTTCTCAATTGTGAAGCCTTTAGCCTTCAAAGCATCAGCGATGTCGTGATTGGTTACAGAACCAAACAAACGACCGTCAACACCCGCTTTTTGACCGATTTCGAGAACCAAGTCCTTGAGCTTTGCGCCAACTACTTCAGCAGCAGCCAATTTCTCAGCAGCTAATTTTTCCAACTCAGCACGACGAACTGCAAAGTCAGCAATCGCCGCTTCAGTTGCACGACGCGCTTTACGTTGTGGAATTAAAAAGTTACGAGCGAAACCGTCTTTAACGCGAACTACATCGCCAAGGTTGCCCAGGTTAGTTACTTTTTCTAAAAGAATGATTTGCATTGAGGGCTCCCAATTATTTCTTATGTTGATCGGAGAATGGCAATAAAGCCAAGTAACGAGCACGCTTAATAGCAGTGTCTAACTGACGCTGATATTTAGCTTTTGTGCCTGTCAAACGAGCAGGAGTGATCTTAGCGTTTTCGCCAATGAAGTCCTTCAATGTATCTACATCTTTGTAATCAATCTGTTCTACGCCAGCAACAGTGAAACGACAATAACGCTTACGCTTGAACAATGGGTTCTGAGCTGGTTTCTTTTTGAAATCGGGTTTCTTTCCAAACGCCATGATGATTTCCTCTTTAATTTTTCAATTGAATATGGGTAATATGGAAAACAAGTCTTTGATTACGTAGAGTCTTGGGTGCTAAGAATCCCTCAAACACTGCCTCAGCCCCTAAATCCATTCGCTCTAAGTCCTTTTGTATCGGACCGATTGTGATGGCTTCAACGTTCATCTGAATTTTCCTTGCCACTCCTACCTCGTTTGCTTGGCCGCTATGTTCTAGCTGGCAATGCATCACCGGTATTCCTGCTGGTGTAAATCGAATCGCGTCTTTAGATACCAAGATCGCAGTGAGGGTGAAATGATTCAACGCCGCTCCGCTTCTCTGATACGTTTTCTAGTCTGTGTATTCCTCTTCAAATTTCTAACTTAGGCTGTCGCTACAGGAGCGTCGGCTTGAGCAGATTTACGCGCTTCTTCACGTTGCACTTCTTTCATCATGATGGAAGGCTCTGTTTCAGCTTTCTTAGTCTTGATGATGAGGTGACGCAAAACAGCATCGTTAAATTTGAACGCATGCTCGAGCTCTTCCAGAGTTTTCTGGTCGCACTCAATGTTCATGCAAACGTAGTGGGCTTTAGCAAGCTTGTCGATCATGTAAGCCATCTGACGACGACCCCAGTCTTCCATACGATGAATTTTGCCGCCCGCAGCTGCTAATGTAGCTTTGTAACGATCGATCATCGCTGGCACTTGCTCGCTTTGGTCCGGATGGACGATAAAGACGATTTCATAATGACGCATCTAACACTCCTTAAGGATAGAGTCACCTGGGCGTCTTGCTAAGTTCTGATGGTTGTGAACTCAGCGCCAGTGTGACAAGGTAGTAACAAATTGTAGGTACTGCTAACAACACTTTTAAAACTGCTTTTCAGCACTTACCGTATTACTGGCAAGATCGCTATTCTAGCAAAAAAATCCTGCCAAGTCAGGGATTTACCTGTGGGCTGAGCTTGTTTTTCGGCATTCAGAGAAAGTTGAAGGGCAATCCTAGCTCTGGGTGCAGAAAGACTGCCTGCCGCCAGACATCCGGCAATGTCCTTTTCAGGAAGATCAGGCAAGGTTTCCCCTGCGCCAGTTCTGGTGGTTCGCACCAAAGCAATGCCATGTTTTACTGCCGCAACCAGCGAATCTCTCCAGGCATCATGAAAGCCTCCCATGCCAGATCCAGCAAGGACCAAGCCCCTTACCTTAGAGTTCAACCAATGGGTAATCGTCTCTGAACGGGCGCCAGCATGGCTAGTTAAGATTTCAACCCAAGGCCACTCGTTTTCCTTTGGAATCGGCAAATCTTCAGTCCAGAGAGCTTGAACAGCCTTCACGCCGGATAGCCAGGATGGATTAATCAACCCAACTGAGCTGCTAGGAGAGGCTTGGATAGGTGCATTGAGGGCACTACCGTGGCGTTTTGCCAGATCCATAGCCAAACAACCTCTGCCATCCATAACGGCATAAATACCGCCCGGGCAGTTATCTATCGGAGTAGATGCCCAACGAATGGCGTCCAGCAAGTTGGATGGGCCATCTGCCTTAGGGGCATTGGACGGCAACATAGCGCCAGTCAAGATGACTCTTTTGCCTAAATTTTGAGCATATTTTCCGCAAGTCAGCTGTAAAAAGACGCCTGCCTCTTCAATCGTGTCAGTTCCGTGAGTGACCACTATCCCTTTAACCAAGGTATTAGCCAGGGCCTCTCTTACAACCTCACCCAGTAAGGTCAATAAGGACTCTGTCAGATTGCGACTATTGATGTTGGCAATCTGCCTAGAAACCAAGCTGATGCCCTCAGGAACGGCAGACTGAATATGGGTAAGCAAGGAGGCGACTTCGACCTGGCCAGCTTCATATTGCATAGGATTGTCAGCTGGGCTCGGTGCCAAACCGGCAATCGTGCCACCCATACCCAAAACAAGGATTTGGGGGGCAGCTTCAGAGGTGTTTTGTAGTGAACTCATACCCCATTATCCCCCTGAAATAGCTTGATCTATCAAATACTGCTGTATACAATCCCAGTATGGACATAAACACAGTCGATTTTCCAGAGGAGCTGACTGCCCTCCCCAAGCTCACTCCACGTCAGAATGAGATTTTGGAGTTGATTACTAAGGCCATCGATGAAAGCGGCCTGCCGCCCACTCGTGCAGAAATAGCTACCCAACTCGGATTTGCTTCTGCCAATGCCGCTGAAGAACATTTGCGCGCGCTTGCTAAAAAAGGCTATATCGAATTAACGCCCGGTACTTCACGCGGCATTCGGATTCCGCAACGATTTAATCAATCGCACAACAGCAATAAATACCGCCAGCTTTCTTTACCGTCAGGCGCATTACAACAACTCACATTGCCATTAATTGGTCGCGTTGCAGCTGGATCCCCAATCATGGCTGTGGAACATATTGAAAAACATGTTCCAGTGGATCCAAATTTATTTAGTAAAGGCGCTGATTACCTATTAAAAGTAAAAGGTATGAGCATGCGCGATGCCGGCATCTTAGATGGCGATTACTTGGCAGTAAGAAAGACAACCGAAGTTCGTAATGGTGACATCGTTGTCGCTCGCTTAGATGATGAGGTGACTGTGAAGCGTTGGCAACAAAAGAAAACTGCGAATGGCATGGTCATCGAATTACAAGCAGAGAACCCAGACTTCAAAAACATTTTGGTAGATGATCGTCAGCCCAACTTTGCTATAGAAGGACAAGCGGTTGGCTTAATTAGGGCTGAAGGCCTGTAAGCAAAGTTGCATATAAGAAAAGGCCTCTGAGTAGAGGCCTTTTTATTTACTGCCGTGAAGAGCGGTATTTTTGATTTACTTCTTACTGGGCGCCACTACGTTAGCGTTCTTTGGTGAAGAAGTAATCGTGATCAATGTCTTTGGTCCAGTTAATGACCCTTCATTGAGTTCCACTGTAGCAGTACGATCACCTTTGGTGAATACCAAGATGCTCGTTTTTGTTTTCACTGCGCTCACAGTTGTCCAGCCAGCGCGTGGATATTCAGATTGGAAAAATGCATAAATATCAGTGGGCGTTTGAACACCAGATAAAACTACACGACCGACCCAGTTATCACCACGACCAATAATTAATGAATCCGCGCCAATAATTTTTGAGGCTGCCGGCAAAGGCATATCGCCCAACAACTGAGCCTGAACTTCTTGAACTTCCTGAGGGGTACCTGTTGGCGAATCGCCAGAGCTAGCGCATGCTCCTAACAATACCGACAGGAACAAAGTAAGAGCGCTGATTTTAAGGGTGTGAAGTTTGATCATTTTTCGCTTTACAGAATTGATGCGACTTTCTTATAGATGCTGAAAGTATTTTAGGTGCTCTACCTATTTCGTCAAGCGAAATTACTGGAGGCGCGTGAGGGAATCGAACCCCCGTACGAAGCTTTGCAGGCTCCTGCCTAACCACTCGGCCAACGCGCCATACTCTTGAATCAAAAATGGGAAGCTTTTGAGGGCTTCCCATCGAACTTGGAGCGGGAAAGGAGGTTCGAACTCCCGACCTATACCTTGGCAAGGTATCGCTCTACCAGCTGAGCTATTCCCGCATAACAGGGCAGTAGTTTAACAAACAATCTGCAAGAAAGCATTATTCCTCACAAAACCTTAAAGCCAGGGGAACTCAATCTCCCTGAAAGGCTTAACTGGCTGGGCTTTATAACGCTTAGTCGATTTTTCCAGCGAGCTGAGGCAAGGCCTTTTTCATGTAATAGAACATCGACCAAAGAGTTAAAAATGAGGCAATCCAAATTAACCAGGTACCCACTTGCGCACAATTTAACCAACCAAATAAGGTGTCATTCAGCAATAAAAAAGGAATGGCGATCAGTTGAGCAGTCGTTTTGAGCTTGCCAACCATATGAACTGCCACACTTTTTCCGGCCCCTAATAAAGCCATCCACTCTCTCAGGGCGGAGATTGTGATTTCACGACCAATAATGATGAGTGCAACCCAAACTTGGACGCGATCCATATTTAATAAAACCAATAAAGCGGCAGCAACAATAAGCTTATCTGCCACAGGATCCAAGAACTGACCAAATGCAGATTCTTGTTTTAAACGGCGCGCTAAGAAACCATCCAACCAATCGGTAATGGCGGCAGAGATAAAGATGATTGCAGCAATCAGATTCTTATCAAACGGAGTAAGCCAAGAATTGGGAAGATAAAAAATAGCTACCAACAGCGGAATCGCTGCAACACGCAACCAGGTCAGGGCGATCGGTAGATTAAAAGGCATTAGATAAGCATAAACCAAGAACGGTCAATGCTCCTAGTGAAGCTGACGATATATCTGTTCAGCGAGCGTTAAAGAGACGCCTTCAACACCGGCGATCTCTTCGATGCTGGCATTGGAGACGCCCTTTAAGCCACCAAAACGAGCCAACAACTTTTGACGACGCTTGGCGCCAATGCCCTCAATCTCCTCTAAACGGGAGATTGTCCTAGCCTTGGCACGCTTAGCGCGCATGCCAGTAATGGCAAACCGGTGGGCCTCATCTCGTATCTGGGCGACTAATAGCAATGCCGCGCTATCAATACCCAATTCCAAAGACTTGCGTCCATCCGCAAAAATGAGGGTTTCCAGTCCAACCTTACGACCTTCACCCTTAGCAACGCCCACAATTAAACCCACATCCATGCCAAATTCAGAAAGCACTTGTCTTGCCATCTCTACCTGGCCTTTGCCGCCATCAATCAAAATCACTTGAGGAATTTTTTCAACAGGTAACTCTTGAAAGTTAGCATAGCGTCTCTGCAAGACCTGGCGCATAGCTGCGTAATCATCACCTGGTGTAATGTCATTAATATTAAAGCGTCGATACTCACTCGACTGCATCGCGTTCTTGGTATACACCACACAAGATGCTTGGGTTGCTTCACCAGAGGTGTGGCTAATATCAAAACATTCGATGCGCAACTGCTCAAGACTCTCCAATTCGAGACTCAAGATATCAGCCAATGCACGTGCCCTAGCCAACTGCCCACCCGTCTCAACTAAGCGTTTAGTGAGTGCAATCTTCGCATTACCCTCTGCCATCCCAAGCCAGTGACGTCTTTGACCTTGGGGTTGATGCAAGAAAGTAATTTTTCTGCCAGCTTGTGCATTTAATAACTCGTGCAAATCTTCAGGGGGAGATTCATTGAGTTGAGTCAGGTCATCGCTTGCGGATTGAAGGGGATGATTTAAAACTAGTACTGGTGGAATTAAATTGGCGGCAGTTGCATCCACATGCTCTTCTAAATAATGCTGAGTAATAAAGGCTTCCAATATCTCCGCGGGGGATGGCAGCTCACCAGAGGTGGAGCGCAAACCTTTAGGGAAATAGGCTCTATCACCCAAGTGACGGCCGCCACGAATCATTGCTAAGTTCACGCAAACCATACCCTCCATTTGTGCTACAGCGATCACATCTACATCACCCTCACCCTCTGCAACGGTATCCATCGACTGTTGTTGTAGCACGCTAGATAAGTCAGCGATGCGATCTCGCAATACCGCAGCCATCTCAAACTCCATTGCTTCGCTATGCTTGTGCATTTCTTTTTCGAGTTCGGATAACACTCGGCTGTGATCACCCTCTAAAAATCGAGTTGCTTGGGCAACATCCTGCCCATACTGTTCAATACTCAGACGGCCAACGCAAGGAGCGCTGCAGCGATGAATCTGATGTAAGAGGCAAGGACGACTGCGATTCTTGAAAACAGAATCCTCACAAGTTCTTAAGCGGAATACTTTTTGAAGAATCTGCACACTATTGCGTACTGCCCAGCTATTCGGAAATGGTCCAAAGTAATGATTGCGCTTATCCACTTTTCCACGATACGAGGCCAGCCTTGGGAACTGATGCCCCGTTAACATCACATAGGGATAAGACTTGTCATCACGAAACAAAATATTGAATGGAGGAGCCAACTCTTTAATGAGATTGTTCTCTAAAATGAGGGCTTCCGTTTCAGTCCGTGTTACCGTTGTCTCATAGCGGGCAATTTTGCCCACCATTAGTTCGATACGCGGTGATAACTGGGTACGCTGGAAATAACTAGAGACACGCTTTTTGAGGTTGCGCGCTTTGCCTACATACAGAATATGTCCCGCTTCATCAAAAAAGCGATATACCCCCGGTAATCCGGGTAGCCGTTTAACATCCTGCTGAAGGGTTTCGAAAAGCGAATTACTCATGCGTTGGGATATTTTCTGCCAAATCGTCGATAACTATGGTGATGCCGGTGTTTGCTGGCGTCTAGCCCGAAGCTTATCCAGCATTCATAGGCAAGAGGTCCGTATTTTTTGCGATGATCTGCCAACCCTTAATTTACTCGCATCAGGAGTAGAGCCGTCCATTAAGCAAAAAATCGATATACAGCCATGGGAGGCCAGCCATGCTAATGCCCGTCATCCAGTACAAATACCCGACGTTGTGATTGAGGCTTTTGGTTGCGAACTGCCAGAACGTTACTTGGCGGGCCTTTTTATCGCCCCGGTCAAACCCATCATTATTAACTTGGAATACTTGAGCGCAGAGCCCTGGGTAATTGATTTTCATGGCAAAGCGTCACCTCAGTCACACGGTATTCCGAAATATTTTTTCTTTCCCGGCTTCCAGGATGAGGTGGGTGGGCTATTGCTAGACCCCATTCCGCCAGAAGGTCATATTGTGGCAAAAAATATTCCTGGCGATCTGAAGACCGTATGGTCTAAATTGCGTCCTGGCGCAAAACGAATCAGCATCTTTTGCTATCCCGGCGCTCCTCTGAAAAAATGGCTAGTTGACTTAGGACATCTTGGTGAAGATGTTGATGTCTTGCTTGCCCATGGTCATGCCGAACAATTAAGTCTTTATGGAGAGCACCCAATCTCTCTATCCACCAATATCCAACTGCTCTCGATGCCATTTGTATCTCAGGATGAATATGACTGGGTACTATCGCAATGCGACTTCAATATTGTGCGGGGAGAAGATTCTTTTGTTCGGGCGCAACTTGCTGGCAAACCATTTATTTGGCATATCTATCCCCAAGAAGACCGCGCCCATGAAGTGAAATTAGCAGCTTTTCTGGACCTCTATCTGGAAGAGGCTAGCCAAGGGTTGAGGCTAGCTACGATAGCCGCCATGACTTGGGCAACGCCCAGCGAATGGCTTAAGGACTTAAACAGCTGGAATGCGCATGCCGAGCATTGGCGCACCCATTTACTTGGAAAACAAGCAGATGGCGGCTTGCCAGCGCGTTTAATCCGCTTTGTCGCCTAATCCCAAGCAATAAAGGCTTGCGGGCGGTTACAATCTTGTTTTTGATAAAAACCGCAGAAAATTAGCTCTGCCCCCAGGAATAGCAAGATGAAAACAGCACAAGAACTCCGCGTTGGTAACGTAGTGATGATCGGCACCGATGCCCAGGTCGTTTTAAAGGCCGAATATAGCCGCTCTGGCCGCAACTCCTCTGTTGTAAAAATGAAATTTAAGAATTTGTTAACCGGCGCGCCAAACGAAGGTGTTTACAAAGCGGATGACAAATTTGATGTTGTGATTCTCGATAAGAAAGAATGCACTTATTCTTATTTCGCAGATCCAATGTATGTATTTATGGATACTGAATACAACCAGTACGAAGTTGAAGCTGAGTTCATGGGTGATGCATTGAACTACCTCGAAGAAAGCATGCCGTGTGAAGTAGTATTCTACGAAGGTAAAGCACTCTCAGTAGCAATGCCTAACTCATTGGTTCGTGAAATCATTTACACAGAGCCGGCAGTTAAAGGCGATACCAGCTCAGGCAAGGTATTGAAGAATGCAAAATTGGCAACTGGTTATGAATTACAAGTTCCTCTATTCTGCAATACCGGTGACAAGATCGAGATCGATACTCGCACCGGTGAATACCGTAGCCGCGCTAACTAATTAGCTAGCTACAGATGTTAAAAAGCCCGGCATGCCGGGCTTTTTTATTTCTACAGACCAATATTTACTTAATCAGCAATAAGTCCCAACTGTCCCAGCAAGCCTTTAGCGTGCTGGTACTGGGCCTCGTTCTGCAATTCACTCCATATTGGCGCTGGCGCTAAAGGCATCAGACGATTTAAACGTGTTGCAGATTCAGATTGCTTTGTTTTTGAGACTTTTAATTTTGAGAGTAGTTGATCAGCAAGGTCTGGACGATTACAGATCAATACCGCATCGCAACCAGCATCTAGAGCCATTTCTGCACCCTTGACTACCGACCCTGCAACACTTGCGCCTTCCATAGAGAGATCATCACTAAAGATCACACCTTCAAAGCCTAATTCTTGACGCAAGATGGAATGGAGCCAAATCTTTGAAAATCCTGCTGGGTTCTTATCCACTTTTGGATAAATCACATGGGCAGGCATGACTGATGCCAAACTCAAATCCAACCACTCATACGGCTTAGCATCATCATTCAAAATTTCCTTTAAGGGGCGCTCATCTACCGGGATAGCCACGTGTGAATCTGCCTCAGCCCAGCCATGTCCTGGAAAGTGTTTACCGCAGTTGGCCATGCCGGCAAGACGTAAGCCTTCATTCAGACTCTTCGACAAAGCAAAGACTATTTGTGGATCGCGACCAAAAGATCGATCACCAATCACACCGCTGCGACCAAAATCTAAATCGAGCACTGGTGTAAAACTGAAGTCAACGCCACAAGCACGCAACTCAGCAGCGAGCACATATCCGCAAGCTGTTGCTGCAGCCATTGCGATAGCAGCAGATTCTGCGGCATGAGTTGATTTATTTTTAGCGCTCCACAATTCACCCAATTTACGCATAGCTGGTAAGTGGGTAAAGCCGTCTGTTCTTGCGCGCTGTACTCGACCACCCTCATGATCAATGGATATAAGCACATCAGGGCGCAGCTTCTTAATAGCAGCAGTTAATTTAGTGAGCTGCTGGCGATTAGTAAAGTTTCTACCAAATAAAATAACGCCACCAGTCAAGGGATGCAAGATGCGTCGACGATCCTCGGCATTTAATTCCAGACCAACTACATCCAGAGTGACTGGGCCTGGGGCCATGGTTGACTTACTCATTTCTTCCTCTGATTAAACTGTATTTTTTATTTACATTTGAGTAACGATGACATGCGCAATTGCCATATCTTTTTCATCGCTAACAGTAACATGAGCTTCCCAATTTTTTTCCTGCATAAATTGTGCCAAAGCACCCAAGTACGAAGTGATTGGCTTGCCGCTAGGCTCATTTAGGGTTTGGAGTGAACGCCAAGTCATAGGCATTCTCATTCCCAAACCAATCGCTTTTGAGAAGGCTTCCTTGGCAGCAAAACGGGTAGCTAAGAACGCAATCCCGCGCTTATGGTTTCTGGCAAGGCGGTGCTTAAACACCAACATCTCATCTGGCCCCAGAATTTTTTCAGCCAGGCGGCCATTGGTGCGATCGTATGCCGCCTGTAAGCGCTCAATCTGCAGAATGTCTGTGCCGATGCCGATGATCATATTTACTGTAATGGGTTTTAGTTATTTGCTGTTATTAATACTTAAGCACTAGCTCTGCCCTGAGCCATCAAGACTTTCATGTCGGTGATCGCTTTTTGCCAGCCTTTAAACAAAGCCTCAGCCACAATGGCATGACCAATATTGAGTTCGGATAATTCAGCAATGGCAGCCACTAGTCTGACATTGCCCTCATGCAAACCATGACCAGCATTCACCCTCAGGCCGATACTTTTTCCAAATATCGCAGCCTTACGAATACGTTCCAACTCTTTTGCCTGCTCGGCTCCAGATAAATCAGCGTAACGACCGGTATGCAATTCCACTACGGTTGCGCCAACTTCTTTAGCTGCTTGGATTTGTTTTTCTTCTGGGTCAATAAATAGAGATACCCGAATACCAGCATCAACTAATTTCTTTGCAGCGGCTTTCACCGCCTCAAAATGCCCCAAGACATCCAAACCACCCTCCGTTGTGACTTCTTCACGCTTCTCCGGAACAAGGCATACATCGTGCGGTCTAACCTTGCATGCAATATCAATCATCTCGGGCGTTACCGCACACTCTAAATTCATGCGCGTTTTAATCAGTGGTCGCAGTGCTAATAAATCCGCATCTTTAATATGACGACGATCTTCCCGCAAGTGAAGGGTAATGAGATCTGCGCCAGCTTCCTCAGCCAAGGCTGCCGCCCTTAACGGATCGGGATAGACGGTGCCTCGTGCATTACGTAAAGTGGCGACGTGATCGATATTGATACCCAGTTCAAGGGTGTGGGGGCTACTCATCTGTGTAGATTACTAGATTTTCTTCAAATCAATCAAAATTTGGCGGGTCGTTAATACCTGATCCTGCAAATGCAAGCCCAGCAGAAAGCGCATTAACTGCTTACTCTCAGAAAGAGTCTCAGGGTCTGAGAAATCCCCCGCTGCAATCGCCAAAAGGGATTTACCAGTAAGAACAGGCCAGTGCCCAGGATCATCGGCCTGAACAGGGCGTACCCCTCGCTCTGGTTGATAGACATATTGCTCTTGAGCTAGAGGTACTTCATTTGTTTCAACGCAGCGATCTAAGGCGGCTGCATACCCCGTCTCCTGCAAGAGTGATAACTCAAACGGACGCAAAATCTCTTCTAAGCCTTTAGACTCAAACTCCAGATTCGATAAAGCATTAATAGTCTCAGAATAGCGATCGTAGAGTTTTTCATAATCATCTTCGCGCGCTAAAAACTTGACGAGCAATTCATTTAGATAGAAGCCGCAGAGCAAAGCATCGCCAACCAAAGAAGGCATACCCCCCACCCACTCTGACTTCGTTAAAGTGCGGAGCTCTGATTTACCACTCCAAGAAACTAATAATGGCTGGAAGCGCTGTAGAACAGGTCTTAAGGTTGAGTGTGGACGCTTGGCACCTTTAGCAATTAAAGCCATGCGGCCATATTGCCGAGTAAAGACATCCAGAATTAAGCTAGTCTCTTTATAGGGAATGCTATGCAATACAAAAGCAGGCTCGTCAGCAATGCGAATCGAGGCCATGAAACTTATTCCAGACCTTGAGCCCGCAATTCAGCTCGATCATCTGCCCAGCCACGTTTAACCTTCACCCAAGTCTCTAAAAAGACTTTGCCGTCAAAGAGCTTTTCCATATCGATGCGGGCATCAGTTGAAATCTTCTTGAGACGCTCACCCTTTTGACCAATGATCATTGCCTTGTGACTGTCACGATCAACCAAAATAGTTGCCGCAATCCGACGCATCTTGCCATCCATCTTGAACTGGTCTATTACTACCGTGCTGGTGTATGGCAGTTCTTCGCCAGTAAAGCGGAATACTTTTTCACGCAGAATCTCAGCAGCTAAGAAGCGCTCGCTGCGATCGGTAATAGTATCGCCATCATAGACAGCCTCAGCCTCAGGCAGGTAGCCCTCAAGGACATCTAACAATCTTTCAATATCGCCAGGACTCTTGGCGCTCATCGGTACTATCTCAGAAAACTCACACTTCTGGTCTTCATGGCCACCTAGTTCGCACCAAGGGCGAGCCATGTCTTTAATGAAGCTAAGGAGAGCTTGGTCACGCTCTGATGGAGTCTGAAAGCGACTGTTAAACAGATCTAATTTATTCAGAACCAGAACAACCGGTAAGTCATCTGGCAGCAGCTTCAATACCTTCTTATCGTCTTCACCAAAGTATCCAGCCTCAACCACAAAGCACGCTACGTTTACATCTTGCAAAGCTGTAGTGACAGTGCGGTTCAACGCTTTGTTTAAGGTATTCATTAAACGGGTCTGAAAGCCTGGGGTATCGATAAAGATAAACTGCGCTTCTTCGCGATTCTGAATACCCAATATACGGTGACGTGTCGTTTGCGCTTTACGAGAAGTAATGCTGATCTTCTGACCAACCAACGCATTCAGAAGAGTTGATTTACCCATATTAGGACGCCCAACAATGGCGATGGTGCCGCATCTAAACACGATTAGCCCTTCAGCTTAAGATTGAACTGCTCTTCGGTTGCTTCTTTTTTGGCCGCTTTCTTCTTGGCCGACCGAGTTTTCTTGGGTTTGCGAGATTCTTGCGGTAAAGCCTTAAGCATAGCAATCAAAGCTAACTTTGCTGCCGCTTGTTCAGCAGCACGACGCGAAGCACCCTCACCTTTGACCGCCACTTTATGACTAGGGATCAAGCACTCCACCTCAAACTGCTGGTTGTGTGCAGCACCAGTAGTGCCGGTAACGTTATAGGTCGGCAATGGCAATTGATAGCCTTGCAAGCATTCTTGCAATAAAGTTTTGTCATCCTTACCTAAGGTTTTAGGGTCTACGTTTGCCAAGATAATGGAATACAGCTTACGTAAGCTGGCCTTAGCCGCTTCAAAACCACCATCCATAAAGATTGCGCCAGTCACTGCCTCTAAGGTATCAGCAAGAATAGAGGGGCGACGGAAGCCACCGCTCTTCAACTCACCTTCGCCCAGGCGCAAGTAATCCGACAAGGATAATGTTTGGGCAATTTCATATAAAGCTTGTTGCTTTACTAAGTTTGCACGTACGCGAGAGAGATCGCCCTCATCTAAGTCCGAATAACGCTCATAGAGCATTTCAGCAACGACACAATTCAGAATAGAGTCGCCCAGAAACTCTAAGCGCTCGTTATTTTTCTTGCTATGACTGCGATGAGTCAAGGCTTGATTTAGTAGCTCTGGCTTCTTGAAGGTATAGCCGAGGCGCTCTTGTAGCGGCCCAGTTTCGATAACGGCGCGCGCATTCATGATATTTACTCGAATCCGCCTATACGGCCAAGATTACCCAGGTTCAACCAAACAAAGAAGGCTTTGCCTACGATATTTTTATCAGGTACAAATCCCCAGTAACGTGAGTCTGCGCTGTTGTCACGGTTATCGCCCATGGCGAAGTAATGTCCTGGAGGGACTTTGCAAGTCACACCAGACTGCTGGTACTGGCAGAACTCAGAACCCGGAAAACGCTCGGTTGGAAATACGGTAGCCGGACGATCTGGATCATTGAGGATGTCATGACGATTGCCGCCCAAGTCTACCGGGAAAGTCTCTGTGAAACGTTTGGCATAGCGCATATTCTCGGGATCGAGATACGGCTCGCCACCACTATATTGCAGAGGCTGACCATTAATAGTCAGACGCTTATTTTCATAGGTGATTTCGTCACCTGGCAAGGCCACTATGCGCTTGATGTAATCCACCGATTCATCACGTGGATAGCGAAACACTACAACATCACCGCGCTTGGGTGAGCCCAAGGCAACGACTTTTTGATTGAGCACCGGCAAACGTATTCCATAGGTAAATTTATTGACCAAAATAAAGTCGCCAATTTGTAATGTTGGAATCATTGAGCCAGAAGGAATCTTGAAAGGCTCAGCGATAAAAGAGCGCAATACAAATACCGCACAAATTACTGGGAAGAAACCTGCCGTGTATTCAAGCCACAAAGGCATACGGTCAATACCAGCCAAACGTCTTTGCGGGGCAAAGTGCAATTTGTCAGCAATCCAAGCGATTCCAGAAACAATCACCAGGATAAAAAGGACTAGAGCAAAGTTCATTAATCCTCCACCTGCAGAATAGCCAAGAAGGCTTCTTGTGGAATTTCCACGTTACCGACTTGCTTCATACGTTTCTTACCTTCTTTTTGCTTCTCTAATAACTTACGTTTACGGGAGATGTCACCGCCGTAGCACTTAGCCAATACGTTTTTACGCAACGCCTTGACGTTTTCACGCGCAACAATATTGCTGCCAATTGCCGCCTGAATAGCCACATCGAACATTTGACGAGGAATAATGCCGCGCATCTTAGCGACCACTTCCCGCCCACGGTGCTGACTATTACTGCGGTGAACAATCACAGAGAGGGCGTCAACCCGCTCACCATTAATGAGGATATCGACCTTCACTACATCTGCTGGGCGATATTCTTTGAACTCGTAATCCATCGAGGCATATCCACGTGAGATGGATTTCATTTTGTCAAAGAAGTCCAAAACAATCTCAGCCATTGGTAACTCATAAGTGAGTTTGACCTGACGACCTAGGTAATTCATATCCATCTGAATACCACGCTTACCAACACACAAGGTAATCATCGCTCCAACATACTCTTGCGGCATGTATAAATTAACGGTCACGATAGGCTCAAGAATGGTATTGATCTTGCTGGCCTCAGGCATCTTCGAAGGGTTATCCACCATCATGAGCGTGCCGTCAGATTGCTCTACTTGATACACCACCGTTGGAGCGGTCGTGATGAGATTCATGCCGTACTGACGCTCCAAACGCTCTTGCACAATCTCCATGTGGAGCAAACCTAAGAAGCCGCAGCGGAATCCAAAACCTAAAGCCTGAGATACCTCTGGCTCATACAAGAGTGAGGCGTCATTTAGCTTGAGCTTTTCAAGGGACTCGCGCAACTGATCGTATTCACTCGCTTCTACTGGATATAAGCCAGCAAAAACTTGGGGCTTCACTTCTTTAAAACCAGGAAGTGGCTCGGCCGCAGGAACGCGCCCTTGCTGCCCAGTAGTATGTGTCACGGTGTCGCCAACCTTGGCGGCCTTTAATTCTTTAATGCCAGCAATCACGAAGCCCACTTGACCGGCAGATAACTCTGGACGATCTACTGACTTTGGGCTAAAGACACCTACATGCTCGACTAAATGGCTTGAACCATTGGCCATCAAGGTAATTTTTTCTTTTGGTTTTAAAGTGCCATTCACAACACGCACCAACATGACTACGCCTACGTAGTTGTCAAACCAGGAGTCAATAATCAAGGCTTGCAATGGATCTTCTGCATTACCCTTTGGCGGCGGCACCCTGGCGATCATTTCTTCGATCACGTCCGCAACGCCCAAGCCAGTCTTGGCTGAGCAAGTAACCGCTTCAGAAGCATCAATACCAATGACATCTTCAATTTCTTTTTTAGCGCGCTCAGGATCAGCTTGCGGCAAGTCAATCTTATTCAGTACTGGTACAACCTCAACGCCCAACTCAAGCGCCATGTAACAGTTGGCAACGGTTTGCGCCTCAACACCTTGACTGGCATCTACGACTAACAAAGCACCTTCACAGGCAGACAAAGAGCGACTAACCTCATAAGAGAAGTCAACGTGTCCCGGTGTGTCAATCAGGTTGATGTGGTAAATTTTGCCGTCTTTGGCTTTGTAATTTAAAGCTGCGGTTTGCGCCTTAATGGTGATGCCGCGCTCACGCTCAATATCCATTGAGTCTAGAACTTGGGCTTCCATTTCACGGTCGGAGAGGCCGCCGCAGAGCTGAATAATGCGATCAGCAAGCGTCGATTTGCCGTGATCGATATGGGCGATGATAGAAAAATTGCGGATTAAATCCATAGCGTCTTAATAGGTCATTCAAAAAACGCCTTGTCAGAACGCACCACGATGATGCGCTGCAAAAAGTCGTCTTAAAGTGATTGTAATGGGTGGCGCCTAAAAGGCGCCAAACCCCTTTTTTAGGCCCAAAATGGGGTTATTTAGGCCTTACAGGAACAACTAAAGTGCTATCAGCGCGGCGGATAAAGACCGGTACAGCCTTATTGGCGTCCAAACCCTTAATTAGAGCCTCAAACTGCTTAACGCTCGTAATATCGGCATCTGCCACCCGAATAATGACGTCACCCGGTCGAATCCCCGCCTTTGCTAAAGGGCCGTCCCCTAAACCGGTCACTTCAACCCCACCCTTGATATTCAAATCCTTCTTTTTGTTATCCGATAGCTCACCAACAACAACCCCTAGGGTATTGGCGCCATTGCCATTTGCCGCAGGGGCATCTGCCTTTTTATTGGCTGCCTGAGTAGATTCGGTATCGGTTACGGTAACCGTTAAATCACGGGTTCCCCCTTTACGCCAAACTTGCACTGGCACCGAAGTGCCTGGCTTCGTTTCGCCAACTACTCTGGGTAAGTCGGTTGATTTAGAAATATCGCGCCCGTTGAAACCAAGAATCACATCCCCTGCTTCAATGCCACCAGCTGCTGCTGGTCCACCTGGCTCAACATTGCGTACATATGCTCCGCGAGGCTTACCTAAACCCAGACTCTCAGCAACTTCTTTTGTCATCTCGCCTAAAGCAACGCCAATTCGGCCGCGAGTCATCTTGCCATTAGTACGCAATTGATCTGCCACACGCATTGCCTCATCAATCGGAATTGCAAAAGAGATGCCCATATAGCCACCAGAGCGACTAAATATTTGTGAGTTGATACCAATCACTTGACCAGCAGTATTTAAAAGTGGGCCGCCAGAGTTTCCTGGATTCACGGCTACGTCAGTCTGAATAAAAGGTAAGTAGTCACCCGTATCGCGACTCTTGGCCGACACAATCCCTGCAGTTACCGTGTTCTCAAGGCCGAACGGGGAGCCGATTGCAAGCACCCATTCACCTACACGCACCCTAGATGAATCACCCAAAGGTAGCTTTGGTAAATCACGCGCTTCAATTTTGACGACTGCAACATCGGTACGCTTATCCATGCCGAGTAACTTTGCTTTGAACTCGCGCTTATCAGTCAGGGTCACATAGATAGTGGTGGCACCTTCAACAACGTGAGCGTTAGTCAAAATCAAACCATTAGATTCGATAATGAAACCGGAGCCTACGCCACGATCTGCTTCTTGCGGCTTGCCTGGATTAGGTTGCGCTGGTTTAGGTCCATTTGGAATTCCCGGAATAGGTACGCCAAAGAAACGGCGGAAGAATTCGGCTTGATCTTCTGGCATTCCCGGAATGCCACCTTGCGCTTGCTGCACTACCACTTTTTCAGTAGTGCGAATATTGACGACCGCAGGACTGGCGCGCTCAACCAAATCCGCAAAGTCAGGAATAATGACTCGAGGGGTTTGAGCTAACGCAGGCGGAATAAACGCGACTTGCCCTAGACCAAAAATAGCCAAGAGCGCAATTAAGTACTTTTTCATAAAGCTATAGACCTACTTGGTGAAAACCAACAATGAAGATATTAAGAATATTAGGTCAGTTTGCCAAAAATCAAGGTACCGTTAGTACCCCCAAAGCCAAAATTGTTTTTGACTGCATGGTCGATTTTCACGTCTCGAGCGGTATTGGCGCAGTAGTCCAGGTCGCACTCAGGATCTTGATTGAAGATATTGATAGTAGGTGGTGATTTTTGGTTATGAAGAGCCAAAATCGTGAAAACTGACTCCAAGCCACCTGCCCCACCCAATAGGTGACCAGTCATCGACTTGGTGGAGTTAATTAAAGTCTTCTTAGCGTGGTCACCAAGAGCAGCCTTAATAGCGCCAGTTTCGTTCTTATCACCCAACGGCGTGGAAGTACCGTGAGCATTGATATATTGAATCTGGTCAGCGTTGAGGCCAGCATCGCGCATTGCATTGACCATACAACGACGGGGACCATCCATATTTGGGGCAGTCATGTGATAAGCGTCACCGCTCATACCGAAGCCCAGTAATTCGCAATAAATTTTTGCGCCACGGGCTTTAGCGTGCTCATACTCTTCAATCACCACTACGCCTGCACCCTCACCCAGAACAAAACCATCACGGTCTCTATCCCAAGGGCGTGATGCAGTTGCAGGATCATCATTGCGTGTAGAAAGCGCTCTTGCAGAAGCAAAGCCACCAACCCCTAATGCGGAGATAGTGGATTCAGCACCGCCAGCAACCATGACATCAGCATCACCGTACTGAATTAAGCGTGCAGCCAATCCAATGCTGTGTAAACCCGTTGTACAGGCTGTTACTGCAGCCACGTTTGGACCTTTGAGGCCAAACAAAATGCTGAGGTGGCCAGAAATCATGTTGATGATGGAGCCTGGAACAAAGAAAGGCGAGATACGACGAGGGCCACGAGCCAATAACTCAGCGCCCGTTTCTTCAATCATTGGTAAACCACCGATACCGGAGCCCACCATGACGCCTACGCGCTCAGCGTTTTGTTCAGTGATCTCTAAACCACTGTCGCGAATAGCTTGCGTACCAGCAGCAATGCCGTAATGGATAAAGGTATCCATATGGCGTGCCTCTTTGGCAGAAACATATTCTTCGACATTGAAATCTTTCACCTCTCCAGCGAAATGAACGCTAAGCGGAGTGTGGTCGAACTTGGTGATAGTAGCAATGCCTGATTTGCCCGCGAGCAAATTAGACCAAGCTACATCAACCGAATTACCAACAGGTGATATAAGACCAAGGCCGGTAACTACTACCCGGCGTCGGCCATTTGATACTGACACAGTAATACCTAGGCTAGGGAATTAACCCTGAGCTTTTGATGTAGCGAAGTCGATCGCGAGCTGAACTGTGGTGATCTTTTCAGCTTCCTCATCAGGAATTTCGATGCCAAATTCGTCTTCCAAAGCCATAACCAGCTCAACAGTGTCAAGAGAGTCAGCGCCCAAGTCGTTCACGAAAGAAGATTCATTCTTGATGTCTCCTTCTGCGACGCCTAATTGCTCAGCGACGATTTTCTTAACGCGTTGTTCGATGTTGTCCATTAATTTCCCCAGGGGTTGTAAAAACGATGAAAGGATTTTATCAGTTTGGCGGACCGAATTAGCAAATTCGCCTAAAAATGACCAAATCCTGGCTTTGCCGTTAGGCTAAATAGAGTCCGCCATTGACGTGTAGGGTATTACCCGTAATGTAGCCAGCCGCTGGAGAAGCCAAAAAGGCTACCGCTTGAGCGACATCCTCTGGACTACCCAAACGCGCTAAGGGAATGTTCACTTTTAGGGTATTTTGCTGCTCTTCGCTCAAAGCGCGGGTCATATCAGTATCGATAAATCCAGGAGCTACGCAATTCACAGTGATATTGCGGCTACCAATTTCACGGGCTAAGGCACGGGTCATTCCAGAAACACCCGCTTTTGCAGCTGCGTAGTTTGCCTGACCAGGATTACCCATATGGCCAACAATCGAAGTGATATTAATAATGCGGCCACCACGGGCCTTCATCATGGGACGCATCACTGCTTGAGAAAGACGGAAGACTGAACTGAGGTTGGTATCAATCACATCAGTCCACTCATCAGACTTCATGCGCATTGCTAAATTGTCGCGAGTGATGCCAGCGTTATTCACCAAGATATTGATGCCGCCATACTCTTTGACGATCAGATCAATAATTTCTTCACAAGCATTTGGGGTGGTTACATCCAATACCTTGCCAGCACCGCCTGAAGCTTTTAAACGCTCATCAATCGCTTTAGCTCCACTCTCGGATGTAGCAGTTCCAATTACCTTGGCACCACACTTCACCAGCTCATCCACAATTGCCTGACCGATACCGCGTGAGGCGCCAGTTACTAGGGCAATTTGTCCGCTTAAGTCGAGATTCATATTTGTTTTCCGCTCAGTTCTATATTTCTTTAATCTTGTTTTATTTCAAGCTTGCCAGAACTTCATTCAAGCTAGCTTCGTCAAATACTGGCACACCAGTCACTTGATCATTAATGCGCTTGGTAAGGCCTGCTAATACTTTGCCAGGGCCACACTCCACTACCTGAGTAATACCTTGAGAAGCCATAGCCTGAATAGTTTCCTGCCAGCGCACAGGCTTGGCGGCTTGACGCACTAGGGCATCTTTAATTGCAATCGGATCATTCAAAATTTCAACATCAACGTTGTTGATCACAGAAATCGTGGGGGCTTTAAATTCGATATTGGCTAAATAGCCCTTGAGCTTTTCAGAAGCGGGTTGCAATAAAGAAGAGTGAAATGGTGCAGATACTGGCAATGGCAATGCACGTTTAGCACCAGCCACTTTTAATAGCTCACATGCTTTAGTAACAGCATCACTTGCACCAGCAATCACTACTTGACCGGGAGCATTGAAATTCACGGCCTCAACAACTCCGCCAGCAACAGCACTTGCTTCAGCGCAAATCTGAATCACCGCGGCATCATCCAAACCGAGGATCGCAGCCATGCCACCCGTACCAACCGGCACAGCAGTTTGCATTGCTTCAGCACGAAAGCGCACCAATGGAACAGCATCTTTAAAAGAAATAACGCCAGATGCAACCAAGGCAGAGTACTCACCAAGGCTATGACCCGCCATTACCTTGGGCGCAGATCCACCTACTGCTAACCAGGCTCGATAAAAAGCAACGCCTGCAGTCAACATCACAGGCTGAGTATTCGTGGTTAATGACAGTGCCTCAGCAGGGCCTTCAGAAATGAGCTTTGCAACGTCTTCACCCAATGCCTCAGAAGCCTCTTGCAATGTTGCGCGCACTTCTGGGCGCTCAGAAATGGAATTGAGCATGCCAACAGATTGAGAGCCTTGACCAGGAAATACAAATGCAAATGTCATGTGATTAATTCGCTAAAAAGAAATTAAAGAGATGAATGAATAAAAATAGTGTGCTGCCCTTAGTATTTAATCGCAACCGCACCCCAAGCAAACCCGCCGCCAACACCCTCTAGCAAGAGATGTTGTCCACGCTGAATCTGCCCAGAGCGTACGCCAGCATCTAATGCCAATGGAATGGATGCAGCCGAAGTATTGCCATGCTCATGCACGGTAACGATCACCTTATCCATGGACATACCCATCTTTTTAGCCGTGCCTTCCATAATGCGAATGTTGGCTTGATGCGGTACTAGCCAGTCGATTTGCTCAGCCTTAAGGTTCGCTTTTTCGAGTGCCTCGTGAGCTACCTGCTCCAAGACCTTCACAGCAAGCTTAAAGACCGCTGGACCATCCATGATCATAAATGGGGAACCATGCACTTCGCCATTACCAGCACGCCCAGGAACACACAAAATATCGCGTTGACTGCCGTCAGCATGTAATGCAGTAGAAAGAATACCCGCCTCTTTAGAAGCCTCAAGCACAATAGCTCCAGCACCATCACCAAACAAGACACAAGTGCCACGGTCTTGGAAATTCAGAATACGCGAGAAGGTCTCAGCACCGATCACCAATACTTTTTTGTATGAACCGGAACGAATAAACGCATCTGCAATAGCAAGCGCATAAGTAAAGCCAGCGCAGACTGCTTGCACATCGAAAGCAGCACAAGCAGTGTGCGCACCTAATTTGTCTTGCACTACGCAAGCAGTACTTGGAAAGCCGCCCAAATGATCTGGGGTTGAAGTGGCCAAAATGATGAGGTCCAAATCTTCAGAGGTAATACCAGCACTAATCAATGCAGCTTGTGCTGCCTTGACGGCCAGATCACTAGTCAACTCATTTTCAGCGGCAAAGTGACGTGCAGAAATACCGCTTCGCGTCTTAATCCACTCATCACTGGTCTCTAGGCCAGTTTTGGCAAGGCGCTCGACTAAATCTTGGTTAGTTAAGCGCAACTCAGGAAGATAGCTTCCGGTACCGGCTACTCTTGCAAAAATACTCATACTTTTGTCTCCACCACAAAGGCTGCAGCAATGCGCTCTACCATGCGGTTCTTAGCTGCCTCATAGGCGCGATCCAAGGCAAAGCCAAATGCAAAGCGATCAGCAGAACCATGACTCTTAATCACACAACCACGTAAACCCAACAATACTGCACCGTTATAACGGCGATGATCAACCCGCTTACGTACTCTTAGTAGTGGCACCATCGCACAGATCGCCATCAACTTAGTAAGCCATGAGCGATTAAATTCCGAGCGAATCAAACCGCTCATCATTTTTGCTAAACCTTCACTGGCTTTAAGAACTACGTTACCAACAAAGCCATCGCAGACCACAATATCAGTTGTGCCCTTAAAAATATCATTGCCCTCTACGTTGCCATAAAAGTTTAAAGAGGTTTTGCGCAGTAACTCGCCGGTTTGCTTAACAACCTCATTGCCTTTAATTACTTCCTCACCAATATTGAGAAGGCCAATTGAAGGGTTTTCTTTGCCATCCACCACTTGCACCATCACGTTTGCCATCTGGGCAAACTGCACCAAATGCATTGGCTCGCAGTCAGCATTTGCGCCAAGATCCAGCATAGTTGTACCGCGCCCTAATTCATTAGGGATGGCGGTAGCAATCGCAGGACGATCAACGCCATCAAGCGTTTTGAGAATGTAGCGAGAGATCGCCATGAGTGCACCAGTATTGCCAGAAGAAATCACTGCATCGGCGGCGCCCTCCTTCACTTGCATAATGGCAACGCGCATAGAGGAATCTTTTTTGCGACGCAGAGCAATCTCAATGGGATCATCCATCAAGACAACTTCACTAGCAGGAATAATTTGAATGCGCTCCATAGGAGCTTTGGGAGATTTACTCAAGGCTTGCTTGATTAAATCGGGATCGCCAACGAGGGCAATCTTCACATCAGCGTGTTTTTCTAAAAAATCGCAGGCAGCCGGAACCGTCACGACGACTCCATGATCTCCGCCCATGGCATCAATAGCAAGAGTAACGCTCATAAGCTCATTGATTGCTGCAAGTGATTTATCCAAGAAAAAAGCGGCTTTTACTGGAGCCGCTTCTATCTGTTTAGACTAAAAAATTAGTCGTTTTTAGTTTTAACAACTTTACGACCACGATAGTAGCCGTTAGGTGAAATGTGGTGGCGCAAATGAGCCTCACCAGTTGTGGCTTCAACAGCCGTAGCAGGTGCGGTCAAGAAGTCGTGTGCACGGTGCATGCCACGTTTGGAAGGTGATTTTTTGTTTTGTTGAACGGCCATATTGAACTCCTAAGCAAGGCAATATTCTAGCATGGAAATGCGCCTAAACGCTTGATTTATTGACAAAAGATACTTTAAACAACAACTGAAATCAGACCCCTAATTTCAGTTTTTCTTCATATTTTTCAATATGTTAAAGGGGTTTTCCCGCTCATTTGACGGCTCCTCATCAGCCTCATCCCCAAAGGTAGATTTATGAGGTTCACAAAACCCATCTGGATGCTTTGGAATCAGAGGTAAAGACAGCAAAACCTCATCCTCCATGGTTTCCAGGAGGTTGAAGTGCTGATTTACGACCAGAGGCTCTTGCTCCTCATCCTCAAGAGGGTATTCATCTGCCTCAGAATCTGTCAAAACTAGAATAAATCGACGTTTTTCATCCAACTCCACCGCGCAATCTTGTAAACAGCGCTGACAGACCAGATGCAGGCGCCCTTTTAGGGCTAATTCGAGGATTTGATGAGGCTCACTACCCGGTGAATCTTCAAAATAGGTCTCTGCTAACCAATTGAAGCCATCGGCCAGATTGACGGTTGAAGCCTCCTGAGCCACTCTTGGGATATCTGACATGCTTAAAAAACCAGCACCTTTATAGGACTGTGGAGCACAAAAATCCACCCTCTTTAAAGCGCTTGGCTCTGCAGATAGCTCAACTTGAGGTAAAACTTGATTACGATTCATGACATCAGTCTAAATGAAGGCGCCATAGAAAGCACAGCAAAATGAGCACCCCCACTAATACACCCCAAAATCCAAGACTCATCTTGGCATCCACTTCGGTATACCGCCGCGAACTTTTAGAGCGCCTACGCATCCCATTTGAAGTCATCTCACCAAAGGTAGATGAAACCCCACTTTCTGGAGAGAGCACTCTTGATTTAGCACTCCGACTTGCTCAAGCAAAAGCAGCTGCAGTTGCTAAAGAGTATCTTGAAGCTTGGGTCATTGGCTCTGATCAAGTTGCCGATCTTTGCGGTGCAGCGATTGGTAAGCCTGGTAATTTTGAAAGAGCCTTAGCGCAACTACAACTCATGCGTGGTCAAGCGGTGACTTTTCAAACAGCGCTATGTTTGATGAAGGGTGACACCCAAACCACGTTATGCGTTCCTACTGAAGTCACCTTTCGCAAACTTCCAGACAGCACCCTAGAGGCTTACCTAATAGCTGAAGAGCCTTATGATTGTGCGGGCAGCGCCAAGTCTGAAGGTCTTGGCATTAGCCTGTTAGAGTCCATTAAAAGTGATGACCCAACCGCTTTAATTGGCTTGCCACTGATCGCATTAACCAGCATGTTACGTGATGCTGGCTTTGCAATTCCATCAAAAACATAAAGCAAAAATTAATAACTGGCATCAATAGAAAAAATAATTCATGAGCAAACTCGGCACCCTGTATTTAGTTCCCAATACTTTGGGCGATGATGGTCGCGTTGAGCAATTACCCTGGGTACTTCCATCTGAAACGATTACACAAACAGCCACGCTAAGGCACTGGATTGTGGAAGATGCCAAGACAGCACGCGCATTATTAAAAGCGGTTGATTCTGTTTCTCCATTAGCATGCACGATTCAAGAAATGCAAATGAGTGAATGGCGTGGTGCTGCACGTAATGCCAAGTATGGCGATGTGGTCAAACCGGCTGATTTACTCAAGCCTTTGCTTGCTGGAAATAATATGGGCTTGATGTCTGAAGCAGGGGTCCCTGGCGTTGCAGACCCTGGTGCCGAGTTAGTGCTAGCGGCACATAAGCTAGGCGCCCAAGTGAAGCCACTTGTTGGACCGAGCTCTATCTTGTTAGGTCTGATGGCAAGCGGACTCAATGGCCAACGCTTTGCTTTTCAAGGGTACTTGCCTCATGACACCCATGAGCGCACTGCCAAACTTAAGCAACTCGAAGTTGAGTCTCGTAAATTACAACAAACTCAAATTTGGATTGAGACACCCTATCGCAATACTGCCATGCTCATGGCTTGTATCCATTCGTTGGCGCCGCAAAGTCTGCTATGCCTCGGTGTGGACCTTAGTCTGCCATCAGAAATGATTGCCACTCTTTCAATTACAGATTGGCGTAAACGGTATCCGAATGAAGCTGCTTGTGCTTCATTACAAAATAGGCCAACAGTATTTCTACTGCTGGCCTAAGTCTTCAATGCTTTAGTTTTACTTTTGTCTCATTTCTATTTAAGGTCAGGTGTTTTTACCAACACCTTGCCAGCAGCAGTTCCAGCTTCAGCACCAAAGCGTTTAGCAACACGCTCAGCAAAATTCTCTTTCATGGTGTAGTCCAGAATGTCGGGCGCCTTAAAGATGTCGCGGGCAACGGTATCTACCGTGCCATATCCATCAGCTAAACCAATCTTGACTGCTTGCTCGCCATTCCAAATACGACCAGAAAATAAATCTGGTACGTCTTTTAAGCGATCGCCACGGCCCTCTTTCACCACTGTAATAAATTGCTGGTGAATCTCATCAATCATGGTCTTAACCATTTCAACTTGCTTTGGATTCTCTTTGCTAAACGGATCCATCATGCCTTTATTAGAGCCCGAGGTAATCATGCGACGAGTAACGCCCAACTTATCCATGAGGCCTGTAAAACCAAAGCCCTCCATGATCACGCCAATGGATCCCACCAAGCTGGCTTTATCAACCAAGATTTGATCCGCAGCGACTGCCACGTAGTAACCACCAGATGCGCAGATATCCTCGACAACGACATAAAACGGTTTTTTGGGATAGAGCTTGCGCAAGCGGTGGATCTCATCATTGATCATGCCGGCTTGAACTGGCGAACCTCCAGGACTATTAATGCGCAACACAACCCCAGCACTGTGTTCATTCTCGAATGCAGCTAGTAAAGATGAATTGATATCCATCGCATTAGCCATCGAGCTGGAAGAAATTTCTCCTTCAAGTGTTACCAACGCAGTGTGCTTTTCTACCCCCATGCCCTTGCCTGGAAGGTGAAAGTCAAATATCGAAAGCAATGCGCCAACAATGACTAGCAAGGTAAGTACTCGCAGTACTGCTTTCCAACGACGTGCTTTACGAGTCTCTTTTAAATTCTCCAACAAGAGATGTTCGAGAGCTTGACGTTCCCAATTCGGGTTTGGGTTGTTTTCCATCTTTTTGCGTCCTTAGTGTTGCAGGTTATTTTTAAGCCATTGCGAGAGTTGCGCGACATCATCCACATGCGTTAATGATGGTGAAGCTTTTAAAGTATCGGGTGGGTGAGCGCCATAAGTCACAGCTACCGCATCGACCCCAGCATTCGCTGCCATATCAAGGTCGTGGGTTGTGTCCCCAATCATGAGCATGCGACGAGTCGGTACTTGAGTCACATCCGACAGCTCAAGCAACATTCCTGGATGTGGCTTAGAAAAAGATTCGTCAGCCGTACGAGTCTCATGAAAGAGATGGCCGATCTGATGATGCCCAAGCGAGCGATCTAGTCCGACGCGCGACTTTCCAGTGGCAACAGCTAGTAAATACTGTTTAGCATGCAGTTCTTCTAAAAGTTCTCGTATGCCAACAAACAAATCGAGCTCATGATCTTTGGCCAAGTAGTGATAACGAAAACGCTCTGTCAGCTTTGGAAAATGGGCCGGCTCTATCCAAGGAACCGCTCTGCGCAATGAATCCTGAATTCCCAAACCAATGACTGAACTCGCTAATGTGTCGTCAGGCTCTTTAAAACCCAAATCGCGACAGGCTTGCTGAATACAATGCACGATGGTTGGCGTGGAATCCATGATGGTCCCATCCCAATCCCACACAATCAGATCATAGGGTCGATTCGATTTATTTGCTTGAGACATTCTGATATTTACTGCTCAAAGGTTTTCATCATGGCGGTAAATTCTGCGGGCAATGGCGACTCAATCCGCATCTTTTCGCCAGTACGCGGATGAGTAAAACCAGCTAGATGAGCGTGTAGATATAAGCGTTTGGATTTAACTACCTTATCCAAATCTTCAAAGCCATATTTATCATCACCCAAAATTGCGTGGCCCAATTTTTGCAAGTGCACCCGAATCTGATGAGTGCGTCCCGTCTTCAGTTGCGCCTCAGCGAGAGTGATTGATGCACCCTCGCGCTTAAGCACTTTAGTCACTCTTAAAGAGGTATGGCTTGGTAATCCATCTGGATCTACCCGAACGCGGCGCTCGCCATTAGGCAGAAGATATTTATGCAGCGGATATTTGAGTTGCATGGTTTGGGCACCTTGTACGATTTCACCATGTGCAAGCAAGTAATAGCGCTTATCCGTTTGGCCCTCACGTATTTGACGATGCAGCTCCACCAAAGCGCTTCGCTTTTTAGCCAAGAGTAGAACGCCTGATGTGTCACGGTCTAAGCGATGGACTAATTCCAAAAACTTGAGTTCGGGGCGGGTAATGCGCAGGGTCTCAATGACACCAAGTGCGATGCCTGAGCCACCATGCACAGCTAAACCCGTTGGCTTATTTACTATTAAGAGTGCTTCGTCCTCAAAAAGGATGGGCATTTTGTCTGAGTAGCCGTGCGCCCGAGATTTAGTTTGAGCACTATTGACCGCAGCCATTTGGGCCGGTTCAGCAATTCGAACTGGGGGCAGTCGGACCACGTCCCCCTCAATCAGACGGGTAGTTGGCTCAGCCCGCTTTTTATTCACCCGGACCTCACCAGATCGAATAATTCGATAAACGTGGCTTTTGGGAACCCCTTTGGCCCAACGTAACAGATAGTTGTCCAGGCGTTGGCCGGCCTCTTCGGGACCAATGGTCTGAAGATGCACTGCAGCAGGCGCTGAAGTAGTGGGCGTTTTAACCTTTAAGGGCTTGGAAATGGGTTCGGATTTCATGATTTATCTTTCTTGTGACCCCACCAGGGGATGACAAGGGGCTCAACAATACCCCATTGTCACGCAACTTGTGCCGTATAATCAACGCTCTAGCCAATTTATTGGCCCGAGACCAACCTGAAGTCAGGTTTGAATCGTGGAGCTTGGAGTCGCCCTTTAAAAGACTCCCGGGGTTGCCCCTCCCCCGTTTAATGAGGCGCAGGGTTGGTGTGCCGTATGCCGCGACCCGCGATTAGAAGACAGTTTTCAGGCGCGCGCCTGCATTGATGACCTAAAGGAGGTCTCTGCGGCGATCGTCAGGTGTGGCACCATATTAACCAACAGTTAAGCTGGTGAACTAGGCAAAAAATGTCTAGATTTGCATGATCCACACTCATAAACCGCCTTGGGCTTAGTCCCAAGTGGTATCTAACTTGTCCCCTAACGCAGCGCGCAACGACGCCCTCCCCCATAGGAGAGTGTTATGAAACGCATGTTGTTTAATGCAACTCAACAAGAAGAGTTGCGAGTTGCCATCGTTGATGGTCAAAAACTCATTGATATCGATATCGAAGCTGCCGGCCGTGAACAACGCAAAGGCAACATCTACAAAGGTGTCATTACCCGTATTGAACCTTCCCTTGAGGCCTGCTTTGTCAATTACGGCGAAGAGCGTCATGGCTTTTTGCCATTTAAGGAAGTGGCCCGTACTTACTTTAAAGAAGGTATCGACGTTCGTAATGCCTCCATTAAGGATGCCTTACGCGAAGGTCAAGAAATCATTGTTCAAGTAGAAAAAGAAGAGCGCGGCCAAAAAGGTGCAGCCCTTACATCCTTTGTCTCCTTGGCAGGCCGTTATTTGGTTCTCATGCCGAATAACCCACGAGGGGGTGGCGTTTCCCGCCGTATTGAAGGTGAAGACCGTCAAGAACTCCGCGAAGCGATGGCTCAATTAGAAGTGGCAGATGGCATGAGCATCATTGCTCGTACCGCTGGTATTGGTCGTGACGCCACTGAATTGCAGTGGGACTTAAGTTACCTCATGCAATTGTGGAAAGCGATTGATGAAGCTGCCAAAGGCAACTCCGCCCCATTGCTGATCTACCTCGAATCTAGCTTAGTGATTCGCGCGATTCGTGATTACTTCCAGCCTGATATTGGTGAGATTCTCATCGATACCGATGACATCTACGAACAAGCTGCAGCATTTATGTCTGTAGTGATGCCTGACAATTTGCCACGAGTAAAGCGCTATCAAGACGATGTGCCTTTGTTCTCTCGTTTCCAGATTGAGCATCAAATCGAAACTGCTTACTCACGCACTGTGCCATTGCCATCTGGTGGCGCAATCGTGATCGACCACACTGAAGCCTTGGTTTCAGTAGATGTCAACTCAGCACGTGCAACCCGTGGCTCTGATATCGAAGAGACTGCTACTCGCACCAACTTAGAAGCTGCTGATGAAATCGCCCGTCAAGCGCGTTTGCGTGACTTGGGTGGCTTGATCGTGATCGACTTCATTGACATGGAATCGAGCAAAGCACAAAAAGATGTTGAGAACCGTTTACGCGATGCTCTGCGTCATGATCGTGCTCGCGTTCAGATGGGCAAAATCTCCAAGTTTGGCTTGATGGAAATGTCTCGTCAGCGTTTGCGTCCTGCACTGTCTGAAGGTAGCCATGTCACCTGCCCACGTTGCAATGGCACTGGCCACATTCGCGATACTGAATCTTCTGCATTGCAAGTTCTGCGAATTATTCAAGAAGAAGCGATGAAGGAAAACACAGCAGCGATTCATACACAGGTACCAGTCGAAGTGGCTGCCTTCCTCCTAAATGAAAAACGTGCTGAAGTCATCAAGATCGAGACTCGCTTCAAAGTGAACGTCTTAATGGTTCCTAATAAGCATTTAGAAACTCCGCATTACAAACTAGAGCGCTTGCGTCATGACGACCCACGTCTTGACGACCAAAAGGCTAGCTATGTGATGGCGGAAGAAGCTGCTCGCGAACTCGAGACGGACACAACAGTTAGCAAAAAAGATGCGGATGTAAAAGTACGTCCAGAAGCAGCAGTTAAAGGCATCACTCCAACACAACCTGCACCAGTTAGTCAGCCACGTCCTGCACGTACTGAAAAAGTAGCGACAGAAAGTTCTGGCGGTCTCTTTGGATTTATTAAGAAGCTTTTCTCTTCATCCCCAACAGTTGAAGAGAAGCCCGCTCCAAGCAACCCACGTGGCCGCAATCAAGGCCGTAATGGCAACGATCGCAATCGTGGTCGTAACCGTCGTGGCGAGCGTACTGAGCGCCCAGCAGCAGCTGTAGCTGAAGGTGCTCCAGCAGAAGGCGCTAACAATAATCGCAACCGCAACAACCGTAACGGCAATCGCAACCAGGGCAATCAAAATGGTCCGAAGCCAGAACGTCAAGATGCGAACCGCAATCAAGCTAATCCAGCAGCAGTAACACCTGCAACTGAAGCCGCTCCTGGTAGCGAGACTACTCCAGGCGCTGAGGGTGAAGAGCGACGCGGTCGTGGTCGCAACCGTCGTGGTCGTGGTCGTGGTCAGCGTGGCGAGCGTACTGAAGGTGGCAATGATGTTGCTAATACACCAGCAACTGCTGTGTCAGCAAACCCATTTACAGGCCCTCCAGTAGGCATGGCTGGCGCATCTGCAAGCATGCCCATTCAGAACATTACGAACAGCTTTGGTAACGTAAAACCTGTAGCAGAGAAACAAGAAAGGCAAGAGCGCGCACCACGCGCTCCACGTCAATCAAATCGTCCTGCACAAAACTCTGCTCCTGCGTCTACTCCAGCGCCAGTTGCTGTTGCGGCTGCCAAGCTAGAAGTAATTGCCAAGCCTGTACCAGAGCTTCCTAAGGTTGCCTTCCAGGCGCTTGAAGAGACTCCATTGCACAGCGTTGTGCAATCAGCCGGCATGATTTGGGTTGCTACCGACTCTTCAAAGCATGCTGATGCTCAAAGTCAGATTCAGGCAGAGCCTGTTGCTCATAACTTGGGCAGAGCACCTAAACCGGCTGTTAGTCTTCATGATGGCCCAATGGTTTTAGTAGAAACCGGCGGCCAAGAAAAAACGGTTTAACGCTTATTGAAGCTTTTTCTCCAGACCGCCATTTATCCCAAAAGGATATTTGGCGGTTTGGCAGAAACCCCGTTTCACAGCCATAATTGCGTATATGGTTGAAAAAGTAATCCCCATTCGAATAGACGAAGGCAAAGGCCTAACGCCACCCATTGGTGCCGAACTCGTCACTCCTCACGGCCATACGAAAGACACTCGGGGACGCACCCTAAGAGATCTCCGTATCTCAGTGACTGATCGCTGCAACTTCCGCTGTACCTATTGCATGCCTAAGGAAGTGTTTGACCAAAACTATCCTTACTTAGCTCATAAAGAATTGCTGAGTTTTGAAGAAATCACTCGCCTCACTTCTATCTTCGCCACATTAGGCGTTGAAAAAATTAGACTGACTGGTGGCGAGCCTTTGCTACGCAAGAATTTAGAAGTGCTGATTGAGATGTTGGCAAAAATTCAGACGACTGAAGGTAAGCCGCTTGATCTAACCTTAACGACTAACGGCAGCATCTTGCGCAAGAAAGCTACCGCTCTAAAAGCAGCCGGCCTCCAAAGATTGACAGTAAGTCTTGATGGGTTGGATGATGCGATCTTCAAGAAAATGAATGATGTCGATTTCCCAGTCGCCGATGTACTTGATGGAATTGCCGCAGCACAAGAAGCAGGCTTCCAGAACATCAAAGTCAATATGGTGGTGAAAAAAGGTACCAACGATCATGAGATTGTTGCAATGGCTAAGCACTTTAAAGGTAGTGGCGTCATTCTGCGTTTTATTGAATTTATGGATGTGGGTAGCTCTAATGGCTGGAATATGGAGCAGGTACTTCCATCCAAAGAAGTCATTGCCAGGATTCATGAAGCCTTTCCTCTGGAGCCTGTTGAAGCCAACTACACCGGCGAAGTTGCACAGCGTTGGCGCTATGTCGATGGCTCTGGCGAGATTGGCGTGATCTCCAGTGTTACTCAAACGTTCTGTCATGAATGCTCTAGAGCGCGCATCTCGACTGATGGGCAAATGTATCTCTGCCTTTTTGCCAATGAAGGTTTTGATTTTAAAACCCTATTACGCTCCAGCAAGAGTGATTTAGAAATCGCTAATGCAGTAATGAATACCTGGTCAACTCGCAACGATCACTATTCAGAAATTCGAGGTTCGCATACCGCGAATCTGTTATCTGGTAACCGCAAGGTTGAAATGTCTTACATTGGTGGTTAATGATTTCTACTGAAGACATTACTGGACTCATACTTGCTGGCGGGAGAGCACAACGCATGGGTGGCATTGATAAAGGCTTAATCCCTTTTCACGGTAAACCACTCATCGAGTCAGCTATCGTAAAACTCAAGCCCCAGGTACAAACCATTGTGATTAATGCCAACCGCAACATCACAAAGTATGCGAGCTATGGGTATCCAGTGATCATGGATGAAACGCCAGATTTTTCAGGGCCGTTAGCAGGCTTCTCTGTAGGCTTGAAGTCCTGCAAGACGGCTTATCTCCTAACTTCACCTTGCGACTCACCCTTGCTACCCAATAATCTCGCAGAGTTATTAATTACCGAGATGGAGCGAGGGGATTTTGAATTGGTGTACGCCTCTACCAAAGAAGCGGATGGTAAAGTATGGGCACAGCCTGTTTTTTGTCTTATGCGTAGTAACTTGCAAGATTCATTGAATCAATTTCTCCAAAAAGGGGATCTCAAAATTGATCGCTGGTTTAAAGGGTTGAGAAATAGCACTGTGGTTTTTAAAGATCCACAGGTATTTGCCAATATAAATACCCCTGATGAGCTAAAGTCACTAGAAGAAGTATCAGCATGAGTCATTCCCCAAACCAACCTATTCTCTTGACCTCGTCACTACATGTGGATGACGCACGCAAGGCAATTGCCGCGTTGGTAGAAGATCTCATTGAAGAAGCTAAGACGATTAATGATCCTGCAGATATTGAAAATATTGCATTGGATCAAGCGATTAATCGGATATTGGCAGCCGATTTACTTTCACCCATCGATGTTCCGGCTGCAGACAATTCGGCCATGGATGGTTTTGCATTTGATGGCAAATGTCTCGACACCAACAGCACGGCCATCACCTTAAGAGTGATTGGTACAGCGCTTGCCGGCAAACCCTTTGAGGGCAGCATTGGTCCTGGGGAATGCCTCAAGATCATGACGGGCGCACTAATGCCCACTGGCTGCGATACCGTCATTCCACAAGAATTCACAAGTGACAAAGATGAGAATGTAATTGAATTCAAGCAAGATCAATTAAAGCCTGGCGAGAACAGACGCCTACGTGGCGAGGACCTTCAAAAGGACAAACCCGCAATTGCTGCCGGCCGCTTACTGCGCCCTTCTGATCTAGGTCTAGCCGCATCACTTGGCATTGCCTCCTTACCTGTAAAGCGCAAACTCAAAGTAGCTATTCTGTCTTCCGGTGATGAATTGCGTGCGCTAGGCCAAGCATTGGATGCAGGCAGCATATATGACAGCAATCGCTACAGCCTTACTGGTTTACTTAATCGCCTGAATTTAGAGATCATTGACTGCGGCATTGTGCGCGATGATCCCACCCTTTTGAAGCAAGCCTTCATCGATGCCGCTAGCAAAGCAGATGTATTGATTTCTTCTGGGGGCGTTTCGGTTGGTGAAGCAGATTTCACAAAACAGATCATGCAAGAGTTAGGCGATGTCGGTTTCTGGAAAATCGCCATGCGCCCAGGACGCCCTATGGCGTTTGGAGTTCTCAAACCAGTCGCTGAAAAATCTCCTGCTCGCAAAACACTCTTCTTTGGCCTACCCGGTAATCCCGTAGCAGTCATGGTGACCTTCTATCAATTTGTCCGAGCAGCACTTCTACAGCTCAATGGTGCCAATCAGACTGAGCCACCTCTTACCCAGGCCATTGCCGAAGTTCCCATTCGAAAAAAACCAGGTCGTACAGAATTTCAACGCGCTATTCTAGGACGTGGAGTCGATGGCAAACCAGCAGTAAGGCTAACTGACAGCCAAGGTGCTGGAATTTTGCGCTCGATGAGTGAGGCCAACTGCTTTGTGATCCTAGGTCATGAGCAAGGAAATGTTGCCGCTGGAGACTGGGTAGATATAGCGCTTTTTGATGGACTGCTTTAAGATTGCGTCATCATGAAACTTAGCAAAAAAGAACTCGTCTTTCTAGACCCAATGCATACCGCCAAAACCTTAGTTTTGGTTTACCTCTGCTTCTCTGTACCAATCGTATTGTTGGCTTTGTTTGTAGCCTTCATTCGTGACGGTGCTATCCCAGGATTTACTGTGTTATCCGCACTCATTCTCAATGCCCTGCTCGGGTTTGGATTGTTGTGGATCGCCTGCAAAGTCTATAACTGGGTTGCTGGAAAATTCGGCGGTATTGAATTAGCGTTACGCGAATTGCCAGAAGAAATTGATGCTGAGTAAACATTGGATATTCGGAGTTATCTCCAATAAATAAAGCCGAGTAATGCTCGGCTTTATTTTTACTAAGTTTTATAAACTTCGGCGTTAATAAGGCTGGGTGGTTTTTTTCCTGCAAGCACTGCACGTAAGTTATCTACCGCCAAATCCACCATCGCTCTACGTGTTTTTTCTGTAGCACTCGCAATGTGCGGAGCAAGTACTACGTTAGCCAATTTCAATAGCTCGGGGTGCACTTTGGGCTCGCCTTCGAATACATCTAAGCCAGCTGCAAAGATTCTTTTTTCCTTTAGGGCTTGAGCCAGAGCTGCATCATCCACAATGCCACCACGAGCAATGTTTATCAGGGTTGCCGTTGGTTTCATGAGAGCAATTTCTTTGGCGCCAATCGTATGATGACTCTCGGCGCTATAAGGCAACACTAGAACTACGTGATCAGCGGTGCGAAGTAATTCTTCTTTAGAAACATACTTTGCGCCACAGGCTCTTTCATCAGCCTCTGATAAATGACTGCGATTGTGATAAATCACATTCACCCCAAAACCCAATGCGCGCTTGGCGATGCCTTGACCAATTCGGCCCATACCAATAATGCCTACTGTACTGTGATGCAAATCCATACCAAGGGGATTATTCACAATGGACCACTTGTCCCACTGTCCTGCCCGTACCCAGTGCTCAGATTCAGTTATACGCCTTGCGGTTGCCATCAATAAAGCAAAACCAAAGTCAGCTGTTGTATCAGTTAAAACATCTGGCGTATTGGTTGCAATTACACCAGCAGCAGTCATGGTCGGCACATCAAAATTGTTATATCCCACAGAAATATTGGCCACAACTTTCAGATCCTCGGCATGCATTAAGGCATTTGCATCAATTCTTTCACTACCTGCAACTAAAGCCCCTACAACCCCAGAGAGTTCTTTTTGCAACTCTTCAGGGCTAAAAATCCGATCCTCCTGATTGGATCTCACCTCAAAAGATTCCTCTAATTTGGCTAATGCCTCTGGAAAAATGGCTCTTGCCACCAAAATCTTGGGTTTTTGCTGATTAACTGGGCTATTGTGCTGTGTATTCATATTGGGAACTTTACCTCAACTAAATAGACCCTTTCGCCTGAAAAATAGGCTATTTCAGCTAAAATTGAGGTTTTATAACTAAGCACCCGGCTTTTTGGGGCTCTTGAAACAAAACACCATGACTTACGTTGTTACCGAAGCCTGTATCCGTTGCAAATACACTGACTGCGTTGATGTTTGCCCAGTTGACTGCTTTCGTGAAGGTCCTAATTTTTTAGTGATTGACCCAGATGAGTGTATCGATTGCGCAGTTTGTGTTCCAGAGTGTCCTGTTAACGCTATTTACGCTGAAGATGATGTTCCTGGTGATCAACAGTCATTCATCAAACTCAACGCTGAACTTTCCCCTTCTTGGACTTCGATTACTAAGTCCAAAGCAGCTCTCCCAGATGCTGAAGAATGGAAAGACGTTAAAAACAAACTTGATCAGCTAGTAAAGTAATTTTCTAGCCAAAGAAATTGGTGTCGAATAAACCTATAGAAACCGATGCCGTCATCATTGGCGCCGGTCCTGTGGGTCTCTTTCAGGTTTTTGAATTAGGCCTCTTAGAAATTAAAGCGCATGTGATTGATTCGCTACCAGAGGTAGGCGGTCAATGCATCGAGCTTTATCCAGATAAACCTATCTACGATATTCCTGCGATTCCAGTGTGTACTGGTCGCGAACTTACCAATAACTTACTCAAACAGATTGAACCCTTTAAGGCTCAATTTCATCTGGGTCAAGAGGTTAGTACGCTTGAACCCCAAGCCGATGGCCGCTTTCTGATTAGCACCTCGCAAGACAATCACTTTCTGAGTAGATCTGTATTTATTGCTGGTGGTGTTGGGGCTTTTCAGCCTCGCACCATTAACCTTGAAGGTATTAATGCCTTTGTAGGGAAACAACTTTTCTATCATGTTAAAAATCCTGAGCAATTCGCGGGAAAGCGAATTGTGATTTGCGGTGGTGGTGATGCAGCCCTAGATTGGGCAATTCATTTTTCCGAAATTGCTGCCAGCGTTACCCTAATCCATCGTCGTGATGATTTCAAGGCTGCGCCAAAATCGATTGCGAGAATGCGCGAGCTATGCGCCAGTAATCAGATGCAATTGTTAATTGGACAAGTTACTGCTTATGAAGCAAAAGATGGTCTGCTTTCTGAGATCACTTTCACCAATATTGATGGTGAGACAAAACAGCTTCCACTCGATGATCTTTTAGTGTTTTACGGACTCTCCCCTAAGTTGGGTCCGATTGTAGAGTGGGGCCTGAATATCGATCGCAAACAAATCTGTGTTGATACAGAAAATTTCCAAACCAGCATCCCCGGAATTTATGCCGTTGGTGACATCAATGTCTACCCTGGTAAGAAAAAATTGATTCTGTCTGGGTTCCATGAAGCAGCTCTTGCCGCCTTTGCTGCCGCAGCATACCTAAACCCCGAAAAACAGATTCAACTCCAGTACACAACAACCTCTCCCAAGCTTCACAAGGCCTTGGGAGTCAAGTCGCCCACATTCGAGTAAGCTATCCTTAATTCGTTAATACATAACCACTTTTAGCCAATCTATATGCATCAATATCACGATCTCATGAAAGAAGTCCTCGCCAAGGGGGCTCAAAAGTCCGACAGGACCGGAACTGGCACGGTCTCCGTATTTGGACACCAGATGCGCTTTAACTTGGCAGATGGCTTTCCTATGGTGACCACCAAGAAGCTTCATTTGAAGTCAATCATCTATGAATTACTCTGGTTCCTCAAAGGCAGTACAAACAATAACTGGCTGAAAGAGCGCGGCGTATCCATCTGGAATGAATGGGCAGCACCCGATGGTGATTTGGGTCCTATCTACGGTTATCAGTGGCGCTCATGGCCTGCGCCGAATGGTCAGCATATCGATCAAATCTCCGAAGTAGTAGAGACCATTAAAAAAAATCCAGACTCGCGTCGCATTATTGTTTCCGCTTGGAATGTAGCTGATATTCCTCGCATGGCTTTGGCTCCTTGTCATGCCTTCTTTCAATTTTATGTAGCCGATGGCAAGTTGTCATGCCAGCTCTACCAACGCAGTGCGGATATCTTCTTGGGCGTGCCCTTTAATATTGCCAGCTATGCATTACTAACGCACATGATGGCGCAACAATGTAACCTGGAAGTGGGTGACTTTGTTTGGACCGGTGGCGACTGTCATTTATATAGCAACCATCTAGAACAAGTGGAACTTCAGTTATCGAGGAACTTCTTCCCCTTGCCTAAGCTTAATATTTTGCGCAAGCCTGATTCAATCTTTGATTATGAGTTTGAAGACTTCGAAATCATCGGCTATGAATCTCATCCTCACATTAAAGCTCCTGTAGCCATTTAAGAATCGTACTTATGACTCAACCTGCTATTTCTATGATCGTTGCGCGTTCACGTAATCACGTCATTGGCCGTGACAATCAAATGCCATGGAAGATCTCGGCTGATTTACAGTTCTTTAAGCGCGTGACCATGGGACATCCTGTGATCATGGGTCGTAAAACTTGGGAGTCCATTGGACGTCCACTTCCCGGTCGTCGCAATATCATCGTAAGCCGCAATTCAGATTATGAAGCTACTGGTGGCGAATTAGTCGGATCACTCGATGAGGCCCTGAATAGCTTAAGTGAGTTCCCACGTGTTTTTGTCATTGGTGGCGAGCAACTCTTCACGCAGGCCTTTCCTAAAGCAGATCGACTCTACATTACTGAGATCGATATGGATGTTGAGGGTGGCGATACCTTTTTTGAAGTTCCCGATAAGTCGGACTGGAAAGAAGTAGAGCGCACCCCTGGATCCGAAGGTGATGTTACCTTTAACTTCATTACGCTAGAACGGAAATAAAAAAGGAGTCCTTTTTCACATTAAAGCATTGCCGCTTTTACTGAACCACAATCTTTGCATCTTTTGCAATCTGGCCCAAGAATTCGTACTGCTTTCTTTGTGTCATGCCGGCACGAATAGCTGCCTTAGCTTGCTCGAATGCTGGTGGCTTGCTTGATTTCTTATCTTCCAGCTTGATTAAATACCAACCTTGCTGCATCTGAATTGGCGCTGGTGAAACCTGGCCCTTAGAAAGGGTTGCCAATACAGAAGCTAACTGTGGAGCCACTTGACCAGGCTGAACCCAGCCCACTGCACCACCCTGTACTTTGTTTGGGGCCAATGAAACACTCTTGGCAACCTTATCAAATGGCTCGCCTTTCTTAATACGTGCCAAGGCAGCTTGAGCATCGGCTTCGCTAGCTACTGCAAGATCACTCACTTTATATTCGGTAATCATGCCTTGAGGGCCCAAGGAGGTAATCTCCTTGTTGTATTCAGCCTGAACATCTGCTTCGGTGATTGGGTTTTTAGCCATATAAGTTGATAGCTCTAGATCTGCCAAATAATTTTGACGAATCATCATCAGTTGTGTATTGGCTTTTTCTGAGTTTGCTAAACCCTCTTTTTCTGCTTGCTGCGAAAGTAGCAACACCTCAATGTACTTCTCAATAACTACTTTACGTAATTCTGGAGAATCCTTTTGCCCTTGTGAAAGCGCAACTTTAATTCCCTGCTCCACCATATCATTGGTAATGATGGTTCCATTAACAGAGGCTGCAGCATTAATGGGTAAACCACTCTGCTGGGCATAAGCACCGCCAACAAGCGCGCTGGTCAAAAAGCCTACGGCGATAAAACGAACGACTATTGGATTCAATGCAGAGACAAAAGGTTTCATAAGGAGGATATCTTTCTAAAATTTAGCCTCAATACTACCAGTAGGTATGGGATCAAGAGCAATAAGGCGCAGTAAAATAGCGCTATGTGCGTTCAATATCTCACTACCGTAAATATTGATTGGGTAAAAACCCACTTTGACCTCGATTTACCGATATCAACGGCTCATGATGTACTCCCAACCCATCCAGGGCCCATCATCCTCAAAAGTCATAATGTCGACCGTACCGCAATCGGCTTAGCACGCTTTGGCCTGTTGCCATCGTGGGCTAAAGAAGAAACCTTCGGCAGAAAAACTTATAACGCGAGAGTTGAAACGGTAGCTGAAAAGCCTTCTTATAAATTCGCCTGGGCTAAGCGACATTACGCCTTAGCCCTAGCGGATGCTTTTTATGAACCTTGTTATGAATCTGGTAAGGCAGTCCGTACTGCTATCAAGCAAGCCAATCACGAACCAATGGCCATTGCCTCTATCTGGGATACTTGGACTGAACCAGAAACCGGTGAACTGATCGTTTCATTTTCTATGCTCACTATCGATGCTAGCAATCACCCAGTGATGAAGCGTATGCATAAATCTGAGGATGAGAAACGTACCGTGGTTCCCTTGCGACCTGAACTTTTTAAAGCATGGCTCAATGCCACACCAGAGGAAGCACAAGCGCTATTGCAAATAGACTCTATTCCTGAGCTAACGCTAGCCTAGAAAGTGATCACAGGCCTTGTGGCTTGATAAGGATCGGCTGATTGGGTTTCTATAGACTCAGCCTCTTCCTCACCATTTGGTTGATTATAAAATTTTGAATCCATTGCGCGTTCTTTAGCTATACGAAGATCTTCTGCTCTTGGATCAACTGGACCAAATGGTCCTTCTACTGGCGACATGGGCTGCTGGTTAAATTCCTGAACCTGCCCGGGAGTATATGGGGAATAAGTGGTCGACCCAGGAGGCAAGGGAGGAGTTTGGGAACAAGCGAAAACACTCATCAACAACAGGAGTGGGCTCAGCTTCGAAAAGAATGTATTCATGAGACTCATTGTATGGCAGCAGCCATTACTTCATCTAAGCGAATTACTTCGGTAACTCTGGAGGATCTTTCTGACCGCTGGGATGCGACACATCAGCAATAGAAAAATAACTGCCGCATAAATCGAGACTGTTCCCAAATCATTTTTACCTGCCTTGTGCCACCAATAGTGAACTATTGCAGTGCATGCGATCAAGTACACAAGCTTGTGCAATAAAGTCCAACGTCTACCAAGCTGACGAACTGCCCAATGATTTGATGTCACTGCCAATGGGACAAGCAATACCAAAGTCAGAAAGCCCATCGTAATGAAGGGGCGCTTTACAACATCACTCCACATGGACTGAATATTTAAATTCTGATCCAACCAGAACCAAATCGAAAAGTGCATGCAGGCATAGAAGAAACAAAAGAGTCCCAACATGCGACGCAACTTAATCCAAGCAGACAAGCCCGTAATTAAGCGTAAGGGGGTCATCGCCAACGTAATACATAAAAAGACTAACGCCCAAGTACCAGTAGAGCGGGTGATGAATTCGATTGGATTAGCACCTAAACCCTCTTGATCACCAAGCCAAACTAAGCGGGCTAGCGGGAGCAGACATAGAAAGAAAATAGCTGATTTCAAGACCTTCATAGTTAACACTGTAAACCAATCTGTAATCATCTTAAGAGCATATTCAATACCATGGAATTCATGTAATTTAGGTCCCGGAAAGTAGAGGTCTTTTAGCCCTATCGATTTAAGCTGTAATTTGATATCCTGAAGGCTCAATTAAGGATAAATATGACTGAAGAGAACCAAACCCAGAATGATGAAGATTTTGACTATGGGTGCGAGTGCGCAATGACCTTGCTCAACGAGCCAACCGAGGATCGTCTAAATGACTTAATTGATGAGCTAGATGAAGACGGGATGATCTCCACCGAAGTAGTCTATGGCTTACTAGCCACCATTCTCATGAGCATGAATGAGGAAGAGCACGAAGGTGATGAACACTAATTAGTCGTGCTTCACTTGATAAGCAAAGGCATCCATTGCCTTTGCCAACTGAACATCTAATGCAGTCAACGCGCCAGCTGAATGAGTGGTGAGTTTGACTGAAACCTTGCTCCAAGAGTTGGGCCAATCAGGATGGTGATCTATTTTCTCAGCGTACTGAGCACATAGCGTCATAAAGTCAAAAGCTTGCTGAAAGTCTGCGAAAGTAAACACGCGTGCTATCGACTTACCCTCGATCCCTAAAGACCACATGGGGATTTCTTTTTTCAAATCAACGCCATCAACCATCACAAGACCCTTTTTAAACGGTAACGCTTTGCGAAAGCCGCTTCAAATCTTCTGGATAAAGCCAGCGCCACTCTCCCTCTGCCAAGTCTGCAGGCATTTGGTATGCGCCAATTTCAGTGCGGTGTAATTTAGCAACATGATTACCAACTGCCGCCATCATGCGCTTTACCTGATGGTAGCGCCCCTCAACAATTGTCATCGCTAAAACATGATCAGAAATTTGCTTGCATGCTGTGGCATAGCAAGGTTTTGGATCATCATCGAGCACAACGCCACTCATTAAATGATCGATTTGTTTTTGCGTAATGGGCTCTGGTGTAGTGATTTCATAGACCTTACCAATATTTTTCTTCGGGGTCGTCATCTTGTGAATAAACTGGCCGTCATCCGAGATCAAGAGCAATCCAGTGGTGTCATAGTCTAGGCGCCCTACGCATTGCAGCCCTCGTTCAACAAAAGGGCTGGGTAGCAAACTATAAACACTCGGATGGTGTGTCGTTTTATGCGAACACTCGTAATTCGCTGGCTTATTAAAAGCAAGGTAAGCCTTCTCGTGATACTCCCAGTCTTTACCCTCTACGTTCAGCATCAGATTTTCTGTGGCAATTCTTTCTTCTGGGTCTTCAGCCAACAAGCCATTTACTTTAACCCGCTCGGCATATACCAAATCACTGCAATAGCGACGGGTACCAAAGCCTTGGCTAAAAAGGATTTTTTCTAGGGAAATAGGTTTTGCCATATGCTGCAGAGGATACTACAGAGCAGGCCCCCATAAAGTTGAGCCTGTTTGTACTTCAATTCATTATCATTAGACAACCCTCATTAATAGCCCCATCCCCATGCTATCCACTCCAAAATCACGCTCCCTATTACACACTCGAGAAATTACTTTTCAAGGTTACGCGCGAGAAGATGGTTTATGGGATATCGAGGGTCATCTCAGAGATTTCAAGACAAACCCTTTCCAAACGAGTGCAAAAACCTGGCAGCCGGGTGAAGCCTTTCATGACATGTGGATTCGAGTTACGCTTGATAAAGAATTTGTTATCAAGGCAATTGAAGCGGTAATGGATGGACAGCCCCATGCAGAATGCACAGCAGCTATCCCGCCAATGGACTCATTGATTGGAGAGCGACTAGGTAAGGGTTGGCGCAAGACGATTGATACCCACCTTGGCGGAATCAAAGGCTGCACGCATTTGCGAGAGCTTCTCTTCAATCTTGCTACTGCAGCTTATCAATCCATTCCAGGAGCATTCTTTGATCCGGATAGTAATAAGCCACCACTGTACTTGGGTACCTGCAAATCTTGGGACTTTGATGGTCCCGTAGTGATGCGCGTGTATCCCAAGTTTTATCAGTGGAATAAAACTAAAACTTAAAATTCTCCGCGGTGCACATTAAACGCATTAAATGCCTGTTGAACTGGCATCACCTCTAAGACATTAATATTCATATGACTTGGTAGTGTGGCTGACCAATAAATTGTCTCAGCCACATCATCAGCACTTAAAGCCTGAACTCCGGTATAAACCTTTTCCGCCTTGTCATCGTCGCCCTTAAAGCGAACATTAGAGAATTCTGTGCCAGCGCACATACCAGGCTCTATACAAGTCACTCGCACTGGCGTACCAATCAAATCAGCGCGCAAATTTAAACTAAATTGCTTAACAAATGCTTTTGTGCCGCCATACACATTGCCACCTGGGTAAGGATAATTTGCAGCAACAGAGCCCAAATTAATCACATGACCACATTTACGCTCCACCATACCCGGCAAGAAGGCGCGACTCATATGAACGAGTCCTTTGATGTTGGTATCAATCATTTGATCCCAGTCACTCAAAAATGCTTTGTGGGCTGGCTCCAACCCCAAAGCGAGTCCGGCATTATTCACCAAAACAGTTACCTTTGAAAATTCTGCTGGTAGCGCACTCGCCAGAGAATCGACCTGATCGCTATCGCATACATCGACTACCATGGTGAGAAGTTTTTTCTGCTGCTCAGCAGGCAAGGAGTTCTTTAGAGCTTCTAAACGATCCGCCCTTCTGCCGACAGCCACAACTTTATTACCATGGGCTAAAAAACGTCGGGCAGTTGCCTCTCCAAATCCAGCGGTTGCTCCAGTAACTAATACGGTATGTTCCATACTTCCTCTTCAAATCTTTAGTAAATAGTGTTTTGTAATTTAATATTAATGCCTATATGGTATTTCTGCGTGCGCTCACCTTCTCCTTGCTATGCATTCCTGCCGTTATAGTGTGCGCCACGGAGCAACCCTCTTCTACGCCCATTTTAGGGCTTGTTAATGCATCCCAAGAAAGATCTCAAGATCACATACTGGAGTTCTGGGACTACCATGCTGCCCAGGGATCTGGAAATTATGCTGATACGCTTAAATTACGCTATTACAACCCCTTAAATCTTGGTAGCTGGCATGGCACGATGAGGTTGGATACCGCTTATACCGCCGTCTATGGACCAACGCTTGCTGCACAATCCACCGGTACTTACTCACCCAACAATGCAATGCTCACCATTTGGGGTGGTCAAGCTGATTGGTTAGCAAATGTTGGAGCCAGGATATTGGCCCCGCTCGGCAACACGGGTCAATGGCTAGCAGGGCCTCAGGTAAGCACCTCCTTTAAACCCTCAGGTGGTGGTCAAAATATTCTTTCGGATATTTCGCCTCTCGCGAGATACATGATGGGCTTCAATCGCAAGGCTCCCTCCAGCGCTAGTTTGCCTCCAGTTGATAATCATCTTGAGCTTTATCCAACGGTAGGTCTAAACCTGAGTCCCAATACACAGCTTCGCTTCTGGGATGAAAATGGCGCTGTATATAACTCAGCAGGTGGTGGCTGGTTTGTGCCAATCGACGCTATGGTGACTCACCGCATTAATAAAAACCTTCTAATCGCCATTGGTGGAGCTAAGCAAGTAGTGCAAACGTACCAACTCTACAACTGGACTGTGTACGGCAAAATTTCACTTAGCTTTTAAAGCAGATGATGAAAAAAGATTGGTTAAGATCAACCAAGGTCAACTAAGGTCTTATTCTCTATTTTTGCTGCGCCGGATTTGACCAAGGCCTTAGGTAACCACTGCGTAAATTCATCTATGTTCATATTTAGCAGTTTTGCTGCGCTCATTAATGCCGGCGTTTTCACAATCCATTCATTCACTTGCACAAGATCACGACTGCGCCATTCCAAGAGACGATATTTCAGCAATACTTTAGCCCCGTGGCGTGCATTTCGATCTGGATCGGAGGCCAAGTAATCCAATCTTGATCTTGCTGCGGCAAGAGATTTAGAAACATCTACAAAAGGTGCGCCATGCCCAGGAATCACCAGATTGACTGGCAAGGCCTCTATTAGATCCAAGGTTTGTGCTACCTCCTCAAAACCCGCCTCCCCCCAGAGCTCTGGGAAAATAACCCCAAAACCCTCTTCCCATAGGGCGTCTGCTGAAATCAAGATGCGATGATCCGCCTGATACAGCATGACAGAGTGTGGATCATGCCCTGGTGCCGCCAATATCTTCCAAAAATATCTTCCTAGCAATATTTCCTCGCCTGGAACTAATACACCCTGATACGGAAACTGTGGGCACTCCTGCCCCAAGTTGTCGTAGCTTAATAGAGTGCTATCCCAGTTTTTAACTGCTATCGCTTCAGCAGCTGGAATGTATACCTCGCAATGAAAAGACTCTACTAAGGCAGCATTGCCGCCACAGTGATCTGAATGTAGATGGGTATTCACCATCTTATTTAATTTCAGTAGGCGATGCTTTTGCATAGCATTCCGAACTAAACCGATAGTCAGATCTTGGTGAGCACAATATCCAGAATCCACTAAGGAAGCATCATTTTCACCAAAGTGAAAAATATTATTGGCGGAGAGCCAGCCTCTTTCAAAGACTTCAATTCCTGGGGGCAGAAAATGCGCAGTCATAACTTAGGAGCTTTGTGTTTACTTGGTAGTTGATTGTGGAGTTAACTCTAGCTTCCGCACATCAAACTGCTGCGCTTGTATGCGCACCAAGGTGTCTTCATAGACTTTTTTGTCTAACTGTGGCGTTCTGGACAGAATCCAAAGATATTCACGGCGAGGATCACTCACGACAGCCACTTGATACTGAGGATCTAGGTCAATCACCCAATAATCGCCCCATACCAAAGGGATAAAGGCCAGCCACTCAGGTGCAAATCGCACCTCCAGCCTGGGAGAGTCTTTTACCCCAATCTGCCTTGCCGTACCCTCGGCCTCTGATAAATCGCCTTCAGCCGTTTTGCAGCTATTAAGCACTTTTAGCGTGCTATCAGCCCTAGCTGAATAGACCGCCCTAGTATTACTGACGCACTTCCTCTGAAACCAATTGGGGTATTTGGCAATCTCATACCAAGTACCTAAATAACGCTGCACATCTAGAGAGGGAATCGTCTTTACCGGTGTATCACTTCCCTGCCCGTAAGCAGAAAAGTGAAACAACAAAATGCAGGCACTAAAAAGTAATGAGTAAATTTTGCTCATTACTAATAGTACTTCTTCAGATCCATGCCCGTATACATGCTAGCTACTTGGTCGCCATAGCCATTAAACATCTGGGTTTTAACTTTTGGCGCAAACATGCCCTTAGGGTCGCCAATGCGACGCTCAACCGCTTGACTCCAACGCGGGTGATCTACCTGAGGATTGACATTGGAATAGAAGCCATACTCACGTGCATCGAACTGATTCCAGCTAGTCTTAGGCATCTCTTCTGTAAAACGGATCTTGACAATCGACTTAGCGCTCTTAAAGCCGTATTTCCAGGGCACCACTATGCGGACTGGCGCACCATTTTGTTTTGGTAAAACTTCGCCATATAGACCAAAAGTCAGCAGCGTTAATGGATTCATGGCCTCGTCCATGCGCAAGCCTTCACGATAGGGCCAATCAATAATATTGCTCTTCACGCCCGGCATTTGCTTGTGATCAGCTAAGGAAATAAATTCCACATACTTTGCAGATCCCAGTGGCTCGACTTTATTAATGAGCTTAGAAAGTGAGTAACCATCCCAAGGGATGACCATAGACCAACCCTCAACACAGCGCATCCGATAAATTCGCTCTTCCATTGGAGCCAGCTTGAGAAAGGCATCAATATCAAGTGTCATTGGCTTTTTGACCAATCCCTCGATTGAGATAGTCCATGGTCTTGTCTGCAAAGAATCTGCATATGCCGCTGGATCAGCCTTATCAGTACCAAACTCATAAAAGTTGTTGTAGCTGGTGACGTACTTCAGGGCAGTCAAATCATCCTTATTCGCATAGGCGGGATTAAGGGTAGCTGCCAACTTTTCCGGACTGGCAGCAAGCGCTTCCCTAGAGAACCAGGGCGCCAGCGCCATTCCGAAACCCCCTGCAGCAGCAGTCTTAATAATATTACGGCGGTTTTCAAATACGGTTTTTGGAGTGATATCACCCGCAAGAATGGTCTTATCAGTAAAACGCATGTTGCACTCCCATGAATGTAATAAACCTATTTTGCTACCGATGGGAATTTCTTGCTTAAGATAGGCTCGCGCGCATTTTGTTCATCAAAGCCAGGCTATGCTTATCCATACCCCCAACCATATCAGTGAGAGCCGGATAGTCTCGAGTGAGGGTCTCTCCGCCGTAAAAGCGCAGCAACCAATCTGGAAAGTTACGTTCAGTAATTTCACGAATTTCTAACAGCTCAACACGATGATGGCGCTTATCTTCCTGAATGCGTTTCCAGACCTTCATGACATTAGCGTGCTCACCTTCTATGATTTGACCAAACTGCTGGTTGTCATACAAAAGAATGCCGGTAACACCATTTTTTTGATTAAACGCGCGTGCCGATTCTAGCAAGCGCATTAAGCCAAGAAAAGACATATCCGAGACCGCTTCACTCAGATAACTCAATTCAACCAGGTCTTTTGGTTTTGGCATGTCTCAAAATAAGATTTATAAATAAAAAAGGCAAACCCGAAGGTTTGCCTTTAAATACTAAAGCTATTTTAAAATTTAAATACTTATCGCTTATACCTATTATGCGTTTGCTGCCTTTAAGGCTGCATTCAAAGTAGCACTAGGACGCATTACCGCTTCAAACTTCTCAGAATCGGGCATAAAGTAACCGCCAATATCTGCTGGCTTACCTTGAACCGCTTTGAGTTCATCCGCAATCTTTTGCTCATTCTCAATCAAAGATTTTGCCAAAGGAGCGAAGTGCGCTTGCAATTCTTTATCTTCTGTTTGAGCAGCCAATGCTTCAGCCCAGTACATAGCAAGGTAGAACTGGCTACCGCGGTTATCTAACTCACCAGTTCGTGGTGAAGGTGACTTATTGTTATCCAATAACTTACCAGTCGCTTCATCCAAAGTGCGGGCTAAGATTTTTACCTTGTTGTTACCTGTCTTATCACCAATATCCTCAAGAGATACAGCTAAAGCCATGAACTCGCCAAGTGAATCCCAACGCAAATGATTTTCTTCTACCAGCTGTTGAACGTGCTTAGGAGCTGATCCACCAGCGCCAGTTTCAAACAAGCCGCCGCCAGCCATTAAAGGCACGATGGACAACATCTTTGCACTAGTACCTAATTCCATAATTGGGAATAAGTCGGTGAGATAGTCACGCAAAATATTACCAGTCACAGAAATCGTGTCCTTGCCACGAATCACTCGCTCTAAGGTATAACGCATTGCACGAGTCTGGGACATGATTTGAATATCTACACCAGTCAGATCGTAATCCTTAAGGTAGGTATTGACCTTCTTGATCAATTCAGCTTCATGTGGGCGGTATTCATCGAGCCAGAATACTGCTGGAGTATTAGAAAGACGCGCGCGATTTACGGCCAACTTGACCCAATCACGAATTGGCGCATCTTTAACCTGACACATACGCCAGATATCGCCCTCTTCCACATGTTGTTCAAGCAATACGGTGCCATCATCGGCAACGATGCGTGCCACACCAGCTTCAGGAATTTCAAAAGTCTTGTCGTGTGAACCGTACTCTTCAGCCTGTTGAGCCATCAAGCCGACGTTAGGCACTGTACCCATAGTCGTTGGATCAAAGTTACCGTGCGTCTTACAGAAATTAATCATTTCTTGATAGATACGGGCAAAGGTACTTTCTGGAATGACTGCCTTCGTATCATGCAAACGACCATCAGCACCCCACATTTTTCCACCAGCACGAATCATTGCAGGCATAGAAGCATCTACGATCACATCACTTGGGGAATGAAGATTAGTAATACCTTTAGCAGAGTCCACCATCGCCAATGCTGGACGATGCTCGTGGCAGGCATGCAAATCTTGAATGATTTCTTCGCGCTTAGATTCTGGCAAAGTCTTGATCTTTTCATACAGGCTGCTCATGCCGTTATTAGCATTTACGCCCAATTCTTCAAACAGCTTGGCATGCTTTTCAAAAGCATCTTTGTAGAAAATCTTTACCGCGTGACCAAACACGATTGGGTGAGAAACCTTCATCATGGTTGCCTTGACGTGCAAGGACAGCATCATGCCGGTCTTATAAGCGTCTTCGATTTCTTTCTCGTAGAACTCACATAACGCTTTTTTGCTCATGTACATGCTGTCGATTATTTCGCCAGCTAATAAAGAGACCTTTGGTTTAAGGACAATAGTCTTGCCGCTCTTTGTCACCAAGTCCATCTTCACATCACAAGCCTTAGTCAAGGTCATAGACTTCTCACCAGCATAAAAATCGCCGCCATGCATATGAGAAACGTGAGTACGTGACGCCTGACTCCACTCCCCCATCGAGTGTGGATTTTTACGAGCGTAACGTTTCACAGCAGGAGGTGCACGGCGGTCAGAGTTACCTTCGCGCAATACAGGATTTACTGAGCTACCCAAACATTTGGAATAGCGAGTGCGAATGGATTTTTCTTCATCCGTTTTTGGATCTTCAGGGAAATCAGGAATCTTGTAGCCTTTAGATTGCAACTCTTTAATGGCTGCAAGTAACTGAGGTACGGAAGCACTAATATTTGGCAGCTTAATAATGTTGGTATCAGGCAATAAAGTCATTTTACCTAGCTCAGCCAAGTTATTAGGAACTTGCTGTTCAGGGGTCAAGCATTCAGGAAACTCAGCCAAGATACGGGCGGCAACTGAAATATCACTCGTCACAATCTCCACACCAGCGGGAGCTGCAAAAGTACGAATAATTGGCAGAAATGCGCGAGTAGCCAAAAGTGGCGCCTCATCTGTCAGCGTATAAATAATCTTTGATTGCTCTGAAGCCATGAATGTTTCCTCAATATTGAAAAAATTACAGAGTCAGGTTTTTACCCTGTCGCTCTCAAATCCACATTTTGCAAGTCGCTTGTAGCGCATCTTTTGCCAATGAGGCGAGTTTTCCATTTTAAATCATCGGGTCTGTCAAAAATGCCGGTTTTGCACCTTAAAGCGTCTGATAAGGGGCAATTTAAGGGAATCCACCAAGACAACCGAAGCTTCAAATTCACCGTACACTGCATGCCATGACCAGCAAACATCCTTTACTCAACAAAAATCTGGTGCTGCTGATCATTTGTCAGGGGCTATTCCTCACCAATAATGTCACTTTTATAGCTATCAATGGGCTTGTGGGGTTAAGCCTTGCGCCAGCCAGCTGGATGGCCACCCTACCCGTTATGGGCTATGTTGTCGGGGGCGCCTTTTCTACCTCCATTGTGGCTAAATCTCAAAACTACTTTGGGCGCAGAGTTTCGTTCCAATTAGGCTTGCTAGTAGCAATGCTCTCAGCACTGCTATGCGCCTACGCCGCCATCACGAGAAACTTTTGGCTGTTGGTCTTGGGGACCTTTATTGCAGGCTATTACAGCGCTAATGGGCAGCTCTATCGCTTTGCTGCAGCAGAACTGACAGACCACAGTCAACGCGATAAGGCGATTTCTTGGGTATTAGCTGGTGGCATCCTTGGCGCAGTTATTGGACCCAATCTAGCCTCCTGGACGCGAGATCTTTTTGATACCGCCTTTCTGGGAGCCTATCTCACTCTATCCATTGCGGGGTTCATTGGCATCTTCGTGATGCAGTTCATTCGTTTTCCACAAGAGCTAAAGACCCAGCATGCCCTCACTGATGGACGCCCACTGAAAGTCATTCTCCAGCAGCCCGTCTTTATGGTTGCCATCATTGGTGCAGCATTGGGGTATGGGGTCATGAATCTACTCATGGCCGCCACACCTTTAGCAATGCAAATCTGTGGATTACCATTCTCGGACACCGCTTTAGTTCTGGAGTGGCATGTGATTGGCATGTTTGCCCCTGGATTTTTTACAGGATCACTTATCCAACGATTTGGGGTGTTAAAGATCATGGGGACTGGGGTGCTTCTGAACTTCATCTGCATTGCAATCGCCCTTACCGGAACCGATCTCCATCAATTCTTTATCGCTTTATTTTTACTCGGTGTTGGCTGGAACTTTTTATTTACTGGCGCCACCTCTTTAGCAATGACTGCCTATCGACCCAATGAGCGCGACAAAGCACAGGCTGCCATTAATTTCTTCGTCTTTGGAACTATGGCCTTCACTTCTTTTGGATCAGGCGCCCTTGTCACTTCACATGGTTGGAGCATCCTCAATTGGGGATCACTCATCCCTGTTGTAGTGAGCGGTCTGGCGATTTTCTGGCTTGCTGAGCAACGGAGAAAATCGCGAGTCACGGCCTAAGAGGCTTTAGCTAGCGGCAAGTTAAACAATAGATTTTGAGGCTTTAACTTCAGCTGCTGCTGGTTGTTCATGGCAATAGCCATATATACCGGCTTACCAGCCTGTGCCTTAGCTACGGCAGCTTCATCGATAAAGTCTAAACGAAATAAACAAATCACCTTTTGTAACTCATCTGCTTCTACCAACTCTTTTTTGTAAAGCTTATTAAGTATTTCAGTAGCGGCTGCATCTAGACCAACATGCCATGACCACTTAGGATCCGTGATTTGCTGCATGGGAGTAATGCGTACGCTAACCCCCAGAAAATGCTTTATCCATTTTTCTAAGACGCGACAAAAATAGTTAATAGGCTCATGCCCAAAATTGAGCTGAACCGCTAAATCAAAATCTTCGTTTCTAGTCCAATAGGTATCAGCATTGTCTTCATGTAGCACATCCAGATCGGCTGAACGCATCGTCATTGACTTGCCTTTAAGCAAATCCATGATGTTGCCCGTATCACTAGCCTGAGCATTGCGCGCAACTACCTCATCGTCTGCGCCCATCACAATGCCATCCTCGATAACAGTAATCTTCTGAGTTCTGAAAAAGAGCTCGCCCATACGGGCTTCCAGTGGATGTGCATCGTTACCCAGGATATGTCTAATAAAAATTTGGGCGAGTTGAGCAATAAATAAAGGCGGTACGTCTACTCCCTCACCCTTAAACAAACTCATATAAAAGTTCTCTAGGGAGCTTGCCCCTAATAAACGCTTCCGATAACGCAGCCAAACACGATAGTTCTCCTGAATATCCTCATCAGCCATCGCCGAAATTTCATCATCAGTAACATCTGTACGAGGGTTGTCAGTTAAACGTTGATGGAGCGAACGTTCGATAGCGCAAGATTCGGGAACTAGCTTGAGCTCCGGCCTCTCCATATAAGTACGCAAAAAGTCATCTGTCACCAACAACTGATCATCAGAACTGATGGTCAGGGTGCTATATGCAGAATTTGGCCAATAATTTGTCATACGTTTTCGCTATTGCATGATTACCGAAGGAATTTACAGAGCTCAGAATATACTAGCCAATCAATTTGTGTGAAATAGGAAAACATCATGAGTGAACTGAAAAAAATCGATACTGTTGTGGGCGAAGGCAAAGAGGCTGCAGCAGGTAATCATGTGGATGTACATTACACCGGCTGGCTTTATGACGAGAAGGCTACTGACCATAAAGGTCAAAAGTTTGATAGCTCCTTAGATCGTGGCCAACTCTTTAGCTTCCCTTTGGGTGCTGGTCATGTGATCAAAGGCTGGGATCAAGGCGTAGCTGGCATGAAAATTGGTGGCAAACGTACCCTCATCATTCCTTCCGAGATGGGCTATGGCCCTCGCGGCGCGGGTGGCGTTATTCCTCCAAATGCCACCCTGGTATTTGATGTGGAGCTCCACGGCGTTAACTAAGGCTCGCGTATTCGGCAGCTAAACAAAAGCCACCCTCGGGTGGCTTTTTAAATACTTTGATCTACTTAAGATCTAAAAACTTAAGAGCGCAGATCCTTGCCGTTCAGCGTCAAGCGATTAGACGAACGGTTTTGACATAAACCAATCAGGCGATTTCTTTCGGCCATCACTTTGTCTGCGTAGCCGCCATCATCCTCGGCATTCGCAGCACCAACGTAGTACTTCAGACCATTGCGCAATGAACCAGCTGTAGCGATCAGGTATTTCAAAATATAGGCACCAACACGAATATTGACTTCAGGCTTAGCAGCTTCAGAAGTCCCGCCAAAGATTGCATACTTGTCTTTATGCACTGAAGTCATCACTTGCATGAGGCCTTCAGCACCGGCGTGACTCTTAGTATTTGGGTTGAAGTTGGATTCCACCGAGATTACTGCCAACAAAAGCACTGGGTCGATATTGACCTCTTTTGCAATCAAAATCGTGTTTGAAACATACTCTTCAATCTTCAAACGATCGAGACTGTATTTCTTCTCAAAGAAGTCAGCTACAGCACGTTGATTCTGAATCGAACCCATTAAGTTGCTATCCAAAGCCTGGGGGTCCATCTTTGAAGTTGGGATGCGATCAGACAGATGGGAAATCGATTTCACCTGCATTTGCGCCACAGAGGGCATTAGCAAAGCTACGGTCTGCTGCTTGGCACCAGTCAAACCAGTTGAAGCAGGAATCTTAGACTTGCCATAGATCACAGCGGCGATCTCAGTATCAGTGGTCTGGGCGGCTGATACTTCATTGGACTCTTTATATTGATTGAGCATGCCAAAGCCGTTATTCCAAACCATGTGGCGCGCTTCTTCAGGAACAAGGATACGTGCAAGGTCAAAAGCGCCGGCATTAGTACCATTGCCTGAAAGCCAAAACCCAACCACCATGAACACAGTTAAAACGAGTAGGCCATTAATGACCCGATAGATCGGAGCCATGGCATGCGCTAGCAGCTCATTAGCAGTCAAAGTGTTTGACTGAGGATTCTGCATATCGCTCAAATTGTTAGCTAAACATTTACTCATTCATTGTTTGCAAGACCTCAAAAAACTAGACTACCGTTTTATGCTGCATTGCAATATCTAAAAAACATGGGTCATCCTAAGAAGTTTCTTATATCAAGTCAAGAATAAAGAAGTAGAAATCAATAACTTATTGATCTAGGAATCCGGGAGATCCCGCATATAGGTAGCTACAAACATATATAAATCAATAAAATCAATAGCTTATGTAGGTTAGGGAGTACTAATTTCACTCTATAAAAAAATCGCTTAAATGGGACTTTTTTGTGTTTTTGGCCAAAAATTCAACCCAAAAAATCATATATCTAGTGCTTTCATGCCTGTAATTTTCTAGGGGTAGTAGCAAGGCAGATGTTATTGCAAGGCAGTATTTTCAAGCCTTCTTCAAGAAAACATGCACTTTGATATACAGAAAAATATCAACAGAGTTCTGTTGCTTATTAGCTCTGGAGCTAGCCCAAGATTAAAAGATGCGTGCGCCTGAAGTGGAGGTCATACACTAAGAGCCCATGAAATTCCTTCGTCACCTTCTTGCCCTTGTAGCAATTGCCGCCTCATTAAACGCCCTTGCGGCTTTTGAAGACTGTAAAGATCTATTCCCAGCTCAGCAAATACCCATGAGTCCACAAGTGGGGCGCGACCTTTGCTTTGATAGCTTTGCCATCTACTACTCTCCTCAGGATAAAAAGCCAATCTATGCCGTTGAAAAGCTTAATCGGGAGCAGCTATCTGCCCCGCACCCGCGAAGAAGCAACCAGTTTTACGAAGAAGCCAGACTACCCTTCTCCGAACGGGCCCTGCTCTCGGATTACCGCGGAAGCGGCTTTGATAGGGGACATAATGCCCCAGCAGGTGACATGAGTAATGAACGCTCTATGGCTCAATCTTTCTCATTGGCCAATATGATGCCCCAAGCCAGGCAAAACAATCAGGGAATCTGGGCTAAGAATGTCGAGGAGCCGACTAGAGCTTATGTCAAAAGATCTTCAGGCGACATCTACGTTTACACAGGCTCCATTGGCAATAGCGGCAGTATTGGCAGAAGCCGAGTGACGATTCCTAGCCATTTATATAAGTTGGTGTATGACTCCAATAAAAATATTGCTTGGGCATATTGGATCAAAAACACCAATGAAGCATCTATGACTGCACCCATCTCTTATCCACAGTTGATACAAAAGACAGGAATTGACTTTCACTTACCCGTAGGTGAAGACGACAGTACGAACAATACGTCGGCGCAGACCCATGACATCAAGGGGCAAGGGGCTCTCGTTGGCGGATGGTATCCCATATTTTTTGACGATTACTCCTCAAGCAAGCTCAATGATGTCATCAACAATATCAAGTCGGGCAAGATAGCCAATATTCAGATTCAATATGACCGCAATGAAACTCTTGCAAAACAGATTTCTTCGCAAATTGAATCGCAGGCCAAGTTCAAGGCCAGCTTAATTCAAAGCAGTCCACCAGAATCAGCAACTGTGACTTACGAACGTAATCGCGTCACACTGATTATTCGCTCAAAGTAATTTAGATTTAGCGTGCAGGCCATGCGCCCGCTGGATTGGCGCCAAGAGTCCACGCAGACCATTGTGGTCTAGGGTATGCATTAATTCCAATAATTCACCAAGCTCGCCCTTAGGAAAACCTTCGCGGGCAAACCACGCCAAATAATTCCCCGGCAGATCAGCCAATGTACGCCCTGCGTGCTTACCAAAAGGCATCTTCATTAAAACCAGTTTTTCCAAGGACTCAGCGTTCATTTGTAGAAATCTTACAAGCAAAAAAGAATAGGCCCATAGATTTCGCCATTTTTTAGGTCATGGTTATTTTAATTAGTTGAGAATCATTCTCATCTAATGCTATATTGAGAACCATTCTCATTTAGATTGCTAACCACTAACCTCAAGGGACCATGAAATTGACCATCAATAGACTTCTTGCATTCAGCCTCTTCTTAGTTGCCACACTTCACTTTTCTTTGGCCCATGCAGGCGAGGGAGTGTTTGGCTGGATATACACCTTAGATTTACAACCCAAGGGCAAGCTGGAGTTTGAGCAGCGCCTGCAACTCAATCAACAGCAAGCAGCAGGAACTTACGATGCATTAACCGCTAGGACCGAACTGGAATATGGTTTAACTAACGACTTACAGGTTGCTGGCTATATCAACTCTTACTACACCAATGCAAATCAAAATTACACTAATCCAGAAGCTTGCGGAGATACTCCAACCTGTACCGGCGGTTACGGAGTACCTTCTTCGCATGACCCCTCAACAGCGTATAAGAAAAGTGGCATTGAAGGTGGCTCTCTAGAAGCAATTTATCGCATCACCAATCCAGTGACTTCGCCTGTAGGTGTAGGGCTTTATTTAGAGCCGACATGGGGAAGAAATAAAGATGAGCTCGAGGCGAGACTCTTGCTGCAATCTAACTTTATTGATGATCGATTAATTTTGGCGGGTAACGTTGTAGCTGCGAATGAGCGCTTAAAGTTTATTGAAAACGGCAACGTTCCTGAATCGATGCTCGATTTCCTGGTGGGCGCGAGCTATCGCTTTGCCCCCAAGTGGTCGGCTGGTGTGGAGGCACGTTTTCATAATGATTATTCAGAGCTAAATTTACGCAATCAAGTCCAAAGAGCCACTTTTGTAGGTCCCAATATGCATTACGCAGCCAAAGACTGGTGGGTTACTGGCGCTTGGCGCTATCAACTTGCAGGCGGCACCTGCATGGGTGGTGGAGAGGCCGAATGCTCAGATGCTCGCGTCTGGGATAGTCACTCAGTAAATGAATTCATTGTCAAAGTTGGCTTCCCACTTAATTAAGCGAAAGAAATTATGGAAATTCAGAATCTATTAGTTGCAGCTTTAGCTCATTTGCTGAAGTTTCAAGCCACCCAATGTCAAACAGCCAAGAAAAGAGCGTTGATGATGTTTGACAAACTCTCAAATGTCCAAGGCATCAACCCAGAAATTCAAGCACTTTGTAATGAAGCGAATGAATTACTTACTGCCTAAATTCATTACATAGATATCACCCCATGATCTGGAAACCTAACCCCTTAGCTCTTATTGGCATAGCAATGATGAGCGCACCAATCATTGCCCATGCAAAAATTTATGTTTCTGCAGAGCAAGCTCTAAAAATTCTTTTCCCCAACAAAATACTGACGAAGAATCCCGTCATCATTACGGATGATTTGCAAGAAAAGATGCGTATCGCATCCAGTATTCGTTACCCCTTTCAGGGCGAGCGCATCTGGAGGGCAGCTGATGGTAGCTGGTTTGTGGTTGACGAAGTCATAGGAAAACATGAAATGATTACTTATGCCGTTGCCATCAACCCAAATGGTGGCATCGCTGGTATCGAAGTTTTGGAATACATTGAATCTTATGGTTATGAAGTAGCAGAAGCGCAATGGCGTAAACAGTTTGTAGGTAAGACCGTAAATGACCCCATCAAGCTTAATCAAGATATTCAGAATATTGGTGGCGCAACACTTTCTTGCAAACACCTTACTGATGGAGTGAAGCGGGTAACGGTTTTATATGACCTAGCCCTGAAGAACACCCATTCAAAACCCAGCCTCGGAAAGTAACAATGCTTCGTTGCAAACCACTTCTTGGCACCTTTGTAGAGATCTCCATACATCAAGATGATGGGCCAGCGGCTGTTGATAATGCTTTTGCAGCCATTCAAAATATTCATGACCTCATGGGATTTCATGATCCTGAAAGTGAGCTAAGCCAAATCAATCGAAGTGCCCACATGGAAGCAGTTGAGATTCATCCATGGACTGCGCAAGTCATCCGAATTGCAAAAGAGGTTCACCTTGAATCCGATGGCCTATTTAATTGTGGAATAGGCCATCGTCTGGTTGCTGCGGGATTATTACCCCGCCATATCAACTTCTCCAATCATGATCTTGGTGGCGTTGAAGACATTCACTTCCTAGCGCCTGACTTGATACAGTCCCGCCGCCCGGTCTGCCTTGATCTGGGTGGAATCGCCAAAGGGTTTGCAGTAGATATGGCGGTGAGAGTCTTGATATCAGAGGGCATCACATCCGGCTCAGTGAATGCTGGTGGTGACCTACGGGTTTTTGGGAATACCTCCCTCCCAATTCAAGTTCGTCATCCTGAGAGATCTGAGGAGTTAATTCATATCGGATCTTTGAAAGATGGAGCTATTGCCACAAGCAGCCTTTACTTTGCAAAAAGAGATGGTCAGAGGAGTCATATCATCAACCCTCTAGCCCAGAATTTTTCCGAGGTTCATGTGGAGATTGCTGGGTCATTCTCTATTCTTGCAAAAGAGTGTGTTTATGCTGATGCACTCACCAAGGTTCTAGCCTTATCCAATAATGAGCATCACCCTTGCTTTAGTCATTTCTCAGCGCAAGCACTAAGGATAGTCGCATGAGCCGCCTTGGGAAGATGCCTCGCTGGCAAAGAACGTTTGTCATCTGCGGCATGATGGCCTGCTCAATCACTGGCCTGATGTATCTTCTAGGGCATCAATTTCAGATCCAAAGATCCACTCTTGGCACCCATAGCATTCTCACAGCTCATGGCATTGCTGCAATGCTGGCTACCTTAGCTCTTGGATCAGTAATGCCATTTCATATCAAGGTGGGCTATAAGTCCAGAAAGCAGTTGTGGAGTGGCTTTAGCCAACTGGGCTTTCTATTTGCACTTCTCATTACCGGCGGAATGCTTTATTACGGGCCAGAGGAAATCCGCGATACTGCAATTGACACCCATTGGATTATGGGGCTAATGTTCGCTGTCATCTTCTTATTGCACCTAACCGTCATTAGGAAGCCAAAAACAATGGTTAGCTAAATTGTGAGAGTGATATAAACAGATTTATTTTTTACAATAATGACTGTAGAGTAAGTTCATGACCGATAACGTTATGTCACTGGAAAGGGAATAATAAATTTGCTTACCGTCTCTACGTGTCTTAACCAACTTTTTAGTACGTAGTACTGTCAGCTGTTGCGATAAGGTTGGTTGATGTATTCCGGTTGATTCCTCCAGGTCCCCAACGCACCGCTCCTCAACAGCGATTTCACACAACAACATCAGTCGACTCGGGTTTGAAAGTACTTTTAAGAACTCACAAGCCTTTGTGGCAGAAGACTGCATCTTCTTAAGTTCTGCAATTCGTTTTTTTTCGTTCAACATGAAAATTACAGTGCGTTAAGAGGAATCTTTAAATATGAAATCCCGTTGCTTTCCTTCGGAGGCATATCACCTGCGCGAATGTTAATTTGAATCGAAGGCAAAATAAGTACCGGCATATCTAATGTGGCGTCACGCTTACTACGCATCTGAACAAACTCATCCTCAGTAATACCATCATGCATATGAATATTCGATTTCTTCTGTTCAGCTACTGTTGTTTCGTAATTTACTGGACGCCCATTTGGCGGATAGTCGTGGCACATAAATAATCTAGTCTCACCAGGAAAACTTAAAATCCTTTGCATCGACTGATAAAGCGTGTGTGCATCACCGCCTGGAAAATCACATCGGGCAGTTCCAACGTCAGGCATAAACATGGTGTCGCCTACAAAAATGGCATCACCTACTTGATAAGCCATACAGGCTGGCGTATGACCGGGAACAAAGAGGGACTTAAAGCTTAGATTTCCAAAGTGAATTTCTTCCCCATCTTTAAGCAAAGCATCAAACTGAGAGCCGTCCGCTTGAAATGCCTCTTCCAAATTAAACACTTTTTTAAATACCCCCTGTACCACCGAGATATGATCACCTATAGCAATCTTGCCGCCTAATTTTGATTTTAGATACGGTGCCGCTGAAACATGATCTGCATGTGCGTGGGTTTCTAAAATCCATTCTGTAGCCAGGTGATTGGCCTTGACGAACTCAATCACTTCATCGGCTGATTTCGTTTTAGTACGCCCTGACTTATGGTCATAATTAAGCACTGAATCAATGATTAAACATGGTGAACCCGGTTTCTCATAAACCACATAAGTTACGGTCCAGGTATCCGGGTCAAAAAAGCCCTTAACAATCGGTTTCATCTATTTATCCAATTTGCTGTAAATGATTTATTTTATGATAAATACTATATAAAAATGTAGACTAATCATAAACCCTGATAGCCAATCACTATAATTCAAGCTATTTTATTGACCTAGATCTAATAAAACATAGAGGTGGAGATAGTATGACTTCAGAAAAATCGAGTTCCAATGTATTTGACGTAGTAATTGCAGGCGGTGGCGCTGCTGGCATAGGCTTAGCTGCTAGCCTGAAATCCAGAGACCACTCTCTAATTATCGCAATCATTGAGCCCTCTGAAGAGCACTATTACCAACCCTCTTGGACGCTAGTGGGCGGCGGTGCATTTAACGTCAAAAATAGTCGTCGTCAAACTAAAGATCTCATTCCATCAGGAGTGCGCTGGATTAAAGAGAAGATTGTGGGCTTCAATCCAGAGGCCAATGAAGTTCTGGTTAGTAATGGTGCTGCAGTTAAATATAAGCAACTAGCAATTGCAACAGGCATTAAGACAAACTGGGATGCTATACCCGGGCTAAAGGAAACACTTGGTAAAAATGGGGTGACCTCTAACTATAGTTATATGTCCTCTCCTTATACCTGGGAACTTGTTCAAGGCCTGAAGTCTGGGAAAGCCATTTTTACTCAACCTCCTATGCCAATCAAATGCCCTGGCGCACCTCAGAAGGCAATGTATCTATCTTGCTATGAATGGCAGAAGCAAGGTCGCCTAAACAATATTGAGGTTGAGTTAGACAATGCGGGTGGCGCACTCTTTGGTGTAGCCGACTTTGTCCCGCCACTTATGGAATATGTCAAAAAATATCACGCCAAACTCAATTTCAATAGCAATCTCATTTCCGTGGATGGCCCAGCTAAAAAAGCGATTTTTGCAGTCAAGGATGCAGATGGAAATGTTACGCAGGTTGAAAAATCCTTTGACATGCTGCATGTAGTACCCCCGCAAGGCCCTCAAGACTGCCTCAAGGGAAGCCCTGTTTCCAATGCTGATGGCTTTGTAGATGTAGACCAATTCACCCTTCAACATACTCGCTACCCGAATATCTTCGGACTTGGTGATTGCTGTTCGTCGCCAAACTCTAAAACTGCTGCAGCAGCCAGAAAACAGATTGTGGTCGTCGCAGAGAACTTACTAGCAGCAAAACACAACAAACCCCTGCCAACTAAATATGATGGTTATGGCTCATGCCCACTGACGGTAGAGAACGGGAAAATTGTTTTGGCAGAGTTTGGCTTTGGTGGAAAACTCTTGCCCACTTTTCCTTGGCTCATTAATCCACTTAAGGCTACAAGACTCGCTTGGATTCTGAAGAAAGATGTTCTTCCTTGGCTTTACTGGAATGCGATGCTCAAGGGAAGAGAGTGGTTAGCGCGTCCATTTGAAAATTAATTGATGGACTTTTTGCCCTACCTAACCTTAGCAATTGGAGTATTTGTTGGCGTCTTAATGGGCCTGACGGGGGCTGGGGGCGGCATCTTATCAGTACCATTACTGGTGTTTCTTCTGCATCTGCCAATGTCAGAGGCAGGCCCGATAGCATTAACAGCAATTACTGTTTCGGCTTTTGCAGGCGCTGTAATTGGATTCAAGGCCAAAGCACTTCGCTATAAAGCAGCCATGTTAATGGCGATTTTTGGCCTGGTCCTATCCCCGGCTGGTTTATGGCTAGCTCAGAAGGTACCGAATACTCCGCTACTAATATTATTTAGCCTGGTGTTGATGTACGTTTCTATTCGGATGCTTTTACAGGTTGCCAGAAATCTTTCCGGAAAACCCCTTCCACAAATTAAAAGTCCACCCTGCCAACTAGACTCATCAATTGGAAAGCTGATTTGGACAGTGCCGTGTGCTCGTGCACTAATGTTCTCTGGCGCCATTGCTGGATTTTTATCGGGCCTATTAGGTGTTGGTGGCGGATTCATTCTAGTTCCCGCCTTAAATAAATTCACTGACCTGCCAATGAAATCAATTGTTGCCACCTCACTTGGTGTTCTCGCAATTGTTTCTGCTGGGGGTGCCTTTATCTCCCTTGCATCCGGAACTCTGAATACAGCCATTGCAATTCCTTTTGCCTGTGGTTCGCTATTGGGACTTCTGCTAGGAAAAGTATTGGAGCGAAAAATAAGCGGCCCTAGAATTCAGCAAATATTTGCAGTCTTTACGTTGATCATTGCCGTGAGCTTAATGATCAAAGCAATAAATCATTGACGCCATCTTTTAGTGCCCCCTAAAAGACCACTGTCCTCCCTCCTCTTTATACTCAGCTTTAGCCTTTTAGGAGTTCTGCTGATGTCCATTCCAAAGCCAAGCACCTTTCTATCCACTTCCATTAGCGCCGTCTCTGGCAAGGTAAGCAATCTCAATAATGAGCTACTGGAGTACGTAAACCCAGAAAAGCCTACTCACGACCACTCTTCGCAGTATTACAAACGCTTTTTTATTTCCAAATTTAATTTGGGCGATACAGCAGTCGAAGCAAAGTTTTCATCCCCCATGAAAATTACCGATGGTGATCAGATCACCGTATCGGGATACCCAAAGGGTGGTAGCTTTCAGGTTCTTGCCTATAACAATCAAACCCAGCAAGTAGCCAGCAATGAAAATTGGGTTGTATTGTGCTTGGGCGCAGCCTTCTTTCTTGCGGTAGCTATAGGCTTACTGAATAGTGAACTAGTAGCCGAAGGCGCATTGATTCCAAAGCTCTTCTTGGTTGGCTTTACCTTGGTTGCCCTTTACATGGGCTATCGCGCTTTGCTGATTCGAGAGGCTATAAAGCTCTTATCTAGCTAAAGAAAAAGCCCTTATTACTAAGGGCTTTTTTATTACTTTCAGCTTAGACAGCTACTTAGTGACTACCAGCACCACCCAGGTAAGCCGCTTTCACAGCAGGATCATCCTTGAGCTTTGCAGCAGGTCCGTGAGTAGCAATCTTGCCGTTCTCCAGCACATAACCGTAATCAGCTACGTTTAAAGCTGCAGCAGCAAACTGTTCAACCAACAACATGGTTACACCCTGTGATTTCAAGTTAGAGATGATTCTAAATACTTCTTCAACCAAGATTGGAGCAAGGCCCATGGATGGCTCATCCAAAAGAATGATCTCCGGGTTCAGCATCACAGCACGAGCCATTGCTAACATCTGCTGCTCACCGCCAGACAAGGTACCAGCCAATTGATTGCGACGCTCTTTAAGGCGCGGGAACATTTCAAGAGACTTTTCTAAGTCATGCTTGATGTCACCTTTTGGGCGGCTACCTGTGAAGCGTGGAAACGCACCGAGCAACAAGTTGTCAGTGACGGACATTGTTGTAAACACGCGGCGGCCTTCAGGACTATGAGCCAAACCTAGGCGGGCGATTTTATGAGAGTCGTAACCGTCAATTTTTTCGCCACCCAATGTAACTTCACCGGCCGTTGGCTTAATCATGCCAGTAATAGCGCGCATGGTGGTAGTTTTGCCAGCTCCGTTTGAGCCTATCAAAGTAATCACCTGTCCTTTAGGAACATCAATATTGATGCCATGGAGGACTTTTACTTTGCCGTAGCCTGCTTCAAGATTCTTAATAGATAACATGGTATTTACCGATTCAATATGTTCTAGTGATTAAGTACCCAAGTAGGCATGAATCACCTTCTCGTCTGCCTGAACTTCAGCTGGCTTACCTTCTGCAATCTTCTGACCAAAGTCCAATACAGAAACGGTATCGCAAACTGACATCACCACATCCATGTGATGTTCAATCAGGATGAAAGTAATACCGCTATCGCGGATCTTACGAATAATGCGCAAGAGTTCTTTGATGTCTGGCGCTGTTAAACCAGCAGCTGGCTCATCCAACAAGAGCAACTCAGGATCCAATGCCAAGGCACGAGCAATCTCCAGCAAACGTTGCTTACCGTATGGCAAGTTACGTGCTTCTTCATTGGCTAAATCATCTAGGCCAACGAATTTAAGCAATGCCATTGCACGTGCATGTGCTTCAGCTTCTTCTTTCTTGTAACGTGGCAGATGCAAAGCAATCTCCACCATGTTGGATTTGAAGGTGTGGTGCAAGCCAACCAAAATATTTTGGATAGCAGTCATCTCGCCGAAGAGCTGAACGTTTTGGAAGGTGCGTGCGATACCAGACAAAGCGATATCGGAAGAAGTCTTACCAACAACACTTTCGCCTGCGTACAACACATTACCGGCTGTAGGCACATAAATACCAGTCAACACGTTCATCATGGTGCTCTTACCGGAACCGTTAGGGCCGATCAAACCATGAATAGTGCCGCGCTTAATACTGAGATCAACATTGTTCAATGCCTTTAAGCCGCCGAACTGCATCAATACAGAGTCCACTTTCAGGAGCTCAGCACCCGTATTTTGATTGGCAACAGTACTAATGAAGTTAATGGAATCATCCACCTCTTCGTGATCGCCGCCGCGAGTAGTTTTAGCTTTGCCAACCATCGCCTGGTAGAAGCTTTTCGCGAAACCAACGATACCGCTTTGCAAGTAATACACCACTAGCAAAATCATGAAGCCGAAAATACTCAAACGCCAGTCAGAAATGCTATTTAACCAGAATGAAAATGCTGCTAAGCCCACCACACCAATAATAGGAAGAGCTACACGCTTTGGAGTGGTTATCTTCTTAGATAGAGCCATGCCAGCACCCACTACCACCACGACTGCAATGATTGAAGCGACGATACGGAATAGATTGATGTCATCTAACAATTTTGGCAACAGCACAATAATAGCTGCGCCAATAATCGCGCCTAAACGTGACTTACGACCGCCCATGATAATCCCGAGCAAAAACAAAACAGCCAGCTCATTGTTATAGGTGTTTGGTGAAATATATTGCTCAGAATAGGCATATAAACAACCAGCTAAACCAGCAAAGCCAGCGCTAATCACAAATGCAATCACCTTAAAGCGGTATACGGAAACACCCATACAGTCGCAAGCAACTGGACTATCCCGTAAAGCCTCAAATGCACGACCCATCTGTGACTTCACAAAACGATCCACCACAATTAAAGCCAAAATTGCGATTGCAGAAACTAGCCAAAAATACTCAGCGTTACTCATCGGCGTTCCCATTAACTCTGGGAGCGTTAGCTTTATCCCCAACGGACCTTCGGTTAACCAATCCATTTCATTAATAAGGATCTGCGCAATGGTTCCAAAGGCTAAAGTCACCATGGCCAAATAAGGACCAACTACCTTGAGAGCAGGCAATGCCAAAATGCCGCCAAAAATGGCTGTGACAATAATAGATGCAGGAATAGTGGCCCAAATTGGAAGCCCGAGATGGAAGAACAAAATGCCAGCTGTGTATGAGCCAATACCAAATAATCCAGCGTGGCCCAATGAAACCTGACCAACATAACCAACAACAATATCCAAACCAAATAATAAAATGGTGTAAATCAGAATTGTTTCAGCTAAGTGAATGTAATAAGGGTTATGAATTACCAACGGAAAAATAAATAATCCGGCAATAGCAATTAATAGTGGTAACAGAGACTTCTTCATCATTAAACTTTCTTAATCGCAGATTTACCGAAGAGACCAGATGGTTTGTACGCCAATACAAGCAATAACAAAATCAAACCAGGCACATCTTTGTAACCAGTAGAGATATAAAAACCAGTTGCCGTTTCTACAATACCAAGAATCAAGCCACCAACAATAATGCCGAGGCCGCTAGATAAGCCGCCAATAATCGCAACTGCGAAAGCCTTCAGGCCTAAAGCGCCGCCCATGGTTGCGCCAGTCAGGGTTAAGGGTGCAATCAATACGCCCGCGAACGCTGCAGTTAAAGAAGAAAGTGCATAAGAGAAGGTAATGACTACGCTGGTATTAATACCCATCAAGCCAGCTGCATCACGGTCGTTTGCTGTCGCAACAACCGCTTTACCGTAAATAGTTTTGCGGTTAAAGAACTCTACCAACAACATCATCACTAATGCGCCAACGACTACTAAAATTTCCATTGGGAGAATATTTGCACCCAAGAAGCTCATTGGCTCCATTGGTAACGGCGATGGAAATGGCAATGCATCACGACCCCAAATATTTTCAGCCACGTTCTTGAAAATAATACCGAGAGCGATGGTAGACATAATCCAACCAAACTCCGATTTAATCTTGATTGCAGGACGTACGCCGATGAGCTCTACAAAGCTACCTTGCAACATACCAAACAAGCAAACCACTGGAATCATCACCCAGTAATTCATGCCAAAGGTATCTACGCAAGTTAAACCTACAAGAGCACCTAACATCAGCGCTTCACCCTGACCGAAGTTCAAGGTGCCAGATGTGGCAAATGTGAGCTGAAAGCCGAAAGCGATGACCGCGTAGATCATCCCCACCGCTATGCCGCTCGAGAGGATTTGTGCAAACATGTCCATGTTATTGGCCTAAATATTCTTAAAACTGTTTTATTAACGAATCCGACATTGTAAGCAAAACGCCGCTTGTAGGCGGCGTTTTGCTTTATCTAATGCTGCAGTGCAAAATAATTATTTAGATTGCCTGCCTTAGAGCTTAAATTACTTCTTTTTCGCTGTAGCATCCTCAGCATTTAAGAACTCAACGCGGCCATTTTCAACTACACCCATCACCACGTCTTTTGCCTTGATAGCCTCATGGTCAGTCGCAGTAAATGGCTTGTTATAAGTCATTACAACGCCGTCAACTGGAGTCTTCAGATCTTGCAATGCCGCCAAAATCTTTGGTCCCTCTGTGCTGTTTGCCTGCTTGATAGCTGCAGCCAATAGGTATACAGAATCGTAACCTTGAGCTGCTGATACTGGAGAAGCAATGATGCCATTCTTTGGCTTGAACTCTTTTAGGTATGTATCTACGAATACCTTACGCTTTGGAGTAGTTGCAGGCTGCTGAATGAAAGTCTCAGGCATGGTTGCACCGTTACCGTTCTTACCGGCTGTATCAATGAAGCTAGCCATAGACAATGTCCAGCTACCAATGATTGGCTTTTTCCAACCCAACTTTGCCATACCGTTAGCAATTTGTGCCAACTCAGGTCCAATTGCGTATGTCAACACAACGTCGGCTCCAGCATTCTTTGCTTTGAGTAACTGTGAAGTCATGTCAACGTCACCGATGTTGAACTTTTCAGTTGCAACTGGGGTAACGCCGTAACCTTTCAATGCCTTCTCTAAGTCCTCACGGCCTAACTGGCCATAGTTTGTTGAGTCAGCCAAAATAGCCACCTTCTTCAAGCCACGCTTCTCAACGGCTTCTTTTGCAATCATAGGAGCCTGAATGACATCAGGAGCGGCATTGCGGAAAACATAGTTTTCAGCAGCATTAGGGAACTGATGAGTAATCAATGTGCCTGTAGCTACGTTGTTCATTACTGGGATCTTTGCTTCTTGATAAAAGCGCTGTGATGCCAATGCAACACCAGTGTTGATGTAACCCAAAGTAGCTACTACTTTTTCGTTGTTAATCAATTCTTGTGCAATTTGTACGCCACGCTCGTTTTTCGCTTCATCATCGCGCTCAACCAAAACGATTTTGTTGCCGTTGATACCACCAGCAGCATTAATTTCTTTTGCAGCCAGGCGAACGCCGTCACGCATACTGACACCCATTGAGGATGAACCACCAGTAAATGGACCTGCAACACCAAGTTTGATATCGGCAGCATATGCGCCGGTTGTAAGCATTGCAGCAGCGGCTACTGCAAAAATGTGATGACGAATGTTCATAAAGTCTCCATGACTAAAAATTGCTAATTAATAAATACTTTTTTATAGGTAAAACCAAAACGAACAGTAATCTTACTGTTAATACAAAGGCAAAAAAAGGACTTTGTATTAGGGTTTTACATTAGCTCTAGAGGCTTATGAAAATCGCTGCTTAAGGCTACGTTCAATATTTGGCCAAAAAAGGTTGATGATCAGTCCAAGGATTACCAGACCTGCTGCCAAAATTTTCCATGCCGGCAAAGACTCTCCTAAGAAATAGGCTGCAGCCCCCATGCCAAAAATAGGTACCAGCAAAGGCGCAGGTGCCACCACTGCCGCCGGATGCTTAGAAAGGAGCCAGGCCCAAGCCGAATAGCCAAAGATGGTATTCCCCCAGGACTGCCAAAGTACGCCGGCCCATGCCCCTACTGGAGCTGAGGTTAAGGAAGTATTCATATGCTCCCACCCGCCTTCAAAAAGGAAAGAAATCGCAAATAGAGGAGGAATCGCAAAAGCGCTCGCCCAAACCACATAGGCCAGCATATTAATAGAGCCTGCCCTGCGGCTAACCGTATTGGCAACCCCCCAAGAAAAGCCGGTAAATACCACCAAAGCAAGCCCCAAGAAGGTGGTTGTGGCATCGGTGTGCAGCGCAATAATTCCCAAGCCAGTCATGGCAACTAGCACCGCCAGCATTTGATAAGTACGTAAACGCTCTTTGGCAAAAAACATCGCAAAGCCAATAGTAAAAAATACCTGAGTCTGAATCACCAGAGAAGCGAGGCCCGGGGAGATACGACCATTGATCGCAAAGTACAGAACTCCGAACTGCCCCACGCCCACTGCCAAACCATAAATACAAAGATTGACCCAAGATGTTTTAGGTCTTGGCACAAAGAAGACCAGAGGAAGAAATGCAAAGGTATATCTCAGTGCGGCAAATAAAAATGGTGGAAAAGCTGTGAGTGACAATTTAATCACGACAAAGTTCGTGCCCCACACTGCCACAATGGCTAACGCCAGCAATAGATGACTAGCGGGTAATGAATAGCTTTTCTGTGAAGTCTTAGGCACGCGTCAGCAATTCCGCCACGCGCTCAGCGATCATCATGGTGGGGGCAGCAGTATTGCCTGAGGTAATCGTAGGCATCGCCGAAGCATCGACTACACGCAGATGATGAATGCCCCTCACGCGTAATTCAGAGTCGAGCACCGCCATCGGATCGTTATCGCGACCCATCTTGCAAGTGCCCACCGGATGGAAGATGGTTGTACCAATGTCCCCCGCCGCTTTAACCAGCTCATCATCCGTTTGATATTGCACGCCCGGTTTGTATTCCTCAGGAGCGTAAGGACCTAGGGCGGCCTGCTGGGCAATCTTACGAGTTAAGCGCAGAGATTCTGCTGCTACCTTGCGATCTTCATCAGTCGACAAATAATTTGGGCTAATGACTGGTGGCGCTTCGGGGTCGATCGAATTGATGTGAACGCAACCCCTCGAGGTAGGGCGTACATTGCAAACGCTTGCCGTAAAGGCATTAAATGAATGCAAGTCTTCACCAAACTTTTCTAATGACAAAGGTTGTACGTGATATTCCACATTGGCACGCTTTTGCTCTGGTGAACTATAGGCAAATGCACCGAGCTGTGATGGCGCCATTGACATTGGGCCAGATCGCTTGAAGAGATACTCCAAGCCAATCATCATCTTTCCTAACAGCGTATTGGCTTTGGTGTTCAAGGTCTTAATACCATTCACCTTGTACACCATGCGCAACTGTAAGTGATCTTGTAAGTTCTCGCCAACACCCGGGAGATCAGCGATCACGGGGATGCCCAATTGCTTTAAATGTGCAGCAGCGCCAACACCGGAGCGCTCCAGTATTTGTACACTACCAATCGCGCCTGCACTCAATAACACTTCGCCACCCTGCTCGATGGCACATAAGGCTTCGCGGGATTGGCCATCCTTGATGTATTCAACCCCAAGACAATTTTTAGTAGCGGGATCAATTTTGAGCTTAGTAACAATGGCTTGAGTTAATACCGTAAGATTGGGTCGCTTTGCTGCATCCCTTAAAAAAGCTTTGGAAGTATTTAAGCGCCAACCAGCACGTTGACTCACATCGAAGTAACCCACGCCAAAGTTATCACCACAATTGAAGTCCTCTGAGGCTGGTATACCTGCTTCAACTGCGGCCTCTTTGAAGCGATCCATGATGGGCCAACGTAAGCGCTGCCTTGAAACAGTCCACTCACCACCCTTACCATGCCACTCATTTGCAGCGCTGTGGTAATCCTCAAATGATTTGTAGCGCCTCAGTGCGTTTTCCCAAGACCAAGAATCGTCACCCGTTGCTTGCACCCAAGATTCGTAATCGCCCGCTTGGCCGCGCATATAAATCATGCCGTTAATAGATGAGCATCCGCCCAAAACACGCCCGCGGGGATACAACAATGAGCGGCCATTCAAGCCTTTTTCAGCAGCTGTTTTAAAACGCCAATCTGCCCTTGGGTTATCAATGCAATACAAGTACCCAACTGGAATGTGAATCCAGATGTAGTTATCGTTTTTGCCAGCCTCAATCAACAAGACCTTCTTGTTGGGATTTTCAGTTAAACGCTTAGCCAACATGCAGCCAGCACTACCCGCTCCGATGATGATGTAATCGTAAGTATTTGCTTGAGTCATATATTCGCTGCTTGAAACAAAGTTGATCCTATTATTTACCAATACAAAAATTCAGGTACTTGTTGGTATTTTTGTTGATTTGTTATAGAATCACATTTGATCTAATATTAGATCATGAGAACCACCTATAAAAAATCCTTTGCCCAATTTGTAAAAAAGGCCTCCAGGCCTCTGCAGTTAACAATTGAAATGAGGATCGCTGAAGTTTGCGATAACCCGAGGATAGGCCAACAAAAGCTTGGTGATCTGCAGGGGGTATTTGTTTACAAGTTTCGCTAATGCTCAGGAATATTTAATGGCTTACCAGTTTGATCATTTTGCCGATGAAATAAAAATAATCTGGATTGAGTTTTGCCAAATTGGATCTCATGAAAATTTTTATACCCAGTTAAAAAAATCTATTCGACTCAAATGACGACTTCAATCTACCTCAATAGAGAAAGTGAGTACCACATATGACTCAATCCATGACAGCAGAGGATCTATATGCTCACGTGCAAAAAATGTCCTCAAAAGAACGTATTAAATTTTTCTCATTAATTGCCGTCAATGCGTTTCAGGAGAATGACTATACGCATGAGCAAGTATTTGGACACCTCCGAAACGCGACTTTCTCAGCAGAAGAGGCAGCAGAATTTTTAGAAATCTCACTTCCCACCTTGCGAAGGTACGTTCAGGCTGGCAGATTAAAGCCTACATCATTCATTGGAAGAAGCCAGTTATTTTCTAGTGCCGATCTGAAACTACTAAAGCAGAAAATCAACAAAGAATAGTCAAAGTTCAATACCCGTCTAAAATAGCAATATGCATATTAATGAGAAGAATCGCACTCCCAAGCTAGTTGACCCTGATGATGGGCCCAGCAAGTCAGAACTAAAGCGCCAAATGACCGAACGCCAGAAGTTGGCTGAAGTTTTGGCAGCTTTGAGCAGTGATGCCTTAAAAACGATTCCCATGGATGAGGCCATTAAGGCTGCGGTTGCAGAGACCAATAAAATTAAAAGCTTTGAAGCGATTCGCCGTCATAAGCAATATCTTGGAAAACTCATGCGCTTCTTAGACGAAGAGGAATTAGACGCGATCCAGAAGCGCTTGGATGCGATTCAGGGTGTAAGTAAAGCTGAGACTGCCAAGCTACATTTTTTAGAAAGCTATCGCGATCGACTGATTGCGAATGATGAAGTCTTCACTAAGATGATTGAACAATATCCCGATATGGATATTCAGAATATGCGCACCTTAATTCGGAATGCGCGTCGCGAAAAAGAACAAAACAAACCACCTAAGGCCTACCGCGAAATTTTTCGCGTTCTTAAAGATATGGGCCTTTAAAGCTTGATCTTACGAGCTGGTACTTCTACCCAGCGATAAAGATAAGTTGCAGTCACCCAGGTAGCTACCACAGCAACCAATATCAAGGCAAGCGCCATGACGCCATCATGAAAGGCGCTCATTCCCCAAGCTATATATAGCGTATTTGCCAGCAAGACAAACGAGAAATGAATTAAGAAAGCACAGTACGATCTTCTGCTTCCCCTGAGAATGATATTGACCAGCTTGTGTTTTCTGGACTGATGTTGAGGGCGCTTCTGATCTTGTTTCTGATCTTTGTAAGCCGAGTCCCCCCAAAGGATGAGGGCAATCGCGACCATATAGGCCAATATATTTCTGAGCCAAATTTGGTGAAAGCTTGAAACAACAATGACTACACCCACCCCTACAAACATAATTCTGGCAAATCGATTTACTTTAGGGTCGGGATAGTTCTTGCAAAGTTGTGCCAGCACACCCAGTCCATAGGCTCCTATAAAGTAAATGAAGTAGTTTTCATAAGCGCCAGAGCGATTAAAAAATAGTAAGGATGCTACGCAGAGCACCAAAAGCATCCATATCAGGGAGCGTAAGCCGGGAAACATCCCCAACATGATTGCCAGAATGGCATAGAGCTGCCAATCAATCGCCACATACCAAACGCCAGCAGAAATCGAATCTAAACCTAAGATGCCTTGCAGAAAAAATAAATGGGCTAAGAATTGTCCTAGGGTTTCTGATTCGCCAACAAACTCATCTCGAACCCAGAAGCGCGCAATCCAAGCACAAACAATCGTGAGAATGAGCGCCACTACATAGGGAGCAAATAATCGCAAGTAACGATTAAAGATTACTTTCAACACATTACGAGCATTCTTCAGATCACTGGAGCGGGTCAATGATTGAGCAGCCAAATAGCCACCCATGACTAAAAAGATCTGTACTGCGTAACGACCATATTCAAACAACCAAGTCATCACTCCTGGAAGCAGCAGCCTTGCATCTTCTGCAATTTGCCCATAACTCGAGAAATGATGCAGGATGATGGTTAAGGCTGCAAAGGTCTTTAAAAAATCAACGAGAAGAAAGTGGTTTTTGGACTGCACTACTTAGATTTGGTCTTACCCATCAAAGAAGCTAGCAAGGGATTAGCGCTTGCTAGTTCTTTTTTGGATTTAGCCTTCTCAGCAACGCCGAGCTTAGGAGACTTGGCAGCGTTTTTCATTCCCTGCGCAGTTTTCAATGCCAGATTCTTATAGAGATCCGTTTTTTTCATGGTCATGATGCAGCTCTCTACACTAGTGAACGAATTTCAATTACTTAGTCAATGAACGAGCTGCTAAGCCCATGAAGAGCAATGACCAACCTTGCAGCAAAAGCTCAATAGCGATCAACATACCGGGCAGCCAAAGGCTAGACTCTGGATAACCATTCATGATCAGTACGCCCATCAAGATCGAGATTGCTGAAGATAGTACCAGCCAGAACCATTCGCGGAAGTGGCGATGCTGAAATGCCGAGATCAAACGCAATGCGCCAGTCACAAAAAAGATGGCCGCAAGCCACAATGTAATTGCCTCAAGCGCTGGAATTGGAAAAGCCCAAGTAAAGATTGCAGCCACAATGTAAAGGGTAGCTAAAACGAGCTGCACTCCAACGCTCTTCCAGCCTTGTGATTTCAAAGCATGAGCGCCTTGCAAGATGCCGCCAGCAAATAAGAAGATCCCTAAAATATTTACTGAGATAAAAGAAAACAATGTCTGACCTGCGATACCAATCATTCCGAGCACGATAAATAAAATTCCGAGTCCAATTAAGGCGCCAGGAACCTTGGCAGCTGCGCCCAATACTTTGGTACGAATTTCATTAATCTGTGCGGTGTTGAGTTCGGCCATATGAATGCTTTCTGTTGGAGTAATTACAAAAGTAGCCTCTACTGTATCAATAAACCCAGTTTGAGCTCGAATATTACTAATTTGCTCGCTAAACCTGAGTCCGGCAGGGCAAAAAATAAATAAGGGTATTCTTTATCCTTTTACACCCCCAGCAATGGGGATTGTTAGCAAAGAAAGTTATCCCTCATGAATAACACCCTTACCGTTATTTTAGGCATCGTTGCCATACTTCTGCCTCTAGTCGTAGGGCGTCTTTTCTGGAAACGCTTTGACCATTACTTTGGCCGAAACGATGAGGCCTATATGGATACCCTCGAGTACTTCCTAAAGAAAATCGGCTCCACTGTCTTGGTTGTCTTTGTCATCCTGTGGATTGGGATAAGTCTTGTATTTAACGGCAGTGCCTCATAAAAATGGGCGTCCAATTGAAAGAAGTCTTAGTTAAAGCGCAATTGAACTTTGCGATCTTGGCTTCTATTCTGATCATTGCAGTCTTGGGGAAATTTATCAACCCAGAGTTCACCAATAGTATTTTTGTAATTGCTGACCAGTTGGTATCTGAGCTCTACCTAGTGTTTGCCGCCATTACTTTGGGTGCCTTTATTCCCAATTTCAGACTTGTGGCTTTTGGATCGATTGCCGCCTTTATAGGTGCAGCGATCTTGATTCACCTGGAGATCTTTACTTATCTCACAACTGAATACTTATTTGCCGTACTGATTGTGGTGCTTGGCTTTGCATCTATCGCCAATCTTTACAGACACTATCGGGAATACGGGCTTTAATGCAAAAGCATTGAGTCGTTATATTGATTAAGCCGCCTGGCTTCTTAACCACTGCGCCAATTCAATTTCTGATTTTTTATCTGATGCAATATCAATGATCCAATCACCCAAAGCAAAGCCTGGGAAATTAATTTCAACTTTATTAGCATCGAGGATAAAAAATAAAGTCGCAGCTGCCGTTCTCTTATTGGCATCATTAAAACAATGGGCTTTAGCAAGAAATGTCGCATAGCATGCTGCCAAATCAAAAACATCCGAAATAAACCCATACTGCAAACGATTATGGATTCTCCCTATAGTCGCCTCCAAAGACTTATCTTTTGCCAAGCCTTGCAACTCTTTATCGCCGATCACTGCATCGTGGATCAATATGACATTGTCAAGATCAATTACAACAAATTGAGCCACTTATTATTTATCTTTCAGATAGTCAATAACATGATCTATCTTTGCTAGCTTAGTCTTAATGAATGCGGTCACTTGATCTTTGGAGGCAAACTCTAATTGAACATCAACAACTGCACTTTTAGGCACAAAATAACCAATAGCTTCATTCCGATTCAGAATGGCAACAGGTTGATTGCCCGCACGAGCGATCACCTTATTAGGCTCTCTTAACTCGGTAAGGGATGCGGTGAGAGATGTTAAGAGGTTTTCCATAATAACTCCATTTAATATATATTTAAATACACGTTTAATTATATGTTAATTATGGGTATATGCCAATGTATACCGGGGGGTTGGATTGCTTGTCTCCATGTGATACATTGAATACATATATTCACTTTGGAGCAATGATGGCTACCTCAATACGTTTAGATCCTGCTATTGAACAACGACTAGATCATTTAGCATCGGCCACAGGCAGAACAAAAGCCTACTATCTTCGAGAGCTGGTTATAAATGGCCTTGAGGATTTAGAAGATTTTTACCTAGCCGACGCGACCATGGAACGCATCCGTAAAGGCGAAGAAAGCACTTTTTCTTCTACAGAGGTAAGGGGCGATCTTGGTCTGGATCATTGAGTACTCCGATTCAGCTCGCAAACAGCTCAAAAAGCTGGATAAACAAAGTGCTATCCGTATCTTGGATTTTATGGACGAGAGAATTTCTGAAGGCGACAATCCGCGCTCAATTGGAAAAGTGCTCACCGGCCCTAAATTAGGTACATATTGGCGGTACCGGGTTGGCGATTACCGAATTATCTGCGATATTCAGGATGGTCAGCTTTGCGTTTTAGTGATCGAAATCGGAAATCGAAAAGAAATCTATCGGTAAATCCATAAGTCGCATCACACTTATGGAGAAAAGCTGCCGGATATCTCCGTTGAAAGCACCTTCATGAACTTGCAACTTATGCGGTAAAAACTTGCAGGTTATGCGGTAAAACTTGCAGGTTATGGGTGCCCACACACATTTATTGAAGCAGAGTTTTCACAAAATAAGTAATTTTGGAACTTTATATATGATTTTTGATATATAGAATCAATTTTTAATTATTTGTAGAAATATCTATCAAATATGACAATAGCAGTCTTATGTATAAATACGATGCCATTGACCAAACCCTGGTAGATCAACGGGTTGCCCAATTCCGCGACCAGGTTGCGAGGCGCTTAGACGGCACCCTTGCAGAAGAAGAATTCCGTCCGCTACGACTCCAAAATGGTTTGTATCACCAACGCCATGCCTATATGTTGCGCGTTGCCATTCCTTACGGTTTATTCAGTGCAAAGCAATTACGCACGCTAGCCCTCATCTCAGAAAAGTATGACCGGGGTTATGGTCATTTCACTACGCGTCAAAACATTCAATACAACTGGGTCACACTAGAAGATACTCCCGATATTTTGGCTGAGCTTGCCAAAGTAGAAATGCATGCCATCCAAACTTCGGGTAACTGTATTCGCAATATTACGAGTGATGCATTTGCTGGTGTAGCTGCCGATGAATATGTAGACACTCGTCCGATTTGCGAACTCTTGCGTCAGTGGTCAACCCTGCATCCAGAATTTGCACACTTGCCACGTAAGTTTAAGTTTGCAGTGAACGGTGCCAAAGAAGATCGCACTGTATTACTTTGCCATGATGTTGGCATCGAGCTTAAGAAAAGCCCTAATATTAATAATGGTGAATTGACTGCTGATATTTATGCCGGCGGCGGCATGGGTCGTACGCCAATATTAGGCTCACTCATTAAGCAAGGACTGCCTTGGAATGTACTGCCTAGCTACCTCACAGCCTTACTCCGTGTCTACAACCGCTTTGGCAGAAGAGATAACCTCTATAAGGCTCGCATTAAGATCTTAGTAAAAGCCTTAGGCCCAGAAGAATTTGCCCGTCAAGTTGAAGGCGAATGGGCTCACATTAAAAATAGTGACGACAACTTTACGCAAGCAGAGTGGGACCGCGTTGCCCAGCATTTCACAAAGCCGGCGTACAAAACATTGCCTGCATTAAGCAATGAAGAAATTATTCATACTGCCGCCCAAACCGAGCAAGCAGCATTTGCTCGTTGGTTAGAGCGCAATGTTAAACCGCACCAAGTGCCTGGTTATGCGAGCGTGATTCTGTCGCTCAAGCCACACGGTACAGTTGCGCCCGGTGATGCCACCACTGCGCAAATGATTGCCATTGCCGATCTTTCTGATCAATATAGTTTTGGTGAATTGCGCGTTACCCATGAGCAAAACTTGGTACTTGCTGATGTTGAGCAAGCTAAGTTATATGAGCTCTGGCAAGAGGCTAAGAAGCAGAAGGTTGCTTTACCCAACGTTGGTTTACTGACTGACATCATTGCCTGTCCTGGCGGTGATTTCTGCTCATTGGCAAATGCCAAATCCCTCCCGATTGCCAAAGCGATACAAGAGCGTTTTGATGATTTGGATTACTTATTTGACCTAGGTGACATTAGCCTGAACATCTCTGGCTGCATTAACTCTTGTGGCCATCACCACGTTGGCAATATCGGCGTACTTGGTGTCGATAAAGACGGTGAAGAGTGGTATCAAATCACTTTAGGGGGCGAGCAAGGTAATAACGCTTCTATTGGCAAGGTAATTGGCCCCTCCTTCTATGCCGATGAAATCCCAGATGTCATCACCAATGTGATCAATACCTATGTAGGTGAGCGCAATGGCGATGAGCCATTTATTGAAACCTATCGTCGCATTGGAGTAGCCCCATTTAAAGAAGCAGCTTACAAAGATAAAAACGAAAACGCCAAGAAAAAAGAGAAGGCAATTGAAGGGGGTGTTGCATGAGTCAACTCAATATCACCTCTCATCAAGAGATTTTGCATTTCCCTAAAGGCGGCAAACCTACCCTAGCTCCAAATGAATGGCAAGTATGGGGCGGCAGCCAGGATGAGGGTGGTCTGCCCGATCTGGACCATGGTGCCCACAAAGTATTAGTACCGTTTACTTGGTGGCGCAGTCAGATAAATTCGCATCATCATGATGCAGATATGATTAGTAAAACCCAGAATGGTCAGATTGGCGTGTGGTTTGCTACTGATGATGACATTCTGAAACATGCCGATGTGATTGAAGCAGGCAAACAAGTCTGGCCTTTAGTGGCTGCGCACTTCCCCATCTTTAGAGATGGTCGTAGCTTTAGTACCGCAGCCCTATTGCGCAACCGTTTTGCTTGGCAAGGTGAGATTCGCGCCATTGGTGATGTGTTGATCGACCAACTCCTACAGGGCGCTCGTGTTGGCTTTGATAGCTTTGCTTTGCGCCCTGATCAAAACTTAGATGTAGCTTTAAAACAGTTCGATTTGTATACAGTCGCTACCCAAAATAGCTGGCGGGATAAACGCGCCACCTTAAGCGCGTAGGCAACAGAGAACATGAATAAACCTTCTACCAATAACAACAATACACTTGGCAAAGTGTATTTAGTGGGCGCAGGTCCTGGTGCTGTAGATCTCATTACAGTTCGTGGCGCCAAACTATTGGAGCAAGCGGATATTGTTTTCTACGACGCTTTGGTGGATCCAGAGATGCTGACACTATGCCCGCAGGCTGAGAAGATCGAAGTCGGTAAACGTTGCGGCAAGCTGTCTTCAGCACAACAGTTTATTAATAAGCGCTTAGTAGATGCTGCACAGAAACATCAAGTGATTGTGCGTCTCAAAGGTGGCGACCCGATGCTCTTTGGTCGCGCTGATGAAGAAATCCAGACTCTTAAAGCTGCTGGGATTGAAGTTCAGGTTGTGCCTGGGATCACTGCCGCACTGGCTGGTGCAGCCAGTATTCAACAGTCGCTGACATTACGTGGAGTATCCCGTAGCGTGGCATTTATCACCTTAGCTCAGGGCGCCGAGAATGTCGCCTCAGGACAGCCCATTTCAAATCCTACTGCTGACACTCTGGTGTATTACATGGGTCGCAAAGATGCGGCGCGTATTGCGCAGCAATTGATTGAACAAAGCCCCAATCAGAAGGCCAGTACACCTGTACAAATATTGGAGGCCGTGAGCACTCCACGTGAGCGCCTATGGATAAGCACTTTGGAAGAGTTGGCTGCAGGTAAAGCAGATCAATGGTTTGATAGCAGCTCGCCTGCCCTGATCATGATTGGTGAGGCACTTGCAGCGCGCAAGATGAGTAATAAACAGGTGCCAAACGATTCAACCTTAACTGTTGTGGCCCCAACTATTCCAAAGAGCAAAGCAGCTTAATACAAGCTCTTTACGCCGCGAGTGCCAATAAGGTAATGGCAGTAGGTGCCGATTCTGGATGCTGCTGGAATTTTTGCTCCACCTCCCAAATATCAACTGCCTCTTGCATGTGCAGCCAACTCTGAGGTGTTCCGCCAATCACTCGCGCGATACGCACGGCCATTTCTGCGCTAATACCTCTTTTCTCATGCAGGATCTCTGAAACAGTAAGGCGACTCACCCCTAGGTGACTTGCAAGAACCGCTTGGGTAACGCCAAGAGCCGGCAATACATCTTCACGGAGAATTTCTCCGGGATGCGTAGGCCTACGATTTGTATTTCTTAAACTCTTCATTAATTTCTTCATTAGTGATAATCCTCCAAATCTACATATACTGCATTTTCACCATCAAATTTAAATGTCAGCCGCCAGTTACCAGAAACAAGTACAGCAAAAGTCTTTTTTCTTTTACCCTGCAGCTGATGAAAGCGATAACCCGGCAAATCCATATCCTCAGGAATAATTGCTGCATCCAGTCTATCCAGTATGCGAATGAGGCGAGCGGCATGCTGCGCTGGGATTGCCTTGTAACTTCCTTTTGAAAAAAAGAGTTCTAAACCTCGATGACTAAAAGATTGGATCATTAACACCTCTAACACTCAATCTCTTATTGTAATGTATTTAATTACACTGTAATGTATATCATTACATTTAGCAAGGTTTTAATTAAGGCCTAATGGCCTCAAACAAACTAAATGCTTCTTGCGCCAAATTCAATAATCGCTTGCAAGACAGCCAAATCCTCACCAACAGCAGGCGTCGCGCTTAATTGAACGTTGGGGAATTTACCCCGACACTCTTCCAGCAACACTGGGAAGTCATTTCGTAGGTGGCCGCCCTGCCCAAAGAAAACCGGCACTACGGTAATTTGGGTTGCGCCACCGCCAGCTAAAGAAGCTACCGTCTCCTCCAATGATGGCTGCATCATTTCCAAGAAAGCCAACTCTACAGGTGTGCTGGGATGCTGCTCTTGCCATAAAGCAGCCAGACGATCAAAAGGCTCGCGCCAGCGGCTATCACGGGCACCGTGCCCAAATAAGATCATGGCTTTCATGGATGGCTATACACTCTCATTAATATGCTTTAACCGATAGCTTAACCTTATTTTGAAGATCAGAACAGACGGCCTATGACTAACTTACTCAGCCAAACTTGGTTCATCGCGCTCATGAGCGTCACACTGATTGGAGCAGTTCTCTCAGCCGTTCACCATGCTGAAGTGATTGCACATAAAACTGGTGAGCCATTTGGCACCTTGATACTGTCTATTAGCGTCACCATTATTGAAGTGTCACTCATCATTTCGATGATGCTCACTGGTCATGAAGGATCTGAGTTCATTGCCAGGGATGCAGTGTTTGCGACGGTCATGATTGTGATCAACGGCGTGATTGGCCTCTGTATTTTTATGGGTGGCTTAACGCATCACGAGATGACTTTCCGCAATGAAGGCACGAATTCAGCATTAGCAGTACTAACTGCTCTTGCAACCTTTATCTTGGTCATGCCAATTGTTACTGTGAGTACGCCTGGGCCAGATTTCACCAAGAGCCAATTAGCATTTGCAGGCATCGCTTCATTTGCTCTTTATATTGCATTTCTCTTCTTCCAGACTGTCAGTCATCGTGACTACTACCTTCCTAAAACAGAAGATAAAAAAAAGGATAGTAATTTTCACGCTCTCAAACCTAGCAATATGAAGACTGCGGTTAGTGGAGCGCTACTAATACTCTCTCTGATTACCGTAGTAGGCCTTGCGGAGCTACTTAGTCCAGCCATTGAGCGCGGTGTTGCTGCTGCTGGTGCGCCCAAAACGATTGTGGGCATTGCCATTGCACTACTGGTATTAATGCCAGAAGGCTTTGCGGCTGTCAGAGCAGCCAAGGCCAATCGATTGCAAAGTAGTTTGAACTTGGCTCTGGGTTCTGCATTGGCCAGTATTGGTTTAACCATCCCCACTGTTGCCGCCATTGCGATCTTCTTTAATCTTCCGTTAAGCCTGGGAATTAGCGATCTCAATATGACGCTGATGTATTTGTCATTCTTTATTGGGGCACTAACACTAGCGATTGGTAGAACTACCCTCTTACAAGGTGTAGTTCACATCATCATCTTCTTGGAATATTTGTTCTTAAGCTTAGTACCGTAATTGGAAAGCAGCTATAGCAAAGGTAGCAATTTGCCACAAAACTTGTTTGGTCATCCACTCATCAGAATCGTTTATCTATTCTTAATGAGATACGCCTGGCAAAGATCATTTAATCATTCTCAAGAAACTGAGGAGTTGCCACAAGAGCATTACAAGTGCAAGAATAGCTAAAACCAAGGGGCTTAACTCTATTCGGAATAGGCGCACTCTTTTATTAACGTACTCAATTGATAGCATTGATGTTTTCCTTGGAATTTGCTCAGGTAATAAGCGTAAACCAAACTCAATGTCTCATTACCAGCCAATTACGTATTGTTTTGAAAGAAATAGATGATTCGCTAGTGACCAATATAAAAAATCAATGATCACAAAGCGCAATCTAAAGGCCACCTGTATTGCCAGTACCCTGTTTTTAATATTAATTGGCAATATTGCAAGATTACAGCAGCCGTATTAACGTCAATTATCTAAAAAAATTGATTTTAGAACTTATAATTAGCCCATGATCAGTTTACTGTCCGCCTTCTTTTCTTCCTTTATTGCGACCTTGCTCATTATTCGCTTTGAGCACCTTCATAGCCATCTTTCTGCAGACTCTGATTTATCAGGACCCCAAAAATTTCATAAGAATGCCGTTCCCAGAATTGGCGGAGTAAGCATAGCCCTAGGTGTGTTGATTGCCATACTTCTAAAACTGCAAGTACAGGCTAATTCCACTATTGAAATCACCCTACTTGTTTGTGCTATCCCAGTATTCGCCATTGGGCTAACGGAAGACCTCACTAAAAAGATTAGCGTGCGTATGAGGCTATTTTTTACAGCAATAGGCGCGCTCATGGCGATCAATCTTTTAGGCATTCAAATTACGAAGCTGGATATACCTGGAATAGATTACCTCTTGGGCTTTTCGCCAATCGCAACTGTATTTACTGTTTTTGCAGTCACTGGTCTATCGAATGCTTACAACATCATTGATGGCTTCAATGGCCTTTCTAGCATGGTGGGAATGATTACCCTGATGGCACTTGGATATATGAGCTATGTACTTGTAGATCCGCTCATGATTGCTTTAAGCTTCATGATGGCCGCTGCAATACTGGGCTTCTTTGTTTGGAACTACCCTAGAGGGCTTATCTTCTTGGGAGATGGCGGCGCTTATTTAATTGGTTTTTGGATTGCCATCATCAGCATCATGCTGGTATCAAGACATGACAACGTATCCCCATGGTTTGCATTGCTTGTCAATGGCTACCCTATTCTAGAAACTCTCTTTACGATCTATAGAAGAAAAGTTCACCAAGGCAAAAGTCCTGGGCAGCCTGATGGCATTCACTTTCATTCGTTGATTTTTAGACGCGTTCTGAACTCAAATCATAGCGGCACAAAAAAGGCAGACTGGTTTACTGATAACGCCAAAACATCCCCTTACCTTTGGGTCCTCACCAGCTTCGCTATTGTTCCAGCAATTCTTTGGTGGCAATCAACCCCTATTTTAATTGGATTCTTTGCTCTCTACATCTTGAGTTATGTATGGCTCTATAAGAGAATAGTGAGTTTTAGAACACCAAATTGGATGCATCCAATAAAGTAGCGCTAGTTTTCAATTTTGATTTCAGAAAAAATAGAACTCGATAAACTAGGACTCAAGACCAATATGCCAACAGGAAATTGAATGCTACCTAGTGACCACCCCCCTTAATAATCACATGAATCCCTTTCCAAATTACCCATAAATCCAAACAAAGTAGGCCAAAAGAAGATCGTTTGATGTACTGATCTACATATTCATATTCATATATGGGATTACCCATTTCAGACGTTCCTTTATTGATATGACCTAAACCCAATAAGCCACCACGCAATAAAAATCTAGTTACGTTACCTTGAGCGAGATCTCTCTCATAATGCAATACTGACAAGGGACGTGGCCCCACAATACTCATATCACCCTTAAGCACACTCCAGAACTGAGGCAATTCATCTAAATAAAACTTTTTCACAAATCGCCCCGCATAAGTTCGACTTTCAGGCGTCCATTCTGCAGAATAGGCAATCCAATCATGTCGCTTTGCACCTTCGGGATCTATATATTTTTCTTTGATTAATCGGATCTTGTATTTTCTAATAACCCTACCAGCACTAATTCCGTTGTAGTAAAAAAAAAGAGGGCCCTTATTTTCCGGAATAAGCCAGCCCTCGATCAGAAATACAAGCTTTAGAATCATAAAAATAGGGAGAGATAATGTTAACAGTGCAATGGAGACCAGCTTATCGAATGCAATTTTGAAAAACCGAGGTGGTAGCGTGCTTTTGATATGAAAAATATGCGCATATTTTTCAAGAATTTCGCTCGATGGAGGAGCGTATGGGAATGCCTCCTTAGGCTCGATATTTATAGCATTGCTCACTTATCAAAATCTTCCATAAATTAATTTATACATACTAATATTTTTTAAGCCCATATCTTCATTGCAAATTTCACTTCCTAAAAATTAATTCTTTAGGATAAATATAGCATCGCAATCAACTCCAACATATAACTACTGTAACTTTATCGACTAAGGAAGTTATCTTAAAAATGAACGTTACTTTTGGGCTTAATTAGTTAAAGCATATCTCCAAATATAATTTCTTGGTTTCCCTAACCATTCTACTAATTGAGTAGTCTATGACAAGATTTCTTGACGCTAAGCCCATTTGTCCGATTTTAGATTTACTGACAATCAAATCAGTCATTTTATTAACAAGAGCACTTAGATCGCCCTGCTCCACAATATATCCATTTTCCCCATCCCGAACCAAAATGTCAGCCCCACCAACGGGGGTGCTGACAATGGGAAGCCCGGCCAGTGCTGCATCGTACAAAACGTATGGCGACCCCTCATAACGACTCGGCAGGACAAAGACGTCAAAGGTTTTCATGGCAATACAAGAAGGAAAAACACCCGGAAATAAAATTCTTTCAGACAGTCCCATGCTATGGACTAAGTCTATAAGTTGAGAACGCAACACTCCATCTCCAACCATGATTAATTTTGAGTCAGGATAAGTCTTGATTAAATGAAAAAATGCATTGATGAGCAAATCCGGCGCTTTTTGATATTCGAGCCTCCCAACAAAACCAAAAATAAAATCAGGGTTTTCAATTTTACAGATTGATCGAAAATTCTCAATTTTATTTTCCTCGATCTCTTGAGGGTCTGAGCCGTTATAAATCAAGCTAGTAATGGACTTCGATATTCCCAACTCCAATGCGTGTAAATGCTCCTGCTTAGACGTAACAATAATCGCATCACTAATAAATCCAAATAAATATTCTATTTTTCTAAACAACCATAGCTTTAATGCACTCAAACCAGGGTTCATACTAAAAAAAGCATGCGGGGTATAGACAGATTTAGACCCGGTAAGAAAAGCGATAATTCTCGCCAAAGCGCCACCTTTCGAGCTATGGCCATGAATTATATCGAAAGGGCCACGGCTTACTGCAATTATTAATAAGCGTATCGCCACATAAAAATCGCATAAAGAAGGGCTTCTTTTCATCCTAATTTCTACTATAGATAACCCCAATGCTTCTAATTTTTTGATTGCAATTAGAAACTCTTTGTCCACTCTAGTTGGCGAAAAGATTAAAGTTACTTCATCACCCTCTTTTAATAAACCAGATATTAGATCAGCAAGATGCCTGCCGACCCCACCACCTGCCTCCACAAGAAAAAGTATTTTCATATACTCAACATTCTACGTGCTATATAAAACATAAAAAATTATCCACTTTTTTCGGCATGGCTAGCAGCAGAGGGGCTATCCTAAAATGTGAATAAAAATATAATGCATGAAGTGCTAATTTTAAAGAGTCGAGCTAAGGATTTTTTTGTAACACTTTATTAGATCTTTTACATGATTTTCTTGGGTTCTTGGAGAGGACCAATAGGCTTCGTAGGCAGCTTTACCAAGATTGGAAACTAACTCGGAGTTCCGCAATTGATCCAATTTGGCAATCAAATCAGATTCATCCCCGCCCCGAAACAATAGGCCCGTTTCACCATCGACCACCATATCCCTGGCAGCGCAATTATCAGCAACAATAGCAGGTATACCCAATGATGCAGCCTCCAAAATTGTAAGTGGGGAGCCCTCATAGAGCAATGATGGAAAAACTAATACCCTTGCACTATTCAAATGCTCAATGACCTGTTCACCAGAAATCCAGCCAGTAATTTGGGCTGCAGGAAGAATTTCTTGAATTTTGATCTTTGAATCACCATCTCCAATAAATTTGGTCTTCAAATTCAAAAATTTACTCGCATGCGCAAATAATTCAACGCCCTTTTCAGGAGACAATCTACCGACAAAAGTAAAATCGGCATTCAAACCAGCATTAATACATTCCGCGCGTTCAACAATAATTGGATTATTTATACGATGAACATGGGAGTCCACAGGTAAGAAATACTTTATAACCCCCATACTAAAATCAGAAATTGCAATAAAGTTTTTAATTCCATTAGGAATTAGGCCAATTTCTTTTTGAACAATTTGACGCATAACGCGCCATACTTTTTGTGGATAACTTCTAACATCGCAGTTCCGCACAACACATCCAAAGGAAAGCGGTTTTTCAGTACAAATCTCCTGGCGTTTATAGTCAAAAAAACCGCCATTGGGGCATGCTAAAAAATAATCATGAAGGGTACAAACTACTTTAAAATCCTTGCCAATTGCAGCTCGCACTACACTTGATGAAAGGGCTTTTGTCCAAGAGTGGACATGGATAATGGTATCTTTTGGATCTAAGGTTGCCAATAAATCATCCATGGCCTTCTGAGCTTTAATATTCCAGACCCCTTGAACAACGGCACGAATACGATTTTTATCTTTTGCTATTTCATGCTGTCCAGTGCAAATCAACTGTAAGCCTGAATTATTTATTTGTTTTGATGTTGGATGATCAACTGCAGAAAATATAATGACTTTTTCACCCGCCGCCTCTAAAGCTGCTGCACTAGATAGAGCAACTTGAGCAGCTCCACCATTGACGTATGAGAAATCATTAACAATAACTATATGCATAATTCTTGGAATACAACCAATTTTTCAGCGGAACAAATATAGACCTCAAACAGCATTAATTTCATTTACTGTTTCTTGAAGTCCTACCTGAATTGGGGTGAAAGAATAGTCTCCCGCAACCTCTTTCAACAAATCAATATTTGCAGATGAATTTCTAATGTCGCCAATGCGATTATGTTTATATTCAAAATTTACACTCTTTTTAAAAATATCACTTAAATAAGAGGCAATATCAATAAGGGAAACACTTTTTCCAGACCCAATATTAATAATCCTTCCAAACGTATTCCTATTACCTATGGAGTCAACCAGTATTCTTGCCAAATCTTTAACAAATATAAAATCCCTTGTTTGCTTTCCGTCCCCAAAAAAGGTTATCGAATTTCCATTTATGAAGTTTGATAAGAAAATACTTATAACCCCGGAATAGTGGGAAAGGGGATTTTGTCTTGGTCCATAGACATTAAAAAATCTATAGGATGTGGTCTTTAACTGATAAGTCGCACGATAGTAATCGAGATAATATTCACCAGATAGTTTATCGATCGCATATGGCGTCATTGGCGATAAAGTTTGTCCTTCAATTGCGGGCTCATCCAGCTTATCGCCATAAACTGCGGCTGATGATGCAAATATAAATCTTTCAACACTATTTTTTTTCACCATATTCAATAACATCAATAGTCCATCGAAGTTTATTTTGTGGGCTTCAACTGGGTTATCTATAGAAGCCTGTACTGAAGCAATGGCAGCAAGATGAATTACCCCACAACATCCAGATAAGGCCTCAGAAAGTTTTTGCTCATCCAGAATAGATCCGATAATGACCTTAAGACGCCTGGATGAGCTCGGTAAATTAAGCAGACTACCAGTGGATAGATCATCTAAAACAACAACCTCATAGCCCTGCTTATGAAGTTGTTCAACGATATGAGATCCAATAAAACCAGCCCCGCCAGTAACTAAAATTTTAGACATTTGAATTTAATTAACATTTATTTGGAGCCTTTAGCAAGCATTTAGAATTTGAGATCGAGGCAATTAGTAATACTAACCCAATCATAGGAAACAAATAGCGATGATGCACAAAGCTATTGAAAATAGGCATCATTAAAAATGAGAAGCTCATGCAAACAACAGTAAGAATATTTTGACTGACTTTTTTATAGTTTTTGAATGAGTAAAAAAAGACATGAAAATACTTGTACCAAATTACCAACATAATAATTGCTGTTATGGAATATGCCGATGAAATGATGTTTATATTTTGTTCATTTACAAAATCTATATTCGGCCATGGCTCTACTATCATTTGGAAAAATTTCACAACTGTAGCAAACATTGAAATACCATAGTAGTTAAACTGTAAGTAATCATTAATTTCACCAAGCCCGAAACCATTCTGCATCTGCCTATATAAGACAGCATTATCGAGCCCTAATGATGGGATATTATTCACCCAGAAGGGATAAGATGCAGCCAATGCCACCGAAAGATATATTAAAAATCTTAAAGCGCCTCCTTTAAATATAAAATGACTAAATAGAAATAGCCCAATTCCAGCAAGAAATTGATAGCGGAATAAAATTAGAAATATGCAACTGACAGAATACAGAATCCATCTTCTTTTTATAAAATAGTAAGTTGAAGCTGTTACTAAAAAAAGACTAGGGATTTCTTTTAATACCCCCGTCAGATATATAAAAGTTTCTGGCAAAAAAAATAGTATTAATATGTATATAATTTTTATTTCTATACTCAAATTATCTGCAATCTTTTTGATATATACGCCTGTTAAAAAGAGTAAAAAGACATTCAAGACTGTAGAAAAATACCAGTTCCCATTTAAAAACTTCCAAATAATAGTTGGCATAAAAGTATTGGCAACACCTGCGTCAAGGTATACAAAGATATTATCTTGACGATATATATTTAAATAGTTAATAGCGTCCGACTGAATAATTCCAACATAGCCAAATCCCTCCGTTTCACCAATATCTAGTATTTCGTGAAATTGAAATAAATAAAGCAAAGCTGCACATCCGACGATTAATATAGCGAATAATAAAAAACTTGAATTTTTTGACATTAAGATTTTATTCAAATTTTCACCAATAGATCTGTAGCTTATTTGTAAAATCTATTATAAAATTTTTTTATGCATTGGTGCCATTTTCCGCCTTGCTTCAATTGCATTAAGCCCACTATCCACAATTTCAGACGCATTGAATAATCATGCTTGATTTCAAATTTTGAGCTCAATTCACTCCAATACTTACCCACATTACGATACTCACCTGCATTTTTTAAATAAAGTCTTGCGAGGTTATTAATTAATGCGTGACAAGCCAACCCACAAGACTGCTCAAAAAGACTTATAAATGCGAGGTTTGCCGCTTCTAAATCTACATTTGGGCTTGATTTAATAAAATCTAGAGCCTGACCAACAGATATCTCATCTAATTGCTTAACTTTTGAGATATATGCCCAGTATTTTTCTTTAATCTTCCAATCTATTGCTAACTGGGCAAATGAGGATTTTGAAGTTATCTGAGCCTCATGCCTTCGGTACTTTAGCAATACCTTCGGTACATTTGTTAATTTATATCCAGCTTGTGTTGCCCGAACCCATAAATCGTAATCCTCCGCTTTTTCGCAATTTGAATCGTAACCTAACTTTTTAAGTGTGTTCGATCGCATCATCACGGATGGATGAACAAGCGGGGATCTAAAAAGCATATCCATTTTAATGGCCTCATCAGACTCATAAGTCTGCCATACATATCCACTCCCAATTGCAACCCCAAAAAATTTAACCCAACTGCCGCATATATCTGACTTTGTATTTTCGAGCCATTTAACCTGTTCTTCAAATCGATTGGGCATAGCAATATCATCCTGGTCCATTCTAGCAATCCACTTTCCTCGTGCAATTTCTATAGACTCGTTTAATGTTGCAACTAGATTTTTATTGGGGCGCGAAATTAAAACAATTCTTGGATCGATAGCCTTATATTGGTTTAATAATTCTAAAGACTGATCAGTAGATCCATCATCGATTATTATTAGCTCGAAGTTAGCTAAGGTTTGGTTTAGGATAGAATCAACTGCAGCAGTTAAATATTGTTCCCCGTTATAGACGGGTAGAATAACTGAGATTAGTGGAAATATTTCACAATCAGAAGGTATTGATTTCATCTAACTATACCAACATAGAATCAATGGTCCTCTTCAAACCAACCTCGAAACCTATTGAAGATTTCCAACCAGTGTCCATCATAATTTTGGATGAGTCCAGGCAATTTGCCCGTACATCAAATGGCCTTTCTGGTTGATAATTTACAAATAATTCAAAACCCAGAGGATGTATTAAGGACTGGAGAATCTCAATAATTTCCATGTTACTCAGCCCTTTACCCGACCCAATATTATAAGTTTCACCATCACCACCATCAAGTAAAGCTCTAACAATACCCTCAGCTAAGTCATCTATGTAAATATAATCACGAACTGCACCTTGCGTCCCAAAAATTGTTATTGGGGACCCACTAATCGCCGAGCCAATGGCAGTTGCAATAAACCCCTGGCCAGAAAAAGGGCGCTGACCTGGACCATAAGCATTAGACGGGCGAACGCAAACATACCTTAGGCCATGAATTTTGCCAAAGAGATACGCATAATTCTCAAGAGTGAGCTTTGTAACCCCATAAGGAGAAATTGGCATAGTGGGATGCATTTCATTAATGGGAATTGAGGTAGCTTCACCATAAACAGTACCTCCCGATGAGACTAGAAGCAACTTAACGCCCAAGCGCGCAGCCTCAGAAAATAAATACACAGCTGGCGGCAAGTTATCCAGTAGATCTGCAAGAGGATTATTGAATGAAGTGTTCGGAATCGAAGCGTAAGCTAAATGAATTACTTCCTGATTTTCTTCAAGAAGATTAGATATCAGATTTTTTTGAGAAAAATCACCCTGAATATATGTAACCCCTTCAGGCAAAGCATATTTGGGGTGAACATCCCGCCCTAACACAGTAACTTCACGTCCATTTTTCAGGAGAATTGGAACTACATTCGAACCAATATAGCCGCCTCCACCAATCACAAGCGTTCTAATTAGTTTTAGGCTCATAACCTTATCCAGCTATTAGGCAACAAATCGCGGGTATCGAAGTTATTTGAAAACCAATTTTGAGGTGCAATCACAATTTTATTCATATGTGAGTTAAGCCAGCCGCCCCACCAACTAAAAGAACTGTTAGCGATAATATTGTGCTTGCACATACTCATTAACCTCATGTCATTGTAACTATTCGAGCCCTGATTATGTTCAACATATTGATGTGGGAAGTCAATATTAAGGTTAGATTTAGCCCAATCAATATCATCAGAAAAAATATAAAAATAAGGGTTCGAAACTCTTTCAGATATATACCCAATTGCACTTTTATAATAATCTAGACTACAAAGAGTATGCGTTTCAGAGGCCTTAGAATTTGATAAATAATCGCCGCGCCTAATATGAATGCTGACTGATATAGTTTTATTCATTGCTTCCACTAGTTTATAATTAGGCCCATCTAGACTTCCCCTAAATTCAAAGTCCTTGCGAATTTGCTCCGAAACCTCTGAAAAATAATTTTCACTTTGCCAGTACCCTTTGAGGTAACAGGAGCTTGGCACATCCAAAATTTTAGAAGAATAGTGGAAATGGGGCTCAACAATTAACCCAGGAGGTCTAAAATTAACCATTACCTTTTTTGATAATATATTTCGTAGGTATTGAGGGTGTCTCCAACCTAATACATTGGATATATCAGACTTATTCGCTTCCGCTACATTAACTAAAAATATTTTTCCTAGCTCATATCCTTGATGAATTTTATATTTATTGAAAGCCATAATATCAACTTTAAATGGCTCACCCAGTCCAATAGATATAGCGCGACCTGCCGCGTATTGAAACATTTGATTACCGAGACCTCCGATAATTTTAGATATGACCATATTAGTTATTAGTAAATAATCCCACAAAAAAGTTCCCAGAATAAAGTGGATAGAAAAATTCTTAAGCGCATAAAGATCGATGGCTTAATATTACCCACGTATAGTATTGATGATTGAAATAGATCTGGATCTCAATTTCATAAAAAGTGAATGATAGAACCATTGAAAAATATTTTCTTTTAATATTGGTCCACCAATTAAATTTTGATAATTAGCGGCATGCTCAGTCAAATACTGCGGGAAAAATCTATCTGAGATTGATAGGCAGGTTAATCTGCCAAAATCAGGGCGGCGGAAAATATCATATCCATGCTTGACATTGTATTCAACCTCATTGAGCACAAGTGGAACATTTAACTCCTTGTGACCCCAGCTCTTAATTTTCTTCTTTATCGCCTCAAAACTTCCTAAGCTGGTGAAGTGCCAACCGCCATTTTCAATTATTTCAGGATTTAGCCCACTCTCATCCCTCTTTGTGGCAAAGCGAATGGAATTTAATGAAGTATTCTTATAGGGGCCATATAAAAAAGCACAGGGTCCAATCCATTCTGAATTATGGAAGTAGTTTAGGAAGTAACAAAATTCATGCTGCTTAAATGCAAAAATTGATCGATCTTTTATCGCATTCCTAGTTATTTCAATCGCCTTAGGATCGGGAATTTCATCTATATCCGATATTAATATTAAATCATTATCTTGAGGTTTTTCCATTGCTAACGCTCTTAATATGCATTCTCTCTGAAAAAAATCATTTCCCCACCAAAATTGAATTTTTTTATCAAAATGAGGACACTCATCTAAGAATCCATAGATCATATTCAAGATAGATTCATCCATGTTTTGTGGATTCTGGGTGTAGGGTAGACAAGAAAAATTAAGATCGTATTTCAAGACTTTTAGATGAATAATCTTATGGGCGAATTTTTTGAATCTAGCCTTGTTTAATTCAAAATATAATTCTTTAATATCACCCTGAAATGTTATTTCTGATTCAACAATTACAAAATAGTCTACATAATCATTAAGAATGTTAAAACGTAACTCTAGCAAGTCAAGTTCATTGAAGAATAAAAAACTATCGTAAACTTTCATTTATATTAAAACCTAGCTTTCTAGTTATTATTTTTTAAAATTAATTTATATAAAAATAAATTATATTTATACTTTAATGATGCCTTGAGTCGCCTCCAAAGAACGAAAATTGAATATTTCTCTGCACATGACCTCATTTGAAAAGCCTCGATTTTCTTCATCTCTATTTCAAAATCTGCTCGATTTAACATATACGGCTGTAATTTATAATATCCATTAAAGATTACCCCTAACATTCTCTCAATATGGTAAGCTTCAGCCGGGAAGAATTGGTAGCTAACTATGTATTTAAGATTTTCATAAAACTCTTTGGGATAATTTAATATCTGCTCTCTTGTAACAATATAACAAGCACCCGGGCTAAATAAAAGCCAATTGGGTATTATTGGATTAACAAAGATAAAGGATAATAGTTGGTTATAGGTTCTAAAATATTTATAAGATTTACTTCCAGCATACCAATTATTGTTTATTTCTAAAAATGCCCCATCATGAAGTTGGTAAGCAATGCCAGGCCTATCAACCCAATTTCTATCGCTATAAAGTGCTGTATAAAACTGATTATTAATTACATGATCAAAGCACTCTTCAGAGATATGCCTACCTATCATATTTGCCTTTAAAAGGGCAATGCAATCCGGTAAATTTGTATAATTTTCAATGAAATAACGGAAGTAATTTGTTATGCTATGTCCCGAATTTTCTACAAATGTAATTTTTGAGTATTTACTATTTAAATTAGATTTTATTTTTAAATCATCTGACTGGTCGTATATATGATAGTCCTTACAGTATTCTAGAAATTTTTCTGGGTCGGTATTGTAATTAGATATTACAAAAAAAATTTTTGATTTATTATTATATTTTTCTATTTTATTAATCATAATATTTTACTTACTGAATAACTTTATAATACCCATTATATTTAAATTATTCTAATTAAATTTTAATAATTTTTTAATATAAATTTTAGGTTGATACATTAACTTTGAGTACCAAATTATAAAATTTTGATAATTAATATCATTCATCAAATACATAGAAATCAAAATTGGCATTTTATAAATGTATGAAAAAGGAGTTTTAATTGTTAACGGGATCTTTTTTTGAATATTGTTAATTTCGGAAATTTCTTTTTCAAAATTATTGAAATCGAATTCTGCATTTTTTGAATTAGACTTCCATCTGATAAAATATAAATCTCTTGGTTTTGATGCATAGTAAAACTTATACTTTGAGAAAAGACTTGATAGATCAATCCTTCTCTTAAAATCAATAGCATTAAGATTTTGGTAGTAATTAATTCCAGCAGATTGGGTTCCTGGAGATTCATCAGGGTTGGTTCGAGATGTCCCATGCTCAGGCCTTCCGCGTGACGCACATGAAACAACCACTAAGCCGTCTTTTTTTGTCATGCGATGCATATTAATAAAGGTCTCATGCCAATATGGATTGTGTTCAAAACACTCACAAGAGATTGTTAAGTCAAAACTTTCTTCCGGAAAATCAATTAAATGACCAGAGCCGACAAAATCAACCCCCGGCCCTTTACACATATCTACGCCGATATAATCTGAATCATGAAAAAAACCTCTTATAGACCCATTAACATCGTATGAACCCACCTCTAGAATTTTAAGATGCCTATTTTTTAAAAAATAATTACGCACCAATTCAACAAATCTCAATTCTTCAAGATGCATTTTTTCTCCAACAAGTAATCATAGTTATCTTATTTCATCTTTTTTAAAGATTTATTAAATACTTCAAGACTAATAATTTAGTTTTTTCCAATTTACTTAATTTATTATATGTCGCAACCCTGCTAGTGAGACCATCAAAATTATGTTCTGCTTTGTATGATTCATATTCAATAACACAATCTTCATATGAAGTTAACCTTCCAAATCTATCCTGCCACATCCACCCCTTATATATATTGAAACTACAAGCCCAGAACCCATCCGAAATATTATGTCTTGCCCAGTATTTTGGTGCAATTACAAACTTCACTGTATCACTTGTCCATGCGGGAAAAAATGAAAAGCTTGAATTAGCAAGTATTAGATATTTGGCATTTTTCACGATAGCGTAATCTTTTCCTATGGAGAAATGAAATGATGGAATATCGGGGAGGATCTGTCTTGTATATTCAACATCATCGGTGATGATAATAAAATCTAATTTATCATTAATTAAACGCATGTTAGCCATTGCATCAATCCAGTACTTTTTGCGCAAAAGTAGACTTGGAAACGCCTTGTACTCCCCACCTCTGATGTTAAGAATACAAATTTTTTCATCAGAATAATCAAAACAATCAAAATCAGGATTAACTTGGAGCCATTTTTTAATAACTCCTTTCCTGTGCTCAATTAAATTTTCAGACTGAAAATACCCCTCAATCTTGGTGTGATCCTCTATGTTGAATAATCTAGGGTCTAAATCTCTTACATCGCATTGAAATTTTTTATACCAAATATCATTTTCTATAAAATAATTCTTAATATTTTTCGGTAAAAGCATGGGCGGACCACCCTCTGGACCTGAGCCACCGATAACCCTCTCTCCAAAATCTAGATTTAAAAATGATTTTCCTTTAAATTTATGTTGACCCATGATTCCAAAACTAAAACCCTTGTCCATAGAGATCACTCTCGCAACAACATAACTCCAAAGTTGATTGCCAAGCCCTTGCCCGTTATAAAGTTCGGTAACGATCATTTGTTTACTTGAAAATTAGGGTATTCAATATTTGAGCCGGCCCATTTATGAAATACAAAAGGCCTTATATTTTTAACTTCTGGAATCATTGCTTCATGTGAGAAAAACTTTGCTACCTCAATGTCAGCTATTTTCATACCATGAGCCTTGTAAATATGTCTATTTTTTACACATATAAAACCATCTTCATTAAAATAACCGCTATATGGTTCCCAAGGTAAATTTAATTTTATTGGCAAGTCGAGTAACCTTTTGCTTCTTAGTGATACGCTGTTACCAACTCTTACAATATCTCCATTAACGTCCCTATATGAAAAATTGTCCTTAGGCATTGGCCATGGTGCGCCAATATAGTCGTAGTCTAAAAACTCCTCCCTCCATGATGACGGATTTACAACATAGCCATCAGCATGGACAAGTAATGCAAATTTTGTTTCAATATACTGACTTAATTCATAGATAATTTTATATGACCATTCATCGATATTTTTAATCTTTGAAATTCGAATAAATTTAATATGGGCCGGCAATCCGTAAGGTTTAAAATGAGCTAGCAATTTTACTTGCCCAAACTCAATATCTTGGCAACTATATTTCAACGCTTGAAGCGTTTCATCTACATTTCTAGTTGCCATTGCTATGAGAGTAATATCGGGCAAACTTTTTTTTTGCCCATTTGGAGTATTCAATGGATATAAATCTCTATTTTTATGAATTTTTAATTTAAATTTTTTTTCAATAATTTTCCCTAATAAAAATAATATTTTTGGAATAAAGAGTAACTGAATAAAAAATTTTTCTCTTAAGTTTTGAGTATTTTTTAAATATAGGTTTTTATCTTTTTTTTGGGTAACAAAAAAGTGTAACAACTTAGTAAAAACTCTCTCCTTAGACGAGCTCGACTCAGACCTGCCTTCCAAATAGTGTTTTTTATTTCCACATGTCAAAGTGCACATTGCTTCTTCAAGGATGGTAACTGAACTTTTCTGTAATAAAGAAAATGTGATTAGGCAATCCATATTTAAATGTGTAAAATTACCAGATAGTTTCTTCAGATCTAAGCTAGATATAAATCTTCTTCTAAATAGTCCATAAAAAAGATTTGGTTTACCAAGTGATCCATCTTGCCAGTAGTACATTATCGTGCGAAATAATCTTGAGCTACTTTCAAATGGTTTGAATATTTTCAGGTGAGATAATGGGTAGCCCGGCACCCTATTTCCATTGGAATCAACCTCATAATAATCACAAAAAGCAAAACCAACTTCTGGTTTTGTGTTTAACTCATCAACTAAGAACTGAACAAACTCAGGGGAGCGCCAGTCATCATCCGAAAACCATGTAAAAAATTCGCCTCCTGACTTTTCTAAAACAAAATCTGCGTTGGCAAGCACTCCAATATTAACTTCTTGCTTGTAATACTTAATCCTTAAATCTCTGGACATATACTCTCTAGCAATAATCTCGACCTGTTCATTGGTAGATGCATTATCTGAAATAATAATTTCTAGGTTTGAATAAGTTTGACCGGTAATTATCTCCAATGCATTTTTTAATTGCTCCGGTCTGTTATAAGTGGGGATTCCGATGCTCACCAGCTGATTATTTATTTTCACTTTATAAGCCCAAACTTTCCATCTTAACTTCTTCTAATTTTCCATAACCTAATTTATACACACGATCACAATTCTTAATAGTTGAAAGTCTGTGAGCAATAATTAATATGGTTTTAATCCCGTGAAGAGACGATATTGCCTGCATTACATCGCTCTCAGTCTCATAATCCAGTGAGCTTGTTGCCTCATCAAGCATCAATACCGGAGGGTCGCAATAAAGCGCTCTAGCAATTCCGATGCGTTGACGTTGCCCCCCAGAAAGACGTATCCCCCTCTCCCCAACCTCAGTTTCAAGACCATCAGGAAGTTCTGCTACAAAAGATCCTAGTTGCGCCGCCTGTATTGCGCGATCAATTGCTAAGTCGTCAATTTCGTTACTTGGCAATCCAAAGGCAATATTTCTCCTTAAAGTGTCATCTATAAGATAAATATGTTGGGGAACGTATCCAATATGTTTCTGCCAAGACTTAATTGCATGCTGAATATTTACACCATCAACCTTAATATCACCACTTTTGGGATAAAGTAATCCTAGAAGAATATCTACCAATGTACTTTTTCCTGCTCCGCTTGATCCTATAAACCCTATTGTCTCCCCCCTTTGAATAACAAGGCAAATATCCTCTAACGAGTTAGCATCAACCCCGGGATAGTGATAAGAAAGATGTTTAATCTCTAGCGTCTTTTCAAATGATATCTTTCTTGCAATATCACCTGTAAATATATCTTCTTTTAAATTAAGCTCTCTATACAAAATATTAATTACTGGTAGTCCATATCGCAAAGATTGCAATGCTCCTAAGATACGATTAACGGAAGGCATTATTCTAAAAGCGGCGGCGGCGAATAACCCCATAGTCAGCATTATTTCTGCGAAGGAGCGCTGTTGTAATGTCATGCTAATTATTAATATAGCCAGACCTAAAACTGCAAGTAACTCCAGCCATAGCCTTGGTAGCTGCTGTAGTGTTGATTGGTTTTGTCCTGCCTGTGCACTTTGAAAATTATGTGAATTGTATTGCTGTAAAAACTCCATCTCCCTACCAAACAGCTTGACATCTTTAATGCCGCCCAATCCTTGTTGAAGATGTTGAAGGCGCTTTCCATCATGAAATTGGCGAGCCTCCCCCCATTGCCCTATATATTTTCTACTCACCGAATAAAAAACCCATGATGCAAGGAGAAATATACTTACAACGGCAACTGCACCTAAGGGCTCCACAAATAATAAAAGTCCGGAAAGCCCCACAACCACCATCAATTCAGCCAATAGGGTCATTCCGGGTTGTATACCATTACCGGTAAACATCCCCACCTCTGTAATTACATTGCGAATTAATTGAGATGAGTTATTTTTCAAATGGAATGTATATGGTTGAAAAAGATATACCGCAAATAATCTCTTGGAAAGTTCAGCGGATACATTAAAAGCAAATTTAGTTTGTTCCCATGCAAGAAGTGCTAGAAATATTGTTTTAATACAATACACAATAACTAAAAATATTGCGCCAAAAAAAATAATTTTTTCCAGTGGTTGACTGCCCGCTAACTCAAAAATTATCTGAAGCCCTGGATGATTCTGTGAAATATTTTTTTGTGCTAATAGGGTAAATGCTGGAATTATTATCCCGACACTTAGTGTTTCAAGAGCCATACCCACCAACATTAAGATGAATATTGCTAAAGCGCGCCTCCGCTCAAACCTTGTCAGTACGCCCCATAATTTTCTGAGGACTGAATTATTGAGATATGAAATATTTTCTTTCATTTTTACAATGTGATTATGGCAATAACAATCAACCCTAATCCATCCGATTAATGCCATCTTTCAAGCTAATGCTTGGCTGCCATCCGGTCATTTTTTTTTCTCGATCCCAAATACTCATCATCTCCCTCAAGCGATATGGTCTAGCACCCCAATTTAACTGTATATTTCTTCCGGTCACAGTAATGTATAGTTGCACCAAATTTTTTAATGTGATTGGATTTCCAGATGAGATTCTATAAATTTCGTGTCCCACTACTTCATTATTAAGCAACCTATTGACTGCAATTAAATATGCATTGATGACATCGTCTATGTACACCAAGTCAATCAATTGTTCACCAATAGACATGTCCAAGGGGGTGTTGGTCAATGAGGCCTTATATAGCAAAGAGAATAGCTTTGGTCGATGATCATTAGGCCCATAGGTATCGGATAACTTCAAGGTGATGACCTTAAAATTGCATGCTTGTATATAGAACTCAATGATGGCTTCAAATGCCTGCTTAGTAGCAGCATACAGGCATACAGGGTTGTAATCATTATTTTCATAATGCTGCCAAGAGGTACCGGTATTGATGAGATTGCGAACGTCATTTACCCTCATCGCCTCAAGCAATTGATTTCCAAATAGTAGATTGCTTTGAACTAGTGGCTCAACATCCTTTACTTCATGTTGCGAAAGAAAAAGGGATGCCAAATGAAACACAACATCGGGCTTAATTTCTGATACGCACTGCACAAGGCCATTTGTGCTGCCATCGTAAAGATGAAGATTTAATTCCTCATTCGCCAATAAACTTGGTAATTTTGATCCTTTTCGAATAATGGCATGAACTTTCCAGCCCTCATTAACCAATCGCTTAACAAGATGGGCCCCAATAAATCCGGTGACCCCAGTGACTAATGCGATTTTATGTTTTAGTGACACAGGAGATATATCTTGATCACTCATAATTAAATGGGCTATCAAATTCTTCAAGCGAAGAGAATTGCTGGTCTCGAGCAGAAAGCAATGGGTCGGAAATAGGCCACTTGATATCTCCTGAATTCCAAAGCAAGCCCGAATCGCACTCAGACGAGTAGACCGTACTAACGTTGTACATTAATATTGCCTCGTCACTTAAAGTACAAAATCCGTGCGCCATGCCCTTGGGTATGTAAATACTGTTAGCTTTGTCAGCAGCCAATTCAAAAGTAATAGATTTTCCATAGGTTGGAGAACCGACCCTTAAATCTATTACCGCATCAAAAACAGACCCCTGCAGACAACAAACTAACTTCACATGATCAAAAGGTGGCTTCTGAAAATGCATTCCTCTGACAACATTTTTTTTTGAAACGGAATAATACTGCTCTTTAAAGATGGTTTCCAATCCATTTTTCTTAAATTCGGCTTCATTGAATATTTTTACAAATCTTCCACGAGCATCATCAAAGATAAAGGGTTGCAATTCAAAACAACCATCAATTTGAGTTTTTATTAAATCCATTATTTAAAAGCTGACACCCAAATAGGTTTCAATTGTTGATGCAACGAACTCTAACATTTCCCTAGTTAATGCTGGCTGCACGCCAACCCAGAATGTATTGTCCATTACATTATCTGAGTTTGCCAAATCTCCACTAATCCGATATGTTGCATTTTCCATATAAGGCTGTCTTGTTAGGTTTCCAGCAAACAAAAGGCGCGTACCAATCTTATTTTGATCAAGATAGGCGGTTAACTCATTACGAGACACTGGGCCACCATCTTTGACGGTAATGGGAAATCCAAACCATGAAGGGTCTGAATCTTTAGTTGCTTCTGGCAATTGTAAAAATTCCTCACAAGAACTAAGACGCTCTTTTAAAAACTTGAAGTTATCTTTGCGGGCCTGAATAAATGTCGGCGCTTTTTCTAATTGCGCTAAAGCGCATGCAGCCTGCATATCGGTTATTTTTAAGTTATAGCCTAAGTGGCTATAGGTGTACTTATGATCATATCCCTCAGGCAAGTTGCCCAATTTCCAGCAAAAACGTTTGCCACAAGTGTTATCTTTTCCTGGCGGGCAGTAGCAATCGCGACCCCAATCCCTAAAACTCTCGGCAATTTGTTTTAATTCATAACTATTGGTAAAAACAGCCCCCCCTTCGCCCATCGTAATGTGGTGAGCGGGGTAAAAACTTAGGGTGCCAATATCACCAAAAGTACCGACCATCTGACCCTTATAAGTAGTTCCAAGGGCATCGCAACAATCTTCTACTAACCACAAGTTGTATTTCTTGCAAAGCGCAGTCACTACATCCAAATTAAATGGGTTACCTAAAGAATGAGCCAACATAATGGCTTTGGTTTTTGGACTAATCGCAGCCTCAATTTTTGATGCATCAATATTGTGCGTATGTTTATCTACATCTACAAAAACTGGAACAGCGCCAAATTGAATAATCGGATTTACCGTAGTTGGAAATCCAGCGGCTACACCAATCACCTCATCACCTTGCTTAATTGCACGATCGCCCAATTTAGGTGAGGTCAGAGTAGAAAACGCCACCAAATTAGCGGATGAGCCAGAGTTCACAGTAATGGCGTACTTCACTCCAATAAATTCAGCGAGCTTTTTTTCAAACTGCTCATTAAAACGACCTGTAGTGAGCCAGCCATCTAAAGAGGCATCAACCATATTTTTCAACTCTTCTGCGCCTATGACTTTTCCGGACGGAGGCACAATAGTCTGGCCTGGATCAAATGCCTTGGGCGCAAACTCAATGGCTGCGTATTGATCAACCAGTACGGCAATTTGCTTGCGTAATTTATCTTGCTCTAGTTTTCTAGTGTCGATGATTTGTGTATTCATTTTTAAGAGCTCATGTATTGATTAATTTGTAAAAGACTAACTTCTTGCATATTTTCTTTTGCTTGATGGGCTTTTTGCCATTGAACAATTTTTTTTGTGGCTAACTCCAGATTCCATTTAGGAATCCATCCCAATTGCGTTCGGGCTTTGGAACAATCTAGCTTCAAGAGATTCGCTTCATGAGGTTGTTCTGAGCCTTCTTTTTCCCAGCGAGCCGTTTCACCCCAGCCAGAAATTAGAAGATCAACCACTTCTTGGACCGCTCGATTATCTTCATCACCTGGACCGAAGTTCCAACCCGATGCAAAGGAAGAACCCTGCTCATAAAGTGCTTGCGCCAAAATTAAATAACCCGAAAGAGGCTCTAAAACATGCTGCCAAGGACGTGTTGCCAAAGGATTGCGAATTATCAATGGCTTGTTTGCCTCAAACGCTTTAATTGCATCCGGAATTAATCGATCCCCAGACCAATCTCCACCGCCAATAACATTTCCCGCTCTAGCGGAAGCCACCTTATTGATTGAGTCATTGATAGAGAAATAAGACTGACGGTAAGCAGAAGTCACTAACTCAGCGCACCCCTTGCTATTACTGTAGGGATCGTAGCCACCCATCGGTTCATTCTCACGATAGCCCCAAACCCACTCTTTATTCTCATAACACTTGTCCGTAGTCACCACTACCGTGGAACGCACTGAATCAATTGCACGCGTGCTCTCAAGAACATGTACTGTACCCATAACATTCGTGGCATAAGTCTCGACTGGATTGGCGTAGGAATAACGCACTAAAGGCTGGGCTGCCATATGAATCACTACATCAGGCTTTGCCTCTGCCATTGCTTTTTGCAAACCTGCTAAATCTCGAATATCAGCAATATGCGATTTCTCAATTAGAGAATCAATTGCCAATACATTAAACAAATTAGGCATTGTATTGGGTGCTAATGCATAACCCGTAACCTTTGCACCCATTGATGCAAGCCAAAGAGATAGCCAACCACCCTTAAATCCAGTGTGACCCGTTAGAAAGACTTTTTTGCCTTTCCAAAAAACGGGGTCAACATACGCCACTTTCATTACCAAGATTTCCAAGGGGGATTACCAGACGCCCAAAGCTCTTCAAGGTGATTTTTATCGCGCAGCGTATCCATAGGCTGCCAAAAACCAGTGTGCTCAAAAGCAGCAATCTGATGATCACGAGCTAAAGACTCAAGAGGGCCTTGCTCCCACACTGTTGAATCATCTTTTATGAGATTAATTACGCTGGGGGATAAGATAAAGAAACCTCCGTTAATCAAGCCGCCATCACCTTTTGGCTTTTCTTTAAAAGTAGTAACTTTATAATCAGCAATATCAAGCGCCCCAAATCGACCGGGAGGATATACAGCAGCCAAAGTAGCCTGCACTCCTTGCTTGCGGTGAAACTCAATAGAGGCGCCAATATCAATATCGGAAACACCGTCGCCGTAGGTAAAGCAAAAAGATTCTTCGTCTTTTACGTATTCAGCAACCCGCCTTAAGCGACCTCCTGTCATTGTATCTTCACCTGTATCTACCAAAGTTACCTTCCATGGCTCGGCAAAACCTTGATGCACTTCCATGCTATTTTTTTGCATGTCAAAAGTCACATCGGACATATGTAAAAAATAGTTTGCAAAATACTCCTTGATCATATAGCCCTTATAGCCACAACAAACGATGAAATCATTAATCCCATAATGAGAATAAATTTTCATGATGTGCCATAAGATAGGCTTACCACCTATCTCGATCATCGGCTTTGGTTTAGAGGAGCTCTCCTCGGAAATTCGTGTTCCTAAACCACCCGCCAGAATGACTGCCTTCATAGATATTCTTTGAAAATTAGTTAAATTTGATATTCAAGCTCGCTGATACCCTATCTCGGGTACTCACTTATAGATATCCCAACATCACAATACTCCACCCACTTTGTCCCTGATCTTTGAAATCACTTGCCTTGCCAGCGCAAGCAATAATCCCAAAAAAAGACCTCCAAAGAGACCCCCAGCTAAAGCCATGCGTTTTTTGGGTGAGATCGGCAAATCACTAGTGTAGATTGGGGCGACCAAATGGGTCATGCGGCTTTGATTACTTACAACCACATTTTTTAAAGCCGTTATCTCATCCAAGAGGTAGCGAATCTCGTCTCTTGTGGAGAGATAGGCAGCACTCATGACTGAGCCAGACCTGTCTGCCCTAGCCACCAAATCCTTGGCTTTAGCCAGGCGCGCCTCATCATCAAGCAGCTTGATCTTAGCCTCCTCAATATAGGGCATCAGAATTTGAGATTGGGTAGTTTTAATCAGTAGAAAAATCGCATTTGCACAGCTTGAGGCTGCCTCCTGAGAGGGGCCAAGCGTCTTTAATTCGATGACATTGACTACGCCCTTGACGGGGGCCAGCTTAATGCCTTTGGCTAGGGTTGTGGCTGAATTGCTAATGTCCTCCAACCCACAGGCAGCAATGGTCTGTGGCGGAAAACTGGTTGGCATAGACATTCTGGAGACAAGTAGGGCCGGCTCCTCGATATTAATCCCCAGGGGATTAAGGTTGTTGTTAGCAGTACCGATTTGAGCCATAACGATTTGGGCGGTGGCTTCATATTGCTTTGGGGTGATAGCTAGGTAGGCAATTGATAAGGCTATACCGGCGAGCCCAGCAATAGCAACCGTCCTCCACGCGTTTTTAAGAAAGCGCAGGATGTCATTCAGAGAGATTTCTGTATCACCCTCATAGTCAGAGTGTTGTTGAAGGTCGGTCGAGGGTTGATTCATTTACATCCGCAGTCAAGTTTAGGGCCTACGCCAGAAGAAATTAAATAACCTTAATTTTGCATACCAGAAGTATTTCCATTATCTCATTATAAAAAGTAGACTCATCTAATTGCGACCTCCCACCCTCAAGTGACTAAGATTTAGGCGCCTAAAGCGCGTGCCAGCGGCCAAACTTGAAGCTAAAGCAACCCAGAAAATCAGGCTGTCAAGAAAGACTTTTTGGCTAATCTCGGTGGTACACCACATTACCAGGCTAGCTAACAAAATCCACCAGCAACAGGATAGCCAAGGGGCTTTAAAAGGACTTTGAGCCCCATTAAGGGCTGATTTTGGGATATTTTCTGGTAAATCAAGTCGGTATAACTGCTTCATGGCTAGTGCCAGTGACCCCAAAACCAGAGCAATTCCAGGGATACCGATTCCCAAGGCCAGATCAAGCCAGCCGCTGTGGCTTTGATGCAAAAGGGACTCGGGCCAGACCTTTTTAGCTAAATGCCCAAAAGAGCGCTCAATCAAACCAAATCCCAGGGGATTTTGAGTTAATAACAAAAGGCCTTCCTTGCCCCAAGCAATGCGTTCGTAATTAGTAATTGACACCATCGCGCCAAACTCATTATTGGGATAGCCTTTGGCACCATTAAATTTCCAGTGATCGTAACGATCAGTATCGATCGCGATTTTTGCGTCTACAGCAAAAGTTTGCCATGATGTATTCTTTTGAATGTGATTGACTATAAATCCTGCCCCAGCAATCAATAGAATGGCGGCAAGAAGCGTCTTTTGAATCCAATGCTTTTTAAAGTCAACCAAAAATACCTGGGTTGAAAAGACCAACATCAGAAAGGCTCCGTATATCACTCCATTCTTAATATTCTCACCATAGAACACAAAGAACACCGCTGGGATAGTCACTCCATATATGACGTTATCCCAGCTAAGCCATATATGACTGCCAATGTTGCGCTTGAGCTGCCCAAGTGCCACAGCCAAGGTGGGCAAACAAAAACATACATAGGCAGTTTTAGGAACGTAGAAGGGAAGTGAGCCGTAATGCAACCTTAGATAATCTGGTGCATTGATTCCCCAGTTTGATCCATGGTGAGTCAAGCAATATTTCAGAATATAAATTAGGGTTGGAGCCAATAGTCCAAAATAAAAAACAGGCCAATAGATGCTTTGTTTTTTAGGGTCTTGGCCACTTAATGCAAGACCCAGGCCTAGAGCAAATATAGCTCCTAAGGCAGTACGTTTCCAAATGCTGGTGTATTCCTCAAGCTGCAGAGCAAAATCATGACTCAAAAATAATAGATGAAAGCTAGCCCACGCAAATAGCCCCAGAACAAGCCAAATTGGTAATGCGTATTTAGTAAAAAGCACTGCTCGATATTGGTAAATCTCGTAAGCCCCTAGGAGCGCTCCAACAATCAAACAAATATGTCGTATCAAAATAGTTTCAGGTAATGCCCAAACCGCATACAAGATCGCAAACATCAACACCTGCACCCAAATAATGAATGAAGGAATTATGCGGGGCTGTTGGATCAAGGATTGATTACTCATAGTTAAATGATTAATCGAGAAAGATTTTTATAGACCATAGAAATAGATGGGAAGTGAAGGGTTATGGATTTACCCTAAAGCCAATCTGAACATAGCGAATGTCATCACCAAGGATGAGATAAAGCAGCCTTGCAAATACTCTTGGGAAAAATGCCCTTGATGAAATATCGTTGATACCCGATATTTTGTCGATCCTAAAACCATGCCTTAAAAAGAGATTTTTCAAACTCTTTTGGGTAAAGAATTTCAAATGCGTTCTATCTAGAATTCCGGCATCTTCATACTGCCAATCCTTTTGAATAAGCAACCCTTTTAAATTAGAGATATGCCTTACGTTTGGTATAGACCCAACCAAAGAAGCGCCAGGACACATCTTTAGTTTTATTAGCTCCAAAAATTGGTCGGGATCAGCCATATGTTCAATAACATCATTGCAAATGACCAGATCAAAATATGCATCAGGAAGTTGATCTAAAACCTCCTCGAACAACCCCGAGAGCACCTTATCCAAGTGTTGGGAAGCCTCATTGGCAACTACTACATTAGGTTCAATACCCCAGTATTCATTAGCTTGTTCGAGATTCTTTCGAAATGTGCCATAGCTACAGCCCACCTCTAAAACCTTTTGATAGTTAGTTGGCAAAAATGCGCTTACCTCTGATCTGAGATTGGGAGAATACTGGTAATGAGGGTCGACTTCTTTAGGCATGATTTAAGGTGCGCATGGCTTTGTTACTATTATCTTATATTACCCCGCCTTTGCCGTGATGCTGAGTTTGGCAACTAAATTAATCTTGCTCCATACATTTTTAAGTACATCATGAATACCGAATCCGCCTTTCAGAATTTACTTACCGGACTAAAAAAGCGCCTAGGGGTATTTCAATTCAAAGAATCGATCACTGGGCTAGCAGAATGCCGCACCACCTACATACCAGTAGCTATTTTTGATTTACTAAATCTACAAATTGCCGATGCTGGTAAGCGGGTAGAGCTTCGCTCTTTTAACTTTGGCGATAGCACAGATCTAACAAACCCCTCGATTGCTACGGTTGCGCTTGAAGATAGTATGGGATTTCACAATACAGCTTCATTCCTCAAGGATATGAGGGGGAATGTGAAGCATCAACGGAATAAGCCATGCATCACGGTAGACGAACCCGCCGTACTTCTACCCTACTACACCACCCATTTTGGTCATTTTTCAGGAGATTGCCTAGGTGCCATCATCGCCCTATCAAAAGCAAAACTACCATCCAAGAGAAAATTATTTTATATAGCCCCAAACTCTTTTGATCATGTGATCACCAAATACGGCAATCCCGAACGCTTGCAAAAGATCGATTCCAAACTTGCTCTTGAAAATAATCTTATTTTTACAAATGCCTGCCAATTTCCCAGAATGAGTTCGTGGCAAAACCTATCGCTTTGCACGCAAATCTTTGGCGAAACCAAAGCATCCTTACCTGCTGACAATACTTCATTTAAAAAAGTGTTTTTAACAAGTGGGCGTTCAGAGCGCATTGCAAATATTGATGAGGTCATTGAATTTGTAAAGGGCGAAGGATTTTATATCTGCAGGCCAGATCAGATAACATTCGAGCAATGTCTAACGACTCTTCGGGAGGCCGATCTCGTCGTCTCTGAAAATGGCTCGATTACTCATAATATTTTAATTGCTAGAAATAAACCTTTTTACATACTCTCTTCAAAAGGTTGGGATCAACTAAGTCAAGAAGAGTTTGCTGGCGGTGGCATTTATAATGCCTTCAAAGCCTACCTAACAAAATATATTGAATGCAAAACCACTGGCTTGCCTAGTCACCATCATTTCTCAAGCCAAATTATTGTCGACTTAGGTGATATAAGGAACTTACTTTAATACTGGATCACCTGCCAAGGAAGGCGGCGAGTAAACTCCGTATTACTCTTACGCGCTAGATGGTAATAAAAAGGCTTCATGTACTGCTTGGAGCCTTCTTGCTGAAATAAGCCCTCTAAAAAATGTACAAATGAGGTGTCTATAGAGTGAATCTCATCGGCTAGCAAAGCCAGCTTAACCCAATCAAAGATGTTGTTTGTCGCAGGATGAACCCAAATAATGAGTTTATTTTCTGGATTAGAAATTTTCAAATCATGAAATATTTTTGTAGACTCTTGATTACATACCAAAAGGTAGGGCTCATGATTAGGATTAAGCCTTTCATAGAGCGCCTCTGATTGGGGTCCCGGCGATACCGCACAATCTAGCCAACGTTTTTCAAATGCAACATGGTGTTGCTCATAAAAATAAGCATCGAAGCGCTGGAGATCAACTCCTATCACTCCAATGGGTAAGTAGCGAGCCCTCAAAAAACCAGATAATTGCCTCGCCTCTCGACCATCATTAATGGGCACAACATAAACATTACTTAAATCTTGAAACATCCATGCCACCGAATGGTAGCAATAATGAAGGCAACAATAATAATATTTTTTTCTAGGATTTTTTCTGGATAACTCACGCACCAAAGCCAAGCAAACAATACTATCGCCTAGACCAAGATTGGGCTCGATCACTACTAAATTATTCCTGACAGATATAAATAAATTCTTAAGGGCTCTTCGAAAATTAGAGTGACGGAATTTTATTTTCATATATTGGCAAGCAATTGCTGACGATAATACTCAAGGGTTAGTGTTTTTCGGTCAAAGTTGCTAGTAGATCTTCGAATATAGTCTTCTTCCCAATTTAACCGCAAAAGATCTTCCCAAGCATCTACAAGCAAAACCGGTAAATTGGAGTAAGCCGAAGTCCAATCTTGCTTGAGCAAGACGGGAATCGTATCAACATACTGAGCCTCCCAAAAACGATGAGTATCAATACCATTACCCCTGGGGCATAAGCAAAAACGATGTTCGGCTACTTGAGTAATGTATTGTTCAAAACCCACTGACGCTCCCATGGTGACATCCGGGACATTTGAGACAACGTCAATAATTGATTGACGCGCAGAGTGAGTGCTCGCACTAAAGTTAACGTAAAGGTTTTTTGTTTTTTGATACACATGCCCAGCATCAAAGACCTCAGAAACTCGTGTTGGCCCCCACTGGCTATTCGCTAAACCAATTGGCAAAGCATGTAACTTTGTATGACTGGTTTCACAATTTTGCGCATACCATGCCACCAAGGATGGGTGATTTAATAAATCCAAATCCGCTAGACCTACACCATGGTCTGAATTATGCGTTAGCAATACAAATGGTTCATGCAGTCGTGGGGCAACAAAACTTTTAAAATAAGCTAGCAAATGGGTATAAACAAAAATAACCTTTGCGCCCTGACAGGCCTTTAAAAAATCCAAATTAGGTGGAAGCTCAAAGCATTTTTTCTTAAACCACTTCTTTTCTTCTTTTTCGGTAATTTCTAAAACCGTTGGCGTCTGAATCTTTTCTCGCCCATGAAAAGCAGTAACTCCAGCAGAGCTAATCGTCAGATCAGCCAACGCCTGAATTCTTTCCCCCGTTAACATCGACTTAATATTGCTCGGAACCCCTGAGTTAAAGGGAGATACCCCCAACAAATCCTTAGAGTGTGCATGCAGAGCTAGTACTTTGGTGCATACACCATCGAAACTAATGAATGGAGATCTATAAAACCGCTCATACTCCCATGAAAAACGGCAGTCTCTTAAATGAAAGTCGCTGCTTTCATTTTCAAAAAATCGTGTATCAGATGGGTCATTCATCCAGTGAACGCCACCAACATATTGACCAATTGCCGCACCATCAAAAATGCCGCCAAATACATCTATGCCCTGACAGTATCTATCAAGGTCCAAGTCTTTAGACTTGGCATATTCCAAAGGTATTGTAGGGAGCGGCTTAGCCCCTAGATCCCTTCGCATGGCAAACGCACCCAAGGAATCCATATCATTTGCATCCAAACGATCCGCAATAAATTGAACCAGCTCAGATGCAATCGATGCATCTTTTAGCCAAACAATCCCGGGAATCGCCCTCACTCTATCGACCGGCACCGCAAACGTAGCAAAGCTGATAAATTGCTCTAGCTTTTCACTAGGGTCAAAATACAAGACAACATCATTTTCAAGATGAATGCAGTTCTCCAGCCCCTTGAAGTGAATAAAGTCAGCCAGCACAAAGAAGCGGTATGAGGCAGAAAACCAGAATCCATTCCTAAAGCTACGATCTAGGGCAGCATTTTTGGCAAAATGCTTAGTTATATCGCTTTGCGGAATATCCTCAATTGCCACAAACTTAATATTTCGTAGCGGATTATCGGAATCTCCAAGATCAGCCTGCAGAGCTCGCTCCAAATCTCCAACATGAGATTTATTAACCAAGGCATAAACCTGGGATTGTGGCGCAACTTTTGCTGCAATCACAAGGGCATTTGTTAAATATTCTGGAGGTGGACTCTCACCCGAATGGACAAAAATAATGGAGGCGCATTTTTTCTGCATGGCTAAATAGGAGTTTATCTTTGGTTTTTGGATTTGAACAATGAAGGCAAGTAAACCCTAAAGAAATAAGGCAACGAAACCTTTAAAAAGTAAGGCTTAGCCTTATCCCACTTCTCAAAACTAGCATAGTCATAATCATTCAATTGGTCGGCAATAATATTGGGGCCCAAGAATGCGGGGTGTCCAATTGCAGAATTTCCCAAACGCAACCATTTTCTATCGGTATATACAATTTCTGAGCTATGTCGATGAGATATAAAGGTTCCTATAGTTTCATATTCAGAAAAGCTATTGCCCTCATCAAACCTTATGCTATTTAGCAAGGCTGGAACCCAAGGCATGCCGTGCCTCAATTCGATTTCACGAAAACACTCTTGTAACCAAGCCGCTTTTAGAACAAAGCACTGCGCAATAAATGAGAATCTAATTTTTTTGCTTAAGTGCAATAGACGCATCACTGTCTCAAAATAAGGGTGATGATATTCAGCCCCCTTGTAGTAAATCAAGCGCCCTTGGTGGTCGATAAAACTGAGGGGTTTTAAGGGAATAGTATCAGCATCCCATATTAAGACAATCTCATCTGGCAAGCAATCATTGACCGCTGATAGCTTAATAAACTGCTGTAAGTACCAGCCAAATTGCGATGCAATTTTTACATCGAGTCGCCGTTTTATTTCGGCGGCAAATTGCGATGTGTAAATTGACTCACCAATGACCTGAAAAGGTTTTGCAGAAATTTCTTGGAATAACTCAAGATCAGCATCGGGAACATAAACCTTGTAATGCCTGGCCTTTAGGTTGCGAACAATGTAAGAAGATGCAATCTCCCAGGCCTGCGCATCCCTTTTACAGCAGACACAAATAACTTGATCAATAATGACTGAAGTCGAATTCACCGCGATAAAAACTCTTGATAAGCTTCTTGCAAACCTTGCGTCAAATCTACCTTAGCCTTCCAACCTAAATTATTTAGCCGGGAAGAATCCATCCACTTCCTAGGCGACCCGTCAGGCTTTGTTATATCAAAGTTAATCTTTCCTTCGTAACCTACTGCATCTCCAACTGCTTTTGCCAATTCTGCAATAGTCACATCGCTACCAAAACCCACATTGATATGGTTTTGCATTGATTCTATTTGGCTATCGTAGGTCGCCTTATCCAGATCCATCACAAATACTGATGCAGCTGCCATATCATCAACATAAAGAAACTCGCGTCTCGGGGTTCCCGTTCCCCAGATCACAACTTCAGGAGCATTACCTACTTTAGCTTCATGAAATCGCCTAATCAGTGCAGGAATGACATGGCTATTTTCAGGATGATAGTTATCGCCTGGTCCATATAAATTAGTGGGCATCACTGAGCGGTAATCAATTCCATTGCTATCGCCATATTGACGGTTATAACTCTCACACATCTTGATACCAGCAATTTTGGCAATGGCATAGGGCTCATTCGTTGGTTCTAACTTACCAGTGAGAAGAGCATCTTCACTCATCGGTTGCGGTGCTAATTTAGGATAGATACAACTTGAACCCAAGAAAAGCAGCCTTTTTACACCGCTGACAAAGGCTTGATGAATGACATTTGCCTCCATCATGAGGTTTTGATAAATAAATTCTGCTGGAAAGGTATTGTTTGCATGAATACCGCCAACCTTTGCAGCAGCTAAATACACTTGATCAGGTTTCTCTTCTTTAAAGAAGGCCTGTACTGCAGCTTGATTAGTTAGATCAAGTTCAGCATGTGTTCTGGTGACTATATTGGTATAGCCCTTAGCTTGCAGATTACGGACGATGGCAGAACCCACCATGCCACGATGCCCAGCCACATAAATCTTTTGCTTTAAATCTGTTGGCATGTATTAATCTTCTTTTTAATTCTCTTTACCTACAGCAACTGAGTAACCATGCTTACTCAGCAGGGCATGTTGCTTGGCTTGATCTAAATCATTAGCCACCATTTCTACGATCATTTGATCGAGGGTAATTTCTGGCACCCAACCGAGTTTTGTTTTTGCCTTAGTAGGATCGCCTAAGAGTGTTTCTACTTCGGTAGGACGGTAATAGCGTGGGTCGATTTGAACAATGACATCGCCCACTTTTAAGGCTGGGGCTTTATCGCCTTCAATGCTAGCCACAATCGCCTTTTCGTTCTCAGCTTTGCCCTCGAACTTGAGAGTAATGCCTAATTGTTTAGCGCTACGGGTAATAAATTCACGAACAGTGAATTGCACCCCAGTAGCAATCACAAAGTCCTCTGGCTTATCTTGCTGAAGCATCAACCATTGCATACGAACATAGTCTTTAGCATGACCCCAGTCACGCAGGGCATCAATATTGCCCATATATAAACACTTCTCAAGACCTTGAGCAATATTGGCAAGGCCGCGAGTCACCTTACGAGTCACAAACGTTTCACCACGGCGTTTTGATTCATGATTAAACAAGATGCCGTTACACGCATATATGCCGTAAGCCTCACGATAGTTCACGGTAATCCAGTAGGCATACATCTTGGCAACTGCATATGGGCTTCTTGGATAGAACGGTGTTGTTTCTTTTTGCGGAATCTCTTGTACCAAACCATAGAGCTCAGAAGTAGAGGCCTGATAAAAACGGGTTTTCTTTTCTAGACCGAGAATACGTATAGCCTCAAGCATTCTAAGTGGACCCATGGCATCCACATCAGCAGTGTATTCGGGGGACTCAAAAGAAACGGCAACGTGAGATTGAGCGCCCAGGTTATAAATCTCATCAGGCTGACACTCTTGAATGATACGCACCAGATTGCTGGTGTCGGTTAAATCACCATAGTGAAGAATTAAATCTGGGTGATTGATGTGAGGATCTTGATAGATATGATCAATACGTTCGGTATTAAAAGAAGAGGCGCGACGCTTAATGCCGTGAACGATGTAGCCTTTTTCTAATAGAAACTCTGCTAGATAAGAACCATCTTGGCCCGTGATGCCTGTGATTAAGGCTACTTTTTGTGATGCACCCATGCTCTTCTCGCTTTTTTGCCGTTTATCTTAGAATCGCAATTTTACTTGTAGTTTCTAATAGAATTTTAATTACGCCCATAGGTATCTTCAAAGCGCACGATGTCATCTTCGCCCAGATAGCTACCAGACTGCACCTCAATAATTTCTAAAGGTGTTTCGCCAGGATTGGCTAATCGATGCGTTTGCCCTTGCGGGATGTAGGTACTTTGATTTTCAGTCAGGGTAATGACTTGATCACCATTGGTAATTTCAGCGGTGCCCTTCACCACGATCCAATGCTCTGCACGGTGGTGATGCATTTGTAACGAAAGGCTGGCTCCTGGCTTTACCTGAATGCGTTTTACTTTAAAGCGCTCACCTTCATCAACACTGTCATACCAGCCCCATGGTCTTGCTACTTTACGGTGTAGATTCTTTTCTTCTCTACCTTGAGACTCTAACTGCGTCACAATACTTTTAACATCTTGGCTATTTTTTCTGTCAGCAATTAATACTGCATCAGCTGTCTCGACAATCACCAGATTTTCCACACCAACAACACTGACTAATCTACTGCTAGCATGCACCAATGAGTTTTTAGAATTCGCAATCAATGTATCGCCGCTGGTCACATTGCCATCTTGATCTTGCTGACCCACTTGCCAGACTGCATCCCATGCACCTAGATCATTCCAGCCGGCATCGAGCTCAACCATTTTGATAGGAAAGTTCGACTGAGGGCATTTCTCAATCACGGCATAGTCAATAGACTCGCTTGGAATCGCTTTAAATTCTTCTTTGCCGGGACGAATGAAGCCTACACCACCAGAAGCATCTTCTGATTTTGTCTGCCAAGCATTTTGTGATGCCTCGCTAATATCAGGTCTAAATTCTGTTAAAGCAGCCAACCAAGTGCTCGCCTTTAAAACAAACATGCCGCTATTCCATAGATAGGAGCCCTCAGCTAAATAGGCCTGCGCAGTCTTGCTATCAGGCTTCTCCACGAAACGCTTAACCCCGTAAGCATTATTTAAATCTTTGCTCTCTGCACGCTGAATATAGCCATAGCCAGTTTCTGGCGCGGTTGGAGTAATGCCCAAAATAGCAATTGAGTTTGGTGTAGCTTCTACTGACTGAATGCAATCTTGCAAGGCTTTAGTAAAAGCCTTCTGATTTTGAATGGTTTGATCTGCAGGCGTAATAATCAAGATGGGATCTTCACCGTTAGATAATTGCTCTGCACAGAGTGCCGCCATACTTAAAGCAGGTGCTGTATTTCTTCCGACGGGCTCTAGTATTAATTTGGCTTTGATCAACTGCAGTTCGCGCAATTGATCCAAAACTAAGAATCGATGATCTTCATTCGTGACCACCAGGGTGTCACCTAATTTGATCTTGCTGCTGCTGTCATTGCCAACGGAGTTAATTCGCTCTACTGCTTGCTGAAATAAGCTCTGAGAAGAGCCATCGCCCGATAAAACTAAAAACTGCTTAGGGAACCCCGAGCGCGATAAAGGCCAAAGTCTGGTGCCTGACCCACCGCAAAGGATGACTGGGATAACTAAAGCCATTTGTCTATCGAAAGCCTTTTTATTTGAATAAGATTCATTTTATAGGCTTTAGCTACCTACAAAGTGCCAATTATTTATTAAAATTATTCAGGCGCACAATAGAAGACGCTATTACGCGCCAGCATTAAAAACTATAAATAAGGAGTCAAAATGACAACAGGCAATATTCCGAAGATTAACCTTCGCAACTCACTAACAGAGTGTGGTCAATCTATTCGCAAAGAAAATGCGGGTAAATACCAAAACTATGGCATTAAGGACTGCAAGGCCTCCATAGCAGCTGGACGTATCCAATAGATCTTCCTGCAGTTTAAAAAGGGGCTCTTGCCCCTTTTTTATTGCCCCTCGCTCTTGAAAATCCTGGTCACCGCGACCTTAGCCGGGTCTATTGGGATAGCGCTTACCCGTGAGATTGCTATAAGCCGCTCCGGCCAGCACCAACAGAATCGAATCGACCATTACCGGGAAAAAAGCATAGCGGAAGTGCAAAACATGGCCCAGCACCACAATTAAAGACACTGCGGCCGCTGGAGGATGCAAACACCTCAGAAAAAACATTCCCAAAATAGAAAGGCTGGCCGCTAAAGGCATAGCTATCAGAGGCTCCCCCACTAGATGGGCAATGCAAATGCCAACTAAGGCCGACAAGGTATTGCCGGCGATGACGGCCCAAGGCTGAGCCATTGGGCTGCCTGGCAAGACAAAGACCAATAAGGCGCTAGCCCCCAATGAAGCCATTAGCCATTCATCAACACCCCCAAGCTCTCCAAGATACTTGGCGGTAGTAAGCACCAACATAAGCCCAATAAAGGCCCCAAAACCAGAGCGCACTCGCTCCACCATGGCTACGGGAGGCTGGTCGCCACCCAAATAAAAAGTGTAGCGTTGCAAATTCTTTTTGATGTGGTCTTTCAGAGGAAATCTCCTAGGATGGTTTTTACCAAAAGGATACACCCCCCATTTTTTTAATCAGCAATTGACTGCAGGAATATAAAAAGCCACCCTAGGGTGGCCTTCCGTTGCCCTTAATTACACCAGAGCATCAATACAATTGATTAAAACTGCTTGTTTCTGCTTACGCTTTCTTAGCGTAAGCAGAGCACCAGCCTTTAGCAGCAACTTGCTTACCAGCAAACAATGAGCAAGGACCTGCAGCTGCGTCAGCTTTACCTTGGAACAATGCACAGCTGCTGCACTGTTGACCAGCAGCGTACTTAGCGTACTTTGCTTTATCCACTTTAGAGGCATCAGCCTTATAGCCCAATGCAGCGGCTTGTGGATCAGTTTCTGCAACCATTGCTTGAGCTTGAACTTTACCGTTCAATGCCAAAGTACAGGCACCAGCAGCAGACAAAATCATAAATTGGCGACGACTATTTTTCATGGATTCTCCAAAAATAAATCAGTGATTAACTTGCACGCGCATCTCAAAAGCATGCGCACCTTTGAAAACTAAGGGAGATCATAGTGGAGAAGATTTGCTGCTGCCACTCATGGCGTAAGTCAATGATTTATATAGAAATATAGATGAGAATTGTTCTCATAAAATCTCCTACTAAAAACGTCAATTAATTCCAGCCCTTAAGCTTCATGCAATTAATCCATTGACGGATGTGAACCCCCGAACCCACTTCGGGGTAATCCTCTTGGCATTCCTTGAGATCTCTGTTGTAAGTCGCTTTGTTATTTTTAGCGGGATTTTGGTTTTCAGAAGGGAATGTTGAGCAAGCAGCAACACTCAATACAAATACGAGCAGCGAAATTCGTAAGCTGAGCCGCATGATATTTGTAATCAATTTCTACCCTTATTAACTAACTTCATATATGCCCCATGATCACCACACGCTCTATTGAACGCAACTGCTGCGATTGAATCTTTTGCGCCAATCACACCGCTAGATTTTGTGCCCTGACCTTGGGTAGTTAAGGTGAAAGAATTTTCCTGGCAATTAGCAGTAAAACTGTACTCCGCCTGCTTGATTAAATCCTTACCCAATGTATAAGAACTCAGTCGTAGCTGGCGAACCTCTTTTTTGGTATCAACAATCGTCACTTCGTTATTAATAACTTCATAAAAGATTGGAGATTGAGCATTCACCAACTCTCGGTCTGCATCTTGCTTAGCAATCACCAGTTGCTTATTTTCTTTTTCATCAAAGATCTCAGCAGTCGGTTTTTGGGGTGTTGGCGCTGGTAGTGCGCCCTCTTGATAAAGGAAGTAATTGATATTTTGGTCGTCAATGAACTTTCTACCGCAAAGACGGGAGCGCACATAAGCCATTGCAGTTCTTGGGGCAATCTTTACCCAGCCAGAGCCATTCACGGGCTTGATATCGCCGACCAGAGGTCCCTTCGAGACAATATTCTGGGTATAAAAAGTTTCTGACCACTGATTGTTACTAAAGCAATCGATTTTTTGGCGGAACGGGCCAACCATAGTGGCGTTATAAGTTGCTAAATTACTTTTTTCTCTTGGTGCAATAAATGCATCGTAAGTAAGAAGACCATCCTCATCTTCCGTCAAGGTATAGGGATCGTAAAACCAGTTCTTGGTTTTAGATTCTGCAAGCAAAATCCAAGTGCGGTCTGTGTAATCTTTTTGATTTAAGGGTGGAACGTAGAAGAATGGAGATTCCACTTTTTCATCGGCAACAGATTGGTAACTCTGCAGCATCGGTCCTGCAGTGCAGCCCGCCATCAACAAAACAGTCAGAATAAGAAGCTTTTTCATTGCCCTACTTACGGTCAATCAAGGCTAAGAACTCTCTACGTAAATTAGAGTCTTTTAAGAAGGCTCCACGCATCACGCTGTTGATCATTTTCGAATCACGATCCTTGACACCGCGCCATTGCATACAAAAGTGATCCGCATCCATCACTACTGCCACACCAATTGGCCTAATCTTCTTCTCAAGCATATCTGCCAGCTCTACAACAGCTTCTTCCTGAATTTGTGGGCGACACATGACCCATTCGGTCAAGCGTGAGTACTTAGAAAGGCCAATCAGAGCAGACTCCTTACTAGGTAGAACACCGATCCAAATACGGCCCATGATTGGGCATAGATGATGAGAGCAAGCACTACGAACGGTAATGGGGCCAATAATCATGAGCTCATTTAAGCGGCTCACATTGGGGAACTTGGTTAAAGTGGGCTGATCAACATAACGCCCATTAAACACCTCCTGCACATACATCTTTGCTACACGACGACTCGTGTTTTGAGTGTTGTGATCATTTTCAGTATCGATGACGAGGCTTTCTAAAACAGCCTGCATTTTCTCCGCTACCTCATCTACCAAACCTTCTAATTCACCTGGCTTAATAAATGCTGAGATATTGTCATTCGCATGAAAGCGAGCCTTTTGGGCTTCGATACGACGACGAATGACTACCGATAAAGGTAAACCACCCTCTTCTTTTGTAGCATCCCTTGATTTAACGGTAGATTTTTTAATAGGAAGTTTGCTCACTATTTTTTTTGCAGGCATTTTCTGAATAGTTTTCTTAGGGGTTGGCATAAAAACTTTCTAGGGGAAAAATAGCGGCTATCGAACAGGGTCTAAATTGACCATTCTTCCACTTGAAGATTAGGAATACGATGAAACTCTCGTGCATTATTAGTGATCAAACCGCTGGATTCAGATAAGGCATGGGCTGCAATCATTAAATCCATGCCACCAATGGGTTGACCCATTCTCTCTAGCCCAGAACGAATTTGAGCGTAATGGTGCGTAGCCTCCACCGGCCATGGACGAATTTCAAAACCATCTATCCATGCTTCAATCGCCGCACTAAAACGTGGCGATGCTAATTTTGCCGCTCCAAACCTCAGCTCTGCAGCAACAATGGCAGATAACCATACTTCATCATGCTCCAGCCCAGCAAAGCGCTCCAACATCTTTTGCGGATGTCTGCGCAATATATAGCTACAAATATTGGTATCTAAGGTTTTTTGTTTTTTTACCAATCTAAGTCCAATCACGCTCTTGTGCTGGTGAATCATCCCGATCCTGTAAAAAGTTCTCTGGAAGAGGATCAGTCTGTTGATAAAAAGTACTGAGCCATTGACCCAGATTGTGCTCTTTCTCAACATCAGGCGTAACCCAAAGCGCATTACCCACTTGTTCTATGCGGACTTGCTTGGATTGAAAGCGTAACTTCGCGGGCAGACGAATCGCTTGACTGCGCCCGCTCATAAATAATTTGGCAATACTTGTCATTTGACCCTCCACATCTATGGGGATATTTTGTAATATAGCAATGATATATTACATCTAAAAATCAAGCAAATGCCTAAACACCTTTACATTTGAAAAAACAAGCCCACTACACAAATCATGCCAAACAGCCAAACGATGGATCTCGTGGTTGGCCAATTAGCGATATAGCAAATGAGATAGGCGATACGGGCAATTACAAAACCCATTGCCAGTAAGTCAATTCTGTCCTGTGGAGCATGAGCTACGGATGCAATGATCACGGCGGCAAAGAACAAAGGGAGCGACTCAAATAGATTGGCTTGAGCAGCATTAGCCCTGGCTCTAAACCCCGTTTGCTTTGCCAGCCATTGCCGTGGCATCGCATTGTCATAACCCTGAAAACCTTTTTTAGCAATACCTGCTGCGACATAAGGTAAAAGACCCATCAACAGAATGCAAGCGTAAGCAATAGTCATAAGAAGTACCGTTAGTTATTTTTTGGTTATGTTGGATGAATTATGTTGGAGTCTTTTTAGAGCCAATACGACTCTCTTTGCCATTGAGTAAATTCTGAATGTTGCTTCGATGGCGCCAGATAAGTAATGCACATACGGCCAAGAGAGCCAAGCCCATCGGCTGAAAGCCGAATAAGAAAACAAAATAGATGGGGCCAAAGATTGCAGCAGCCAATGCCGCTAAAGAAGAGTAGCGCATAAACATCGCCACAATAATCCAAGTGCTCAGCGTAGCTAACCCCAAAATCCAATTGATGCCAAACAAAATACCGCAAGCAGTAGCAACACCTTTGCCACCTTTAAAGCCATGGAATATAGGAAAGAGATGGCCTAAAAATACTGCGAGCACCACACCACACAAAAGCCATGAGTTCATCGTGGATGTCAGAGATTCATCTCCGAGCAATACTCGCGCCAGCATGACGGCAAAGTAACCCTTTAAAGCATCCCCAATCAGCGTTAAAACGGCAGCCAACTTATTACCAGTACGTAGCACATTGGTGGCGCCAGGATTGCCGGAGCCATAGGAGTGAGGATCGGGTAAGCGCATACACTTACTCACCACTACCGCGAATGAAATGGAGCCAATAAGATAGGCAAGTGGAATGAGCAAGAGGTCTAAGGTGAAATTCATGGTGATATCTTAAACACTTATCTTGATAGTGATTCTTGGGCTACCAAGCTCCGTTGGAGCAGAGGAGTCGGCAGACCCATACTCAGGCAGCCTGCAGTACATCAGAAACCCAAGCATTAATACTTTTTCCAGACGCCTGAGCAACTCTAGCCACTTTTGCATGGATTTCAGGAGAAATGCGCAACATCAATTTTCCAGAGTATGGTTTTTGTGGTTTTACGCCATGAGCTTCAGACATTGCGATATATCCATCAACAGCCGCTTCGAAGGCTTTAATTAACTCTGAAGCAGACTCGCCATGAAAAGACACAATATCAGTGATGCCCGTTAAGTGACCCACAAAAATACGGTCATCAACATCAAACTCAATGCTGGCAGAATAATTTTTATAACTCAATGGCTTGTTCATAACTTAACTCCTATTAAAACCAAAAAACTTTGAATATCTTTTACCTGATACCGTTTTGCTTCTTTGCCGGGATGTGGCCTATGCAAATCCAAGCGATGGTTATGCATCAAAAAACTTACCCTAGAACCTTCGCCCTCAACGCACTTACTGCCAACCGCTACTAACAATCATTCAATTTTTCTCCACTCTATTGTTGCTGAAGTGGGTTAAGCAAATATAGCCTGTAAGGTTTTTTGATGTTTGCTATTCATTTTTCATATGATATCATGAAATGATATCATTTTAAACATCACCCCCTTGGATGATGCTGCGAATGTATGGATTTCAGTCTTTCTCTGGCCACATGGGTATAAATCTGAGTAGTAGAGATATCGGCATGGCCTAAAAGGAGCTGCACCACCCTTAAATCCGCTCCATGGTTCAGTAAATGGGTTGCAAATGCATGACGCAGGGTATGGGGTGATAGAGCTACCGGAATATTGGCCAATGTGGCATAGCGTTTAATCAGCGCCCAGAATGCTTGACGAGTTAAACCGGTGCCGGTGTGGCGTCCTACAAATACAGCATCCGTTGTTTTACCTTCCAATAAAGGGGTTCGTGCTTCTGCTAAGTAACGCCTTAACCACTGCCCTGCTTCACCACCAAATGGCACTAAGCGTTCTTTACCGCCTTTACCATTCACTACTCTTACTACACCCTCATTCAAACCCAGGGCAACCGTTTTTAAAGAAACAATTTCGGATACGCGTAAACCGCTGGCGTACATTAATTCCAACATAGTGCGATCACGCAAACCTAAAGGGGTTTCAATATCGGGTGCATTGAGTAATGCAGTGACTTGATCTTCGCTCAGCGTCTTTGGAAACCGTAGCGCTTGTTTAGCAGCGCGCAAACCAATACAAGGATCGCTCTTTACTAAATTGATACGGAGTGCATGACGATAGAAGCGCTTGAATACCGTTAAGCGTCGATTAGCCGTAGTTGCTTTGTCGGCACGTCGGTGCGCTATGTAGGCGGTAAGATCTTTTTCAGTAACGCCGTACAGATCGGCACCAGAGTCCTTATATAACCACTGGGCCAATAACAACAAGTCTCTACGGTATGCAGACAAGCTATTTTGAGCTAACCCATCCTCTAGCCAGCAAGCATCGCAGAAGCGCTCAATGGCCTCTTGGCTTATCTGGGAGATTGGAGGTGTATTTTTTTTCATCCTATCGGTTTGATGCGGCACGATAAGCCGCTTCTACAGCGCGAAGAATAGTTGCGTGCAAGGTTCCTAGCTTAGGTGTATTGCCATGCGGGCTTCTAGCGGGCACTTTGAAATAGCGCTCAGACCACGGCAGATCCACAATCACCTTGAAATCAAACTTTGTGTCGTAAGCCAATCCAGCTAGTGCGTAAGCAGCTGGATTCTTGGTATGGGTTATCGCCACCTCGCCAGTTTTACGTCTTGTCAGATTTTGGGATGTTCCATATGCCACGCTAACCTGATTGCCATCATCCCTACGCTCGACACTCAGGACAATGGCTGGTCTGGGTTTGGGTCCTGGCTCACTATTAGGAACTTCTGGAAACAAACACCAAACGATATCGCCAGGTGCTGGCAACATCCAAGCCTGACTCATACAAACAATGCATCGCGTGCAAGCAGTTTTCCTTTTGGTAAGCGCTTGGCTGCATCCTTGCGTAATGCCAAGACTTGTTTTGCGGTCAACGGACCATCATCAGGGGCATATGAAGGTAAAACATCAGTAGCAAATTTTGACAAGGCCATATGGATAACCTGCGTTTCATTGACATCGAGCTCTTTAGCAATTGCCTTAACAGTAGTTCGAGTCACGCCAAATTGGGTGTCTTTAGAGCGGAATTTGACCAACAGGTTTTCGTTTGAAGATCTCATCATGGCACCCCCTTAATTTATATATATAAAATATATACCATATTGGATGCAATTGCAATCCTTACGCGCTCATTGAATAGATGGGATTTAACCCAAATCAACGAAAGATTATGGATACCTGATTTAGCTAATTTCTAGGTTCTTTCACCAAATAAAGTCCTATATCAATTTTCTAAATACCCCAACTTGAGACTTCATAGTCGCAGAGTGGGGTCTTAGATTTGGTGTTGCCACTCTAAATGCTTTATTTAAATCACAATAATCAGAAGCATCATTCATTTCCCAAAACCGTCTTTCATCAAGTTCTGATTGAAATACAGGAATGGGTTTAAGCGTCTTCATTGCACCAAGCTTCTTCTTAGTCACGGAAATTATTAAAGCCCAATGGCGCCTCTGTTACTTCTTTTTTAAGTAAGGCCATGGTTTCTTGTAAGTCATCACGCTTGGCGCCGGTGACACGCACCGCATCACCCTGAATACTGGCTTGCACTTTGAGCTTGCTATCTTTAATGATGCGCACCACTTTTTTTGCCAAGTCCGAAGTGATTCCTTTTTGAATCTTCATCGTTTGCTTACGCTTATCACTGCCAATGGTTTCTGTTTTCTCATCCTTAAGATAGCGCACATCCACATTGCGCTTGGCCATTTTATTAATCAGGACATCACGCACTTGACCCAATTTAAAGTCATCATCACCAAATAAGATTAATGCCTCATCTTTTTGTTCAACACGGCTATCAGAGCCCTTGAAGTCAAAACGATTGGTAATTTCTTTATTGGATTGCTCGATGGCATTTTTGAGCTCAACCATGTCTGGCTCACAAACTACGTCAAATGTTGGCATTTTTACTCCCTATGTTTTCTCGTAATTACTCTCGTAATCTTTACATTTTCTGGCTATTTTGGCGTCCATCGCAGATTTCTTGCTTCCTGTGCTACCAAAAAATAGGCTCTGGATTCTTTTACGAATAAGATTGTGGCATGAACCGTGCTCAAAATGCGCCCCAACCCGCAAAATTGATCCCAAATTTGGGTTTGAAGCACCGCAACACCTTTGGCTTTGACGCTAGCGCGGAACTGGCCTACGAAATTACCGCGCCCGAGCAAATTCCTGAAGTTATTGCAGAAGTTGCAGAAAAAAAACTGCCATGGCGGGTTTTAGGCGGAGGTAGCAATGTCATTCTCCCAAGCACCTTACCGGGAGCCACCCTCCTCATGAATATCGCTGGGCAAGAAATCATTTCCTCCGATGAAAAGGCAAGCTATTTAGCAGTTGGTGCTGGTGTTAACTGGCATGAACTCGTTGCTTGGACACTCGAGAAAGATTTGCCCGGCCTAGAAAACTTAGCACTCATTCCCGGCACAGTTGGGGCAGCACCCATTCAAAATATCGGCGCCTATGGTGTTGAAATTGCAGATTACATTGATAGCATTGAAGCATTTGATGCAAAAAACTATGCCTTTGTCACCCTCCAAAATGAGGCATGCCACTTTGCTTACCGCGATAGCTACTTCAAGCAAAATCCCCACCGCTTTATCGTGACAAAGGTCGTTTTTAAGCTGCCTAAAGCTTGGCAGGCTCGCATCCACTATGCAGATCTTACAAGGCAATTTTCTGAGAACGCCAACCCGAGTCCTGAAGATATCTTCTTAGCAGTATGTAAGGTGCGCACACATAAGCTGCCAGATCCCAAAGTAATTGGTAATGCTGGTAGTTTCTTTCAGAATCCTATAGTTCCTATTGAACAGTATGAAACTTTACTTAGAGCTCATGCGAATCTAGTGTCTTATCCAGATGCAGCTGGTAAACGTAAGCTCGCAGCAGGTTGGCTTATCGATCAATGCGGCTTCAAGGGTCAACGCATGGGCTCGGTTGGTGTTTATGAACATCAAGCGCTTGTACTGGTTAACCATGGCGGTGGTACCGCTCAAGATATTTTAGGTTTAGCCAAATGCATTCAGGAAAAAGTGCACGACAAATTTGGTGTTAGCTTACAGATTGAGCCCAATATTTTGTAAATCGTGCTTATTACTACCGTACATTAGCTAGATCCAATAATTCTGGGTATTGCTTCAGCAAAGCAGTCTTTCCTTGATTTAAACGCTTAAGCCAACCAGGTCCACGTGAAATTGCATCTATCCATGCTCGCCTAATTAACTCTCCATTACCCTCATCAAATAGAACTTTGAAAATTGCTGCGGCTTGACCTAAGTCTTTATTTGCTTTGACGCGCTCATTCATAGGCCGCTCCCCATAAACAATTAACTTATGTATTGCATAGCGCTCTGGGGCTGGGATATTCACAATGCAAGCACCCTCTTTAGATAAGAGCACAGTCTGTGTAGTATCTACCAGTGAAAACTCCATAAATTTAAGGCATTCCAGAGTCAAACCCAATTCAGGCAACACCACTGGCCCACCACTTCGAGTTTGGGGGGTAACAAAATCTAGCCGTAGTTCCGGATCCCTGGGATTGCGATATTGAGCACCTGTTTTTCCTGAAAATTCAGTAATGGGTAACAAGCCCATCTCCAACGAATTTAAGGCATCGTGCACTGAGATTTTGACATTTGCCCCTAATGCGATTGAAACATTTTTTCCTGCGTGAGCAAAATCTACATCCATTGTTGTATTGGAAGATAGCCATTTCACCCCCAACATATTTCCCATGGCAAGAAATGCATGTGTGCCAATCAATATTCCACCAGCGCTGAAAAATCCATAATGACGTAAGCGATTCACTACGCGAAAATGCTTGGTTAATGTTGACTCACAACCAAGCGCTTCCGCCGATAGCGCCAGCCTTTTGATCTTAGTCGATCGATCACTTACTTTCAGAGCTTGATGTTTTTTAATAAGCTGAGTAACGCGTTGATCCTCAGGACCCACATAAGCCATACGACCTACACCATCAATATCACGATAGCCGTAATAAATATAAGTCTTACCTTTTTGAACTTGCTTATGAAAGGATCCTGGCAATTCTTTAAATTGATTGATATTTTCAACGTGCAATTGATCCTGCAGTTCGGCATAAGCCGTTTGCGCGGACAATGAAAGTGATTCATATAGCTTGGTACTCATTTGGTTATTATACAAAAATTTATTTGTATAATAACCATTATTCTATATAGCTTATAACGGTAATTGGGGTTGATATCACACCCGAAAACACTACACTGTCAATTGCTTTCCACTGGATTTATTTCTGAAAATTGTACGTCTACTTGACCCTCAGCTAATTGCACTTGATATGTGTTTTCCACATTTAGCTCACTAGGCTTGCGTAACGCGTGTAGTTGATCTTTTTCTTTGCTCAGAATAACGGCATAACCACGCTCAAGCGTTCGCTGCGGATTGAGCATCTCCAACTGAGACTGGTAGTGCACTTGATTACGCTTCCAGTTTTCTATACGCACTGACCATGCTTGGTTTAATCGTTGCTGCCAGCCATGAATGTGTTCGCGCATGCGATCTGGGTTGGGCAAAGCATGGCTGAGCCTCAGAGCCAATTGATCTAAGGTTTGCGCCTCGCGCTCAACTCGTTGATTAATGCGCTGGAGAAGCGCTTGCATGATGGCATCGAGCTCCTGCAGCATTTGATCTCGGCGTGGTGCTGCAAGCTCTGCCGCGCCCGTCGGAGTTGGTGCACGGAGGTCGGCAACAAAGTCGGCAATGGTGAAATCCGTTTCATGTCCAACACCACTCACCACAGGGATGGATGAATCTGCAATCGCATAAGCCAGTTGTTCATCATTAAAAGCCCACAGATCTTCAATGCTGCCACCACCGCGCACTAGCAATATGACATCGACTGCTTTTTCTTTTTCCGCCGCTTTGAGTGCAGCAATAATTCCGGCAGGTGCATCAGGACCTTGAACTAAAGTTGGATAGATCACAATCGGGATATGCGGCGCTCTTCTTGCCAAAGTACTTAAGACATCTTTGAGTGCTGCTGCTTGTGGAGATGTAATGATGCCGATGGATCTGGGATGTGTTGGTATCTCGCGTTTGCGCTCATCATCAAACAAACCTTCTTTAGCAAGTTTGGCTTTGAGCTTTAAGAAGGCTTCATAAAGACCGCCCATACCAGCGCGACGTAAAGTCTGAATGGTGAGCTGTATATCCCCACGAGGGACATACATGCCTAGACTGGCGCTGACCTCAACCAAATCTCCGGATTGAGGCATAAATCCGACCTGACCATTACGACCACGGAACATGACGCAGCGAATCTGACCTTCTGCGTCCTTTAACGAGAAATACCAGTGCCCGCTGTCATAAGCCTTGAAGTTGGAAATCTCCCCGCTCACCCATACAGTGTCGAAACGGTCCTCTAAAGAGGCAGCAATGGCGCGGTTTAGATCGCCAACACTCAGAATTTCCCTTGATATTTCCGACATTTTTTCTCTTTAATCTCACAACCATCTGGCTTAGGCGCCAATAAATATCCACAGATGCAGATTCACTCTAGGTTTAATGCTCATAAGTAAGTAATTACTGACCCAAAACGTCTCATAAATCCAACATTAAAAATATAAGCCATTGATTTATATAGGAATTAATGCATCCAATAAATTCAATTGAATGCAATATAAAACCGAGTCAACCATGTATCAAGGACTTACAGAGCGAATTCAAAAAAGTTTTGCACAGAGTTATCCACAGGCTAGGTTTCCGAAACAGGCTTTTTAATTCAGCTAAAGTACTGAGCTTATGTACTCCATCTTACTATCCGCTGGCTGGCCTATTTGGCCCCTCCTCATCATTTCCATATTGGGCCTTGCAATCGCCATAGAGCGAGGCTGGTATCTGCGTCAAACGCATATCTTTCCCAAAAACTGTCTGGAAAGCGTCTTTTTTCTTGCAAATCAGTTGGTTGGAAACAAATCAACCGTTTCTGAGCAGCAGATTGCAGAATTGGCCAACCTTTCTCCTGCAAGTCCTTTATTGGCATGCGCACTAAAAGAGAAATTAGCCGACAGTAGTACTGATGCTGCGCTGGAGGAGCTGCAGGTGAGCGCACAAAGCACTTGGCTTAAGCTGGACCGCTACTTAGGTGCCCTTGCCACGATCGCCACGGTCGCTCCGCTACTGGGTTTATTTGGCACCGTAGTGGGCATGATTGAAATCTTTGGCAGCCAAGGGGCAATCAATGGTGCTGCCGGCAGTCCACAACAATTGGCACACGGTATATCAGTCGCTTTGTATAACACTGCATTTGGACTATTGATTGCTATTCCAGCTCTTGCTGCTTGGCGTGGTTTGCGCGCAATGGCAAATCAACGTCAACGTGAATGCGAAGAATTTACTCGTCAACTTTTCAAAAAGCTTTATCCAAACGACGCTGCTGACATTACAAAATGAGTTGGCTAGAAACGCACCCACGAGCTAAGAGACAATTTTCTCTTGGGAGCAGTACTCCATCTGTAGAACCAGAAATCAATCTGATTCCTTTTATTGATGTGCTATTGGTGGTGCTAATCTTTTTAATGATCTCTACAACCTTCACACGGTATCAAGAACTCGCCATTACCTTACCCACCGCCAATGGCAATGAGAGCCAAGCAGAGGTCAAGCAAATTCATATTGCAGTCAGTCGCGATGGCCGCTTCGCTGTTAATGGCAAAGTCACCGATCGATCACAGCTTAGTAATGCATTAACTCAGTTAAACGGACAAAGCAATCAGAAGGAAGGCGTCAGCTCTCTGCAGGTCAATATTGATGCGGATGCCAAGGCGCCCCACCAATCAGTGATGAGTGCACTGGAAGCGGCGCGTGATGCCAATCTCTCGAATATCGTGTTTAGCAGTCAAACTAAAAAATAACTTCAGAACAAAGAAAAATATTCTTCATGTCCTTTTCTTTTTCCCGTAAAGCACCTAAGTTCTGGGAAAGACGTGGTCCTACAAGCTTATTGCTATGGCCACTCTCTTGGCTTTATGGCCTAGTGGTGCGTATGCGTAAGTTAATTCTGGATACGGGCTTAGTAAAACAAAAGCCTGCTCCAGTACCGGTGATTATTGTGGGCAATATCCGCGTAGGCGGCACTGGCAAGACGCCTATCGTGATTGCTTTAGCAGAACGCTTACAGCAACTTGGATGGAGGCCCGGCATTATCAGTAGAGGCTATGGCTCCTCTTCACAAACAGCACCCTTACAAGTACACGGCAATTCTGATCCTGCTTTAGTTGGCGATGAACCAGTCTTGATTGCAAAACGTACGCACGATCAATTTCCGATTTGGGTTTTTCCAAAACGTCAAAGAACTATTGGGGCCTTGCTCAAGCATTCGCCCAATGTAAACGTCATCATTAGTGATGATGGCTTGCAACATAGCGGCTTAGCCCGCTGGCCTGCTCGCGAAGGTGGTCGTGATATCGAATTCGTAGTGCGTGATGGACGCGGCGAAGGCAATCGCTTTTTGCTGCCCGCCGGTCCTTTGCGTGAACCAGCGACACGCGAACGCGATGCTACCCTTTTTACTGGAAAAACAAAGGATATTGAAACTAAGCTTGGCCCCCAGGATGAATACTTTTTAGGGCGTCGCGCATTTTCACTCTTGGGTCATTTAGGTAATGCCTACCAATTAATCAATCCCACCAATACGCAGACGCTTGTTCAAATTGCGGATAGCTATCTACCAAACAAAATTACTGCTGTTGCTGCCTTGGGTAATCCACAACGCTTTTTTGACGATCTACTCAAACAGGGCATTGCCGCTAAATCGATTCCTTTGCCTGATCATGCGACCTATACCCCTGAGTTCTTTGAGAAGATCAACGCGCAATGCATCCTCATCACCGAAAAAGATGCCGTGAAATGCACCACGATTACAGATGAACGTATTTGGGTGGTGCCAATGACTCTTGCCCTTCCGGATAGCCTGGCTGACTGGCTCCAATCTATCCTGCAAAGACCTAATCCTTATCGCTATACCTTGTAGGTTTAGCGTACATAGCACTACACTGTGTCCTCATATATTTAAACTCTTCATTTAGATCACTGCAAAGAAATCATGGATAAACGACTGCTCGATATTTTGGTTTGCCCTTTATGCAAAAGCCAATTGCATTTAAATGCCGAGAAACATGAACTCATTTGCAAAGCTGACCGCTTGGCTTACCCCATTCGGGATGATGTGCCGGTAATGCTGGTGGAAGAAGCGCGCAGCCTTAGCGCTGATGAAATCGCTTAATTTAATAAAAATCATTTTTTAATGAACGCTGACTCAAAGGCTGCAGATTTTTTAGTAGTGATTCCCGCTAGATTGGGATCTACTCGCTTGCCTCGAAAACCTCTAGCTGACATTGGTGGCAAACCCATGGTCATTCGGGTTGCAGAGCGCGCCAAGCAATCACTTGCGCACAGCGTTGTAGTGGCAACTGATTCACCAGAAATACAAGCGGCTTGTGATGAGTACCGCATTGAGTGTTTACTGACTAGCGCAGATCATCCAACCGGAACCGATCGTATTGCAGAGGTTGCGCAGCTACTTAAATTACCCAGTAATGCATTGATTGTGAATGTGCAAGGTGATGAGCCACTCATTCCGCCGGAATTGATTAATCAAGTTGCTAGCACTTTGGCAGAGCATCAAGAGTGCGCCATCTCCACAGTTGCTGTACCCATTACCGATGCCACAGAGATCAATAATCCCAATGTTGTGAAAGTCGTTCTCAATCGCGCTGGCGAGGCGCTCTATTTTTCTAGAGCACCTATTCCATTTGTGAGGGATCCGCAAGTCGATCAAAAAACAGATCATTTACGCCATCTGGGGATCTATGCCTATAGAGCTGACTTTTTACAGGCCTATACCCGTCTAGAGCCAGCTCCTCCAGAGCAAGCTGAAGCCCTAGAGCAGCTGCGCGCCCTCTGGAATGGTTATCGCATAGCAGTTCATGTCGCCTCAGAAGCTCCACCAGCTGGCGTCGATACCCCAGAGGACCTGGAAAGAGTGCGGCAGATGCTAGCTCGCTCCTAGGCTAACCTAAGGCTAAAAGCCAAAACCTCAGTAGCTTGCAACTTCTCGGGGATAATCCTAGGCAATAGGTATCTAAGATCCCGACAAAATACGGGACAATGACAGCTCTTCTAAGGGGAAAACAATGCGGTTGATTCTGCTCGGTGCACCAGGTGCTGGAAAAGGCACACAAGCTCAGTTTATTTGCGAAAAATTTGCAATTCCACAAATCTCCACTGGCGATATGTTGCGCGCTGCTGTGAAAGCGGGAACTGAACTGGGTATTGCAGCCAAAAAGATTATGGATGCAGGCGGCCTTGTTTCTGATGACATCATCATTGGCCTCGTTAAAGATCGTCTGACACAACCTGATTGCAGCAAGGGTTACTTGTTTGACGGTTTTCCAAGAACCATTCCCCAAGCGCAAGCGATGAAAGATGCTGGCGTTCCGATTGATTACGTTTTAGAAATCGATGTGCCATTTGATGCCATCATCGATCGCATGGGCGGACGTCGTGTTCACCCTGCCTCTGGCCGTACTTATCACATCAAATACAACCCACCAAAAGTTGCAGGCAAAGATGATGTGACTGGCGATGATCTGATTCAACGTGATGATGATAAAGAAGAAACTGTTCGCAAACGCTTACAGGTTTATGACGATCAGACCCGTCCATTGGTGGAGTACTACTCCTCATGGGCTGCGCAGGCTAATTCAGCAGACAAGGTGAAAGCACCCGCCTATCGCAAGGTAAGCGGCACTGGAAGCGTTGAAGACATTACTGCTTCGATTTTTGCTCAATTGAAGTAATTCAAGCTCCATCAATAAAAAAAGACTGCATTGCAGTCTTTTTTTATTTGAAGCGTAGATTAAAGATTTGCTCGCGCCAGCTCTATATCTAACGATGCATACTTAATTAAAGCGGGATCTCCGTCTTCATTTACCGCCTGCAAATATCCAGCAATATCTTCTTCTGTTTTTAAATAATCCAGAATATTGAATGTGGAAAGCTGATTAATTTTCATAAGCTGAATATTTCCTATTTAAGCTCTTTTAGAGCACTCTCAAAGGACTCAATGTCAGCAAAGCTTCTGTAAACAGAGGCGAAGCGAATGTAGGCCACCTTATCAAGACGCTTGAGCTCGCGCATTACTAGCTCACCTACGCGCTCACTGGGAATCTCTTTTTCGCCAAGACTCAGAAGTTTCTCCTCAATGCGGGCAATGGATTCATCTACAGAATCAGAGGAGACCGGACGCTTACGTAGTGCCAGCTTGATTGAGCTAGCCAGCTTATCGTGACTATATTCAACCCGACTGCCATTTTTCTTAACGATAGCTGGTAGCACCAATTCAACACGCTCATAAGTTGTAAATCGCTTATCGCACTTGGCACAACGACGACGACGGCGAATGGTATCGCCTTCGTCAGATACCCGGGTATCTAGAACCTGGGTATCTTCGTTATGGCAAAAAGGGCAGCGCAATGAGCTCTTCTTTTCTTAGTTGGGTTGCTGATTGTTTGCTTAACCGTAAACTGGGAAACGCTTCGTGAGCTCAGAAACTTGAGCACGCACTTTAGCAATGTTCTCAGGATCAGTTGGATTATCTAAAACATCCGCAATAAAGTTTCCAACTTGTCTTGCTTCTGCTTCTTTAAATCCACGCGTAGTCATTGCTGGTGAACCCAAACGAATGCCGCTGGTCACCATTGGTTTTTCTGGATCATTTGGAATGCCGTTCTTATTGCAAGTGATGTGCGCTTCACCTAAAACACGCTCAGCCTCTTTACCGGTCATTTTCTTGGCACGCAGATCCACCAACATCACATGAGAATCTGTTCCGCCAGAAACGATACGTAAGCCACGTGCAATTAAAGTCTCAGCAAGTACTTTTGCATTCGCAACAACTTGTTTTTGGTAATCAATAAAACTCGGCTCCTGTGCCTCTTTAAATGCTGCCGCCTTACCGGCTATCACATGCATCAAAGGACCACCCTGTAAGCCTGGGAACACTGCAGAGTTAATCGCCTTCTCATGCTCAGCCTTCATCAAGATGATGCCGCCACGGGGGCCACGCAAGCTCTTGTGGGTTGTAGAAGTAACAATGTCGGCATGCGGCACTGGGTTTGGATAAACGCCAGCTGCAACTAAGCCAGCATAGTGCGCCATGTCGACCATAAAAATTGCGCCCACTTCTTTTGCCAATTTACCAATGCGCTCAAAATCAATTTTTAGAGAGTAGGCAGAGGCACCAGCAATAATGAGTTTTGGTTTGTGCTCACGCGCGAGACGTTCCATTTGCTCGTAATCGATCTCTTCGTTTTTATCAAGGCCGTAAGCGATCGGATTAAACCATTTGCCGCTCATGTTCAACGCCATGCCGTGCGTTAAGTGACCACCTTCAGCAAGACTCATACCCATGAAGGTATCGCCTGGTTTTAAGAAAGCCAAGAACACAGCTTGGTTGGCAGATGCGCCGCAATGCGGTTGTACGTTTGCTGCTTCAGCACCAAATAATGCTTTGACGCGATCGATCGCTAATTGCTCAGCCACGTCCACGAATTCACAACCGCCGTAATAGCGCTTGCCTGGATAGCCTTCAGCGTACTTATTGGTCAACTGAGAGCCTTGAGCCTCCATTACCGCTGGTGAGGTGTAGTTCTCAGAAGCAATCAGCTCAATATGGTCTTCCTGACGCTTATTTTCGTTCTGAATGGCTGCCCATAACTGGGGGTCGGTTTTGGCTAAGGTGTTTTGACGGTCAAACATGGTGATAATCCTGAAAAAGTTGGATTGCTGAGTGAATTAACTTAGTAAAATCAACCTACATCATACAAAATCCACCATGACCTCTACACAAGACCTCTCATTCCTCTCCTTAGTCCTCAATGCCAGCCTATTAGTACAGCTGGTAATGTTGTTATTACTCAGCATGTCCGTGGCCTCTTGGACCATTATTTTTAAGAAAACCGCTGTTTTACGTGGGGTCCGCCAGGATACCGAGCGCTTTGAGCGTGACTTTTGGGCCGGTGGAGACCTCAATACCCTCCTGGAGGCGGCCCAGCGCAATAACCGCAATGACGCGGTCCTAGAGCATATTTTCGAGGCTGGGATGCAAGAATTTGCAAAAGGTCGTGAGATTGACGCTGCCCGTCGCGCCATGAAAGCCACCTACCAACGTGAAATGGACCTCCTAGAAGCCAATCTACCCTTCTTGGCATCCGTAGGCTCAGTCTCTCCCTATATCGGCCTCTTTGGCACCGTTTGGGGCATCATGCACTCCTTCCGCGGTTTGGCTAACGTGCAAAACGCGACCCTTTCTGCAGTGGCTCCCGGTATCGCAGAAGCATTGATCGCTACAGCGATTGGTTTGTTTGCTGCGATTCCAGCAGTAGTTGCTTACAACCGCGCAGCAACTGATGTAGACCGCCTCTCCATTCGCTTTGAAACTTTCATTGAAGAGTTCACCAACATCTTGCAGCGTCAAACTGCTGGACGTTAATTGCATTCATAAGCGAAAAAATTATGGCTGGTTCTTCATTACGTAAAAACAAACGTCGGGCAATGTCTGACATTAACGTCGTTCCCTATATCGACGTCATGTTGGTATTGCTCGTGATTTTTATGGTCACCGCACCAATGGTCAACCCGGGCGTTGTCAACTTACCCACCGTTGGTGGCGCCAAAGTGCAATCACTACCGCCAGTCTTTCTAACGATTGATGCCAACGAGAATGTCATCGTGCGCAAAGATGGAGACCCCACGCAAACACTTAATAAATTTGAGCTTGGTGCTTTTGCCAGATCTCAGGCAGAAAAATCTGCCGATCAACCGATTGTGATTGCTGCGGATAAATCCATTAAGTATGAAACAGTGATGGAAGTGATGTCCAAGCTCAAAGAGAATGGCGTGAAGCGCGTTGGCCTTGCGGTCAAGACCCAGTAAGACTCTGGCCATCATAGCTGCTCATGAATAGCGCACACTCTTTTAAGTCACCCCTCTCGCAATTCAAGCGAGGACGTTTTACGAAAGAAGAAAGTACCAAGCGCGCCTTTACTTTTTCACTCATCGCGCATTTAGGTCTGCTTGCTTTTTTAATGATTGGGATTAGCTGGAACAACACCACCTCTTCTGGTGTTGAGGTTGAGCTCTGGGACTCCGCTCCACAAGTAGAATCTCCACCTGAGCCAGAACTCAAAACAGAAGTGAAAGAAGAGGCTGCTGATATCGCCATCAAGAAAAAGAAGGTGGATAAAGAACCTCCCAAAAAAGAAGTGGTGAAAGAGAAGCCAAAGCCAGTGAAACCTCCTCCACCGAAGGAGAAGGAAAAGCCGAAGAAGGAAGATCCACCGAAAAAAGTAGAAGCCCCTAAAGCCCAATCTCCTGCAGAAACTAAAGCCAATGCAGCAGCTGAGAAATCACGTGCTGATCAATTAGCGCGTTTACGTGCTGCAGCTGGTGCCGAAGGCGGTAGTGGTGGTACGGTTGGAAGTAGTGTTGGCGGCGGAGGCAATGCGCCCCCAGGCTGGACCGACAAAGTCATTAAGAAGGTCAAGCCATTGATTGTCTTTAACCCTGAATCCGTGAGTGGCAACCCTGCAGCAGTGATTCTGGTCAATCTTGCTCCAGACGGGGCTATTTTGAGTACCAGTATTCAATCCTCTAGCGGTAATACCGGCTGGGACCGTGCCGTACTCCTCGCACTTTCTCGCGCAGAGAGTTTGCCAAAAGACGACAATGGCAAAATTCCTCAACGCGAAGTAAAACTGACTTTTAAACCCAAGGATTAATGCATGTTGCAATTAGCAAAAAGACAGATACAGAAACTGACCTCAAAACTAAATTCTTTTAGCTTGATTGGTATTGCTTTATGTATCAGCTTTGCAACTCCTGCGCTTGCGCAGATGAATATTGAAATCACTGGCGTAGGTCAATCACTTTACCCAATCGCGGTAATGCGCTTTAAAGATGAGAACAAATTACCCACTAGCGTTACTGAAATCATTCGCCAAGATTTAGCTCGCAGCGGTTACTTTAAAAATACTGAGAACGGTAATGCTGTTGAGAGCGATGATGGTACCCCCAACTACAAATCTTGGGCAGCACGTGGCGCTGATGCATTAGTAGTTGGATCAGTCGTACAGACTGGCAACAATCAATTTGACATTCATTACAAATTATTTGATGTTCGCAAATCTCAAAGCCTGGGTGGTCTAAATCTCAGCTCAAGCACCGATAACTTGCGTGCAGTTGCCCATAAAATTGCTGATGACATCATCTTTAAGTTATTGGGTGAGCGTGGCGTGTTCTCCACCCGTCTCTCCTATGTCATTAAGGATGGTAAGCGCTATCGCCTGGTGATATCTGATGCAGACGGTCAGAACATTCGCAATGCTATGAACAGTGGTGAGCCGATTATTTCTCCATCATGGTCACCCGATGGCAAGAAAGTAGCGTACGTTTCTTTTGAAGATCGTAAGCCGGTGATTTATGTTCATGAACTAGCAACCGGTCGTCGCATTTCTCTTTCAAATCAAAAGGGTAATAACAGCGCACCAGCGTGGTCACCCGATGGCAAGAAATTAGCGATCTCATTGTCTAAAGATGGTAATACACAGATCTACGGCATCAATGCAGATGGCACGGGTTTGCATCGTTTAACTCGTGGCAACACGATTGATACCGAGCCGCAATATTCTGCTGATGGTCGCTACATCTACTTCACTAGCGATCGCGGTGGCAACCCACAAATCTATCGCATGAGTGCTGATGGCGAACAAGCTGAAGGCGTCAAACGCATTACCTTCAAACAAGGTTTTGTAACCTCACCTCGCATCTCACCAGATGGCAAATATTTAGCTTACATCGCCAATATTGGTGGCGCATATCGCCTCTACATTCTGAACTTAGCTACTGGCGATACTCAGGCGCTTACCGATGGCACTAGTGATGAATCCCCTTCCTTTGCTGCCAACGGCCGCTATGTTCTCTACTCCACCAAAGTCGGTGGCAAACGAGTGCTCGCCGCCGTTTCAGTAGACGGGAATTCCAAGCAGGTATTGAGCATTCCAGGATCTGACGTACGTCAGCCATCCTGGGGTCCATTCATGGACTGAGTCTTAGGTCAGCCCTAGTCAGTCTTTACCAAGCCTTCACTACGTCTAAACCCCTTTTTAGGGGTTGAAATAGTCACTTTTGATGTTCTTGGGGGCATAATATTGTCTATTGATTCATTTATAGATTTAGCTCGTAGGAAAAAGGAAAATTCATGAAGATTTCTATCGCACGTCGCGCAGCGACATTCGCCCTGATTGGTGCCGCGGCATTTTTGATGGCGGCATGCTCCAGCGTCAAGCTAGATGACACTGATGGTGCTAATGGTAGCGGCAGTGGCAAATTTGGCTCACAGCCATGGAATGACCCGAGCAGTCCACTCTTTGAAAAGAGTTTTTACTTTGGCTTTGATGAATACACCGTTCAAACTAAATACCAAAAAATGCTGTCTGCTCACGCAAGCTACTTAAAAGCCAATCCAAAGCAGAAAGTCATTATTCAGGGCAACACTGATGAACGCGGCACAGCTGAATACAACTTGGCACTTGGCCAACGTCGTTCTGATGCTGTACGTAAATCATTGAACTTGATGGGCGTTTCTGACGACCAAATGGAAGCAGTTAGCTTTGGTAAAGAAAAGCCAAAAGCAGAAGGTGACACTGAAGCAGCTTGGGCAGAAAATCGCCGCGCTGACATTGTTTACATCACTAACTAAATGAAGATGCTTTCATACTCAGTAAAACAAACGCTCTCACGAGCGTTTTGTTTAAGTGCTGCACTCATTTGTTTAGGCGCATCTAATAGCGCCTGGGCCCTCTTCTCCGATGACGAAGCACGTAAAGCCATCCTGGATCTGCGCAAGTCTCTAGCGACCACCCAGCTTGAGTTACAGGGTCAAATCGACAAACTCAAAACTGAGAATGCAGAGCTGCGTGGCAAGGTTGAAGAGCTTGAGAAGCAAGGCGAAGACATTAACAATAGTCAGAAAACTTACTACCAAGATCTCGATACTCGCTTGGGTAATTTTGAACCTCGCACCGTAACAATTGAAGGCGTCTCTGGAACAGTGCAACCTGGCGAGAAAAAAGCCTACGACGATGCATTAAAGGCGTTTCAGGCGGGTAATCTGAAGAAGGCTGACGATAGCTTTGCTGCATTCACTGCCAAGTATCCAAAAAGCCCTTACTTGCCGCTTGCCCTCTACTGGAGTGGTAATAGCAAATATGCCAATAAAGAATATGCTGGTGCCATCGCCCAATTACAAAGTTTAATTAAACGCTACCCAAATCATCCACGCGTTCCTGCGGCAATGGTGACTTTGGGTAACTCGCAATTAGAAAGCGGCAACAAGGCAGCGGCTAAAAAAACATTTAGCGAAATTATTGCTAAGTACCCAGACACTGATGCAGCTAAAGATGCGCAGCAACTCATTGCTAGCACCAAGTAACTGATCATCCATGTCTAAGCTTTCTGCCGCATTCGAATCTCTAGCGCCCCGTAAAGCCGGCGCTCCAGCAGTCATTCTGTTTTCGGGTGGGCTAGACTCAACAACTGTACTCGCCCTTGCGAAAGACCTTGGGTATACGCCGTATGCCCTATCCGTAGGATATGGTCAGCGTCATTCATCTGAATTGGCAGCGGCCAAACATATTGCCAAGCAAATTGGAGTAGCAAGACACGAAGTGGTTAATCTAGACCTCACTCGCTTTGGGGGCTCTGCTTTAACTGATGCCTCGATTGCAGTCCCAACCACTCCCGGCAAAGATCAAGAAATTCCCATTACCTACGTGCCAGCACGCAATACGATTTTGCTATCACTTGCATTGGGTTGGGCGGAGTCATTGGGTGGTCTTGATGTTTTCTACGGCGCTAATTCGGTGGATTACTCTGGTTATCCTGATTGCCGCCCTGAATATGTTGCCTCTTTTGAACATATGGCCAACCTAGCTACTAAAGCAGGTGTCGAAGCCATCAATGATGCAAATCGTTTTAGAGTACACGCACCTATCATCAGCCTGACTAAAGGTGAAATCATCCAACTAGGCAGCACTCTAGGCGTTGATTATTCGCAAACAGTCTCTTGCTATCAAGCAAATGATTTGGGTGAAGCCTGTGGAGAATGTGAGTCTTGCCGTTTAAGACAAGCGGGCTTTAAGCAAGCTAATCTGGTCGACCCAACCCGCTATAGGTAAGCCTACAACGAAGAAATAAACCCATAGGGCCATCAGGCCCTATATTTTTGCGTTTGACATTTGTAAAAAAGCACATAATAATGCACTAAATTATGGGTATTTTTATATGAGCCTTACACAGATAATCCACGCTAAAACCACAGTCAGCATGACTGACTTAAGACGCAACCCCAGCAAGATCATGGAGATTGCAGGGGATCTTCCTGTTGCCGTCTTAAACCACAATAAGCCAGAAGCCTATCTTTTGTCTGCTAAGGCTTATGAAGCATTGCTCGATCTTATTGATGATGTCTCGCTCATTAAAACTATTCAGGCTCGCAAGGGCGGCAAAACTGTGAAAGTGAAGCTTGAAGAGCTTTAGTCTTGAGTTTCATACTCTTGCACTAAAAGAATGGCAAAAATTAGATAACTCAGTAAAAAAGCAATTTAAAAAGCAACTGCAAAAACGTTTAGTTAACCCAAGAGCGCCCTCAGCAAAACTTCATGGTGACTTAGACAACTTTTATAAAATTAAATTGAGAACTGTTGGTTATAGGCTTGTTTATGAAGTTATTGATCATAAACTTGTAATTCTAGTGATTGCTGTAGGTAAGCGAAATCAAGATGCGGTATACAAAAATGCAGAAAACAGAAAATAAGTAATCAAACTTATTTAGCTTGGGTTTCTAGCATCCTCGCTACATAGCGCGCGATGAGGTCAACCTCAAGATTCACCGCATCACCTTGCTTGAGATTACCCAGCGTAGTGTTTTCCAAGGTGTGGGGAATGATGTTGATATCAATGACGCAAGAAGTTGCTGAGTCTTCGGTCTGATTGACTGTGAGCGATACACCATTCACAACAATAGATCCTTTGTAAGCCAAGTATTGCGCCAGTTCTTTTGGAGCTTCAATACGCAGCAACCAAGAACCATAAGCGTCATTAGCCACTTGAGAAAAGTGCGCAACCTTGCCAACACCATCTACGTGCCCACTCACTAAATGTCCGCCTAGGCGATCATTTAAACGCATGGCCTTTTCGAGGTTGACTGGACCGACCTTATCAAGACCAATCGTTTTATTCAGAGACTCACGAGAGATATCCAAGGCAAAAGAATTGCTGGTTAACTGGGTAGCTGTCATGCAAGCACCTTGAATGGCAATGCTGTCACCCAAGGCAACATCATCCAAATAGCCAGATGGAACCTCGATAATTAAATGCAAGCCATCGCCCTTTGCTTGAGCGCTCTTAATTTGACCAACAGCAGTAATGATTCCAGTAAACATAGGGTAATTTTAGTTCTTTATTAAGCGTAGTCGAAGATCGGAGCCAAAGAGACTGTGATCAATGACTTGCCACTGTTCTCTGTCATTCAAGGAATTTAGTGGCGCAACATTAGCCATACCAATACCCTCACCCATCAAGAATGGGGCGTAGTAGAGCAGCAGCTCGTCTACACAGTTTTCTCTGAGTAAAGATCCATTGAGCTTAAAGCCTGCCTCTATATGAATCTCATTCATCTCACGCTCTTTGGCTAAATACGAGAATAGCTTTGGCAGATCTACTTTGCCAGATGGATTAGCCATGGCAATAACTTCGATACCGCGCGCAGTAAATGCTTTGGCTTTTTGCTGCATCTCTGGGCCATCAAGACTTGCACAAACAATGATGACGCCTGATTGATCAATATTGTTGAGAATCTTTGCTGCCGGCGGCGTTTCTAATTTGGAATCAACGATGATGCGCCAAGGTTGACGCTCAGTTTGAACATCCCGCACATTCAGAATGGGATCGTCTTCTTTAATAGTTCCTACACCAGTCACAATGGCACATGCTTGTGCACGCCAATGATGGCCATCAGCTCTTGCAAGCGGTCCGGTGATCCACTGACTACGGCCATCCGGTAAAGCCGTCTTACCATCGAGACTTGCAGCAATTTTCATGCGCACCCAAGGCAAACCTCGAGTCATGCGTGAAATAAATCCAGGATTTAATGCATGTGCTTCGGCTTCCATTAATCCGCAATGTACTTCGATGCCTGCAGTTTTTAGTTTTTCTAAGCCCTTGCCACCAACCAAAGGATTGGAATCAGACATTGCCACAAATATGGCTTTCGGTTTTGCAGCAATCAATGCATCAACGCATGGGGGAGTTCGCCCAGTATGACTGCAGGGCTCCAGCGTTACATAGATGGTTGATCCCGCAGGATCATTTCCGAGTGATTTGGCATTCGCTAGGGCTTGTATCTCAGCATGAGCACTGCCTACCTTCTGAGTAAAGCCCTTACCAATAACTTTGTCATCTTTAACAATGACACAACCCACTCTAGGATTAGGGTTCGATAAATAAAGTGCTTTTTGAGCCTCGGCTAAAGCCTTACTCATAAACTGGTGGTCAACTGCGCTGTACATAGGGTCTATTAAACCATTCAATGGCAGCGCTTAGTATCTCTAGCGGGGTCGCAGATACGCCAGCGACCTCCACTTCCCAAAATCATTTGGCGCTCCAAGTCGGGAGCCCTGCTGTGACCCAGGATCAATCGATTGGCCACAAACCCGCCTTGAGCCGTTTTTGCCGCACCGGCGGCATTAAACAAAATGCTCTTCTTGCCAGAATTGGGATCAATAAATTGCTTACCTCCGCCCTTAAAGTAAATGGGGTCGATGCCTCCCTGCAAAAACCAGGGCTTTTCAATACAACCTGATTTGACTGCCTTACCGATGCAGCCGCTTTTAACTACCCACCCCGACTCCCATCGATCGTCAGCAATAGGCGCAAGGCGCACGGGTTGCCCTAAATACAAAGCTTGCTGACGAGCAAAGTGCGCATGAGCAATAAACCTTCGAGCGATAGTTTCGATTTCTCGTGCGGCAATTTGTTCTTGCAATAAAGGCATGGTCATCATCGCAACAATGGCAATGAGCAAAACCACAGCCATTAACTCCAAGAGACTAAATCCGGATTTTGAATCTAGCATTAAGTTATTCAAATATTTGTCGCCAGTTAATGCGAGTTACTGTGCCAGTTGTTTCATCAATCACAACACCAATCTGAATCGCTGGCTTTTCTTTACTGGAAATCAACCAACGATTTTTTCCTACTGATTGAATAAAACAAGTATTCTCTTCGAGATTAGCAAGAGCGGTTAAATTTTTCTCACAGTCTAAGACCGATTTTTCAGCAGCAATAAAATGTTTTTGAGATGCTTCCATTGTTTTTACTTCTACGATGCGTAATGCACTCAGCCTCTCCAAATACGCTATGAGAGATGAACAGAGCAATAGCAGCGATATCACCCAAGCCAAAATCATAAGAAATTCCTCGTCGCAAAAGTGCGCTCGATATCCAAGTTGAGCTTAGCCCCATCAGTCATTTGTAGCTTGACCTTAAAAAGCCTTAACACCGATGATTGCTGGGCTTCAGAGAGGCTCAACTCTTCTATCAGAAGACTATTGACTCCATTCATTAAGGTGGTATTTTGTATGCGGCCCTGGCGATCGAGTGACTGACAAATTAGCGAACCACCATTGACTTTTTTGCCTTTTGAAATACCTGCCTGACGATCCACCAAGAATCCTTGCATGGCCAAATTATTTTTGGTGCGATCTTGAGTCAGTACATTTCCAATGCAATCAAAATCTGTACTAGCGGATAATTCATGACGAATGATCAGTGAATCCGATCCTCGGAATCCCGATCTTTTTTCGACCTGAAGCAATGAGCTATCATTTTTTTGATGCCTTATTTTTTGTCTTGACTTCTGACTTAGGATTTGAGCGTCTTGAATATTTCGATAACCCGCTATACGAATAGCTCGGCCAATTAATTCAAATGCACGATCTGCTTCTGAAATTAGCGCTTGTGATTTTTCATACTCAATTTGCTTGATTACCAAATCAGCGCTTGTTTTTAATAGTGGGTTGAGTAGCAATGCGCACAGAGCGATCCCGACCAGACATTCGAGTAGACTCATAACTTAAAGCTTTATTGGGTAGATTGAGATTGATCCTGCTTTGCTCCTGCATTTCAAAAGCATCTGAATCCTTTCTAAGTTGCGCTCTTTTGCTCTCTTGTTGAGTCAGGGTTAAGGCTAGGCGCTGATAAACACCCGCCGATGCCATCCAGACCCCCAAAATCATGCTCATGGCCACCAAAACCTCTAACAAAATAAATCCCCGGCAATTCATAGGTCCGAATGCTGGGTTGGAGGTCTTTTTAGGAGGCATCGCCCATTTTCAAAGGCAGTCTTGTGAACTGAAACTCCCATCTAAGGCTCTTGCTGTCAGAAACACGGGATATTAAGGTGGGACAGCACTGTAAAGGGCTCCTGAGCTTAAAATAGAGGGCTATGCCAAATACCCTTGCCTCCACCGAAGAAATTATTGCTGAGCTTAGCGCCGGCAAAATGGTGATCCTCGTCGATGAAGAAGATCGTGAAAACGAGGGCGATTTAGTTCTGGCCGCCGATCACGTTACAGCTGAGGCCGTGAATTTCATGGCAAAACATGGCCGTGGATTGATTTGCTTAACCCTGACACGCGAGCGTTGCCAACAACTGAATCTTCCTTTGATGGTTCGTGATAACGGCACATCAATGGGAACGAATTTCACAGTCTCTATTGAAGCAGCCAGCGGAGTGACTACTGGTATTTCAGCAGCTGATCGCGCACTTACAATTAAAACTGCCGTGGCACCAAACGCCAAGCCCAGTGATTTAGTTCAGCCTGGCCATATTTTTCCATTGATGGCACAGCCTGGTGGTGTACTTATTCGCTCAGGACATACTGAAGCGGGCTGCGACTTAGCAGCAATGGCTGGATGCTCACCGACTTCCGTGATTTGTGAAATTATGAAAGACGATGGCAGCATGGCACGTCTTCCAGATCTTTTGGAATTTGCAAAAGAGCATCAATTAAAAATTGGCAGCATTGCAGATCTCATTCAATACCGTAGCCAACATGAAAGTATTGTGGTTCGTGAAGGTACTCGTGAATTCATTACCCCTTGGGGAAAATTCCAAGGGATTGTTTATCGCGATACTCCTAGCTCATGCATTCATATTGCATTAGTGCATGGCAAGCCTTCTGAAGCTCAAGAAACCTTAGTGCGCGTGCATGAGCCGGTCACTGTTTTGGATTTCCTGGACTCCAACGTCAGCACCCATTCATGGCCGCTAGCCAAAGCGTTGGAAGAACTTGCTTCTGCCCCTACTGGCGTTGCGGTACTCCTCAATGCCTCTGGGATCGCTGCTCCGAACGACCAAGATTGGTTGGCACAGTTCCAAAAACTGAATCAATCCCATGAAGAAGCCAAGAAACCGTTGACCAGAAAAACTGATTTCAGAAGCTACGGTATCGGCGCCCAAATCTTGAAAGATATCGGCGTTGGCAAAATGTGCTTGCTTGCAAATCCAAGCCCTGTGCCTAGCCTATCTGGTTATAAGCTCGAAGTTACGGGTTACAAGCCGTACACTTCTTAAATTCCATTAAAGCCTAAATATTTTTAAAGATTGATATGACGAGTTCCACTAATGATTTTGTAGGTGTATTAGAAGCTGATCTCAACGGTCAAGATCTCCGCATTGGTGTTGTGCAAGCCCGCTTTAATGAGGATCATTGTGTTGCCTTAACTAATGCCTGCATCAATGAATTGATTTCTCTTGGGGTTTCTCAAGCAGATATTAAATTGGTTACCGTTCCTGGCGCACTAGAAATTCCGTTTGCCCTCCAAAAAATGGCAGAGACTGGTGAGTTTGATGGCTTAGTGGCCCTAGGTGCTGTTATCCGCGGTGAGACCTATCACTTCGAATTAGTATCCAATGAATCCGCTGCCGGCATCACTCGTATCTCAATTGACTCTGGATTACCAATCGCCAATGGCGTACTCACTTGCGACACTGATGAGCAAGCTCAAGTCCGTGTTCAAGTAAAAGGCGCAGAATGTGCTCAAGCAGTAGTGGAGATGGCAAATTTAGCCTTGGCATTAACTCCTGATATTGATATCGAAATCAACTCGAGTGAAGAAGAATAATTCGCATGACCACATCTAGCCAAAACCCACTGAACCCACAAGCTAGTAAGGAAGTGAAGCCAGCTCCAAAGCGCTCATTAACACCACGTCGTCGCGCTCGTGAATATGCCCTCCAAGGCGTTTATCAAAGCCTAGTCATGCGTCGTGCTGGCAGCATTCCCAATGGTGCTGCCATTGCTAAGCAGCTTGCTGAAGATCCCGCGTTCCGTCGCTGCCAACTCGAGCTTTTTCAAGGTATTTTTGATGGTGTACTGGCTCGCACTGATGAGTTGGAGGCCATTATTACTCCGGCGCTAGATCGCCCAATTAATGAGCTCTCACCAGTTGAGCATGCCGCTTTACTGATTGGCGCCTATGAGCTAGCTGTCGACCTTTCCGTGCCTTATAAAGTAGCAATCAACGAAGCAGTCGAGCTTGCCAAAACCTTTGGCGGCACAGACGGCCATAAATATGTCAATGGCGTATTAGATCTACTCGCCCAGAAGCTCCGCGCTACCGAGACTCAGGCAGGCTAAACACTTCCTAACCAGTGGTAAAGCATCCAGCCTTCAGGCCCTTAAAGCTTGGAGGCTATTTTATTTATTGAGGGATAAAATGACCTACATCTATACCAAGGTCAGACAACATGCAAAAAGTAGACATTCGTAGTCAACTGAAAGATTCCAGTCTCTTTAGAGAAGAGGCTTTTATTGATGGTCAATGGATTGGCTCCGCAAATACCTTTGCCGTTTCCAATCCCGCCACCGATGAGACCATTGCAACGGTAGCCAATCTAGAAACCAAAGATGCCGAGCTCGCTATCTCCGCAGCTGAAAAAGCACTTCCAGCATGGCGCAGCAAATTAGCCAAAGAGCGGGCGCACATCATGCGCAAGTGGTTTGACCTCATTATTGAAAATACACAAGATCTTGCAAAGCTCATGACGCTTGAGCAAGGCAAGCCTCTCAGTGAAGCTGCTGGTGAAGTGGTTTATGGCGCCTCATTTGTAGAGTGGTTTGCTGAAGAAGCGAAACGTGTAGAAGGCTCCATTCTGGGAACGACCTGGAGTGACAAGCGCCTCATGGTCTTAAAGCAGCCGATTGGTGTATGCGTAGCTATTACGCCATGGAACTTTCCGATTGCGATGATCACGCGCAAGATTGCACCTGCATTAGCGGCAGGATGCACCATCGTGATTAAGCCCGCTGAATTAACACCACTATCTGCCTTAGCCCTAGCTGAACTTGCGAAGCGCGCCGGCATTCCGGATGGGGTAATTAATATCGTGACCGCTGATGCAACTCAATCTATTGTGGTTGGTAAAACACTTTGCTCCTCACCAACAGTGCGCCATTTATCTTTCACAGGATCCACAGAAGTGGGCCGAATCCTGATGGAGCAATGCGCCCCCACCGTTAAGAAGCTTGCCCTTGAGTTGGGTGGACACGCACCGTTTATCGTCTTTGAAGATGCAGATATCGATGCTGCAGTCAGTGGCGCTATGGCTTCTAAATTTAGAAACTCTGGGCAAACTTGTGTATGCGCAAACCGTTTTTATGTTCATAAAAAGGTGCATGATCAGTTTGTCGAAAAGTTTGCCAAGGCACTTTCCGCCATTAAAGTGGGCAATGGGATGGAGGCGGGCATTACTCAAGGCCCTTTAATTGAAACTGCCGCCCTTGAAAAAGTACAAAAGCATGTTGCTGATGCATTAAGTAAAGGCGCCAAGCTGATCACTGGTGGTAAGCAATCTATTGAAGGTAAGAACTTTTATGAGCCAACTATTTTAGCCAACGTAAATAGTCAAATGTTGATTACTTATGAAGAGACCTTTGGCCCGATAGCGCCGATCATTCCTTTTGAGAGTGATGAAGAAGTCATAAAGTTAGCCAATAGTAGTCAATTTGGCCTAGCATCGTATTTTTATAGTCGTGATATTGGTCGCGTGTGGAAAGTGGCTGAAGCCTTGGAATACGGCATGGTAGGCGTCAATACTGGATTAATCTCTAACGAGGTTGCTCCCTTTGGCGGTATCAAGCAATCCGGACTGGGACGTGAAGGCAGCGCCTACGGAATGGATGAATACCTTGAGATGAAATACGTCTGCGTAGGCTTATAAGCTTCAGTATTTAATGCTCTTGGTTTATTTTTTCCTGTAAACCAAGTCCCAAACACCGTGGCCCAGCTTGATGCCACGGTTTTCAAACTTCGTTACTGGGCGATAGTCTGGGCGCACAACATAACCCTGATGCTCGGCATTGAGCTGTTCAGGAGTGGGCTTGAATTCATTGTAAACCTCACCAGGCTTAGCAATATCGTCAGCGGTGAAAGTTTCTACTTTCATTAATTCGCGAGAAGTATTTTCTAAAGTAGTTTCAGCATTCAGAACCAAGAGCATTTGCTCAGCATAGTTGTGCCAATCGGTTGCTAGATGCAAATAAGCACCAGGCTTTAATCTGGAAACCAAAAGCTTTACGAACTCAGCCTGGATTAAACGACGTTTGTGATGACGCTTCTTATGCCAAGGATCAGCAAAGTAAATATGAATCCCATCCAAAGAATTTGGTGCAAGCATGTTCTCTAAAACCTCAACAGCATCATGACGTATTAGCCTGAGATTGGTAAGATTGTTTTCGCCAATGAGCTTAAGCAAGGCACCAACGCCAGGGGGATGAACTTCAATTGCTAAAAAATCATCTTCTGTTCTGAGATCTGCAATCTTGGCAGTCGTCTCACCCATGCCAAAACCAATTTCCAATATCTTTGGTTTAGTTGAGCCGTTAAATGCTTCGATCAAATTGAGATTAGACGCTTGATAAGGCAGTAAAAACTGAGGGCCTAATTCCTCAATTGCGCGTTGTTGACCAGCGGTAGTTCTTCCAGCCCTTAAAACAAAGGAGCGAATTCGCTCATCAAAGCGTTTCCCAGATACAGTGCTATTTTCAACCACTACTAGCCCACAACTTTCTTAAAGTAAGCAATCGTCTCTTTAAGACCATCTTCTAAGTTGACCTTAGGCTGCCAACCGAGCTTAGCTTTTGCTAATTCGATATTGGGCTGGCGCTGCTTAGGATCATCCGAAGGTAGTGACTGATAAACGATCTTAGATTTACTACCTGATAATTTCAGAATCGTCTCAGCTAATTGAAGCATAGTGAACTCACCTGGGTTGCCAATGTTTACGGGTCCCGTGAAGCCTTGTTCTGAGTTCATCATTTTGACCATGGCATCGATTAAGTCATCAACATAGCAAAAACTTCTGGTTTGCTGACCATCACCATAAATCGTGATGTCTTTGCCTTGCAATGCTTGAACAATGAAGTTACTCACTACACGGCCATCATTGGGGTGCATGCGTGGGCCATAGGTATTAAAGATGCGTACGACCTTGATGTCTAAGTTGTGCTGACGATAATAATCAAAGAACAGGGTTTCAGCACAGCGTTTGCCTTCGTCATAGCAAGAGCGAATACCAATCGGATTAACCTTACCCCAGTACTCTTCTGGCTGTGGATGGACTTCGGGGTCGCCATATACCTCACTAGTTGATGCTTGCAAGATACGGGCTCTGGTTCTTTTGGCAAGTCCGAGCATATTAATGGCGCCATGCACACTCGTTTTGGTGGTTTGTACTGGGTCGTATTGATAGTGCACCGGAGATGCTGGGCAAGCAAGGTTGTAGATTTGATCCGTTTCCACATAGAGCGGAAAGGTGACATCATGACGCATAAGTTCTAAACGAGAATTAGGTAATAAATGCGCTAAGTTCTCTTTAGTGCCTGTGAAATAGTTATCAACAACCAAAACATCATGACCCTCTTTGAGGAGTTTCTCAGTTAAGTGAGATCCCAAAAAGCCAGCGCCGCCGGTGATGAGGATTTTGTTCATAGTTAGTCTTTTTTAAAAAAGGATATTTAAATGCGTTAGCTATTAGTCTTTTTTGGGGTATTCCAACCCGCTGAGCGATAGGCATAAACAACCTCTGCCAGAACAATGGATAAAGATGTCATAAAAAAGATGAGGCCCAGTACAAATGTCCAAATGACATAAGACGTCTGTAAAGAACGCACCGCGCCCGCCTGAAAGAAGAATAATTCGAGCACTGTTAAGGAAATAAACACGCCACTGAGGACATCAAAAAAGATGGCAGCGGTACAAAGGCGGCCTCTAATTTGGGCCTCATCAGCCTCTTTATTCATGTGCCGCAGTATTGCCGCATCTTTTACCTCACCCAGATTAATGGAGTGTCGGATTGCACGCATACGGTCGACCGAGCGGGCTAAGCGTCCTGAAATCGCATTAATCAAAGTTGCTACAGCCGTTAGTAAAAATACAGGGGCAAGTGCCAGCTGAATATTATTAGTAATTGCGTCTATTGATACATCCATATTTAATTCCGTTTATTTTGATGAAGGACGTTGGTTAGATCAGTGAGACCAAGCAATCAACCCGCTGTAAGCAGTAAATAACACTAGCAATCCAAATGCGATGCGATACCAGGCAAACGGAATGAAGTTATGGTGAGCTACATAATGAATTAACCAACGCACACAAACAAATGCTGAAATAAACGCAGCAATAAAACCCACAATAGTAGCGAGAGTAAATTCTCCAGAGAAGGCTACCGGCGCTTTCCAGAGCTTAAGGAGCTCATAAGCAGTGGCACCGCCAATGACTGGGATGGCCAAGAAGAATGAAAACTCCGTTGCTACAGCACGAGGCAGTCCAAACAACATACCGCCAATAATGGTTGCACCCGAACGCGATGTCCCCGGAATCAATGCAGCACATTGCGCCAATCCGACTTTGAGTGCATCCAAAGGAGTGAGGTCATCTACTGATTTAATGTGACTAGATACATCGGCCCGGTTTTGTTGGCGACGTTCTGCCCAAAAAATAATGAGTGCCCCCACAATGAATGCGCCAGCTACTGGAATCGGGGAAAACAACACTGCCTTAATATGCTTGCCAAATAAGAATCCCAGACCCATAGCCGGAATTGAGGCAATCAAGAGATTGAATACAAAGCGTCGCGCAATAGCGCTACCGGTAAAAGAGGTAGCAACTTTGATGAGCTTTTGACGAAACTCCCAGCAAACCGCCAAAATGGCGCCAAACTGAATAATGACCTCAAAGGCTTTGCCTTGATCATTATTAAAGTCGAGCAAATCTCCGACCAATATCAGATGCCCGGTACTGGATATCGGCAAAAACTCCGTTAATCCCTCGACCACCCCCAGAATGACTGCTTTTAGTAACAAGATTAGATCCATAGACCAAATTTTATAGGTATATAGAGACAACTCAGAGGATTTGGCAAAATAGTGTCTAAATAAGCATTTTGAATAAATTAGCCTTAAACTGCATGGCACATTGAAAAGTATCTGAATTACATGACCCCATCCCGCTTTAGACTTTCTCGACTTACCGCCTTTGGTTTGATCCTAAGTCAATCACTCGGTCTTGGCACATGGTCATTTCAGGCATTAGCCCAAAGCCCCACTTCCGCCGCAAGACCTGCCTTGCCCACCCCCATGAGTGCATCTACCCTGATTGGGCTGGAGCAACCACCACAGATAGCCCCGCTACCCAATAAAACCGCATTACCGGATAACGCAACTCCATCCTACCTGGGAAATAGCAAGTCTAGCGATAACAAGACTCAATTTAACGACCTCATTCAACTCTATCAAGATGCTGCATTTAGTGATCCGGTGTTGAATGCTGCACGCTTTAACTATCAAGCCAGCAAAGAACTCTACTGGCAAGGCCTCTCTCTATTGCTCCCGCAAGCGAATGCAACGCCTGGTGGTACACGCTACTATCAACATGGAGCTGGGACAACAGTAGTCTCAACAGGTGCAGGCAACTCTCGTGTATTTGATCAAAAAAGCTATACCGTCACTCTCACACAGCCTGTTTTTAACGTAGCAGCCCTCGAGGCTTTTAAGCAAGGTGATCTGAATACCAAGATTGCTGATATGAATTTCTTTCAGGCGCAGCAAGATCTTATTCTGAGAGTTTCACAAGCTTACTTTGATGCACTGACAAGCCAAGACAATGTAGCGCTCTATCGCAATAAGAAGGATCTGATTAAGCAACAGCTAGATATTGCTCAAGCCAAGTTTGACGCAGGCCTTGCAACTATTGTGGATGTCAATACAGCCCAAGCTAGCTACGACCTTACTACCTCCCAAGAAATTGCTGCGCAAGCAGATTTAGTTGTAAAAAAGGGGGTTCTGGAGCAATTAGTAGGCCACCCAGTTGGTCCACTCAAACCCTTGGTTAAAGCAGCCAAAATTGATGGTGTACTGAAAGATCCGCGTAGCAAAAGCAAAGAAAACAAAAGTGCTCCGCTGGTGGATAACGTCAATCCGATACTGCCACCTGGCCAAACTTTAGATGACTGGATTAATCAAACAGAAGCTGCAAATTTCAAGGTATTAGCAAGCCAGTTATCAGTGACCTTATCCGAAAGTACTTATCGCGCCGCTCAGGCCTTGAACTATCCCTCAGTCAATTTAGTGGGCACCTCCGGCTATAACACCTCCAACGGCACGCCAAATAATTACTCGCCTTCACAGACCAATGTTTATAACAATACCCTTGCCTTACAGATGACCATTCCATTGGTGTCAGGCGGGTTCAATAGCTCCGTCATTCGACAGAATGCTGCATTAGTAGATACAGCAAAAGCCAATTATGACAATGCGAGACGTACTGCGGCTCAAAATACGCGTGCTGCGTTCACTGGCTTCTATGGTGGTTTAGCCAGCGTTAAAGCCTATGAAGCTGCTGAGAGATCTGCAGAATCTGCTGTGGAATCAAGCCGCCTAGGCTTTCAGGTTGGGACCTTAATTAATATCGACGTATTGATTGCGGTCGATACCTTATTTACCACACGCTCTCAGTTACAACAAGCGCGCTACAGCACAGTTTTAAATGCGCTCAAGCTTAAAGCAAGTGCCTCAACCTTGTCTGACGAGGATTTAATCGCAATTAATTCTTTATTGCGTTAATTCAGCAAACTTAAAGAAGCTTCAATGACTTCTGCCACCTGTGGCGGCGATTGAATATCACCCACATTGCGAATATTGTTAGACCAGTAACCTTCGGTCTTCCATCTTGGTGAATCACAATAAATTTCTACTGTAGGTTTACCTAAAACAGCTGCAAGATGTGTGAGGCCCGTATCAACACCCACTGTCAGTGCGGCACCTGCGATCACCGAAAAAGCTTCCTGAATTGAAAATGCTGGTGGCACCAAGGCATTCGGAACGTGCAAAGCAATTTCCTTGCTCACAGCTTGCTCGGCCGCATTGCCCCAGGGGAGCACAATCTGATAACCACTACTAGCTAGCTCATTGCCCAAAGAAATCCAATGTTCATTGGACCAACGCTTAGCTTGTCTAGCAGTCGAATGAAAACACAAAACATAAGGTGACTTTAATTCTTTTAAGACCTCACCTGAATTGACGCTCAGAGAATCAACGTAATCCTTTGGATAAAACTGAGGCGCAATAGTGCGATCAACCAAGGGCCAATCAAAAGCCGAGCACGTAACCCAGCGCGAACGATCTACTGCATGACATTGTGTTGGGACCTGCACAGCTTGGTTATAAAACAATCGGGCAATCGGCTCATACCCAGAAAATTCTGTTGCATTGGCGAGCCCTGAAATCACAGCGTTTGAACTCTTTTTAGCTAGAGCACAAACAATGGCTGATTTAAGCAGGCCCTGAGTCTCAATAATCACATCGTAAGAAGTTGCCTGAAGCTCTTTTTTGAATGCAAAAAACTGCTGCCAAGTAGAGAGCTTAAATAAATTCTTTTTCCAGCGACGTAAACCAAATGGAATGATGCGATCAATTCCGCTAAAGCCATTTTTACTGAGAAGTGGTTCAAGCAAATGAACATAACCCTCTTCAACTACCCAATCAATTTGCGCATGAGGCAAACGTCTACGAAGATCCCAAACAATCGGTAAGTTGTGCAGCACATCCCCTAAGGAGGAAAGCTTTACCAACAAAATCTTGGGATTGGACGGGAGACCCTTTGAGTAGGTCGAGAATAAATCGCTCATGTAACGATTATCTTATCTTTTTGAAATTGTCCAAGGTGACTAGAACTTGGGTGCTGCATCCCATGAAAGGCCAGCCGCATCCTTGGCATTCATATTAGGCTGAACACCGGTAGGCAATGGCCACTCGATTCCAACGCTTGCATCATTCCAATCAAGGCAGGCTTCGCTCTGTGGATGGTAATAATCCGTCGTTTTGTACAGAAATTGGGCTGTTGGTGAGAGTACCAAAAAGCCATGAGCCAATTGAGCAGGAATCCACAATTGCTTGTGGTTTTCTGCGCTCAATTCAACACCAACCCATTTACCGTAAGTTGGTGAATCCTTACGAATATCGACAGCCACATCAAATACGCTACCAGCCACGACTCGTACTAATTTACCTTGAGTCTTCTCTATTTGATAATGCAAGCCACGTAATGTCCACTGACGAGAAAAGGAATGGTTGTCTTGCACAAACTGAATATCCAGCCCAGTCGCTTTAGCGAAGTCCTCCGCATTAAATGACTCAGTAAACCATCCACGCTCATCACCAAATACTTTGGGCTCCACAATATAAACATCATGAATCGCAGTAGGTGTTAACTGCAACTTAGAAGAAATGCTCATTTAGGAACCTTCTTGGCAGAAAGTGAAATGGGTTGAGCTGAGTTATTGAGCTCGTTCAAAATCTTACCCAAGTAATGACCATAACTATTCTTGCTTAACTGTGCAGCAACCTTCTGTACCACTTCAGCGCTAATCCAACCTTGGCGATAAGCAATTTCTTCAGGACAGGCCACCATCAAGCCTTGACGCTTTTGTAGAGTGGCAATGAAACCTGCCGCATCTAACAGAGAATCATGCGTTCCAGTATCCAACCAAGCAAATCCACGACCCATAATCTCGACATTCAGCTCATTCTTTTCAAGATAGACACGGTTGACATCTGTAATCTCGAGTTCACCACGAGCGCTGGGCTTAATCGAGGCAGCAATATCGCAAACCTGATTGTCATAAAAATATAAGCCTGTTACTGCATAGTTACTGCGAGGCTTCAAAGGTTTTTCTTCAATCGACAGCGCTTTGTAGTCTTTATCAAACTCTACTACGCCATAACGCTCCGGATCATTCACGTGATACGCAAATACAGATGCACCCAAAGTGCGATCGTTTGCACTATTGAGTTGATCAACCAATTCATGGCCATAGAAAATATTGTCGCCCAGCACTAATGCGCTTGGATTATTTCCTACAAAGTTTTTGCCTAGCGTGAATGCTTGCGCCAAACCATCTGGTGAGGGTTGCACGCAATACTCTATATTGAGACCCCACTGCGAGCCATCGCCTAATAGTTCAGAAAATCGAGGAGTATCTTGCGGCGTAGAAATTAAGAGAATGTCGCGAATACCAGCCAACATTAGGGTGCTTAATGGGTAATACACCATTGGCTTGTCATAGACTGGCATTAATTGCTTTGACACTGCCTGAGTCACTGGATAGAGACGGGTACCAGACCCACCAGCCAAGATGATGCCTTTGCGATTTACAGCCATTTATTACCCCTGTTTCAGCACCCCAAGAAAGCCAATGAGGGTTTTTAAATCAAACCCTTTGAAGCTAGCTTGGATACATATTCTTGAACTATGCCATCCCAGGCTGGGAAATTCGGCATATTTTGAGGATCATTATAAGAGTTTGAGGCTTTAGAAGCCTGATTTTGCAGGGCGGAGCGTAGTTTGAGGGTATCCATGCGGGAATTCATTGGCCTTGGCGCTGGGAGGGGATATTCAACAGCCAGAATGGGTTTAATGGCGGCTGGCTTAGCCTTTAGTTCGATGCCAGCATCAAGAGCGGCCTGAATCACAAAAGAGGCCAAACCATGCCAAGTAGTCTCACCTGCCGGTACGGCATGATAAATACCCGATGGAAACTGTTTTAACTTCCATTCTGAATCTAGCGCCAAATCTAAGCTTACCTTTGCAAGCCACTCCGCGCTGGTGGGAACCCCACGCTGATCATGAATCACTTTTAACTCTTCACGCTCTTTTGCCAAACGCAAGATCGTGCGTATGAAATTGCCACCATCTCCATAAACCCAACTGGTTCTAAAAATAGCAAATTGACCTTTTGAAGAATTTGCAAATATTTTCTCAATTGCCTGTTCACCAGCAGCCTTACTCTTGCCATAAATACTGAGCGGATTACGAGGATCACTCTCAACGTAAAAACCATCTTTATTGCCATCAAATACATAGTCAGTTGAGTAGTGTAGAAGGGTAGCGTCATTATCCACAGCATACTGCGCCATAAGCTCTGGTGCCTTGGCATTTACCTCATAAGCCAAATCTATTTCAGTTTCAGCCTTATCGACTGCCGTGTAAGCAGAGGCGTTAATGATGAGGTCTGCCTGAATTGCATTAAGTTGTACAAGTACTTCCTCTTTTTTGCCGAGATCGCACTCTGCCCTACCGAGATAAGTTACGCGTAGATTTGCAGACACTGGAAGTTGGTCAAATAAAGCTTTGAATGCTTTACCCAGCTGACCATCTTTTCCGAAAACTAAAATATTCACGCAGTTATTTAATCTAAGTATTTATGGTTAGTTGTATTGTTTTTGTAACCAGTCGCGATAAGACCCACTCACCACACCATCAATCCAAACAGGGTTATCCAGATACCACTGGACCGTCTTTCGAATGCCCGTATCAAAGGTCTCAGCTGGCTTCCAGCCTAACTCGCGCTGTACCTTACTGGCATCAATCGCATAACGGCGATCATGGCCTGGACGATCTTTTACGTAGGTAATTTGATCAACATAGGGCTTGCCATCGGCACGAGGTTTGAGCTCATCCAAGATAGTGCAAATGGTTTTTACCACATCGATATTAGCCTTTTCATTCCATCCACCGATGTTGTAAGTCTCACCCAATTTACCCTTAGCTAACACTTCACGAATAGCGGAGCAATGGTCGCCCACATAGAGCCAATCGCGAATCTGTTGGCCATCACCATAAATAGGTAATGGCTTGCTATTGAGCGCATTTAATATCACCAAAGGAATTAATTTTTCTGGAAAGTGATAAGGGCCATAGTTATTAGAACAATTGGTGGTTACTGCTGGGAACCCATAGGTGTGAAACCAGGCACGTACCAAATGATCGGATGCTGCTTTAGATGCTGAGTACGGGCTATTGGGCTCATACGAATTTGTTTCCGTAAATGCTGGATCGGTTAAAGATAAGGATCCATAAACTTCATCAGTTGATACATGATGAAAACGGAACCCTTCTTTAGCCCCTCCTTCAAGACCGTTCCAATACTCACGAGCGCACTCTAGCAAATTAAAGGTACCAACGATATTGGTTTCTACGAAATCCGCCGGCCCATGAATAGAGCGATCCACATGACTCTCGGCAGCAAAATTCACAATGGCACGTGGCTTATGCTCTTTCAACAATTTGGTAACTAACTCTTTGTCACCAATATCACCATGCACAAATACGTGGCGAGCATCATTCTTAAGAGAATCCAGTGTCGCCAGATTACCGGCATAAGTTAACTTATCTAAATTAACAATTCCTTCTGCCTTCGGATCGGCCAGCCAATCCAAAACAAAGTTACCGCCGATAAATCCCGCGCCACCCGTCACTAAAATCATGCAACCCCCAAAGCCTAGAATGAAGTTATAGAGCCTTTAAATGCTCAACTGACCTCAATGATACCAACTCATCAATCTGGGATTTGAGCGTTTTCGAGACGTTTATCAAGGTAGTTATTACAATTGAATACTTCATTTAGGCATCTAGAAAGTAAGGTATTTATGACTGCAATCAGAGTATCCGCTGTAGGGGTGCCCAGCGACTATAAAACCAGCCTTGTACCTGCCATATGCCATAACCTCGGCTATCAAATTGAATGGGTTGAGCCCAAACAATGTGATTTGATGATCATCGGATCATTTCATCATTTAGGCAAAAAGAAGTTGGCCTGGTGCCCTAAACCCCTTAGACCTTTGGTTGCCGGCCTAAATAATGGGCTTCAATCCATTATCCCCACATCACATAAACCACCTTTAATCCTTTTCCAGACTGGCGAGAATCTTCGGCATGATTTTGTCTCCAATGACTATGCGCTCACTTTTGATCTAGGGATTTCTGGCCCCCATCACTTCCGCATGCCTTACTGGATGGAAGTTGCCGACTGGTCATCAGAGGGAGTAAATGGCAACACTAACCCCAGATATGGCAAGTTGCTAGATGTCAATCGCCTCCTTCAGCCGCTTGGTCATGACTTTCTGATGCGCCCGCAAAAGGCGGCGATATTTGCTTCACACCTCAGAGAGCCCAGGGGCACCCTATTAAATGCCGTTAAGAATCAAATCGAGGTGGTGGAGTTTGGAAAATCATTCAATCCAAATATTAAAAACCACTCTGAAAGTGGCTTGATTAAGTTTGATGAATTACAAGCATTCGCCTTTAACTTATGCCCCGAAAATGGCATGCACCCTGGTTACTACACCGAGAAAATTCCAGAAGCGTTTATGGCGGGATGCCTACCCATTACTTGGGCTGACGAAAATGTAAAGGTAGACTTTAATCCGCAAGCATTTATTAATTTAGCGCCAATGTCAGCAGATCACTTTGCTGAACTAGGTCAAATATTGCATTCGAAAAGTAAGCTTGCACAATATGCAGAGCAGCCTTTGCTATTACAAAAGCCATCACTTGATCCCCTGAAAGGCTACCTAAAGGATATTATTCAGACTGCTCTTAGTTAATCAAATGGGATGAATATTTCTGATTTAATTATTTTGGAAACCAGGGGTCTTTACTCAGCACCCGATCAAGCGCTCGGGCAACCGATCTCCATCGCTTGTGCAAACCTTTAACGGGAGAACGCTCAGAGCGATCAGCAATAGTCGATTTAGCGCGCGTAATATCCACTGGATATGGACGAATTGCCAAAAATTCCAAGCCATGCTTTTGATGATGTTCCAGAAAATGATCAACGGGCTCATAGATATCTACAGAATCCTGAATTAACTGCCTTGCTATCACTGGCTTTAATAGGTATGCGGTAGCACCGACAGCATCGCCTTCATTTCTAACGAATGCGACGCCTGATTTTTCAACTAAGGTCTTGTAAGGCACTTCATATAAACCCTGCAGCCTGAGGAAATCCCAGCAATCATCTGCCTCAAGAATGGTGCTGAGCACACTCTCAAAATTGGCCGCTAAAACAAAATCATCTTCTAAAACTAGGGTGGGTGCATTCTCACTTACACAACGCTTCCATGCCTCTTTATGAGAGAGATAGCAGCCAATCTCATTGGGGGTTAATTCATAACCCTGTAGTCTTTTCACTTTAGCTGGCTTGTACTCAATTGGCCTTGATGCCAAAGCAGAGCCATCAATCGCATCCAGAAAAGACCAGGGTAAAGAAATTTTTTGCATTTCTTTCTCAACCTGTTTTCTGCGATCAAGTGATCTTTGCAATGAAATAACAAAAATCTTGATATTTAAAGGTGCTGACATGAATTAAAGGTAACTTTGTAAATAGCGGCCGAAACGTTTGATGCGGCGAAGAGCAAGAGAGAGGAATGCCTTAGTAGACCCACCAAAGTCCATTCCAGAATCCCAGTTTGATTGATAGATCACGCCCAAGTAATTTGCTTTTAATTTACTCTCGGACTCACCCGTTCTGCGCAGCAGATAGTATTGCCAATCATAGTAGTAGATCCTAAATAATTGCTCAATTGGGTACAAAGGAATCGCGCGGTAGTTCAATAAAGCCTCGAGATACAACAGCGTCTCTGGATGTTCGTTATTCGAGATATCCCAGAAATGCAAACCTCTGGGTTCAAGATATTGGCTATCCAAAGACTGCCAAACCTTGGCCGACCAAATAAATGGTGGGCATGGGCAATAGTAGTTTGGACCTACCCTAGAAAATAAAGCCTTTACACAATCACCCTCTTTACGAAGATTGGCTTCAACCTTTGCATGCCCTCGATTAATCGATAGCTGAAAAAATTCTTTATTTTGATAGATGACTGTGTATGGAGTGCCATCTGCGCTTAAAAAATCAGCTCGATGGAAATCTTTAATAAAGACGCAATCCGAATCGAGACAAACATAATTCTCAGCTAAACCAAGACGCCAAAACTCAGATTTAATGACCTGCTGACTTAAGCTACCAGATCTCGTTTTTTCGATGCCAGCGGGTACTCGAGGATTAGAAGCAATAATCGACTCATCAGAAACCCACTGGTACCCAGTGCCTTCTCCCAAAACCGATTGCAACTCCTGATATTGATCTGCGGGAGTAGAAATATAAAAGGGGATTTGGTCGACGTTGTATAGATTAATTGAATCAAGCAAGCGCTTAAGACGCAAAAAGTCTCTGCGGTAAGATTTGCAATAGAGGACGATATCTTTCAAGCGCTTCTTTCAGTTTTAGCTTGCACTTCAGAAAGTATTCTATATGCAGCTTGATTTACGCCAATCGGAACGCCTTTGGGTACTGCCAACTGTTTACCTTCCCAGTCCAACCAAATTCTCTCTAAAGCAAGCTCGATAGCCTCTGGGTCATTTTGAGGGCTCAAGTAAGCCGAGCGCTCCAATAACATTTGATCCAATTGAGGGTTGCGATGGGTGATACCCCAAATTGGCCTACCCGTCCAAAGATACTCATAGAACTTAGAGGGAATGTATTCTGCGCACCACTCATCATTGCCATGCAAAAGAATTAAAACGTCCGCTGACTGCATTTTCTCAACCACGCGCTCACGTCCTGACTTACCGGTAGTGGGATCTTTTTCTAAACGTCCGTGGGCAAGTAAAACATCGTCAAACGCTAGTTTCTTGAGAGCATCCACAGTTAACGAATCTAGAGGCGCTCCATAGGCATGCACCCGAATATGCTTTCTTGCTTGAGGATATTTCTTAAATAGCGGGACTAAGGCATTCAGAATGGTGGAAAGAGAGCGATCATTTGCCAAGGAACCAAAGTGGCACAGATTCAAATATTCACAATACTGATGCATTTTCTCACCAGTTGAACCGCCAGGCGGTTCAGCGCCAGGCAGAACCATAAAACCATGAGCGTTATATAAGGTATTTAAATTGGGGTTGCGTACTTTCGCATAATGTACGGCACCATCGGTAAACCACCAGGCTAAATCCGCATATTTACAGATTTGCTTTTCTAAATATTGCCTAAAGCGAGCATCGCGATTACTGGGCTTTTCAAAACCGGAATCGTCTGGACTCTGACGAATGACCAATGGATCATGAATCTCTACGATCCATGGCGCGCCCGTTTTTTTCTTGAGCCATAAACCCGCCAAATGGGCTGACCACGCTCCCCCTGTTGAGTAAATCAGATCGACCTTGCCAGATCGAATTAAATACAGGCCATGAAGGTAGGCAGGAATCGACCAAGACCATTGACTGGAATAGCCAAGAATAAACTTTTCTAAGGCAATAAACGGGGCAAGCAACAAAGAAACAATGCCGGTTGAAACCTTATAGAAAAATCCTCTGCCGTATTGATTAGCAATCCAATGACGAAAATCAAACCGGAACGCTGCTGGTCCCCAAGCTAAAAATTGGCGATGGGGAAAGCGTTGATCTTTAATTCCAGTGATAGCGCTAAAGACAATCGGCTCAATGCCCGCTTCTAGAAAATAAGGAATCTTATCGGTAATCGTTTGGCTTGAGGCGCGACCATCCATATTGAAGCCATGCGACAGAATCAACCAACGTTTTTTGGACAGCATGCTTATGATCTTAGTTGCCAGCAACTATAGACATCACAGCCATGCGCACAGCAATACCAAAGGTGACTTGATTCAGAATGACTGATTGAGGACCATCAGCTACCACTGAGTCAATCTCTACGCCCCGATTCATGGGACCTGGGTGCATGACGATAGCATCTGGCTTAGCTAAGGCTAAACGAGTCGGTGTTAAACCATATTGCTTAAAGAAAGCATCGCCCTCAGGCACCTGCCCAGCTTCCATGCGCTCTTTTTGGATGCGCAATGTCATCACTACATCAACATCTTTTAAGCCTTCTTCCATATTGTGGAAGACTTTAACGCCGAGCATATCTAAATCACTTGGGAGCAAGCTTTCTGGACCAATGACACGGATGTCTTCACAACCTAATGTGGTCAACGCATGAATATTGGATTTGGCTACACGGCTGTGCACAATATCGCCCACAATCGCTACCTTTAGGCCCTTGAAGTTTTGTTTGAAGTGCCGCATGGTGTACATATCCAACAAACCTTGAGTTGGATGCTGATGGCTACCATCGCCAGCATTCACAACGTGTACATGCGCTGGTACGTGGTTTGCAATTTCAATAGGGGCTTTAGAAACACCATGTCGCACAACAAAAATATCCGCCTGCATTGCTACTAAATTATCAATCGTATCGAGAAGACTCTCGCCCTTAGCAGTGGAGGATGTAGAAATATCTAAATTAATCACATCTGCAGATAAACGTTTTGCAGCAATCTCAAAAGTAGTTCTAGTGCGAGTGGAGTTTTCAAAAAACAGGTTGAATACGCTCTTCCCTCTAAGTAGTGGGACTTTTTTCACCTCGCGCGCAGGATCAGTCACGCTTACAAACTGTTGGGCAGCATCCAAAATATGGAGAATCTGCTCTTTAGGTAAACCTTCAAGCGTTAGAAGATGCGTTAACTCGCCAGCGGAATTAAATTGATTGACTAGCTGACTCATTATTCACGCTCCTCTAACTGAAAGCTGAACTTACCAGCGGTATCTTTCTCTAAAACCAGAAGTTGATTCTCCGGAACTTCTATCTGTTCACCAACAAAGTTGGCAGCTACTGGAAGTTCGCGATTCCCTCGATCAGCCAGAACCATCAACTCCACTTGAGCGGGTCGGCCGAAATCAAATAACTCATTTAAAGCCGCGCGGACAGTTCTACCCGTTAACAAAACATCGTCAATCAAAATCACATTGGCGCCGTTTACATCAAACGGTAAATGGGTGGTCATAGTACTAGCAGTACGCAAAGCAGTCATACCCTTCTCGGCATAATCATCCCGATGAAAGGCCACATTAATTACACCAAAGTGTGGAAGCCCTAAATCGTGAGCCAAACGCTCAGTAATCCAAGCGCCTCCCATAGCGAGACCCGCAAGTTCAAAGGCACCCTCTTGCGCTCTCTTACGCAAGTTCTCTAGTAATTTTCCGTATAACTGTTCAGCGTTCATTCTTGGGTCCGGTGCTTATATCAATTCCATTTTTGTAACTATTTTTAATTTAAAGACTTCGTGCTTTGCTCTGCAAAATACTGCTCTAAGATCAAAACGGCAGAGTGGGCATCTAGATTGTCGTACATCTCTGGATCCCCCTCTAAAACGGCTGACGTATAACGCTCATCGACCCAAACAACCGGCAAATGAAAGCGTCCATGTAGCTGATTGCCAAAGCGGGTTGCTTTAGATGTCATCTCATGGGGCGTGCCATCTGGATGCATTGGCTTTCCAACCACCAATTGGTCTGGCTGCCACTCCTTTAATAGAGACTCAATCGCTTGAAAAAGAGCATCGCTAGTTGGCGCTGCAATCGTCTTTAAAGCTTGTCCCGACTTGGATATCGAGTTTCCAACTGCCACACCCACTCTGCGAGTTCCATAATCAAAAGACAGTATGGTCAATGCCTTAGGCATGCCCAGCCTCACCAGACAAATGAGACAAATCAAACCCTAGGTGACTCACTGCCTTCTCGTAACGCTGACTCGAAGGGGTATTAAAGATGATCTCAATCATCTGCTCACGTGCCAGCGGGACATTCATCCAACCATTAAGCGTAATTTCTTCTTCAAGCTGACCAGCACCCCATCCGGCATAACCCAAGGTCATCAAAAAATGTTGCGGTCCTTTACCTGCAGCAACTGCCTCAAGAACATCCTTTGAAGTAGTCATCGTCAAGCCGCCGGGAATAATTAAGGAAGAGCTATATGGACTTAGTGAATCAGACTCATGCAAGACAAAGCCCCGCTCTATCTGAACTGGACCGCCAAAATATACTGGTTGCTTTAATAATGGGGCAATTTCCAATTTCAACTCAATCTTGTCAAAAAGAGTTTCTAAATCAACCTCAGTAGGTCGATTAACAACCAAGCCCATTGCACCTCTTTCGGTATGCTCAAACAGATAAATAAGAGATCCAGCAAAATTAGGGTCCACCATGCCCGGCATAGCAATTAAAAACTGATTGGCGAGATGGTCTGCAGAAAAGAAAATTGATGACTCTGACATAGAAGCTCGTTCTGAAGCAGGGGGTGCTTTTTTAGCAGAAGTCATATGGCTTATTTTACAGAATATCTAGATTTTTCCGGTAATCCAGTAAGCAAAAAGACCAACTATTTCATGAACTAGGATGTTCCAGTTGTGAGCTCCATCCACCAAGTCAAACATCGTCCACTGAAGGCTATTGGCCGTTTGATAATCGACTAACATTGGAAGCACTTCTAAACCCTGTTTTTGAAAAATCTTGGTAGAGCGGTACATATGGCTGGCGGAGGTAATGAGAAGCCATGGCTTGGGCTCCCCCGATTCCGTTTTTAAGCCAAACTCCTCAATTATGGGCTTCATATGAAACACATTTTCATAGGTATTTCGAGATTGATTTTCGTAATGCGCGTTCTGCTCGCTTAAGCCCTGCTCTTGAATCAACCGCTTAAATGCATCCGCCTCTGTAATCCCCTTAGGTGTTATGCGCCCTGAATAACCGCTGAAGATGAATGGCACATTGGGGTTTTTGCGTATTAACTCGAATGCTTTAGTCACTCTCTCGGCAGATGAGCGTAGAGAAACCTCGCCGCGATCTCCAATTATTTCTCCATCCTCAATGGCGCCACCCAGAATAATGATGCCCCCCACTTCGTTATTGGATAATTTTGTAATCTCAGTTTTGGACACGGCATTCTCAAGTGCTCTAAGAAACACTTCAGACGCAGGAAGCCAACCCACTAGAGCAAGATCTACCAAAGCTAGCACTAAGAATCTCTTACAGAGGTGCGGCTTTCGCAAGGATAAAAAGAGAAGGGCCAGCAAAACGAAAATAGGCACCCAATTGAGTGGCTCAATGCAAAATTGCACTACCTTCGAGAGAATAAAAAAGATCGTATCCATCATTCCTTAGGATCTTAACCTGTCAGCCCCGCCTAGCCGCCTGCATTTACCGTAAATAAGCCCTAATATAGGGGCTATGCAAAAAGCTCTCGTTTGGCTCCGCCGTGACCTCCGCCTCTATGACAATGCCGCGCTTCACCACGCCCTGAAAGATAGTGGCCAGGTTTGGCTCACCTTTATCTTTGATACGGACATTCTCAAGCCCTTATTGAAGGGTGATTTAGATGCCAACGGACTAAAGCATGACCGCCGCGTGGATTTCATCTGGCAGGGCATAAAGCAAATGGATGATGAGCTGCGTAAGCAAGGTAGTGGACTCATCGTTCGCTTCGGAAAACCCGCTGAATGTATTCCTGCAATTGCCAAAGAGCTAGGTGTCGAAACCGTCTTCACAAACCATGACTACGAACCTTCAGCAATTGAGAGGGATGAAACTGTAAAAGCGTCCCTAGAAAAGTTGGGAATTCATTTTGAGAGCTTTAAAGATCAAGTTATTTTTGAGAAGAAAGAAATTCTTACAAACTCAAACACTGTCTTTTCAATCTTTACACCTTATAAAAATAACTGGCTCAAGACTCTCCAAGAAAAAGATCTTGCTGCCTATGAGTGCAATCCAAAGCCCAAGCAATTGGGAGTCTTACCAAAAAAATTAGATCAAAAACTGCCCTCTCTAGAGTCGATGGGATTTTGCCCAACCGGCATTGAAAGCTATCTATCACCTGGCTCAGAGGGTGGGCAAGCTTTCTTAGAAGACTTCTTGCCACGCATTGATCAATACCAAATTGGTAGAGACTTTCCTGCAATAAAAGGGGTGAGTTATCTTTCAACCCACTTACGTTTTGGCATGCTCTCCATCAGAGGCTTGGTGCGTGAGGCTCATCGACGTATGCTAGCCGGCAGCATGGGTGCAACCATCTGGTTAAGTGAATTGATTTGGCGTGATTTTTATTTCATGATTCTGGCTAATCATCCTCGTTTAGCCATAGGCGCATCTTTTAAACCAGACTACGACAACATCGCTTGGGAATCTGGCGCTAAAGCTAAAAAATTATTTGCCGCTTGGTGCGAAGGTAAAACAGGCTATCCATTAGTTGATGCGGCTATGCATCAACTGAATCAAAGCGGCTACATGCATAACCGCTTACGCATGGTGGTGGCAAGCTTTCTGACTAAAGATTTGGGAATAGATTGGCGCTGGGGCGAAGCCTACTTTGCAGAACATCTCAATGACTTTGAGCTTTCCTCTAATAACGGCGGATGGCAGTGGGCCTCCTCATCTGGGTGCGATGCCCAACCCTACTTCCGCATCTTTAACCCTATTACCCAATCTGAGAAGTTTGATCCGGAAGGTAAATTCATTAAACGCTACCTACCGCAACTGGAAAAGCTCTCTAAAAAGTCCATCCATGCCCCGTGGAAGGCCGGCCATATTGAGTTAGAAGCCGCTGGGGTAGTGATTGGACGCGACTACCCACTTCCGGTAGTAGATCATGATGAAGCGCGCAAAAATACCTTAGTGCGTTACAGCGTAGTCAAAAAAGTCACCTAATACACAGATTTATTAGAGCTCTATTCACAGTTCCGATTTAAGATAAGGTATGAGCAAGATCTACGCCATAGGCGATGTGCAGGGCTGCGCGCCCTCTCTGAAAGCCTTAGTCAAGAAACTCCCTAAAAAATCCAAGCTGATTTTTTTAGGGGATCTCGTTAATCGTGGTCCAGACTCACTTGGGGCATTGCGCCAACTAAAAGCCTTACAGGAATCAGGTCGCGCTGAATGCATCCTTGGCAATCATGACCTACACCTCCTAGCAATCGATGCAGGACTTCGCAAATCGAAAGGGCTAGATACCATAGAACCCATATTGTTGGCGCCCGATCGCAGAGAACTCATTCATTGGATTCGTAATCGACCTATGGCATTGAGCAATGGCAAAGTACTAACAGTTCATGCAGGAGTCTTGCCGCAATGGGACTTACAGCAAACGATTGAATGTGCTCAAGAAGTTGAAAAAACTTTACGTAGCAAATCGTATATAGATTTTCTAGCTAATATGTATGGCAATACACCAAACCAATGGAATAAATCTCTGAAAGGTTATGAACGCCTACGTGTGATTACCAATACTCTAACCAGAATGCGTTTCTGCACACCAACTGGAAAAATGGAATTTGAGAGCAAGGAAGGCCTAGAGCAAGGCCCTAAAGGCTATATCCCCTGGTTCAAAGTCCCAGGCAGGAAGACTCGAGATGTCCTCACCTATTTTGGCCACTGGTCTACATTGGGCTTATTGCGTCAAGACAATGTGATTGGACTCGATACCGGCTGCGTGTGGGGTGGGAAACTCACTGCTCTGGAGATTTCAAGTTCCAATAAAGACTCCAAAAATCTAGAAATTATTCAGGTGAGTGGCTATGACCACCCACTCCGAATGTAATTTTTCCCTGGAAGTAAAAACTTTTTTAAAGTTTTTTAAATGATTTCTCGGCAGCAGCAATGATGGCATCGACCACAGCATTGTCATGTGCAATGGATGTGAAGCCAGCCTCATAAGCTGAAGGCGCTAGATAAACACCTTCATCTAACATCAGATGAAAGAATTTCTTAAACGCTTCAATATTGGTTTTCGTAACCGCTTCAAAAGTAGTTGGCACTTGAGCGGCAAAGTAAAAGCCAAACATACCGCCAACGCTGTCCACAGCAAAAGGAATATTGGCCTTATCTGCAGCTTGTTTTAAGCCCGCCATCAACTTTTCTGTTTGGCCAGTCAAGCATTCGTAGAAACCTTCGCGAGAAATAATCTCTAAAGTTTTTAGGCCTGCAGCAACTGCTACTGGGTTGCCAGATAAAGTGCCCGCCTGATAAACATTACCCAAAGGGGCAAGCTTGTTCATAATCTCTTTCTTGCCGCCAAACGCCGCCATAGGCATGCCGCCGCCCATGACCTTACCAAGGCAAGTTAGATCAGGGGTTATGCCCTGCAAGGACTGAGCGCCACCTAAGGCGACTCTAAAACCAGTCATCACTTCGTCATAGATTAAAACGCTGCCATGCTTACTCGTCAAACTTCGAATAGCCGATAAAAATTCTTTTGAAGGCTGAATCAGATTCATATTTCCAGCAATAGGCTCAATGATGACGGCAGCAATTTGATCGCCTTGTTTTTTGAACACTTCTTCAATCGCAGCAATATCGTTATATGGCAGCACTAAAGTGTGCTTCACCAAATCCTGCGGAACGCCACCAGAAGAAGGCGCATTTTGGGTAGAGTCGGCAAAGGTAAGTAAGCCTGAGCCTGCTTTGACTAAGAGACTATCGGCATGGCCGTGATAGCAACCCTCAAACTTAATAATTAAGTCACGGCCAGTGTAACCGCGAGCCAGACGCAAAGCACTCATCGTCGCTTCAGTTCCGCTAGAAACCATCCGTACTTGTTCAACGCTCGACATAAGCGCGCAGATACGCTCAGCTAATTCAATCTCGCCTTCAGTCGGAGCGCCATAACTAAAGCTGGTCTCAGCGGCTTTCTGAACTGCAGAAACAACTTCGGGATTAGCATGGCCAGCAATCATCGGACCCCAAGACATAATTAAGTCGATATAGCGCTGACCGTTGGCATCCCAAAAATAAGGGCCCTGGGCTTTAGTAACAAAACGGGGAGTTCCGCCCACTTGACGAAATGCTCGCACTGGAGAGTTGACACCCCCAGGAATTGTCTTTTGTGCACGCTCAAATAAAACTTCGTTTTGATCTACTTTTACCATCATTACTTCCGAATTAAATTGCCATCATTTCAAAATCTTCTTTGCGTGCACCGCACTCTGGACAGGTCCAATTCATCGGCACATCTTTCCAGAGGGTTCCTGGTGCAATACCTTCATCAGGCAGTCCAGCGGCTTCGTCATAGACCCAACCGCAGATCAAACACATATACGTTTTAAATTCCATTACTTAACTCTCCGAGTATCAATTGCTGCTTGAATTTAGCTGCATTAAGCCTGCTCTTTTATTTTAAAGTTTTTGAGTGCTTTAAGCTGGTCGCTTAGCATGCATCTCAAACTTGAATAAACGGCACTCCAAAGGACCGTTAAATAAAGGGGTGCGCTTGGATTCTTTGATGCGTAGCTGACCTGGTAGAGCCATATCCGCAGTCAAAACAAAAATATTCCAGCCACCAAAATCGTCTTTGAGATGCTGTCCAAATTGACGCAAAAACTCGACAAACTTTGGATCCTGCTCTTCCTGGGCTTGAAGCTTCTTCAAGGATTCACGACTTGAACGTTTAGCACTTTGACGGCCAGTCTCTAAGTTCAATTCAAAACGATTATCAGGTTCATCATCGTAGTTAGCATCTTCAGGAGAAGCGCGATCCTGACCACGTCCACCTTTAATGACCAGACGCTCGCCATAAGGAGGGTTTAATAACATCACACCCTCACTCAGATTGCCAGGTGCTTTGGCAGCCAAGGCATCCACCTGACGTACCACCGGCTGATCGGGTAATTGGGCTCTTTGCCAATTGCCTTTGAACATTGATACTAATTTCTCGTTGATATCGCCACCGGATATTTTCAGAGCATCGACATTTGAATATTGCTTACGCTTTTCCAGCATCAAAGCAAGCGCCGCCTCTTTCAAATCTACCCAGCGCTTTTGCTCAGCAGCTTCATGAAACGGCTTGAGTCTTTGAAACCCAAAGCCATGGGCAGATGTCACCAAAGGGCGGTAAGCCAATCGACTTGGTTTGGCATCATCGCCATACATGCCTGCACGAATAGCGCCAGGAGGAACAGCCAATGCAATCTGCGCAGCCTCAATCAAGAAGGTGCCACTACCGCACATAGGATCAAATAAGGTTTGGCCTGGTTTCCAAGAGGTTATCGACAAAATACCGGCTGCTAAATTTTCCTTCAGGGGTGCATCACCCTTTTCGTCGCGCCAGCCCCGCTTAAACAATGCTTCGCCTGAAGTATCCAAATAAATCGTAACTTGGGTTGCTGTCAAATGCGCCTGCACTCGCACGTCCGGAAAAGCAGTATCGATACTAGGACGATCGCCAGTCACGTCACGTAAACGATCAACAATGGCATCTTTAATTTTGAGCGTTGCAAAATTTAAACTCTTTAATGGGGAGCGATGTGCCGTCACATCCACTCGTAAAGTTTGCTTTGAACTAAACCATTCCTCCCACGCCAAGCCGCTCGCTAATTTATATAAGTCCTCTTCTTGCCGATAAGGTGCTTGAGCCATTTGCAATAACACCCGACTCGCAATACGAGAATGCAAGTTCAGCGCCATTGCAGCAGAGATCGGAGCAGCAAGACCAACACCACCGGTAGGACTTGTAGGCGTAGGATCAATTACCCATGCTCCTAATGCCTTACATTCTGGGCGTCCAGCAATCTCGGCTAGCTCCTGGGCAAGCGGCACTTCCAAACCGCCTGGACAAACAACAAAAAATCTCATGGGGCTAACAGTCTTTAAGTAGGGGGATTAAAAAATTAAACGGTATTGAGTAGTATTAAAAAGCTGGTCTTAAGGCTTAAACAACACCAATGCAACAATAATGACCAACAAGATCACTGGGACTTCATTAAACCAACGAAACCAAACGCCAGATCGTTTATTGACTCCCGCACGAAACTTTTTGAGCAAACTTAAACAGGCATGGTGATACCCAATAACTAAAATCACAAAGAACAATTTGGCATGCATCCAGATATCGCCAGCACCAATGCCAAAGTAAAGCCATAGTGTCAAACCTAGTATTACGGCTGGCACAGCCAAGATAGTCATAAAGCGGAAGAGGCGATCTGCCATACCCAATAAACGGGCACAAGCATCAGAGTTTTTCTCTTCAGCCAAGTTCACAAAAATTCTAGGCAGGTAAAACAAACCGGCGAACCAAGAGGTGATGAAGACGATGTGAAAGGTTTTTACCCAGAGGTAGGCGTTGCTCATATATTTTTTGCTCTGTTTATCTTTTTACTTTAGGTCCGGATCTCGCCATGGCCCATAACCACATACTTCAATGAGGTCAAGCCATCTAACCCAACTGGGCCACGGGCATGCAGCTTGTCATTGGAGATACCGATTTCAGCCCCTAAGCCATATTCAAAGCCATCTGCAAAGCGAGTGCTGGCATTAACCATCACGCTAGCACTATCCACTTCACGCAAGAAGCGATCGGCCTGGGCTTTGTTATTAGTAATAATGGCATCAGTATGTTTGCTGCCATATTGCTCAATATGATTCATGGCTTCATCGATATTAGCCACTGTCTTAATGGACAAGATAGGAGCCAAGTACTCAGTTTGCCAATCTTCTTCTTTGGCATCGACCAGATTCTGAAAACCATTTGCTTCAAGCGTTTTGCGTGTCAAACCATCAACCCGCAACTCCACACCTTTAGCTTGATAAATCTTGCAAAGCGTTGGCAAGACTTTCTGTGCAATATCTTGATTGACTAACAAGGTCTCCATTGCATTGCAAGGGGCGTAGCGTTGAGTCTTAGCGTTATCACAGACCTTAACTGCCATAGCGACATCAGCATCTGCATCAATATAGGTATGACAAATACCATCCAAGTGCTTAATCATCGGTACTCGCGCTTCAGCCATAAGACGGGCAATCAAACTCTTACCGCCACGAGGCACGATCACATCAATATATTGGGTCATGGTAATCATCTCGCCGACTGCGCTACGATCGGTAGTAGTCACCACTTGCACTGCATCTTTAGGCAAGCCAGCAGAAGCCAGACCTTCTTGAATAATCTGAGCCAATAAAGTATTTGAATCAATTGCTTCGGAACCACCCCGTAAAATCACGGCATTGCCAGACTTTAAGCATAAGGCAGCAGCATCAATAGTGACGTTTGGGCGAGACTCATAAATGATGCCAATAACACCCAGGGGTACGCGCATCTGACCCAACTCAATACCAGAAGCCTGTTTTTGCAAAGCAGAAATTTTGCCAATCGGATCATCCAAAGAAACAATTTGCTCTAAACCTAAAGCCATGGTTTCAATCGTTTTAGGAGTCATGGTTAGGCGATCAATAAAAGCAGGATCTTGCCCATTGCCTTTTGCGCGCTCTACATCCACTTGATTAATCTTCTGAATTTCAGTGGCTTGCTGACGAACCACTTTAGCAATATGCAATAAAGCCTGGTTCTTTTGCTCACTTGATGCACGTGCCATTGCCCGTGATGCGACGCGGGCTCGCATTCCAATGTCTTGCATCATTTCTTGAATGGATGAACTCATTTCTTAATCTCTTATGTATTGTTTCGCACTTCTTAACGCAGCAAATTTCCAACTAAACGCAAACCATCCCATGGATCGGCAGGCAATTCAGCAGCATGCAAACCCTTTACTTGGCGGTCTAGTCCTGCAGCTACTTGCATTGCTCTTCGCAGCTTGAGGGGCTGAATCCTTCTCAATGCTACTGGGTATAAACGCTCTTTATTTCCCCAAATCCGGTTTGCACGCATCAAGTTCTGCACTGATTCACCCGCATCGCTTGCAGCCTTCAATTTAGATAGTATCCGAAGCTCTTCAGTTACGCTCCACAGAATCAATACCAGCGGCTCACCCTCACCTTTAAGGCCATCTAGCATGCGATTGAGCCTAGCCAGATCTCCAGCCAGCATTGCTTCAGTCAATTCAAAAACGTTGTAGCGCGCCACTTTCAGAATGGATGAGCGAATTTTCTCCTCGCTGAGTTTTCCTACGGGATATAACAAACCCAACTTCAAAATTTCTTGATGGGCAGCAATCAAATTGCCCTCTACCTGATCGGCAATAAACTCAAGTGCGCGCTGACCTTCCGGTCCTGCCTCTACCTCTTGATCTTGGCGCTTGAGTCGTCCAGCGATCCACTGTGGCAAATGGCTGCGGTCCAAAGAATCGATCTGAATAGCCATACCGGAATCGTCCAAAGCACTGAACCACGCAGAAGTCTTGGTCTTACCATCCAAGCGAGGCAACACAATACAGACAACGGTATCCGGGCCGTCAGAACCAGTTGACTGAGAGGCAATTTGCGCAGCGAACTGCTTTAAAGCATCCGCTCCATCGCGCCCAGGCTTACCCGTCGGAATGCGCAACTCGACCCAACGCTTGTCACCAAACAAAGACATGGTCTGACCAGCACTTAGAAGAGCACTCCAATCAAATCCACGCTCTTGTAACAAGACTTCGCGTTCAGTGAAATTTTGTTTCTTGGCTGCAGATCGCAATTGATCCATCGCTTCCATCATCAACAGCGGCTCATCGCCGCTAAAAACATACAGAGGCAACATAGCACCACCAGAACTCAAAGACTTGAGGTGCACTTGTAAGGCATCAACTTTAACCATGCCTTAATCTGCCTCTAGAAAGCTCTTGATTGCGGGGCTTTTGCAGCCGCTGCAACACGGCGCAAGATCTGGATAGCCAAATCTTTACGCATCAGAGTTAAGAATTGCTGAATTTGAACATCGGTAGCCAAAACAGTAGAAACCGTGAAGTCCATATCGCGAGTCATATAAATTTCCGCCTCAGGAACAATTTCTGCTCCAGCTAAATCAAAGGCTCTGAAGCCAACACGAATATTGAGGCGATAAGCTGATACTTGGCCATTGGAGTTGTAAGCCAAAATCTCACGACCATTAATATCGTTGGTGATTTCCAAGATGAGATCTGCATCTTTAGGATTAATCGCGACCTTGGCATCGGTGCCAGTCAAGATCGCTGCCTGCAAGTCTGCTCTCAGTGGTGGAGATGGGTTACCAGTAATCGCAATCACCTTAAAAGGTAAATCCACCATGCCTCGCAAGCGATATCCGCAAGCAATTAAGCCACTCAGAGGTGCTGTGACCATTAAACCCAACATTGCACGTCGCAGGTGATTTACGCTCATCGCTTTCGTTTCTATAAAAGGTTAGGCAACAATATTGACCAAACGACCGGGCACCACAATCACTTTTTTCGGTGAATTGCCATTCAAAGCCTTTTGTGCGGGCTCACTTTGTAAAGCCAATGCCTCAACCTGTTCTTTGCTGGCATCTGCTGGCACCTTAATATCGCCACGCAACTTGCCATTAATCTGAAGCATCAAAGTCAGCTCAGTCTGGACCAATGCCGCTTCATCTACCGAAGGCCATGGAGCATCAAGCAAAGGCCCGTAAGTCTTTGTATAAGCAAGATCTTTCCACAACACATGGGTCAGGTGTGGAACTACTGGATAGAGAACGCGCAATAAAATACTTAAGCATTCTCGCAAGACTGGCGCACTAATGGCAGAATTCTGCTCCAACTTGATAGGCTCAAGAATATTGAGCATCTTCATCGCCGCAGAAACCACCGTGTTGTATTGACGACGTTGATAATCAAAATTAGCTTGCTTCAAAATGGTATGCACTTCACGACGTAGTTCTTTTTCAGCATCACTCAAGTTGCTAGGCAAGCTATCAGAAGCATCACACAGTGGGCCTGCTTGACTGCTGGAATACATCCAGACCCGACGCAAGAAACGAGAGGCGCCATCCGCGCCAGCGCCAGACCACTCTAACTGTTGCTCAGGAGGAGCAGCAAACATTACAAATAGACGCGCAGTATCAGCACCATGTTGATCAATCAAAGCCTGGGGATCAACACCATTATTCTTGCTCTTAGACATCTTCTCAACACCGCCAATGATGACTGGCGTATTTGAAGCGTCACCTATCAACTTGGCGCCTTGCGGACGACCCTTCTCATCAAGATCTAATTCCACATCCAAGGGATTAAGCCAAGTCTTTTTACCCGAAGCATCTTCAGAATAGTAAGTCTCATTAAGAACCATGCCTTGGGTGAGTAAATTCTGGAATGGCTCATCAAAGGTAATGAGATGAAGGTCTCGCATGACCTTAGTCCAGAAACGCGCATAGAGTAAATGCAAAATCGCATGCTCAATGCCGCCAATGTACTGATCCATCGGCATCCAATATTCATTGCGCTCATCGACCATAGTCTTAGCATTAGGTCCGGTATAGCGCATGAAATACCAAGAGGAATCCACAAAGGTATCCATGGTGTCAGTTTCACGGCGCGCAGGTTTGCCACACTTCGGACACTTCACATTCAAGAAGTCAGCACGCTTATTGAGTGGATTACCGCTACCATCTGGTACGCAATCTTCCGGCAACACGACCGGTAGGTCTGCCTCAGGTACAGGTACGGCGCCACAACCTGGATTACTCTCATCGCCACAATGAATAATCGGAATCGGTGTACCCCAATAGCGCTGACGAGAAATTCCCCAATCACGCAATCGATAGGTAGTCTTGATTTCGCCAATGCCAAGCTTTTCAAATTCTTTCGCAACAGCGCTCACCGCCTCTTCATGGGATAAGCCATCAAACTGAGCACTGTTAAAACAAACTACACCTTCTTTTTGGGCATACCAATCTTCCCAATGGGTGGCATTAAACATTGGCGACTCGGCTTTGAGCGCAATTACTTGCTTAATTGGCAACTCGTACTTCAGCGCAAAAGCAAAGTCGCGCTCATCGTGAGCCGGCACACCCATCACTGCACCATCGCCATAAGACATTAATACGTAATTACCAACCCAGACAGGTACTGGCTCGTGCGTCAAAGGATGTGTGACATACAGGCCGGTGAACATTCCTTCTTTTTCTTGAGTAGCTAGATCAGCCTCGATCACGCTACCAGTTTTGCATTTCTCAATAAATGCTGCGAGCTCGGGATTGTTAGCGGCTGCCTTGGCAGCCAATGGATGCTCAGCCGCTACCGCGCAGAACGTAACACCCATGATGGTGTCTGCACGGGTAGTGAACACGTACAAGAGGCCGTCTTGAATAAAGTTACCGTGATCATCAGCAATGTCATGCTTAAAAGCAAAACGCACGCCACGACTTTTGCCGATCCAGTTTTGCTGCATAGTCTTGACGCGCTCTGGCCAGCCCAAGCCATCTAAACCAGAAAGTAATGGTTCTGCATACGTTGTGATATTGAAGTAATAACCAGGGATCTCGCGCTTCTCTACTAAAGCGCCAGAGCGCCAACCACGACCATCAATCACCTGCTCGTTCGCCAAAACTGTTTGATCAATTGGATCCCAATTCACCACTTGCGTTTTGCGATACGCGATACCTTTTTCGAGCATCTTTAAAAAGAGCCACTGGTTCCAACGATAGTAGTCAGGGCTACAGGTAGCCACTTCACGTGACCAATCAATCGCTAAACCCATCGCAGCCATTTGCTTTTTCATATAAGCAATGTTGTCGTAGGTCCATTTAGCGGGAGGAACTTTATTCTGAATCGCCGCATTTTCTGCAGGCATACCAAAGGCATCCCAACCCATAGGCATAAGAACGTTATAGCCTTGCATGCGTAGCTGGCGGGCCATTACATCGTTAATGGTGTAGTTGCGCACGTGCCCCATGTGGAGTTTGCCAGATGGATAAGGCAGCATTGAGCAGGCATAGTACTTTGGCTTCTGCTTACCCTGCGCATCTACTGCGTTCTCTGCTACTTGATAGACTTGCGCACTTTCCCAATCAGCTTGCGCTGCCGCCTCAATACTGCGGTAGTCATAATCCTTACTCATTCTTAGGCAACTCTTTTCTTCTATTTTTAATTAATTGACTAATTACTTGCGTAAGCCAAGAACATCTTGCATATCGAATAAACCGGCACTTTGGTTTTGCAAGAAACGACCCGCACGCAATGAACCTTGCGCATAGGACTGACGGCTTGAAGATTTATGACTGATTTCAATACGTTCACCATCACCTGCAAATAAGACAGTATGGTCGCCAACAATATCGCCACCACGAATCGTTGCAAAACCAATTGAACCTTCTTTACGTTCACCGGTATGACCTTCGCGGGCATACACAGCAACATCATCAAGCTTTTCACCTAAAGCATTCGCAATCACCTCACCCATCTTGAGTGCGGTACCAGAAGGGGCATCGACCTTATGCTTGTGATGCGCTTCAATAATCTCAATGTCATAACCTTGATTGAGCATCTTTGCCGCGATCTCCAGCAACTTAAAAGTGGCATTCACACCCACGCTCATGTTTGGAGCAAAAACAATCGCCAGCTTTGCAGATGCTTTTTTCAAGCTAGCAATTTGATCGGTAGTTAGGCCTGTTGTACCGATAATCATTTTGGTACCCGTCTTTTCAGCAACAGCCAAATGGGCCATAGTGCCTTCTGGCCTAGTGAAGTCGATTAAGAATTGTGCATGAGCCAAAACCTGAGCAACATCAGAAGAAATCACTACACCCGTCTTTTTGCCCAAGAAGGCGCCAGCGTCTTCACCCAGCTGTGGGCAAGCATTATGCTCAAGCGCACCCACCAGCTCTGCATCAGCTGTATTGAGGACAGTCTCAATCAACATCTTGCCCATACGGCCTGTTGCCCCAGCAATTGCAATCTTCATCATTTTTCTTCGCTTCTGATTAAAAGTTGCTGAAGCAACTTACTTCAGCATCAACACATAAGTAATTTTTTACTTGGCTTCACTGGCCTGCGGAACATTGAGAGCGCCAGGACCCAATGGCTCAGGCTGAGCATTTGGATCCTTTTTAGAAAAACTAAAAAAGTCCCAGAATGAACTGCTAGTACTAGCTGGTGGTACGGCCGCACCCGCTGCCAAATTATCCGTTTTACTTGGCACCATGAGTTCGGGTTGCTGCAATGGTGGCGTGACTGGTGGCTTATTGGTGCCTGTGATGACCTCCCAGAACGAGCGTTTGGTTTTAGCGTAGTTATCGATCTCGGCAACCATCTCAACTTCTGTTGGCAAAGCATCACCATCAAACTTCACTACTTTATCGCCATCAAAGAACACTGTGACATGACGATCTTTGCCCATAACCTGTCCAGCGCGCTTAAATTCAAAAATATAATCCCAGCGATTTGCGTGGAAGTAACTAGCTAACAATGGTGTACCCATAATTTGACGCACCTGTTCGCGTGTCATCCCTAGTTGCAATTTGGAATACTGCTCACTAGAGACGAAGTTACCTTGCACAACATCAGGAACATAGGGTCTAAAAACCTTATTCATCCATGCGCGTTGAGTTTCATCAACAGCAGAAGTGCACCCAACAACCCCCATCAATCCCAGCAGAGCCAAAGACACTAGCCCCAATCGAGCGGGGGAATAAACACCCTTCAAAAACGGGTTCAAAAAACGGATAAAAAGTTCAAGGCAATTTTGCATGGCTGGCCGTATCATTAAGACATTGATTTTAGCTCCCAATGCCATAAATATGACCCAAAACCCTAGCCCTGAAGATTTACGCGATATTGGCCTAAAAGCTACCGGCCCAAGGATGAAAATCCTCGATTTTTTTCATCAAAACGGGGGAACCCACTTTAGCGCCGAAGATGTCTTTATGGCCTTAGCCAAAGAAGACAAAGAGATCGGTCTGGCAACGGTTTATCGGGTACTCACCCAATTTGAGCGGGCTGGCCTTCTATTGCGCAGTCATTTTGAATCTAGCAAAGGGGATAGCAGGGCAATCTATGAATTGAATGAGGGTCAGCACCACGACCACCTGGTTTGTATTGATTGTGGCCATGTAGAGGAATTTGTAGACGAAGCTATTGAAAAAAGGCAACGTGATATTGCCAAAAACCTTGGTTTTAAGCTCCAAGAGCATTCTTTAGCCATGTATGGCCACTGCTTAAAGAAGAATTGCCGCAATAAACAAGCTAAATAAGACGGCCAAAGTAAGCCGTTTTTAGCACTGTAGAAGCAAAAAAGACCTCAATTTGAGGTCTTTTTTACACAATTAAGCCGAAAAATAGGATTTAAACGTTTTTTAACAACTTTTAGACGCTCTTAGCTACTCTTATCTATTTTTTCTTACTTTACAGCCATTAATGCTTCAGCGGCATTGAGCATCTGCACTGAATAACCCCATTCGTTGTCATACCAAGCCAATACCTTCACCAGCTTGCCATCCGCAGAAACGCGAGTTTGGGAGGCGTCATAAATACTTGGGCGTGGATCATGGTTAAAGTCGATGGATACCAAGGGCAATGTATTAAAGCCCAAAATGCCTTTGAGCTCACTTTCGCTAGCAGTCTTCAGAATGGCATTCACTTCGTCAACGCTGGTGGCGCGACTAGCAGCAAAAGTGAGGTCAACAACAGAAACATTAATGACAGGTACACGCATTGCGAAGCCATCAAAGCGACCTGCCAATGCCGGCAAAACCAAACCAACTGCCTTAGCAGCACCCGTCTTCGTTGGGATCATGCTGGTAACGGCTGAACGCGCACGACGCATATCCTTGTGATACACATCTGTTAACACTTGGTCATTAGTAAATGCATGAATCGTAGTCATCAAACCAGACTCGATACCAATCTTTTCTAAGAGCGGCTTTACCAATGGGGCTAAACAGTTGGTTGTGCAGCTAGCATTAGAGACAACAACATCGCTTGGCTTCAATACATTTTGATTTACGCCGTAGACAATAGTTGCGTCTACATCTTTTTCACCAGGAGCAGAAATCAGCACCTTCTTCGCACCCTGCTCAATATGAATCATGGCTTTTTCTTTGGAAGTGAACTTACCAGTACATTCCAAAACTAAATCAACGCCCAACTCACCCCATGGGGTTTCTGCAGGATTACGTGTGCAGAACATTTTGATGCGATCGCCATTGACCACCATGCAATCGCCATCAACGGATACATCTGCTGGGAAACGGCCATGAGCAGAGTCATACTTTGTAAGATGGGCGTTAATAGCAATATCACCCATCGCATTAATTGCGACGATCTTGATATCACGACGTGGCTTACCATTTACTTGATCTTCATATAAAGCACGCAATACCATACGACCAATGCGTCCATAACCATTAATTGCGATACGAATTGTCATTTATTTCCCCTTACTAATATTGAATTTATTCCGCACTTTGATTTATTTCTTTGCGATGCATTGTTTAACTGTTTTCGCAATCTGGTCAGCCGTTAATCCAAAATATTCATACAGCACTGGCGCAGGCGCAGACTCACCAAAGGTATCTACGCCATGAACTGCTGCGCAACCATACTTCCACCAGAAATCACTCACGCCCGCTTCAACTGCAATGCGCGGAATATTTTCAGGCAATACTTTTGCTTTGTAGGCAGCATCTTGTTGATCAAAGACAGTGGTTGATGGAATTGAAACCACTCGAATACCTAAACCTTCTTTTTCTAACTGTTGCGCAGTTTGTAATGCAAGCGCAATTTCAGAACCAGTTGCAATAATGACCGCATCAATCTTGCCGGAGGGATCACGCAAAACGTAACCACCACGTGCGATTTCTTTAATTTGTGCAGAATTACGAGATACAAATGGACAATTCTGACGACTAAAGATCAAGGCGCTAGGGCCGTTTTTACGCTCAATGGCTGAGCCCCAGGCTACAGCGCTCTCTGTGGTGTCACATGGACGCCAAACCATCAGGTTCGGTATGAGACGCAAGCTGGCTACATGCTCTACAGACTGATGGGTTGGGCCATCCTCACCCAAACCGATTGAGTCGTGGGTAAAGACAAAAATACTGCGCAACTTCATCAAAGCAGCCATACGCAAAGCGTTACGACTGTAATCGGAGAAGGTTAAGAATGTGCCGCCAAATGGGATGTAACCACCATGCAAGGCAATACCGTTCATGATGGCGCTCATACCAAATTCACGAACGCCATAATTGATGTGATTACCCCATTGATCAGCGCGCACAGGTTTGCATGAAGACCAATTAGTGAGGTTGGATCCTGTTAAGTCGGCAGAGCCGCCCATAAATTCTGGCAAAGCAGGTGCTAATGCTTCAATCGCATTCTGACTTGCTTTGCGAGTCGCAATGGTTTCTGCTTTAGTTTGGCAAGTTTTTAAGTATGCATTTAATGTGGATACAAAATCTTTAGATAAATCACCTGCCATACGACGTTGCAATTCAGCAGCAAGTTCTGGAAATTTGTTTTTGTATTTCTGAAATTCTTTATTCCACTCATGTTCGGCAGCTTGACCACGCTTTTTAAAATCCCATGCCGCATAAATATCTTTCGGAATTTCAAATGGGGCGTATGGCCAATTCAATGCAACACGAGTTTCAGCAATTTCTGCCGCCCCCAATGGGGAGCCATGTACCTTGTCGCTACCCGCCATATTCGGTGAGCCTTGACCTATCGCAGTCTTGCAGCAGATCAGGGTTGGCTTATCGCTCTTTTTGGCCTCAGCAATCGCGGCAGATACAGCCTCTGCATCGTGGCCATCAACGGCCCGAATCACATTCCAACCGTAAGCCTCAAAACGCTTAGGGGTATCTTCGTTAAACCAAGAAACCACTTTGCCATCAATCGAGATGCCGTTGTCATCCCATAATGCAATTAACTTATTCAACTTCAGTGTGCCGGCCAAAGAACACACTTCGTGACTAATACCTTCCATCAAACAACCATCACCTAAAAATACGTAGGTGTAGTGATCAACGATGTTAAGGCCAGGACGATTAAATTCTTCTGCTAATAATTTTTCAGCAAGTGCCATTCCTACTGCATTAGAAATTCCCTGTCCCAATGGACCCGTAGTTGTTTCTACGCCGGGAGTAATTCCATACTCAGGATGTCCTGGAGTTTTGCTGTGCAATTGACGAAAATTTTTCAACTCTTCAATCGGCAAGTCGTAACCAGAAAGATGCAAGAGTGAATACAACAACATAGATCCATGACCATTGGATAAAACAAAGCGATCACGATCAATCCAAAGTGGATCTGTTGGGTTATGTTTTAAATGTTCATTCCAAAGACCGACAGCAATATCTGCCATACCCATTGGCATACCAGGGTGACCTGAATTTGCCTGCTGCACAGCATCCATGGATAAGGCGCGAATGGCGTTAGCCATACGAATTTGAAGATTTGACATCGTAAAAGTGGTCTCTGGAAAATTAATTGGCTATATTTCAGTAATGCCTCAATTTTATCTTCCCGGACCATGGGAATCCCAAAAGCCGACCGCCCTCACCCCAGAGGTTGCCCACCATTTGCGCGTTAGGCGTGTCCAAGCCGGGGAATTCTTCCCTGTATTTGATGGAAAAGGCCAGGTAGCCAAAGGAGAACTACTCTCTTTGAGTGGAAAAACGGGTCAAGTTCAACTGACGGATATCCATACCGACACCCATCGTGAGACCCCATATGCCATTACCCTGGCTCAAGGACTGGCTGGCGGGGACAAAATGGACTGGATTGTTGAGAAAGCGGTAGAAACGGGCGCCCAAAATATTGCCCCCATGCAATGTGAACGCTCCATCCTCAAGTTAACCCGCTCCAGCGACCTTGAGCGCGCCCAAAAAAGACTTGCCCACTGGGAGGGCATCATTCAAGCAGCTTGCGAGCAATGCGATCGCACCGTCCTTGCCAGCCTGGAGCCCATTCAAACTTTTGAAAGTTATTTACAAGCGACTCCAAAACCCGCACTCAAACTACTACTCAGTCCTGATGCGACGAAAAGCCTGTATTCGGTGTTAATTGAAAATGATCCCCAAGATATCGTCTTAATGATCGGCCCCGAAGGTGGTCATTCCCCTGAAGAAGAGGCTCAAGCGCAAGCAGCAGGCTATCAATTGGTTTCACTGGGGGAGCGGGTACTCAGAACGGAAACAGCGGGCGTAGTGGCTATTACAGTCGTACACAGCGTATGGAATCCTGAAATGCAAAATCGCCTCAAGTAGAGGCGATTTATAGGGCTTACAAGACTTTAACGATTAAGCAAAAGAATAGAAGACGCGGTATGGAGTACGGCGCTCAGCCCAGAAATCAACAGCATCACGGAAAACATCCAACAATGTTTCACGGGCTTCTTTGTCAAACTTCTGAGTACAAGGCAAACCTTCAAGCACCACTACAAATCCAGGCTGTGGGCCAGACTTGTCTACCGTGGTAGTCAAAGCATCCAACAAAGGATCGTAATTTTTTGCCTGCTGCTTAGTAAATGAGTACGCAATCGCAATCGACTCCAAAACCTCACCTTTAGTCATTGCATTTGCGCAATTGGCATAAATGAAGTGTTGACCCAATTCAGTTGCCGCTTCCTGCAAATCAGGAGTACGGAAAGCACGAATAGATTGAACGATATTAGGGCGCACACTGCGCAACATTGCCGGCGGTCCGGCATCGCGAACGGCCAAAGCGGCACGCCAAGAAGCTGTCACTTTTTTCCCCGAAACTTGATTTGCTGCATAGGTTTGTAAACGAGATAAACCGCCTTCAGCATAAATGTTGGCAGCGGATGATTCGGTTTCCAGTCGATCATTGCTATCCCAACTTTCAGCACGGCTATGTTCATCGAAGCTTGCTGTATTGCTGTTTTCAGAGCGATTATTCATGATGGGTGCTAGGTTACCCTTAACACGCCATCAAATCAAGCCCAAATACAGTGCATTTTATGTAATGCACTGATTTATATAGAAATAATATATGTAAGTTATTACTAACTTACATATATTACTGATTCTTAAGAAATGCCTCTGGCGTTACTCGCTGCCTCTACAACCGCCAAAGTTGTCACATTCACAATACGACGCACAGTTGCGGCCGGAGTGAGGATGTGAATTGGCTTAGCAACACCTAACAACAATGGGCCGATTGCAATGCCATTGCCTGCTGCTGTTTTTAGCAAATTGTAAGAAATGTTTGCTGCATCAATGTTTGGCAGGACTAAGAGATTGGCATCGCCCTTCAGTGAGGATGAAGATACGGCACCTTCTCGAATGCTTGCATCTAAAGCGCTATCGCCATGCATCTCTCCATCAACCTCTAGAGTTGGATCTGCCTTTTGGAGTAATGCCAACACTTCACGCATCTTGACTGCGGAAGGGGCATTGCTAGAACCAAAATTCGAATGGGACAGTAAGGCAACTTTCGGAGCTAATCCTAGCTTTCTCATTTCACTTGCGGCCATGAGAGTGAGATCCGCTAACTGTTCGGCCGTAGGGTCTAGATTGATGTGGGTGTCCACTAAAAATACTTGGCGTCCTGGAAGAATCAAACCTGACATGGCACCATAAACATTCGCACCAGGCTCATGCCCAATCACTTCATCAATATATTTCAGGTGCGTAGCGATATTGCCGACTGTGCCGGAAATCATGCCATCAGCCATGCCTTTTTGAATCAACAGACTTCCAATCAAACTGTTGCGGCGGCGGACTTCTAACTTAGCAAACGACTGCGTTACACCCTTACGCTCTGTGAGTGCAAGGTAGGTTTGCCAGAAATCACGGAAGCGTGAATCATTCTCTGGATTCACAATCTCAAAATCATCGCCCGCCTTCATACGCAGGCCGAATTTCTCAATTCGATGCTCGATAACGGCTGGGCGACCAATCAGAATTGGGGTAGCAAGATGCTCATCAATGATGATCTGCACTGCACGCAATACACGCTCATCTTCACCCTCAGCGAACACAATGCGTTTTTGATTTGCTGGTACACGTTTAGCAATGCTAAAGAGTGGCTTCATCAAAGTGCCAGAGTGGTACACGAATTGCTGTAACTGATTGCGATAGGCATCGAAATCTTTGATTGGGCGTAGAGCTACACCATCATCCATCGCCGCCTTAGCAACTGCAGGAGCAATCACGGTAATGAGTCGAGGATCGAATGGCTTTGGAATTAAATACTCCGGGCCAAAGGATAAGTTATCGAGACCGTAAACAGAAGCAACCACTTCGCTCTGCTCTGCTTGAGCCAATTCCGCTACTGCCTTGACCGCTGCGACTTCCATGCCACGAGTAATCGTTGTTGCACCCACATCCAAAGCACCGCGGAAAATGAATGGGAAACATAAAACGTTGTTTACTTGATTTGGGTAGTCGGTACGACCAGTCGCCATGATTGCATCCGGACGAACTGCTTTCACTTCTTCAGGAAGAATTTCAGGGGTTGGATTTGCTAAGGCATAAACCAATGGCTTCGGTGCCATCTTCTTCACCATGTCTTGCTTGAGTACACCCCCAGCAGAAAGACCCAAGAAAATATCCGCACCTTCAATCGCTTGATCAAGTGTGCGCAAATCTGTGTCTTGGCAAAACGGCTCCTTTTCAGGATCCATCAACTCTTTACGGCCCTTGTATGCAACGCCAGCCAAGTCAGTAACCCAAATATTTTTACGCTGAATACCTAAGTCAACCAATAAATCTAAGCAGGCTAGCGCAGCAGCACCAGCTCCTGAGGTGACTAACTTAACCTCTTCTACTTTTTTACCAACCACCTTCAAACCATTGAGGATGGCGGCTGCAACCACAATCGCTGTACCGTGTTGGTCATCATGGAAGACTGGAATCTTCATGCGAGCTTGCAACTTGCGCTCAACGACAAAACAATCAGGCGCTTTAATATCTTCTAAATTAATACCGCCAAAAGTTGGCTCTAGTGCCGCAATAATTTCTACTAATTTATCGGGATCGTTTTCATTGACTTCGATATCGAAAACGTCAATGCCAGCAAACTTCTTAAAAAGAACTGCTTTACCTTCCATCACTGGCTTACTTGCCAGCGGTCCAATATTTCCTAAACCTAAAACGGCTGTGCCGTTCGTAATGACGCCAACTAAATTTCCACGGGCGGTGTACTTGAATGCATTTGCCGGATCTTTAACAATCTCTTCGCAAGGAGCTGCAACGCCAGGCGTGTATGCAAGGGCTAAGTCTCGTTGATTGGTTAATTGCTTTGTTGGGGCAATTTCAATTTTTCCCGGAGTCGGAAACTCGTGGTACTGAAGCGCTGCCTCTCTTAAGGCTGCAATTTGTTGCTCTTTATTATTTTCTTTGCTCATCCACTAACTCGCTAAGTTCTGTCTTATCTTCATTTAGCTAAGACTTATAAGACTTCAATTCTATTCCTCTCGGACATTCGCTTCATAACCACCATAAAATGGGGCATGTCTTCTCGCGCTACCCCCCTCGGTGAATTTGACCTGATTGAACGTTTTTTCAAAACGGGTGCGGATTCAATGCGCTCTAAAGCAGATCAAGGCGTTACCTTGGGGATTGGTGATGACTGCGCCCTGATCAAACCACCAGGGAATGAAGAAATAGCCATTACCAGCGATATGTTGGTTGAGGGCAGGCACTTTTTTGCTGGCGCCGATCCCACCCTATTGGCCCGCAAAGCCCTAGCAGTTAACCTTTCAGACCTAGCGGCCATGGGGGCAAGTCCGCTGGGTTTTACCTTGGCAATTGCCCTACCAAAAGTAGATGAAGTCTGGCTAGAAGCTTTCTCTAAAGGGCTTTTTGCCATTGCTAAGGAGTATTCCTGCCCCCTTATCGGCGGCGACACCACTGCAGGCCCCCTCACCATCTCGATCACTGCCTTTGGCAGCATCCCCGCCGGCAAAGCTATTCGCAGATCTGGCGCAAAGGCAGGCGATGACGTTTGGGTCTCGGGTGCGGTTGGAGATGCCAGACTTGCTCTTGCTGCACTGCGTCATGAAATAGATCTATCTAGCGAAGACTTACAACGAATTGAAGACCGCATGCATCAACCAATGCCGCGCATTGACTTAGGCATTCAATTGAGAGATGTGGCAAGCGCAGCTTTAGATGTCTCTGATGGGTTGTTGGGTGATTTACGCCATATTTTGAAGCAATCGCAAGTTGACGCACAAATTCAGTTGGATCAATTACCAAAATCGAGCATCTTGAAAAAACAGGAATCTTCCATTCAAAATTTATTTGCCGCATGCGGCGGTGATGATTACGAGCTTTGCTTTACTGCACCATCAAGCCAGCATGAAAAAATACAGGAAATTAGCAAAACACTTAACTTGCCACTAACACTCATTGGAAAAATACTTCCGCAAAAAGATCATCAAGCAAGGGTATATTTACTAGATGCATCAGGAGTCCTCTTAAGTGATTCACAAGCAGCTCCATTCCTCAACTCATTTGACCACTTCGCACAATGACTAATGTTGAGCATTCCGCAGAAGTAAAACCAAACCTTAAATGGGTTTTTCAAACTGCTAGTCGCACCATTGCATTTGGCTTTGGTAGTGGTCTAAGTCCTATAGCTCCAGGCACTGCCGGTACTCTTTGGGCGTGGGCTGCATTTCTTATAGGTGAATATTTTTTCAGTACGGCAGACTTTATCTGGATCATTGGTGGCGGCATTTTGCTCGGCTGCTGGATCTGCGGTCATGTCAGCGAAGAGCTTGGTAAAAAAGATTTTGGCGGTATTGTTTGGGATGAAATTGTCGCGTTCTGGCTGGTGCTTATCTTCATCATGCCAGCTAATATTTGGATGCAGTTGATTGCTTTTGCGCTATTTCGATTTTTTGATGCCATCAAACCAGGCCCTATTGGCATGATTGATCGTCACTTTAAAAATACAGCAAGTGATGGCGCTCAGCGATCAAGCTTCTTACAAATTATTTGGCGAGGGTTCGGAATTGTGGTGGATGATCTTGCTGCTGCATTTTTTACACTGCTCGCAGTAGCCTTGATACAGTTTCTCATTAGATAATGAACTCAACTGATCTCACCAAAACCTTAGCTGAGATTTTGCTTTCCAGAAACTGGCTGGTGTCACTTGCAGAGTCTTGTACTGGTGGTCTTGTATCTGCCACCCTGACTGAACTTGCAGGCTCAAGCGCGTGGTTCGAACGTGGCTACATCACTTACAGCAATGAAGCAAAAACGGAGTGCCTGGATGTCCCAGCCCGGTTAATTGAATCCCATGGAGCTGTTAGCGAGCCAGTAGCCAAGGCCATGGCCGAAGGTGCGCGGATCAATTCGGGAAGTAATGTGGCTATTTCTATTACTGGGATTGCCGGCCCGTCAGGCGGAACCACTGAGAAGCCCGTAGGCACCGTCTGTTTTGGCTGGGCGACTGAAAATCAAACCTTCACTAAAACCGTACATTTTGACGGTGATCGTCAAGCAGTAAGGAGGCAAGCAACCGAATTTGCGCTGACGGAGTTAATCGCCCTACTCAGAAATTAAGTGCAAATTCAGACTGCCAATTACTTCATCCAGCCTTTGCTGTGGAAATACCAGAGTGGAATGATTGCTGAAATTACCATTGCAACAATCGCCATTGGATAACCCCAAGTAGCATCTAACTCAGGCATGTGCTTGTAGTTCATTCCCCAAATACTGGCAAGCAAGGTTGGTGGCATTAAGGCTACCGATACCACCGAGAAGATCTTGATGATCTTGGATTGGTTTAAGTTAATGAAACCGACGGTAGCATCCATCAAGAAGTTAATCTTGTCGAATAAGAAAGCGGTATGGTTTTCCAGAGAGTCGATATCGCGCAAAATTTGACGTGCCTCCTCCTGTTGCTCATCAGAGAGTAACTTGCTGCGCATCAGGAAGGACAAGGCTCTACGGGTATCCATCACGTTACGACGAATGCGGCCGTTGGTATCTTCCTCTTTGGCAATAGTTTCGAGGACTTGCTCAGCATCTGCATCATTGATGTCATCTTGCAGAACTCGTTTACCAGCTTGCTCCAGGTTTTCATAAACCTCTTCCAAAGCATCAGCAGAATACTCAGCATCTGTTGAGTACAAATCTAGCAATACATCTTTTGCATTGCTCACTGAGCCAGGACGCAAACGCGCGCGCAAGCGAACTAAACGGAACACTGGCAAATCTTCGTCATGAATTGAGAACAACACTTGCTTGGTCAGAACAAACGCTACTCGAACGTTGCGAGAGGTCTCTTCTTCATCCAATAAGAAATCAGTACGGATGTGGAGGTGGCCATCATCTGCTTCAAAATAACGCGCAGACGCTTCTAAGTCACCCAAGTCATCCAACTCAGGCAAAAGTACGCCAAATGCCTCTTTAATCCAAATTAATTCCTCTTCTTCTGGATCAACCACGTCAATCCAGATAGGATTGGCATATTGCAACAATTCATTGCGATCTTCGACTTGCTCTTGAGAGAGGCGGCCATTTTGCAGGACGAACAAGTTGATCATGGTGAACTCCTAAGGAATGTGCGCTAGTTTATCCTATAGAACATGACAGTTTCACTAAAATAAGCCAAATCCAATGAACTCTCGCTTAAATACCTTTAACCAGCAACTCCAGTCCGCATGGGCCTCCCAAGGCAGCATGCTGTGTGTTGGTTTTGACCCGGACCCAAAGCGCTTGCCCCCCTCCCTAAAAGGGAATGCCGAGGGTATCTATGAGTTCTGCCGAGAAATCGCTGATGCGACCGCGGATTTGGTCTGCGCCTTCAAACCTCAATTCGCTTACTTTGCCTCCCAAAGAGCAGAGGCTCAATTAGAAAAACTCATCAAGCACCTCAAAGATAAATACCCCCACATCCCAGTCATCCTGGATTCCAAACGTGGAGATATTGGCAGCACTGCTGACCATTACGCCTTGGAGGCCTTTGATCGCTACAGCGCTGATGCTGTAACCGTAAATCCATACATGGGATTTGACACGATTGAGCCCTACCTAAAGCACACAGGCAAAGGAGTTATTGTCCTGTGCCGTACATCCAACCCTGGCGGGTCAGATTTGCAGTTCCTAAATGTGTCACCCAATGGCGAGCCTCTTTATCTGCATGTGGCGAAGCTAGCTGCACAACAGTGGAATAGTTCTGATCAGATCAGCCTGGTAGTCGGCGCTACTTTCCCAGAAGAAATTGCCAAGGTACGCGCCATTGTTGGTGATATGCCTTTATTGATTCCAGGGATCGGCGCTCAAGGCGGTGACGTTGATGCCACTGTCAGCGCAGGAAAAATAACCGGCAAACCAGGAGCAGGGATGATCATTAATTCTTCCCGAGCGATTCTGTATGCCAGTTCAGGCGCTGATTTTGCAGAAGCGGCTAGAGTCGTCGCCATGAGTACTCGGGATGCACTTCGAGCTGCTGCAAACAAATAGTTAAGTAAAACAAGGAATTATTTACCCGAACCACTCTTTGGGTAAGGCGCCAAGGCAACTCTATCCATGTTTTCCAAGACAAATTCTTGGCGAGCGGAGTAGTTAATGCTTCCTCGACGGCAATACTGTTGCTTGTCAAAACACTTGGGCGCCGGCAGTGCTGAAGCTAGAGCAGCAGCCTGCTCACGATCTAGGGTTGCTGGACTTGTAGCAAAATAATGCTGAGAGGCGGCGCCAATTCCAAAAATGCCCTCGCCCCACTCTACCGAATTCAGATAAATCTCAAACAATCTCTGCTTAGAAAGTATTAACTCTAAAAGCCCCGTAATGATGAGCTCCTGTCCCTTGCGCAAATAATGTTGCTCTGACGAAAGAAATAAATTTTTTGCTAATTGCTGGGTAATAGTAGATCCACCCCGTAACGCTATTTTGGATTTATTGCCTGCTTGGGCTTTTTGCTGATTCTGCTGTTGATTTTTCTGCCAGGCTTTTTGCATATCCTCAACTCGCACACCCTTGTGTTGAAAGAAGATATCGTCTTCACTGACTAAAACAGCACGCTTGAGATTATTCGAGATCTTGTCATAAGGCACCCAATGGGATTGCACTGGACAGGTCCAATGCCAAGTGCATAAGCGCCAACGCTCAGCCCTCTGAAACGCAGTACTACTGGGATCTAAGCTAATCCACAAAGCAATCTGCAAGGCGAAAAAGATTTGCATGGCGATAAACCCTGCGAGTAAACACTTCACTGGGTATAGAAGCCAGCGCATCAGGGCAAATTAACTGCGTAACTCTGCTAAGACTGCGCGGGAGTCAATTGCACTCGCCAATTGCGCGCCCCGCCATAGCAAGAATGCATCAGCCGCTTGCTCCACCAACATTCCAAGGCCATCACTCACGCGAGCACCTCGTTGTAAGGCCTGCTGCATGAATACAGTAGTTTTACCGTAGACCATGTCATAAGCGAAAGAGCTGGGCACAAAAATATTAGCTACCGCTTCGGGCATCAATGGGGACTCATCGGTTAAACCAGCAGCTGTGGCATTGATCACCAAATCAAATGGGTGCTGAGTTTTTGCAACATCCTCTAAATCAGCCAAAGTACGTGACTCCAGTGCTACCTCCTTAGAGCCGGCTAAATCTGCAAATAGCTTAACCAACTCATCCGCCTTTGCGCTGGAACGATTGGCAATGATGAGGGACTTAGGAGATTGCTCAAGCAATGGACCTATTACACCCCGGGCAGCCCCACCAGCACCGACCAATAAAATGCGAGCGCTATGCAGTGAAATACCTTGAGCCAGTAAATCACGCACTAGACCAGCACCGTCGGTGTTGTCACCAAAAATTTTGCCTTCCGTCTTCCACAAAGTGTTAACGGCACCAGCCAATTGAGCACGCGGCGTTAATACATCAGCCAGATTTTGAGCATCTAGCTTGAACGGCACAGTGACATTCATGCCTTTACCCCCCGCAGCAAAAAAAGATTGCGCTGCTTGGGCAAATGAATCTATATCCGGCTGAAGACGTCCATAGTGCATCCGTTGCTTTGCCTGTTCCGCAAAGCGTTGATGTATTACTGGGGACTTGCTATGAGCAATCGGATTACCCGCAACCACATAGACATCCACGCCAGCAAAAAGGCTTGGATCGGTATGTAGGGAGGAGGAATCGGTAGAGCTCATGATGACTACAGAATAAGCGAATTTGTAAATTGAGTTAGCAAACTTTTCAAATAATATTAATGGCGCAGCTCGAGGCGATCTACCCCATCACGTGTGAACTCAAAGGTAGAGATCCAATCTAAGACATCGATTTGATTGCGCATTTCTGAAGGAAAAGGACCAAATGGTGCAGAGGCTCTCACAATTGCCAGCGCTTGGCGATCTAACTCGGGATTACCAGAACTACGGCCAATCGAGAGCCCATCCTTGCCTTGAGCGTTTGTAGTGATTCTGCCTTGGTTATCAACGCTAACGACAATAACTAGACTGCCGTACAAGGGATGCCCACTCGCCCTTGGGAAAAAAGCGCTACCGTAAGCCTCAATCTTTTGACGCATCGCATCGTAATAATGCGCAAAGGTAACTGCTTTGGTATTGGCTCCAGTCAATACTTTACGTCTAGGCTCTTTGCCATCAATTTGTAAGCGTTTAGCTAACTCAGCCTCTAAAGAATTTAATTGAGGCGTAATTTTTTGCTCATCGCCACTCTTGCGACCGCCTGATCGACTGCGCTGCTCATCTAGCTTAGCGAGCATTTGTTTTTGCTGCTTTTCTAAAACCTCTAGTCGCGCCTCTGCACCCAATCTTGCGCGGTGCATTGCTGTGGCATCTTGAGTTTCTGTTTTACCGCCACCCTGCAAATCAGCCTGCGCCAACTTATTCGCTTTTTGAGGTGGCGTTTTATTGCTGGCGTTTACTAAAACCACGCTCAATGGCGTATTGAGTCTGCGGTTCTGAATCTCTCCAACGCCCCATCGGAAAGATAAGAAAACAATGTGGATCAGTATTGAAGCGCACAAGGCAAATCGGAATGGGTGGCGATTCCAGGCGCTGCGCAAGTAACGCAAGGCCCCAGCAAGCCTTTCAGGACATGGAAACTCCAGCGATTTAATCTGGGCTAGCATCTTCTTTGGGATTATCCGAAACCACTTGCTCTGGAGTCTGCTCGGTAGCCTGATCAGCCGAAGGCTTTTCAGGAGATTCAATTTTTGCCTCGATCTCCAACACACGAACGCCAGCACTTAGCTGCAGCAAATCTACATCTGCGATCACTACTTCCGCACGGGTCATGCGTGGATGGGTTGCCAATTCAGGGATAGGTAGATGTAGAGGTACTAACTCCACTCTGGACATACCCTCTTTTAAATGGCGCACATGCACTGTTTTCGAATCACCGTCTTGAGTAATCCAACGTAAACACCAATACTTTTCTAAGCGATCTTGGAACTCGCCATAAGCTTGATAGCAAGATTCAAAGTCAGCAGCAATACCCATCAAGGTAGCGTCTCTCGGCGGGAATGGGGCAACCATCTTGGCAGTAACGCCATGCTTTGCTAGCGCAATGAGTTGCCATTGATTTACCAAATCAGAATACCGACGTAAAGGAGATGTACACCAGGCGTAATAGTCCAAACCAAGGCCTTCATGAGGTCCGGGAGTGGTTTGCATCCGGGTACGCAATGGACCCCAACCCTTTTGAGTTCTGAATAACCCAGGAAGGCCATGATCTGCTAGAAGCTGTCCTGAGGCGCTATTACAGAAAATCATCCACTCGGCAACGATCGTATCCAAAATAGAGCCGCGTTGACGTGGGGTGATTTCTACACGCTGCACCCCATCAACGTCTTGAATCTGAAAATGAAAGTCTCTTGCTAGGGCATTTGGATCTGTGACACCTAACTGCTCAGCACGCAAACCATTTGCTACGCGCTTCTCTTGACGCCCTGCATGCAGATGTTTAGCAGCTTGCCATAGAGTAGCCAGCTCTTTGCGATACGGGTAGTTAGAACCCTCATCCAACAGACTTTCCTCACTCACGAGATGCTCAATATTTTCTAGGCGTAAATTAGCAGCCATCGGCACCATTTCAGCACGCATCTGCAAGCTCGCTCGATTAGCAATACCTTCAGCATCAATATCAACATAGATCGATAAGGCCGGTCTTGGCATACCCTCATCTAATGAGAATTGCTCAATGACTGAATCAGGCAACATCGTAATCTTGTCACCCGGAAAGTACACCGTGGACATTCGATTACGAGCGACTTGATCCAATGGATCATCTTTTGTAATTGCCAGTCCAGGAGCGGCGATATGAATACCCACCCGATGACCACCCTCAATTGGTGTAACTGATAGGGCATCGTCAATCTCGGTAGTACCGGAATCATCAATGGAAAATGCCTGGACCTGAGCAAGAGGTAGCTCAGCAACCGCTGATGCGTATGCCGATTGATCAATGCTAATAGCCGGGTTGTGATCCGCACCATTCGGGAAATGGGCTTTGAGAAACAATCCCTGGTGATACGCCAAAGGAGAGTCGATTGCGCCACAACGAATCATCAGTTGCGCCGGAGACTCCCCGGTTTCAGTACAGGCTGCGATCAATGTCTTATAGGCGGAGGTATTTTTATCGGGCGAGAAAAGTAATTGCTTGGCTGAAGACTTCAGTGACTCAGGGAAGATGCCAGTAACCAACTCTTGCTGCCAAACGGATTGCTGTTCAAGTTCTTTTTGCTTGCGCTCTAAAGCAGCCAATCCAGCCTGTAACTGCTCTAGTGGAGCTCTCTGAAACCGTCCGCGCCCTTTGCGACGAAAAAATACTGGCGCACCTTGCAAGGCAATCGCCAGAGCAACTTGCTGCGGAATGCTCGCTTGTGAGCCAAAGTACTCATGAGCCACATCAACCAAGCCAAACTCTTCATCAGGTGCGCAATCCCAAAGGAACTGTAAATCAATATCAGCAGTAAGTGTGTTGGCTTCATCCATGGCTATTTGAGCTTCTGGCTTTTCAAAACGCAGCCATACCTCTTTGGCCTTGAGCTTGATTTTTTTTCCAGAAAGGCTCGTGGCTTGCCAAGACTCTGTATCGCCAGCCCCTGAAGCAGACTGGACTGTGGCGATCTTAATATCGCCACCTTCTTCGTATAAAAGATTCATGCTTAGAGCGAGATCCCGCCGCTGGCCTCTAATGCCACTCCATTGACATAGCTTGCCTCATTGCTCGCTAAGAATAAATACACATTTGCCATTTCTGCTGGGGTGCCTAGGCGACCAAGCCAACTGCGCTTTTCAATATCTTGCACAATATTTTCTGGCATGGCCATGACCATTTCAGTGGCGATAAAACCTGGGCACACCGCATTGACTCGAATGCCTTTAGCTCCTAATTCACGCGCCCATGTTTTTGTAAAACCAATCACACCAAATTTAGTAGCCGAGTAATTGGTTTGGCCAAAATTACCGTAGAGACCCACAACGCTTGATGCATTAACCACTGCGCCAGAGCCAGCTTCCAGCATATGCGGTACGACTATCTGGGTGCAATTGAATACACCCTTCAGATTGACATCAATCACAGTATCAAACTGAGCTTCGGTCATCTTAATTAAGCGTGCATCTTGAGTAATGCCAGCATTGTTGATCAAGATATCAATCCGTCCGTGCTTTTGCATTACCTGATCTACAACAGACTGAATGCTAGCGCGATCCGTGACATTCATGGCATAGCCTTCGGCATTAGGCGTTTTTTCTGCCGCACTATTAACAGCCTCCTGACTGATATCAGTAATGATGACTTTTGCACCCTCTTCTGCAAAACGCTGAGCAGTAGCAAAACCAATACCCTTAGCGGCACCAGTAATGATGGCTACTTTGTCTTTTAATCTATCGCCCATGATTTGCTTTCTATTTTTGCTTTTGTTGTTGATTCTTATTTTTTACTGCGCCGAAATGGCTTTTAATATTTTCTGATGCACGCCACCAAACCCGCCATTACTCATCACCAAAATATGATCGCCAGGCTTAGCCTCATGCGCAACCGCCTTCACCAGAGCTTCAAGATCATCAAAGGCATGTGCTTTACCCCGTTCTTGCTTATTGAGTGGAGATAAGACTTCTGCCAAATCCCATCCCAATGATTCCTTGCCGGCATTAGCGCCATAGGCAAATACTTTGTCAGCAGCCTCTAGACTTCCAGGAAGTTGAGCTTTCATGACACCGAGCTTCATCGTATTTGAACGTGGCTCAAGCACCGCCAAGATGCGTGCTTTACCAACACGGCGATGAAGGCCATCAACTGTAGTCGTGATCGCGGTTGGATGGTGGGCAAAATCATCATAGACCGTGATGTCATTTGCAACACCAATCGTTTCCAAGCGACGCTTTACATTCTTAAATTCTGCCAATGCACGTGCAGAATCTGCTGGCGAGATACCAATATGATTTGCGCAAGCAATCGCACCAAGTGCATTGAGTTGATTGTGTCTACCCATCACACCAGAATCAGGCGCCCATTTCACAGTGGCTACTTCTTTACCTGCCTTGCGCACGATGAAGCTATCGGCCTCTTGAGCAATTAAAGACCATTCATTTTTGAGTTCTTGCCCGAACCGCTCTACAGGCGCCCAAGCGCCACGCGTAATCACGCTCGCCAATGCAGGCTCCTTGCCATTTACAACCAGTAAACCATCGCCAGGAACAGTGCGCACTAAATGATGAAATTGCGTTTCGATCGCCGCAAGATCAGCAAAAATATCGGCGTGATCAAACTCTAGGTTATTCAATAGGGCGGTACGTGGTCGATAGTGAACAAACTTACTACGCTTATCAAAGAAAGCTGTGTCATATTCATCAGCCTCAATGACAAAATATTTACTCTCACCTAAACGTGCAGACACCGTGAAATTCAGGGGCACGCCACCGATGAGATAGCCCGGCTTGTAACCATTGAATTCTAAAATCCAAGTCAGCATGGCTGAAGTAGTTGTCTTGCCATGCGTACCCGCTACGGCCAAGACATGTCGTCCATACAAAACTTGTTCGCCCAACCATTGCGGGCCAGAGATATAGGGTAGCCCTTGATTGAGAATTGCTTCCATCAATGGATTGCCGCGAGAAACCACATTGCCAATCACGAATAAATCAGGCATGGTCTCAAACTGAGATAATTGATCAGGGGAAAATCCCTCAATCAGTTCGATGCCTTGAGCTTCAAGCTGCGTACTCATTGGTGGATAGACGTTGGCATCGCAACCAGTAACGCGGTGTCCAGCCTGCCTCGCAATTGCGGCAATGCCGCCCATGAAAGTACCGCAAATGCCCAAGATATGTATATGCATTAGCGAATTTTAGCGAAGGAGTTGCAATGAACCGTAGACAATTGATCATCATCGTCGCAATTAGCCTTTTGGCGCTCCTTGGGGGCGTACTAACCTCCCAGTGGATTTATAAAACTGGTTTGGCCAGCGATCCTGCTGTTAAAGCATTTTTTGCCAATTCTTGGCAAACGCCGGATGGAAAAACCGTCAACACCCAAGAATGGCAGGGTAAAGTGCTGGTGGTGAACTTTTGGGCCTCCTGGTGCCCCCCATGTGTCGAAGAAATGCCTGCTTTAGATAAGCTTCAGCAAGAGTTCTTGCAGCAAAATGTCTTATTTGTTGGCATTGGCATCGATTCACCCTCCAATATTCGTGAATTTCTTTCAAAAACTCCAGTGAGCTATCCGATTGTGATTGGTGGTCTTGAAGGTAGCAATCTTTCTAAGCAACTGGGAAATTCCCAAGGCGCCCTTCCCTACACCATCATCATCAATGCCAAAGGTAAGGCCAGCTATAGCAAATTAGGTAAGATAAGCGAAGATGACATCAGAAATGCCATTAAATCAGCTTTATAAGTATTTATAAGCTGTGAATGGATTTTTCTATCGATCAATTTTTGCCTAATAATTAAGCATTAATTCTGATATCTGTCTTTAAAAGCAATGAAAATTCCTGTTTTTGTAGTGAGTTTTTAGTCTATTCCTTGCTTTAAAAAGGTATACTTCCCTTCATAAGCAATCGAGCATGATGTTATTTAGCAATTTACGCTTAACTGCCTCTAAAAACAGGGATCTATGTCGAAAAAAGCTTCAATTCTCGTAATTCAGGGCCCAAACCTAAATCTATTAGGTACTCGTGAACCTGATGTTTACGGAAAAACTACCCTGGAAGATATCCACCAAAGGCTCGGCGAACTGGCAAAAGCGCAGTCTGTTGACCTCGGCACTTTTCAAAGCAATCATGAAGGCGAGTTAATTGACCGCATTCAAAAGGCTAAACAAGATGGGGTTGATTTCATCATCATTAACCCGGGTGCCTTTACCCACACAAGCGTCGCATTACGCGATGTTTTGGCTGGGGTAGCCATCCCTTTTACCGAAGTCCATTTATCCAATATTCATCAGCGCGAAGAATTCCGTAAACATTCCTATTTGTCCGATATTGCAACCGGGGTGATTTGTGGCCTTGGCGCGATTGGCTATGAGTTAGCCCTGCAAGCAGCTATTGCTCGCTTGCAGAAATAAAACTATTTAAAGAATTAGAAGAGAGGAAGCACTCACATGGATCTGAGAAAACTAAAAACATTGATCGACCTAGTTTCTGAATCAGGCATTTCAGAGTTAGAAGTAAATGAAGGCGAAGATCGTGTTCGTATTGTGAACGCTGGATCTCCTGCGCCAGTTGGCCAAATGGTTTATGCCAATCCGGCCCCTGCGATGCAAGCCACACCAGCAGCTAGTGCACCTGTTGCAACAGCCCCTGCTGCAGAAGCTCCCGCGGTTGAAACTGGTTCTATTGCACGCTCACCAATGGTGGGGACCTTCTACCGCGCTCCAAACCCAGAGTCTCCCAACTTTGTCAACATTGGCGACACTGTAAAAGTAGGTCAAACGCTTTGCATTATTGAAGCAATGAAGTTGCTTAATGAAATCGAATCCGAGCATGCTGGTGTGATCAAAGAAATTCTTTGTGAGAATGGTCAAGGTGTTGAATTTGACCAGCCGCTTTTCATCATCGCTTAATTGACTACCTTTAGCTCAATTCCAATTCACTGCTATTTAACTCAGAGCCGACATGTTCGATAAGATTCTGATTGCCAATCGGGGAGAAATTGCTCTCCGTATCCAACGCGCATGCCGCGAGTTGGGAATTAAAACTGTGGTGGTGTACTCCACAGCAGATAAAGAAGCCAAGTATGTAAAACTTGCTGATGAAGCTGTTTGTATCGGGCCAGCGCCATCTCCGCTCAGCTATCTGAATATGCCAGCGATTATTTCTGCAGCGGAAGTTACTGATGCAGAAGCAATTCACCCTGGTTATGGCTTCCTTTCTGAAAACGCTGACTTTGCAGAGCGGGTTGAGAAATCTGGCTTTGCCTTTATTGGTCCTACAGCCGCTTCCATTCGCTTAATGGGTGACAAAGTTTCCGCAAAACGCGCCATGATTAAAGCTGGTGTCCCTTGCGTACCCGGATCAGAGGGCGCGCTTCCTGATAATCCAAAAGAGATTATTGCAACAGCAAAAAAGGTTGGTTATCCAGTAATCATTAAAGCTGCTGGCGGTGGTGGCGGTCGTGGCATGCGAGTGGTTCACACTGAAGCTGCGCTGATCAACGCTGTCAATATGACCCGAGAAGAAGCGGGCCGTGCTTTTGGTAACCCAGAAGTCTATATGGAGAAGTTTTTAGAAAAACCTCGCCACGTAGAAATTCAAATTTTGGCTGACACTCATGGCAATGCGATTTGGTTGGGTGAGCGCGATTGCTCTATGCAGCGTCGCCACCAAAAAGTGATTGAAGAAGCACCGGCACCAGGCATTGATCGTCGTCTTATCGCCAAAATTGGCGAGCGTTGCGCAGAAGCCTGTCGCAAGATTGGCTACCGTGGCGCCGGTACATTTGAATTTCTCTACGAAGATGGCGAATTCTTCTTCATTGAGATGAATACCCGTGTTCAAGTAGAGCATCCAGTGACAGAAATGATTACTGGTGTGGATATCGTTCAGGAACAAATTCGTATTGCCGCTGGCCTGAAACTCAGCTATCGCCAAAAAGACATTGTTTTCCGTGGTCATGCCATTGAGTGCCGTCTGAATGCTGAAGATCCATTCAAGTTCACCCCGAGCCCTGGCAAAATTGGTTCATTCCACATGCCTGGAGGCCCTGGTATTCGGGTTGATTCACATGCTTACAGTGGTTACGTGGTGCCATCAAACTACGACTCCATGATTGGTAAATTGATTTCTTACGGTAATACTCGTGAGCAAGCCATTCGCCGTATGCAGATTGCGCTCTCTGAGATGGTGATTGACGGCATTACAACCAACGTTCCACTCCACCGTGAGCTCATGCTAGATCCGAACTTCATTGAAGGCGGTACCAGCATTCACTACTTAGAGCATCGCTTAGAAGAGCAAGCTGCGAGTCGCGGTAAATCCTAATGATGAAAGCGCCTCATGTCTTATCGTGAACTGGTATTCACGGTAGCTGCTGAAACCGCCGAGCCTTTGGGTGATGCGCTTTTGGATTTGGGTGCCCTGTCCGTCACAGTTGAAGATGATGCTGCTGGTGGCTATGACGAAAACCCACTTTATGGAGAGCCTGGGCTTCATCCAGAAGTACAGGCTTGGGATAGATCCGCAGTAACCGCGCTTTTTAATCCAGAGATTGATGCTTCAGGCAGCGCAGAATTTATTCCCGAACTACTCGCATCCCTTAAAGAGGCAGGCTTTCATCTAGCACCTCCCCAAGAAAAAACAGTCGAAGAGCAAGACTGGGTTCGCTTAACCCAAAGTCAATTTGCACCCATTCAGATTGGTGAGCGGATTTGGGTGGTGCCATCTTGGCACGATGCACCGACTGATCCCAATGCGATCTGCCTTGCGGTTGATCCAGGTCTCGCATTTGGCACCGGCAGTCACCCAACCACGCATTTATGCCTTCTTTGGCTTGAGCAACAAAGTCATTTACAAAATCAAAGTCTCTTGGATTACGGTTGTGGCTCAGGCATTTTGGCAATTGCTGCCGCAAAGCTGGGTTGTAAGCCAGTGATCGGCACCGATATTGATCCACAGGCGATGGTAGCTGCTCGTAGCAATGCAGAAATCAACAACACCACTATTCGCTTCGTGCTTCCAAACGAGGGTGCGCTCGAATTGGCTGCTGAAACCAAATACGACATCGTGATGGCCAATATTCTGGCAAATCCACTGCAAGTTCTTGCTCCTGCCTTAGTCAACAAGATGAAAATAGGCGGACGTATTGTTTTATCTGGTGTACTTGCCCGCCAAGCAGAAGAAGTGATTGCTACTTATAGCCAATGGCTCAAGCTCTCTGTCTGGAAAGAGAGTGAAGGTTGGGTTTGCTTGCACGGCACCTTACACAAGGACAAGCAAAGTCATTCTGAATCTACTTTTGCTGCACCTGCTCAAAAAAAAAGTCTTAAGTTCGTCTTTCTAGCTGCCTTACTTCTGCTGCTCCTAGTTTTTGGAGAGCATCTCTCCAGAAATTCATTGCTTCCTGCATTAGCACCACGAATTGATGGGACATCGAATTCCATTTCCGTTAGTGCGTTTCATGTTTTAAAACGTATCGATGCAAAACTTTGTCGTGCACTAGGATGTCTAGATCGCACTGTGAGCGATTTTTCTGCATGGAAAATAACTTCCGCCGCACTTGCGCCAGAAAACGCGCGTGAGGGCCTTAAAAACCCTGCAAATCAATCTCTGTTGCAAGTGGAGATAAAAAATCGTCTAGCTATTGCCGTTTTAGCTCCAAATTTAGAAATTTCTTTGACTGATGCAGAAGAATCTGAAATCAAATTACTGCAATTCACTCCACAAGAGTGGCTGCCCAAAGCTTGGCAAGAATCTCATCCTGATTTTTTAAAAAAGGGGATCCCTTCTGGTGAAACGCTGCAGCTTGAGTTGCTTATTTCTCTTCCACCGAATGCTGCGGGCTATCGCGTTCGAGTGCTCTACCCCTAAATCAATTCAAAAACACCACATTTACACCCAATTTTTATAAAGAAAGTAATTTATGGCTAGCTTGATCTGCGGCTCTATTGCCTACGACACCATCATGAACTTTGAAGGCAAATTTGCCGATCAGATCCTCCCCGAACAGATTCATATCCTGAACGTAGCCTTTTTGGTGCCAACTATGCGCCGCGAGTTTGGTGGTTGCGCTGGCAATATTGCCTACAACCTCAATCTTTTGGGCGGCGATCCGATCATCATGGCTACAGTGGGTGGTGATGCTGCGCCTTACATGGGCCGCCTTGAGCAACTCAAAATTGATGCGAGCCATATTCGCCAGATCGATCAAGCGTTTACCGCACAAGCCATGATCACCACCGATCAAGCTAATAACCAAATCACTGCTTTCCATCCAGGCGCCATGGGGGAATCCCACCTGAACCAAGTCTCGGCAGTTGTGGTTGAGCGTAGCAAGAACGCTAAAGGTCCAGTGAAATTAGGAATCGTTGCGCCCGACGGTCGCCAAGGAATGTGGGAGCACTGCCATCAATTGGCCGATGCCAATATTCCCTTTATCTTTGATCCAGGCCAAGGTTTACCAATGTTTAATGGTCCCGAGCTTCTGGAATTGGTAGATATCGCTAGCTACTTGGCGGTAAATGACTATGAAGGAGAAATGCTTTCTCAAAGAACGGGCTTGAGCTTGGCAAAAGTGGCTGAGCGAGTCAAGGCACTGATCGTTACTAAAGGTGCTGAAGGTGCGGATATCTACTTTGAGGGTAAATGCATTGCCATTCCCCCGGTGCCAGCTGCAAAAGTAGTAGATCCAACAGGTTGCGGAGATGCATTCCGCGGTGGATTGCTGTTTGGTTTAGAAAATGGCATGGACTGGGACACCACTGGTCGACTTGCTAGTTTGATGGGTTCAATCAAAATTACCCACCAGGGACCACAAAATCACCAATTGAGCAAAGATCAGATCACTGAGCAATTTAAAGCGGCGTTTGGCTTTAGCTTCTAAGCAAAAACAGTCCTAGCTGGCCTAGGATCACTCGTTTAATAATCCAGAAATAAAAAAAGGGGTCTCGTGAGAGACCCCTTCTAGTAACACCCGTCCAATTAAGGACGTGTGCCAGTTGGGAAGGGCCAAGCAGCAGCAGGATTCAACGCACTAGTCGCTGGTGCAGCTTTCTTAGCCGCGGGCTTTTTTACAGCAGAGCCCGCTTTCTTCGCAGCAGGCTTACTTACTTTTTTTTTGCTACTTTACGAGCTACTTTTTTAGCAGCTGGCTTTTTAGCAGCTACTTTACGAGCTACTTTTTTAGCAGCAGGCTTCTTAGCAGCAGGACGCTTCTTAGCTACTTTTTTAGCGGCAGGCTTCTTAGCAGCAGCTTTTTTAGCAGCAGGACGCTTCTTAGCTACTTTTTTAGCAGCTGGCTTTTTAGCAGCTACTTTTTTAGCAGCAGGCTTCTTCTTAGCTACTTTTTTAGCAGCAGGCTTCTTAGCAACTACTTTTTTCTTAGCAGCTGGTTTCTTTGCAGCAGGTTTTTTCTTGGCGATTGCCATATTAATACTCCTTCACGTGAGGATTAGTACAAACTACATTAAGAAGACCCGACCACTCATTTCCGCCTGGTTTTGCAACCTTTTGGATCTGACGAGCGAGCCATTCATCGGCGCGCGGCTTGATGCTAGGTGCTGCACGCTAATGAATCCTGGAAAAAAAGCCGTGGTCCCAAAGGACAACGGCTTCTTAAATGTGCTGGAAAAAATGGAGAGAATAGCCCAGACACCCTTGAGCAAGGGTTTTCGGATTTGAGTCTGTTTTTGCTGACTTCTTAAACTATCCAACCGTCTAATCTCCAATTTAGCCGGCTATGCGCTTACTTACTGCTTACTACTCCCAACTTAGCGCACCGCCAGTTTGATACTCAATAACGCGTGTCTCAAAAAAGTTTCTTTCTTTCTTAAGATCAATCATTTCTGACATCCATGGAAATGGATTCTCTTCATTTGGGAACATCGCGTCAAGTCCTATTTGCAAACATCTGCGATTACAGATGTATCTTAGGTACCCTTTGAACATCGGAGCGTTCAATCCGAGCACTCCGCGAGGCATCGTATCTTCGGCATAACGGTACTCTAATTCGACTGCTTTTTCGAAGATGGATTTGATCTCATCTTTGAACTCGGAAGTCCATAGCTGCGGGTTCTCCAGCTTGATTTGGTTTATCAAATCAATGCCGAAATTGCAGTGCATAGACTCATCGCGAAGGATGTATTGATACTGCTCAGCAGCACCCGTCATTTTGTTTTGACGACCCATTGCAAGTATTTGCGTAAAACCAACATAAAAGAACAAACCTTCCATCACACAAGCAAAAACAATGAGTGATCGGAGTAACTTTTGATCGTTTTCTAATGTGCCAGTCTGAAAATTCGGGTCAGTTAAAACATCAATAAACGGAATTAAGAACTGATCTTTCGCGCGAATAGATTCAATTTCGTTGTACGCATTGAAGATTTCGGATTGATCTAAGCCCAAAGATTCAACAATATATTGGTACGCGTGGGTATGAATTGCCTCTTCAAAAGCCTGGCGCAATAGGTATTGGCGGCATTCTGGAGCGGTAATGTGGCGATAAGTACCCAAAACAATGTTGTTTGCTGCCAAAGAATCTGCAGTTGTAAAGAAACCCAGATTGCGCTTGATGATGCGACGCTCATCCTCTGTTAGGCCATTCGGATCTTTCCAAAGCGCGATATCGCGGTTCATATTGATCTCTTGTGGCATCCAGTGATTTGCGCAACCAGCTAAATACTTCTCCCAAGCCCATTTATATTTAAATGGAACCAACTGATTAACGTCAGTCTTGGCATTAATGACGCGCTTGTCAGCGGCATTAACACGCAAGGCGGCGCCACTAACTGCAGCAGCTTGTGATGGGCCGGCAGAAACAACTTGAGGGGCTACTTGAGCAACCTGATCCACCTGTGGGCGCTGTGGCTCGACTGCAACCGGTTGCGGTGCAAGATTCGCCTTGGCTAGTGCCGGAGCGACTTCTTCTTCCCAATTCAACATAACTTTCTCCTAATTCTTTTATTCTGACCAATAAGCAAATCGCTTATTGGCATGCTTCACATTCTTCGAAACCAGCATCGCCTGGGCGCATTGTGCAGGCTGGGCCATCTAATTCTTGCGCCGCTGCCGCATCAGTACCATTCACGCCACCACCACTAGAAACCGAATTCAACTGACCGCTAGTAACGGTTGATTTCTCAACGTGAGTTGCAGCCATTGTGCGGAGGTAATAAGTGGTCTTCAAGCCACGTAACCAAGCTAATTTGTAAGTGTCATCCAATTTCTTACCGGAAGCGCCGCCCATGTAAATGTTGAGTGATTGCGCTTGGTCGATCCACTTTTGACGGCGGGATGCTGCCTCAACCAACCAGCTTGGCTCCACTTCAAAGGCTGTTGCATACAAATCACGCAAATCTTGCGGAATGCGGTCAATTTTCGACAATGTGCCATCAAAGTACTTCAAGTCGGCAATCATCACCTCATCCCAAAGACCGCGATCTTTCAAATCACGCACCAAATACTCATTTACCACTGTGAATTCGCCTGAAAGGTTCGACTTCACAAACAAGTTCTGGAATGTAGGCTCGATACAAGCTGAAACACCAATAATATTTGAAATCGTTGCTGTTGGCGCAATTGCCACGCAATTGGAGTTGCGCATACCGTATTGCTTGATGCGTGCACGTAAACCACTCCAATCCATAGTAGAAGAGTTATCTACCTCTACGTAACCACCGCGCTCGGCCGCCAACATGGCCACTGAATCCTGCGGGAGAATGCCGCGATCCCATAAGGAACCTTTGTAGGTGCTGTAAACGCCACGCTCTTCAGCCAATTCATTAGATGCTTGGTATGCGTAGTAGCAAACCGCTTCCATTGAAGAGTCAGCAAACTTCACAGCCTCATCGCTAGCGTAAGGAATACGCTGCATATGCAAACAATCCTGGAAGCCCATGATGCCCATGCCCACTGGACGGTGCTTCAAGTTCGAATTACGTGCTTTAGCAACTGCGTAGTAGTTGATATCAATCACGTTATCCAACATGCGCATTGCAGTACGCACAGTTCTTTGGAGCTTCTCGTGATCCAAAATCATCTTGCCGTTGGCATCTGTAGTCATGTGAGCCGTTAAGTTCACAGAGCCCAAGTTACAAACCGCAATTTCAGTCTCGTTTGTATTGAGGGTGATCTCAGTACAGAGGTTGGATGAGTGAACTACACCGACATGCTGCTGTGGACTACGAATGTTGCAAGGATCTTTGAAAGTAATCCATGGGTGACCTGTTTCAAACAACATGCCGAGCATCTTGCGCCACAACTGTTGCGCCGGGATACGGCGGAATGGCTTCAATTCACCACGATCCGCTTTTTGCTCATAGGCAACATAAGCCTCTTCAAATGCTCTGCCGAATTTGTCATGCAAATCTGGAGTGTTTGATGGTGAGAACAAAGTCCAATCGCCACCTTCCATTACACGCTTCATGAACAAATCAGGAATCCAGTTTGAGGTATTCATATCATGGGTACGACGACGGTCGTCACCAGTGTTCTTACGCAACTCCAAGAACTCTTCGATATCTAAGTGCCATGTTTCCAAGTAGGCGCAGACCGCACCTTTACGCTTACCACCCTGGTTAACAGCAACTGCAGTGTCGTTCACCACTTTCAAGAACGGCACAACACCCTGTGATTTACCGTTAGTACCTTTGATATGGCTTCCCAACGCACGAACGTTAGTCCAGTCATTGCCCAAACCACCGGCAAACTTAGACAACAAAGCATTTTCTTTCAATGCTTCGTAAATTCCATCCAAATCATCATCCACTGTCGTCAAGTAGCAGCTAGAAAGCTGTGGGCGAGTAGTTGCTGAATTGAACAATGTTGGTGTGCTGGACATGAAATCAAATGTAGATAGGATTTCATAGAACTCGATTGCACGACGCTCACGATCCATCTCATTCAAAGACAAGCCCATTGCCACGCGCATAAAGAAAGCCTGTGGCATTTCAATACGACGCTCTTCAATGTGCAAGAAATAGCGGTCATACAAAGTTTGCAAGCCGAGATAGTTGAATTGCAAATCACGGCTGGCGTTCAAGGCTGCAGCCAAGCGTGGCAAGTCAAACTCACGCATGCGTGGGTCCAGCAACTCAGCAGAGATACCTTCATTGATGTACTTCGCAAAATAAGTGCTGTATTCGGCTTGCGTATCGCCCTGCAATACTTCCTTGCCAAAGATTTCTTTACGAATCACGTGCATCAAAATGCGCGCTGTTACTTGGCTATAGGCCGGATCTTTTTCAATCAAAGTACGGGAAGCCAAAATAGCAGAGTCATACACCTGCGCCATTGGTACGCCGTCGTACAAGTTCTTGATGGTTTCAGTAATGATTGGTGTTGCATCAATGTTATTACCCAAACCTTCGCAAGCTGCCTCAATCACAGTACGCAAAGCAGCCATATCAAGCCACTTCTCAACACCGTTGTCAGTTACCTTGATGCCAGACTCGCCAGCTTGATTCGCAGTTTGTGCTTCTTGGGAAACTTCTTGCTGAGCAGCGCGCTCTTGGTTGCGCTTTTCACGATAGAGGACGTAAGCACGAGCAACGTTGTGCTCACCACTACGCATCAAAGCCAATTCAACTTGGTCCTGAATATCTTCGATGTGGAAAGTTCCGCCATTTGGGCGGCTACGCAACAATGCGCGCACAACAGAGTGGGTCAACTGCTCTACTTGTTCGCGAACACGTGCTGATGCAGCGCCTTGTCCACCATTAACCGCTAAAAATGCCTTGGTTACTGCAATCGCAATTTTTGATGGCTCAAACGCTACAACTGAACCATTACGGCGAATAATTTTGTAATCAGACAATTGGGTTGCCTGGGTGCCACCAACACCACCAGCCACAAAGCTGGCAGAAGGGGCTTGATTTACCGCCCCTGCAGGACTCATTCCCGGGTTATTCGCTCCAGCTGGTTGGCCTGCTGTCTGTGGATTAGCGTATGTCATGTTGCTCCTGCGTATATATAGTTATTTGGACAAAATATCGTTAAAAAACAATGAGGTGTTGCTAGATTCAAACACTACATCTAGTGTTTCGAAGCGCATTAGGCACTAAGTATAGGGAAATATTTGATAATTGGTAAGCCATTTATGACAAATATTTATTAGTATTTTTACTAAGTTTTCCACTTATTCTGGGGTCATTTTGGTGCGGATTTTTTGACCCGTTTTAGACAAAGGCTAAAAAAGTAAGCGTACGCTCACATACAAAAATAAGACTATCGAGAACTTAGACCAAAAGGTAGTTTTTCAGGAGAAATGCCTGTCTCTTTTTGGAACTTTTTCCAGTCAAAATAAATTCCAGGATCAGTTTTGCGACCAGGCGCAATGTCGCTGTGTCCCGCAAATTGCAAATGAGGATAAGTGCTCGCCAATTTCGTAATGAGATTTGCCAAAACTTGATACTGAGAAGCCTCGAATGGCGAATCTCCATCTCCCTCCATCTCAATGCCAATCGAAAAGTCATTGCACTTTTCCCTGTCAAAAAATGATGAAATACCAGCGTGCCAAGCCTTGTTCTGTGTAGAGACAAACTGAATTAAATCTCCAGAGCGGGTAATCAAAAAATGACTGGATACCTTTTGGTCGGCAATCTGCGCAAAATAAGGGTGCTTGTTTGGGTCCAGCTTATTTTGGAAAAAGTCGACTATATGCTGACTAGATGATTGATTTTTGAAATCGCCTGGGGGAAGACTGATGTGATGAATCACCACTAAATCAGGGATAACATTTTCTGGTCTAGTGTCTTGGTTAGGCGAAATTCTCCATTGCGCATCCCCAACCCAACCATTTAAATCGAGAGCATGAAGATGTTCTTTGGAGCAATAAAAACGATTGTCAAAAGTAAAGGCTTCTGGCTGAGGAAGGTGCACTTTGCAGTATTGGCATTGCACCATTACCTCAGGCGCAGTAGGCCTCTCAGGCTTATTATTATTGGGTTTAGGGGGGTTTTCTGCGTTGAACTGCGCTTGCTTCTTACCCTTAATCCAAAGATAAAAAAGACCAGCACCTGCAAATAATAAAAGCCACTTAAACAATGGTTAAGCTCTCTGCAGAATGACTTCAACTACAAAACGACTGCCGACATATGCAAGCAACAAAGCGGTATAAGCACTTAATACCCATCGAATAGCCGCTCTGCCACGCAGCCCTACTCGCCAACGCGCTATCAAAAGACCAGCAAACAAAAACCAGGAAACCAAAGCAAAAATGGTTTTGTGATCAAACAACAAAGGTCTGCCAAACAAGGTTTGCGAAAAGAGTAGACCCGAGAAGACGGTCAAACTCAGAAGTGCAAAACCAACATAGAGCAAATTGAACAAAAGACTTTCCATTGTCATGAGCGGGGGCAAATCCTCCAACCAGTGAGCAAGGCGGCCATTGGGAATGATTGCCAACTGTCGATGCAATGCGCGATCTTGAACGCTCATGAGCATGGCATGCATCGCTGCTAGACTCAGCAAGCCCACTGAAACAGTAGCCACCACGAAGTGCCCCTTAAACCAAGGATCTGAAACCGCTTTCGGCGAAAGCAGGGTCCCTGGAAAAATGGAAGGGAGCAATGCGCAAATGAGCGCAAACATTAGGGCCATCCAACGTAAGCTTGAGATAGGTAAAAACCAAGATTGAAACCAATAAAAGGCCAGGCCAACCCAAGCAATCAAGGACAAATCCTGTGCAAAACCAAATACAAAGCCTTGAGGGGTAAAGACGGAGTCATGCAATTGCACCCCATGAATGACCAAAATCACAAAAATAGCAGCCTGGACCAGAGTGCTGGAGAGTCCAGACTCCACGCCGCTCTTGGCTTTGAAGCTCAAAACCAGCAAAAGCACTAAATAAAGTGCGGAAGGGAGCCATCCGTAACTTGAGTAACCTAAAATATCCATCTGGAAAGTCTAATCGATAAATGCTAGAAAACCTCACCGACCGCCTATCACGCGTTGTTAAAACAATGCGGGGCCAAGCCCGCCTCACTGAAGACAATACCGCAGAAATGCTGCGGGAAATCCGTTTGGCCTTGCTAGAGGCTGACGTAGCGCTGCCAGTAGTGAAGTCACTGCTTGAGCAAATCAAATTTAAAGCCCTTGGCGAGGAAGTGGTTGGGAGCCTCAGTCCTGGACAAGCTCTGGTTGGCTTAGTTCAACGTGAACTCGCCCAAGTCATGATGGGCGACACCAATCAAAGCGGCGAACTCAATCTTGCTACCCAGCCTCCTGCAGTTATCTTGATGGCCGGCTTACAAGGTGCGGGTAAAACGACATCCGTTGGCAAACTCGCCAAGTGGTTGAAGGAGAAAAAGAAAAAGAAGGTTCTGACTGTTTCTTGTGACGTCTATCGTCCTGCTGCGATTGAGCAATTAGAAACTGTTACCAAGCAGGTTGGCGCTGAGTTTTTTCCGAGCGACATTAGTCAAAAACCAAATGACATTGCTGTAGCTGCCCTAGATTGGGCACGCCGCCATTACTTTGATGTGGTGATTGTGGATACCGCAGGACGTCTTGGTATTGATGAAGCCCTCATGCAAGAAATAAAAACTTTGCATGCCAGTCTCAATCCAATTGAAACCCTATTTGTAGTTGACGCCATGCTGGGTCAAGATGCTGTCAATACTGCTAAAGCCTTCCATGAAGCGCTCCCGCTTACCGGCGTGATCCTGACTAAGTTAGATGGCGACTCTCGGGGTGGTGCAGCACTCTCCGTTCGACAGGTAACTGGTGTTCCACTCAAATTTATCGGCGTCGCCGAAAAGATGGATGGTCTAGAGGCATTTGATGCTGAACGCATGGCAAATCGCATTCTGGGCATGGGCGATATTCTGGCTCTAGTTGAGCAAGCTCAGCAACACGTTGACGTTGCCAAGGCAGAAAAATTAGCCAGCAAGATTTCTAAAGGTGGTTTTGATCTAGAGGATTTTAGAGATCAACTCATGCAAATGCAAAAGATGGGTGGCATGGCTAGTCTGATGGATAAGTTACCCAGCCAAATGGCACAAGCCGCCTCCAAAGCAAATCTCAGCAATGCAGATAAACAAACTACGCGTATGCGTGGCATTATTGATAGCATGACTCCTCGGGAGCGCAGAAAGCCTGAATTACTTAAAGCCAGTCGTAAGCGTCGCATTGCCGCCGGCTCTGGCGTAGAAGTGCAAGAGGTCAATCGCCTGCTAGCGCAGTTCGAGCAAATGCAAACCATGATGAAGCAATTCAAGGGTGGAAAAATGGCGCGCACCATGGCCACCATGGCTGCAAAAGGAGCCGCCAAGGGTATTGGCGGGCTCTTTAAGAAATAATTAATTAACTAAGATCTTCGCTGCTTGAACTGCAGCAATCACTTTTGCTTTGATGTCATTTAGTGGGATGTTCTCGGACTCAGCATCCGTGCGGCCCTTAAATTCGACTTGAGAGTCTGCCAAACCACGATCACCAATCACTACACGGAATGGTGCTCCAATTAACTCCCAGTCAGCAAACATCGCGCCTGGGCGTTCATTGCGATCATCCAGAATCACATCAACGCCAGCTGCTAATAGCTCGTCATGCAACTGATCGCATGCGACTTTAACGGCTTCTGATTTCTCGTAACCCATTGGGCAAATGACCACCTCGAAGGGTGCCATTGAGATCGGCCAGATAATACCCTTCTCATCATGGCCCTGCTCAATTGCAGCGCCAAGCAAACGAGTAACACCGATCCCGTAACAACCCATCACCATCGGCTGGGCTTTGCCCTGTTGATCCAAGTAAGTGCAACCCATTGCTTCTGAATAACGAGTACCCAATTGAAATACGTGACCCACTTCAATGCCGCGGCAAATATCAACAACCCCTTTGCCATCCGGCGAAGGATCACCGATCACCGCGTTACGAATATCCAACACTAAAGGCTCAGACAAATCGCGACCCCAGTTCACACCAGTCAAGTGATGACCAGCATCATTGGCGCCACAGACAAAGTCGGCCATATTAGCGACCGTGCGATCAGCAACAACAGTCACGTCAGCACTTACTCCGACGGGACCTAAATAACCTGCAGGCGCATTACAAGCTTGTTTGATTTCTGCTTCAGTAGCAAAACGTGATTCAGCCATACCCGGAATTTTGCTTGCTTTGACTTCGTTAAGCTCATGGTCACCGCGCACCAACAACATAAATAGCTTAGCTGGACCTTTTTCCTGATCCGCAGCAAACAATAGTGACTTCACTGTGCTCTCAAGCGGAATATTTAAGAACTTTGCTACATCTGCGCAATTTGTCTTGTCAGGCGTTGGCACTTTGGCCATCGCAGCAGCTGCAGCGGCACGTGTAGCAATTAAAGCTAAAGACTCGGCCGCCTCTAAATTGGCTGCGTAATCAGAGCTAGGGCAATACACAATCGCATCTTCACCAGTATCAGCAATCACATGAAACTCTTGACTGCCAGAGCCACCAATGGCGCCATTATCTGCGGTTACCGCACGGAACTGAAGGCCCATACGCTTAAAGATGCGGGTGTAAGCATCAAACATCATTTGATAAGACTTCTTGAGACCCTCAACATCGCGATCAAATGAGTAGGCATCTTTCATGCTGAACTCACGACCACGCATGATGCCAAAACGAGGGCGACGCTCATCACGGAACTTGGTCTGTATCTGATAGAAGTTCACTGGCAATTGCTTGTAACTCTTAATCTCATTTCGAGCCAAATCAGTAATGACCTCTTCAGAAGTGGGCTGAATCAAAAAATCGCGATCATGGCGATCTTTGATGCGCAGCAACTCTGGACCCATTTTTTCCCAACGACCAGTCTCTTGCCACAACTCAGCAGGCTGAATCATTGGCATGAGTAATTCAATTGCGCCAGCACGATTCATTTCCTCACGAATAATGTTTTCTACTTTGCGGATAACCTTCAAACCCAGCGGCAAATAGTTGTAAATGCCTGCGCTGAGCTTACGAATTAAACCTGCACGCACCATGAGTTTGTGCGAAACCACCTCAGCGTCGGAGGGGGCTTCTTTTAGCGTTGCGAGAAATGATTGTGAGGCTTTCATGTATGGATATAATCAAATCGTTGATTTTAAAGGATTTGAGGCACGATCATGCTTGACCGTGAAGGGTATCGCCCGAATGTCGGCATTGTCCTCCTCAACAGCCGTAACGAGGTTTTCTGGGGAAAACGCGTTGGGCAGCATTCGTGGCAGTTCCCGCAGGGCGGGATTCAGCATGGTGAAAGCCCTGAACAGGCTATGTACCGCGAATTGCAAGAGGAGGTTGGCTTACTGCCGGAGCATGTCCAAATTATTGGACGCACCAGGGATTGGCTTCGCTACGACGTCCCTGAGGAATACTTGCGCCGCCAACATGCCACTCGGGTCCATAGAGCAGCATACCGCGGTCAAAAACAAATTTGGTTTCTCTTGCGTCTCGTAGGTCTAGATAGCGATATCCAACTACGCGCTTCAGAACACCCCGAATTCGATGCCTGGCGCTGGGTACCATTCTGGATTCAACTAGATGCAGTCATTGGCTTTAAACGTGAAGTTTATCAACTTGCGCTTTCAGAATTAGCGCGTTTCTTATCCCGTGGCATGCGTATGCAGCAACTTGCCTGGGGATCCCCTCTTGATTTAATTCAGTCTTTTTACGGTGGCTCTCACGAACATCCGAAAGACGACAACCCAAACGATCAATCCACATGACTATTTCTCTGAAGCGCCTGTATCTCTCTTGCTGCACCGCAATCTTCGGCATTGCATTATCTGCATGCGGCGGAGATGCCCTCATTAGTGGCGAAGATCCATTTGCACCCATGGTATTTAAAGAGGGTACAACTACTATGCCCTTAAGCCCACCGAACCAGGCTACCTTACTGCCTTTTTATGTTTCTCAGCACACCATCTTTAAATTTGCCGTAGATACTGACTCTATTCTGATTGGTGCCGATGGAGTGACTCGCTATATTGTCGTGCTCACAAGTCCAAGCGGTAGCGTGCAGGCTCAATATGAAGGCATTCGTTGTGATTCATTTCAGTGGCGGCTTTATGGCACTTTAGAAAATGGCGCCTGGAAAGAGAATCCCTTGTCTACTTGGCGCAATATTCAAAGCAACGTACCCAATCGCTATCAAGCAGCTTTAGCACAAGGAGCTTTTTGTAATTTCAGCTCTCAAGAAAAGAATATCAAAACTATTTTGAATTCTCTCAACCCGAATGGCTTTATTGGTGGGCAAAAGCCAACCAACTCAAACGGTATTCAATAAAAAGTTGAGATCTACGTACTTGGCGCTTACTTAGCGCTCAAGTAGGTCCCAATTTTCTCGCCCGCCATTAGGCGAGTAAGCACATGAGGTTCGCGCCCAGAGGCAATCACGGTAGCTGCGCCGGTTTGTACGGCAATCTTTGCTGCCAGTACCTTAGTCAACATACCACCCTTACTGAGCTCACTAGCGGCACCACCCGCCATTTTTTCTAAAGCAGGATCTCCCGCAACAGCGTCTGCAAGCAAGGTGGCATTTGGATTTTGACGTGGATCTGCAGTAAACAGACCGCCTTGATCAGTCAAAATCACCAAAAGATCCGCATGAATTAAATTGGTTACTAAAGCGGCAAGGCTGTCGTTGTCACCAAACTTAATTTCATCGGTTACTACTGTGTCATTCTCGTTAATGATGGGAACTACACCCAACTTCAACAAAGTATCGAGGGTAGCTCTAGCATTGGCATTCCGTTCAGCATCAGCTAAGTCTGCATTAGTCAGCAAGACCTGAGCGCTACGGAGATTGAAGCGCGCAAAACAGCTTTCATAAACCTGAACCAAACCCATCTGACCGACTGCAGCAGCGGCTTGTAGTTGGTGAATTTCTTGTGGGCGCTTAGTCCAACCCAGACGCTGCATGCCTTCAGCAATAGCGCCTGAGCTCACCATCAACACCTCATGACCTGCCTTTAATAGCCCAGCCATTTGCTCAGCCCACATTGCAATCGCAGCATGATCCAAGCCTTCACCATTATTGGTGACTAGGCTAGATCCTACTTTGACAACAATCCGTTGAGTTTTTTTAGCGTTCATAGCAAAAGGCGAATGAAATGTTTAATCTGGTTTTTTATCTTCTAGCTGATCTTGATAACGCGGATCTTGAGCGCGCTCATCCGCATCATCTCGGTCACGACGTACAGAATCCAAATAATCCTGTAAAGAATAGCAAAGCTTGTCGCAACCCAAGCCTGTTAAGGCTGAGATCTCGAAGACGGGGCCTTTCCATTTAAAGCGCTTTATAAAGTCAGCAACGACTTTCTTGCGATCTTCTTCTGGAATCATGTCCACTTTATTTAAGACTAGCCAACGCGGCTTCTCAACCAAAGCTTCGTCGTACTTACGCAATTCATTCACAATCGCTACAGCATCTGCCACTGGATCAACATTTGCATCAAATGGAGCAATATCAACCAAATGCAGCAATACGCCTGTACGTTGTAAATGGCGCAAGAAGCGATGACCCAGACCAGCGCCTTCAGCCGCGCCTTCAATCAAACCAGGAATATCAGCGATCACAAAACTGCGTTCAGCTCCCACACGCACTACACCCAAATTTGGATGCAAAGTGGTGAATGGATAATCCGCAATCTTTGGACGAGCATTCGAAACTGCAGTAATCAAGGTAGATTTACCCGCATTAGGCATACCCAATAAACCAACGTCGGCCAATACTTTTAATTCGAGCTTCAGCTTACGGCGTTCACCTTCTTTGCCATTCGTCTTTTGACGTGGCGCCCTATTCGTACTACTCTTAAAGTGAATATTGCCCCAACCACCAACACCGCCCTGCGCCAAACATAAGCGCTCACCATGGGTAGTTAAGTCAGCAATGGGTTCACCAGTTTCATAGTCGGCAATGATTGTGCCAACTGGCATCCGTAACTCGATATCGTCACCAGCGCGGCCATAGCAATCTGCGCCACGACCAGGCTCACCATTTTTTGCAGTATGTGTTTTTGCGTAGCGGTAATCAATCAAGGTATTGATGTTGCGATCGGCTATTGCCCAGACGCTACCGCCTTTGCCGCCGTCTCCACCATCAGGCCCGCCAAATTCAATGAACTTTTCGCGGCGCATAGAGGCACTCCCGGCGCCACCTTGCCCTGCTATCACTTCGATACGTGCTTCGTCTATAAATTTCATGAATAAAAAAGGCCTCGCTTAGCGAGGCCTGTTCCTAAGAGTTAAATTCGGAATAAATCTGAATCAAACGTGTCTCAGTCAGGCTGCCTTATGAACGAGGCAAGACTGAAACTTGGGCCTTCTTCAAAGCACCCTTAACGCCGAATTCCACTTGTCCGTCAATCAAGGCGAACAAAGTGTGATCCTTGCCAATACCAACGTTAGCACCTGGATGAACACGTGTGCCACGTTGACGAATGATGATGCTGCCAGCATTAATATGCTCGCCGCCAAATACCTTAACGCCTAAGCGTTTCGATTCTGAGTCGCGGCCATTTCGTGTTGAGCCGCCGCCTTTTTTCTGTGCCATATCTTTCTCCTACCCTGAATTAGGCTTTAATCGTGTTGATCAAAATTTCAGTGAAATTCTGACGATGGCCTTGGTGCTTTTGATAATGCTTGCGACGGCGCATCTTAAAGATTGTCACTTTATCGTGACGTCCCTGGGAGACGACAGTGGCCATCACAGCTGCACCATTAACCAATGGATCACCTAATTTCAGTGAAGCGCCTTCGCCAACGGCGAGGACTTGGTCAAGAGTGATTTCGCTGCCGATTTCCGCTGGTATCTGTTCTATTTTCAATTTTTCGCCTGCAGCAACTTTATATTGTTTGCCACCGGTTTTTATGACCGCGTACATGGTTTGAAACCTCAATTAATATCTACATTTAAGCTAATCCACCCTGGACCAGCTAAGCCCATTATTATATCTTGCATGACGAGCACTGTCAAAACCAATGACTTAAGCCAAATTCTGGCCCCAATTGCCTTAGATTTCAAGGCCTTAGACGAGGTTATCCGTCAGCGTTTAGCCTCAAAAGTCGCCTTAATTGACCAAATCTCGAGCTATATCATCCAGGCTGGCGGCAAGCGGGTCAGGCCCGCCCTGTTGATGTTGGTGGCCAAAGCCCTCGCCAATGGCAAAGAAACACCCCACACCCTGGAAATGTCGGCTGTAGTTGAATTCATCCACACCGCTACCCTGCTTCATGATGATGTAGTTGATGAATCTACCCTGAGAAGAGGTCGCGAGACTGCCAATGCCGCTTTTGGCAATGCTGCCAGTGTTTTAGTGGGCGACTTCTTATATTCCCGAGCCTTCCAAATGATGGTTGGCCCAAACGACCTTCGAGTCATGCAAATTTTGTCAGACGCAACCAACACGATTGCCGAAGGCGAAGTTTTGCAACTTCTCAATATGAATGACCCAGAAGTAGATGAAGCAAGTTATTTACAGGTCATTCGCTATAAAACGGCCAAGCTTTTTGAAGCCTCTACTGAGCTTGGCGCCATCCTAGCCAACGCCTCCGATACGCAACGCGAACAAGCTGCTGCATTTGGACGTCACATCGGTACGGCTTTTCAGTTAATGGATGACTTGCTGGACTACACCGCTAATGCTGCACAGATGGGAAAAAATGCCGGGGATGATTTACGCGAAGGTAAGCCTACGCTGCCACTGATTTACTTGCTAGAAAACGGTAGTAATGAAGAACGTCTTTTAGTGCGCGCAGCAATTGAACAAAACCAAGATTTACCAGATGATGTGTTTACACAAATCCTTGCCGCCGTAAAAAACTCTGGCGCACTAGATTACACACAAGCAGCAGCCAAGCGTGAGGCCGACCTGGCCTTAGCCTGCCTAAAAGACTTCCCATCAAATGAAGCCAGTGCTGCGCTGGAAGCTCTGTGTGCCTACTCTCTTACGAGGCAAACCTAAGATCCCAAAGTATTCAATCTGAGTTCACGCGCAGTCATTCGGACCTGTTCCGCCTCTTCACGCAAACGTGCAATTTCTTGCGGCAATAACTGCTCTAGATTGGAATAATCTAGTTTCCACGAAGGATCTTCTGACCATACCAATGGTGATTGAACCGTTGTGCGGGCTGCAGGAGCAGACTCCAAAAGCCGTAATGCCAACTCAAAATTCAAATCCTGAGAAGGCACATCATTTGGTTTTGCAGCCGCATTACCTAACGGAAAATCACTAAACATTAGTCGTGGCACCCCACAATATTCAACAATGTCTTTAGCGGCGCCCATCACGACTGTTGAAATGCCTGCAGCCTCTAAGTAACGCGCTAATAAACTTTGGCTCTGATGACATATTGGGCAGTTCGGAATTAATGCCACTACATTGACACCGTCGGCTTTTATCATCTCTAAAACGCGGGGGGCATCAATCTCTAATGTGTGGCGCTGACTTCGATTAGTCGGCAAGCCATAGAAGTTTTCTGAAACCTCACCTATCCTTCCATCTGCAAGCGCTCGTTTAGCAGCGTCCAGCGGAAACCAACAATTGCCGTCTTCCATATTGGCATTCTCGCGATCAACCCCAACATGGGCAATTCGTAAATCGATACTTCCTTCGATTGACTGTTGATAGGGCTGATAAAACTTGGCTGCAGCATTGTAAGGAGCGCCCTGGCCTTGAGGTCCTTTACTGGGGTCATGAGGAACGGCCGTAGTAATGAGACCCAAGACAGATTGCGCAAGTGGTTTTTTCAGCGGAGTAAATGGCACATCAATATAGTGAGCCCATACATACGGATTCTCATAGCCTAAACCCAAGTAGTAGCTGCGGGTGCGCTCTATATAGCGAATCGGCTGATCCCGTTCTGGTGCAAATATGAGTTCAGAAATCTTAGACATCAATCCATCCCTGTAAGATATTGCATATCAAATATTTAATCTCATAGGAACTCATTATGGCTCAGTGGCTTAGATTTCAGCATCAAGGAAAAAGTGGTTTAGGACAAGTACAGGGCGACCAAATCGCAGTGTATGAGGGTGACTTATTTAAAGGACCCAAGGTCACAGGCGAAACACTCAAGCTGGCTGATGTAACGATTGATATCCCATGCACTCCTTCCAAGATGGTTGCCATGGTCGACAACTTCCATGCACTGGTAACGAAGCTTGAGCATGCCGTACCTGCAGAGCCTTTGTACTTTCTCAAGGGAAATAACTCCTTCTTAGCCGCCAACCAAGTGATTCGTACCCCCAAGTCCTATTCCGGAAAAGTTGTTTATGAAGGGGAGCTTGGTATTGTGATTGGCAAACGCTGTCATGAAGTGGATGAGGCGGAAGCAGCTCAAGCCATCTTTGGCTATACCTGCATTAATGATGTTACCGCGATTGAAATCCTGAACCGCGACCCTGGTTATGCACAGTGGACTCGCTCTAAGAGTTTTAATACCTTTGGCGTATTCGGCCCTTACATCACTACCGATGTAGATCCGAGTAAGCTAACGATCAAAACCATTCTCAATGATCAAGAGCGTCAAAACTATCCGATTGCGGACATGATTTTCGCACCCGCAAAATTAGTGAGCCTCATTTCCCAAGATGTACCGCTTGAAGCTGGAGATATCATTGCTTGCGGCACTTCCGTTGGTGTGGGCTCCATGAAGCCTGGTAGCAATGTCAGCATCATTATTGATGGGGTTGGCCAACTAGATAATCGCTTCGAATAATTTCTATCCCCACAAAAAAACCCTTGCTATGTTCAGTAGCAAGGGTTTTTTGTTTCAAGAAACTTTACTTTTTTAGTAGCCTGATACTGATGGCAATGCCAAGCTACCTTTAGAGGCCTGGACGTTTTCATCCAAGTATTTAGTCAAAGCAAATACGGTATTCAAGCAAGGTGTTGGGGTTTGGGTGATCTTACCCAGCTCAATCACTGACCCCAATAAAGCATCAATCTCTAAGCTACGACCCGCTTCCAGGTCTTGCAACATGGAAGTTTTGTGTTTACCGACTTTTTCAGCACCAGCGATACGACGCTCTATATCCACACGGAAAGTCACACCCAACTTCTCGGCAATCGTCTGCGCTTCGGCCATCATGTTGCGAGCCAACTCTTTGGTCAATGGGTATTGGCAGATGCCTTCCAAGGTTCCATGCGTCAAAGAGCTAATTGGATTGAAAGTCATATTGCCCCATAGTTTGAGCCAGATCTCAGAGCGAATGTCATCCAGAATAGGAGACTTAAATCCAGCTGCGCCCATCATCTCCGATATCTTCTGAATGCGCTCAGTCGTTGTGCCATCCAACTCACCCAATGGAAAGCGATTACCTTCAACGTGACGAATCACGCCAGGCGCTTGAGTAAAGGTTGCTGGATAGACTACGCAACCAATAATGTTATTTGGGTTAATGGCATTCTTAGCGATACCACCAGCATCCACTGTTTCCACTGAATGATCTTGATATTCACCGCTCAACTTCTGGAAATACCACCAAGGAATTCCGTTCTGCATTGGGATCAAAATAGTTTCGGGACCCATAATGGCCGCCAAATCATCAATGATCGGCTCTACTTGATGAGCCTTCACCGCAAGAATCACAACATCAGGAGTCTCGGCATCACCAATTTTTTCCACCGCTTTAACTTGGGCAACCAAAGGCTCTGGTTGGTCATCCATAATTAAAGCTAGGCCACGCTCTTTAATTGCGGCCAAAGTAGCACCGCGCGCAACAACCGTTACCTCATTGCCCGCTCGCGCCAACATGACAGCTAAGTAACCGCCAATAGCGCCACCCCCGCCGATCACACAGATTTTCATAGGAACTCCATAAGAATAAAAAATTTTGTATTACTGTCATATTAGAGGAGATCATTTTGCGGTGCAATATATTCTTAGTTGCATCATTTTTAAGCAGATCATGCTCTAAACAGCCTTTAATGAGTCTTTCGGTACGAGGCTACCTAAAATCATGCCTGCGATGCTAGCAAATAGACCGGCTAATTGGGGCGGCAATATGGCATTCGGAGCCAAAGTCTCACAACTGATCCAAATCGTTAAGCCTCCAACGACGGCCAATAATCCGCCCAAGGAGTTCGCTCTAGGCCAATAAACCCCAAACGCTAATGGCACAAATGCGGCAACTAGAGTCACTTTATAGGCACTCTCCACCATCTTAAAAATAGACAGCTCCGAGTTCACCGCAAAGAAAGTGACCACTACAGCAAAACATAAAACCGTAATCCGCATGACCTTTAACAAATCATGATCAGATAAATGTTTGAAAAAACCTCGCACAATATTTTCAGCAAACGTTACCGATGGCGCTAATAAGGTAGCGCTGGCACAACTCTTAATGGCTGAGAGGAGTGCACCAAAGAACATCACCTGGGCAATAAGAGGTGCGTGGTTCAGAATCAACTTAGGCAAGATCATCTGTGGATCAGTGGTGAGGTATTCCTTGACCAAATCCGGACTAATCAAGGTTGCCGAGTAAGCCAAATACATGGGTACAAATGCAAAAATAAAATAGAGCACTCCGCCTAGCAAAGCTGCTTGGACAGCAATGTTCACATTCTTAGATGAGGTAATTCGCTGAAAGACATCTTGCTGCGGAATAGATCCCAACATCATGGTGCATAAGGCAGCAACGAAGCCCAAGATCGAAGCTAAATTCATATCTGGCCAGAAGTTACTAAATTGGCCACCGGCGGCTGCATGCTCAATCACCACACCAATACCGCCAGTCTGCGAGGTCATCTCACCACCGATATAGAGCATGCCGACCACAATAATGATCATCTGAATGAAGTCCGTAATAGCAACCGACCACATCCCGCCAAATAAGGTGTAAATCAATACACTAGCAGCACCAATCATCATGCCGCCCGTCTGAGAAATGCTTCCTTCAGAGACAACATTAAATACCAATCCTAGAGCTTTAATTTGTGCAGCAACCCAACCCAAGTAAGAAACAACAATACAAAGAGTGACTAAAACCTCAACTGTGCGGCCATACTTCTCGCGAAAAAAATCACCGATAGTGAGCATGCGACGGTTATAAAGATGGCGAGCAAAAAACAGTCCCACCAAAATTAAACAAAGAGAGGAACCAAAGGGATCTGCAACCACTCCCCCCAATCCTTCTTTTAAAAAAGTGGCCGGAATTCCTAAAACGGTTTCAGAGCCAAACCAGGTTGCAAATACAGTGGCGGTAACAATGGGCAAAGGTAGGCTATGGCCAGCCGCAGCAAAGTCAGCAGTATTTTTGACTCTTAGGGCTGCCCATAAGCCAATGCCGACCGAGATAACCCAGTAAATAATGACAAACCAAATTAGCACGCCCAAATACTCCTTGTGAAATTTGATGAAATTATATGGCTATGTCACTTTTGGTAGTTAGCAAAAAGTACCCATTTGGATCACTCCACGTTGAGCATTGGTCTGACATAATTCAAGAGTGAGAACACCCGAACAATCCCCGACATTGAGTCCATCAGCCGATCTGGCCTACCAAAAGGCTATTTTGGGATCTGTCTCGCGTACTTTTGCCCTTACCATCCCACTTCTACCCCCAAGCATCGAAAAGGTAGTCGGCAACACCTATTTGCTATGCCGCATTGTTGACACTATTGAGGATGCCGCAGATTTAAGCCCACAGAGCAAGCAAGCTCTTTCGGCGCTGTTTTTGGATGCAGTGCTTGAGAGGGCTCCAGTTGAGGCATTTGTTGCACCCTGCCTCAACGCATTAAAAAATTACAGCAATCAAGATGAGTTGGATTTAATTTCTCATACACCCACTGTTCTGCGAATTTTGCATACCTGCTCTACCCAGGATCAAGCAGCAGTCAGTCGTTGCGTTTCCATCATGTCTGAAGGAATGTCGTGCTTCCATGGAAGACAAAACCAAGCCGGCCTTCAAGATCTTGCTGAGTTTGAACAATATTGCTATGTCGTGGCAGGGGTAGTTGGCGAACTGCTAACAACCATCTTTAGCAACCATTCCCAGGCCTTCAAAGAAAAAATGGCGGAGCATGAAAATTTGGCAATTGCATTTGGTCAAGCACTACAAATGACCAATATTCTTAAAGACTCACCAGAGGATAAGGCCCGCGGGGTCTCCTGGAAGCCAATCAATGTTAGTCATGAAGCACTTCTCAGGCTTGCCTATGAAAAGCTCCGGGAATCTCTGCATTACATTCTGTTGATTCCTAAACAGGAACAGGGTATGAGACGTTTCTGCTTTTTGGCTTTTGGTTTGGCGGTAATGACTCTGTCAAAGGTTGCAGATCGTAAAGAATTCGACAGTAAAGATGAAGTAAAACTTTCTAGAAACACTGTCATGAGTTTCTACGGCTTTACAAAGTGGGCCGTTAAAAGCGATATGGTGATGAAGATTTTTTTCAACCTTAGTAGCAGATCACTCGCTAAATAAGCAAACCTACAAAGCGCCTTCATGCTTTAAAAGCCAGAGCTTAATTTGGCGATACAGACCTGGGGAGTTTTCTTTCATAAAGCCACCAATACCTTGGGCTGACACGACTCGATGGCATGGTGCAATTAAGGGGTAGGGATTGGCACCGCACGCTGTGCCTACTGCACGCGCCCCACTCTTGATCTTTTTAGCTACATCACCATAGGTTCTTGTTTTTCCAGCAGGTATGTCTTGGATACTAGTCCACACTTTTCTTTGGTGCTCAGTACCCGCGGGTTTTGTGGGTAAGTCAAATTGCCAATGAGGATCCTGAAAGTAAGCCATGCACTGCCGCGCAACCTCTTTAGCCAGCTGATTCTGTGGAGCGATTAAAACCGTGTTGGCTGGCAAATAATCCATTCTAGAAAGCATTAGGCTACCCTCCACCATTTCCGTCGAAATGCCCAGACACCCAAAAGGCGCCGCAATAACACAGTAGTTAGCGCCATTTGAGCTCAAAGGGGTTGGTATGGAAGCCATATCAAGTGATTCTCACATAAATAAACAAGAGGGATGACAGATATTTATTCCATGGCTATAGCTTGAGAAATGCCACTTTGCTATATTGACTCATCCTTACTTTTTTCAGGCAGACCTCATGGACACCTTTTTTGACGATTGGCCGCTTTATGGCCAAGTTGCTCTAGTCCTATTTTTACTTGCACTCTCTGGCTTTTTCTCGATGGCAGAAACCAGCATGCTGTCCTCCAATCGTCACCGTCTACGTGCAATGGCCAATGGTGGCAATGCAGGTGCAGCGCTAGCTGACAGACTCCTAAAGCGTATTGACTCCTTATTGTCGGTGCTGCTGATTTCGAACAACCTGATCAATACCGTTCTTCCTATTCTGGTTACGGGGATTGCTCTGCATATTTTTGGTGATAGTGGTCTCGTACTCTCAATTGCTACTTTAGTTGTTGCCCTACTCATCATTATTTTTAGCGAGATTACCCCGAAGGTCATTGGTGCCGCTTTTCCAGAAAAGATTGCCTCCAATGTTGGCTGGTTTATTTTGCCCCTGACTTTTGTATTGAAACCGCTGCTTTGGTTTATCAATAACTTTGTTTCTGGTCTTATGAAAGTATCTGGCCTGCAATCCTCTTCTGATAGCAGGGCTATGAGTAAAGAAGAGTTACGCAGCCTCGTTTTGGAGTCAAATCGTTTTGTCTCCAATCATCATCGCAACATCCTGCTCAACTTATTCAATTTAGAAAACATTACTGTTGATGATGTGATGACACCCAGGTCCAAGATTGAAGTTTTGGATCTCTCAAGACCTATTAATGAAGTAGTCCAACAATTGGAGACTTGCTATCACAATAAATTACCCGTTTGTGATGGTGACTCTGAACGTATTGTCGGAATCCTTTCTGTCAAAAAGGCCTTGACTCTGCTAGGTGACACCGACCTTGAGCATGAAGACTTTAAGGTGTTATTAAATGAGCCTTACTTCATCCCGAGTAGCACCCCCGTATTGCAGCAAATGCAATTTTTCCAAGATAACCAACAACGCTTAAGTTTGGTTGTAAATGAATATGGCGAAGTTCTGGGACTAGTCACTTTTGAAGATATCGTCGAAGAACTTATTGGGGAATTCACGACCTCTTTCTCCAACCTCTCAACTGATCCTCATTGGCTCCCCAATGGAACCTATCTAGCAACAGGTGGTGCCTCACTACGAGATCTGAATCGCTTACTCAACCTTAGCCTCCCTTTAAATGGTCCGCGCACCTTAAATGGACTCATTCTCGAAAAACTCGAGGCCATCCCCGATCATGATGTCAGCATTCGTATTGCTGGCATCGTCATGGAAATTGTTCAATTTGACGAGCATAGTGTTAAAACAGTGAAGCTTTATCGTCCCGCCATTCGGACTCCAGAACAAGATTGAGCGTTAACGCTGATGACTCACTGATCATTCGCACTTGGTATGAAATCGCTACATATGCCCTAGATGCTCGAGCGAGTGATATTCATATAGAGGCTGGAGTCCAAGCCACACTCATTCGTATTCGGGTCGATGGCCTGCTACAAGTACAGTCGCATTACCCGATTGAATTTCATGACCGCCTCATCACACGCATTAAAGTGCTGGCGCGCTTAGATATTGCAGAAAAACGCCTGCCGCAAGATGGACGCCTTTGCATTGGCCATGACTTTTCCAAACCCAATATTGATTGCCGGGTCTCAATCTTGCCAACCCTTCATGGAGAAAAGGCGGTTGTTCGCATACTACCCAGCTGCGTAGAGGAGCTTGATCTTCAAGACATTGGCCTCCTCTCGGAACAACTCGAGATATTTCAGCAAGCCCTTGCTCAATCCAGCGGGCTGATCCTAGTGACCGGGCCAACTGGGAGCGGCAAGACTCGAACGCTCTATAGCTGCCTGCGTCAGCTCAATCAAAATCATCGCAATCTTTGCTCGATAGAAGACCCCATTGAAATTCGTCTTGCTGGAGTCAACCAAGTAGCCTATCACCCCCGGGCAGGCTTGGATTTTCCAACAATCATTCGCGCCCTTCTTCGGCAAGACCCGGATGTCATCATGATCGGGGAGATTCGAGATACCGCTACAGCCCAACTTGCTATTCAGGCGGCACAAACTGGGCATCTCGTTCTCAGCACCTTGCATACCCGAAATGCTTGTGGGGCAGTTCCTAGACTTGGCCATCTAGGAGTAGATCAACAATCTTTAGAGTCCTGTCTCTTAAGCGTCAGCTCACAGCGCCTCGTGCGAAAAACTTGCGCTCAATGTCTTGGATTTAAGATCAAAAATAATGTGCCATGTTCATTCTGCAAAGGCAATGGCTACCTTGGGCGCATTGGGGTTCATGAAGTACTAAGCAAAACCCATTTGTTTAACTCGTCTACTTCATACCTCAACATGCGAGATGCCGGATTAATGCATATGCAAGCGGGCCTTATTAATCAAGCAGCCCTAAATGCAGAAGTGGGCACATGGCACTAAGCAAGCAGAATCAACTTCATTTTGCTGAGCAGCTTGTAACATTGCTAGAGGCAGGCCTACCAATCCTCAATGCGATTGAACTTGTTTATTCAACCGCCCCAAAGACCTGGATTCCTTGGGTGACTAGCATTCACACCCAGCTCAAAAAGGGTGAAAGTTTTTCTCAATGCTTGCGCGCCCAAGAAAATCTATTCTCTATGGAATTTATTAATCTCATTCGGGTTAGTGAGCGTACTGGTGACTTTCATCTGGCGCTAAAAACCATCTGCCAGCAACTTGAGGCCCAAATTGAATTACGTCGAAAAATTCAACAGGCAATGAGTTATCCCGCCATCACCCTTACTAGCTCTTGCCTTCTAGTGATAGTGATGATGATTTGGGTTGTGCCCGTCTTTAAGGATGTTTTTGCTCATTTTCAAGCGGAGTTGCCAGCTCCGACTAAAGTGTTAATTCAGGCATCGTCATGGTTTGAAGCGTTTTACCTCGAAATCGCGATAGCCTTCATTGGCTTTGCCATGCTTTTTAGTCTTGCATGGTCTAGGATCCCCAAAATACAAAAGCACTGCGATAGACTGAGCTTCTCTATACCCATCATTGGCCAGCTCCTAAGATTGGCCACTCTGACCTACTGGTGCCGGACATTAGGTCACCTCCTGAAGTCTGGATTACCCCTTCCAGATGCATTGAGGGTTACCGCACAATCATCTAACCACTGGCTTAGCCATGATTTCAGCGCAGATATATTCAAACACCTTACCCGTGGCTGGTCACTCGGAGATGCCATATCAAAAGCAGATCCCAAACGCCTGCTATTTGATCAGGAAACATTGCAGCTCTTACGAATAGGATCTGAAAGTGGTGCGCTCGCTGAAATGCTAAAAAAGCGCGCATCAGCATTGAGTTCTCAATTAAGCAATCGCCTAAACACCTTAAGCCAAAGCTTAGAGCCCTTATTAATCATTTTCGTTGGACTCATTATTGGAAGTCTGGTCATAATCCTATATCTCCCCATCTTTAACCTAGGACAGATTGTTTAATGGGTAATTTTGTTTTTTTCGACTGGATACGAATCTGCCTGATAACAATCCTGGTGTACTTAGCTTATTTCGATTTGCGCACCTTTCGCTTGCCTGATGTCATCACCTTACCACTCATCTTGCTGGGTCTCTTGTTTAATGGCCTTTCAAATCAAAGCTTCATTTCTTTTCAAAACGCAATCATTGGAGCGGTCCTAGGCTACACCAGTCTTTGGCTCCTCAATCTTCTTTATCGGATAGTCAAAAAGCAAGATGGGATTGGAATGGGAGATGCCAAACTACTGGCAGCCTTGGGCGCTTGGCTTGGCTGGTTTGCATTACCCAGTATTTTGCTAATGGCATCCCTGACCGGACTGATTGGCGGCATTATTTGGCTGCAATGGAATAAACAAAATCATCGCTCAGCTTTTCCGTTTGGCCCTTTCCTGGCTATTGCTGGCATCATTGAGTTGTTATGGCCACAAACCCTACAAACCCTTCTTCTGAGCAAGCCGGTCTAGACATCCTAAAAGGGCATGTACCCTTTGTAGGTCTTACTGGAGGTATTGGCTCAGGAAAAACTGCCGTGAGCGATCAGCTCGCTCAACTGGGTGCGGGCATTGTCGACACTGATCTCATCGCCCATCAGATCACCGCCCCAAATGGAGTGGCTATCCCCTTCATTCAAAAGCAGTTTGGCTCTGAGTTTATTGACTCAAGCGGGGCTTTAGATAGAGTCAAGATGCGTAGTCTAGTATTTTCCGAGCCGGTAGCTAGGCAATCTTTAGAAGCAATCACCCACCCCCTCATAAGGGAAGAATCCATTCGGCAAACCAAACGGCTGATAGAAAAAAAGGTTCCTTACCTTGTTTTTGTAGTGCCCCTGTTGATTGAATCAGGTAATTGGGCACCCCTTCTGGATTACCTCGTAGTCGTGGACTGCCCAGAGGAAACTCAAATTGAACGAGTGATGCAGCGCAGCAAATTACCCAAAAACGAGGTAGAGAGAATTCTGAAGGCTCAAGCCAGCAGAGAAGAGCGTATTGCCAGGGCGGATATGGTCATTGAGAATCAGGGCTCTCTTGAGAACTTAAAAACTGAAGTTTTAAAGTTGAACGAAAAAATCTTACAGATTCAGAAAGATCGCACCAGTTCGTCATAGAATATGGGCTTGTGATTGTTTACGAATACCCCTTTAACGAATTAGTTCGAAGCATGCTTCGACTGGAGTATTTGTTCGCCCGCTTTAACCACTTTGTCCGCTCTGATGACCCAGAGTTGCACCACAATGCCATCTCTGTTTTGTTTGATCTTGGTGACATCGGTGCACGCGGTGACATCAAGTCTTTACTACTCAAAGAATTTGAGCGTCAAAAATATGCACTTAATGGATTGAAGTCGTCACAAAAGGTTGATCAAGAGGCGCTGACACAAACTCTCTCAGAAATTGATTCCGTTGCTAGCAGTATTAATCAATCAACAGGCAGACCCAACTCTGTGATTACAGAAAGTGAATGGTTAAATGCGATTCGCACCAGATTAAATATTCCAGGTGGCACCAGTCCAATTGATTTGCCTAGTTATCATGCCTGGAAAAATAGTCCATCATCTGAGCGGCGTGAATTGCTTGAAAAATATGTTGGACCACTCTTGCCATGGCATGAGGCATGCCAATTATTTTTACGACTGTTACGTCAATCAGGTGAGGCTAAAGATGTGGTCGCACACAATGGATCTTTTCAGCAAGCTCCATCGGGCAAGGTGTATCAGTTAATGCGCATTGCCGTAGAAGACGATGCTTTGTTTTCTGAAATTAGCGCAAATAAATATTTACTCTCAGTTCGCTTCTTAAAGTCCGAACGCGATAAAAAAGCACAGTTAGTAAATGCTGACGTGCCATTCAAACTCACCCTCTGCCAGTTTTAAGTCAAAAGGGCTCTTAGCCTTTCCAGCATGGGCCAGGCGGCCGGTAATAAGGGTTCAACACTAGGCTTTTCGGCAGCAAGTAACTCCCACGATAAGGCTTGATTCTCACAACCTTTGGGGACTCCTCTCCAATCGCGAATAATGCTCACATGTAAGCGAACATAGGCATGGGGGTAATCATGCTCCAGAACGGTAAGCTCTTCACTAGATTGAATATCAATGCCGAGCTCTTCTTGAAGTTCACGCTTCAGCGCCTCGAAAACAGTTTCCCCTTTTTCGATTTTCCCACCCGGAACCTCCCAGTAACCAGCGTAGGGTTTGCCTTCAGGTCTCTGCCCTAAAAGATAGCGCCCTTCAGAATCCAGCAAGATTCCTGCTGCCACTTCAGTAACTGGACGATTGATTTCACTCATCAAAAAATCTTAAGATTTTGAACCTGCCCAATGCTTAGCAAATTGCCAAGCAACACGACCAGAGCGTGAGCCACGCTCCAATGCCCAGACCAAAGCTTCTGAACGCGCCACTTCAATTTGCGCAGCACTTAAACCAAAATGCTGCAACCAATGCGTCACGATCGCCAAATACTCATCTTGTTTTGGTGGATAAAAAGATAACCAAAGACCAAAGCGCTCTGATAAAGAAATTTTTTCTTCGACCACTTCACCAGGATGAATTTCACCATCATCGTTATGAACGTAGGTCTCGTTATCCTTCATATACTCAGGTAATAAATGGCGACGATTAGAGGTGGCATAAATCAAAATATTGTCGACTTGCGCGGAGACAGAGCCGTCTAAAGCTGATTTCATAGCTTTATAGCCAGATTCACCATCCTCAAACGAGAGGTCATCGCAAAAAATAATAAAGCGCTCTGGACGCTCAGCCAAAAGCTCAGTAATGTCAGCTAAATCGGCCAAATGCTCCTTCTCAACCTCAACCAGGCGCAAGCCTTGGCTCGCAAACTCATGCAAGCTCGCTTTGATCAGCGAGGACTTTCCAGTTCCCCTGGCACCAGTCAACAAAATATTATTAGCTGGCTTTTTCTGAATAAAGTTTTTGGTGTTATCGCGGATGGCATCACGCTGACGATCGATATTTTGTAAATCCTCAAAAGTAATATCTGCAACGTACTTGACGGGCTGCAAAAACCCAATGCTGCCAAAAATACTATCACGTCGACGCCATCTATATGCAGTAGAAGATTTCCACTGTTCCTCAGTCAGGGGCTTCGGTAAAAAAGTATCAAGATGGTCTAAAAGACGGTCTAATTTTTCATTCATATTCCGGATGGTCTTTTATGAGCGGTAATCTGCATTAATGGATACATAGTCATGCGATAAGTCACAAGTCCATATGGTTTGTGTAGCGCTGCCGCGACCCAAGTCAATCTTGACGGTGATCTCTGGGGCCTGCATGACCCTCTGACCATCAGCTTCCAGATAATCAGGATTGCGCCCACCATTTTTAGCAACCCAAACATCGCCCAGCCACATTTGTACGCGACCCACATCTAAATCGGTGACGCCTGCGTAGCCAATCGCTGCCAGGATGCGACCTAAATTAGGGTCGCTTGCGAAGAAAGCGGTTTTTACTAATGGGGAATGGGCAACTGCCTTAGCAACCAAGCGGCACTCCTCAGGAGTCTTTCCACCAAGCACTTCGATCGTCATAAATTTAGTTGCCCCTTCGCCATCGCGCACAATCATTTGCGCTAGCTTTCTAGCTAATGCAATTAATGCATCTCGCAAGATCGCATAACTAGGTTCGTTCGCTGATTGAATTTGCACTGACGACTGACCCGTCGCCATAATGATGAAAGAATCATTAGTGGATGTATCACCATCAATGGTGATCGCATTAAATGAAAGGTCCGCTATCTCACGAGTAAGACCACTCAAGAGGCCAGACGCAAATCCAGCATCAGTAGCAATAAATCCCAACATGGTTGCCATATTGGGATGAATCATGCCAGCGCCCTTACAGATACCGGTAATGGTCACCAATCCTGCAGGTGTTTGCACAGTTGCTGAAGTAGCTTTAGGCTGAGTATCCGTAGTCATGATGGCTTCAGCCGCATCAAACCAATTGTCCTCGCTAAGGTTTGCCACTGCCTTTGGCAAAGCGCTAATAATTTTCTCAATCGGGAGCGGCTCAAGAATGACCCCAGTTGAGAATGGCAGAATCTGCCCTGGATGAATCTTCAGATCCTTAGCCAAAGCTGCGCAGGTTTCTAAGGCGTGCTTTATACCAGATTCACCAGTCCCAGCATTAGCATTGCCGGTATTCACCACGAGGGCTCGGATTTCGCCATTACGACCCTCTTGCGCCAAATGCTCGCGACAAACTTGCACTGGAGCAGCGCAAAAGCGATTTAGAGTAAAAACGCCAGCGACCTGGGAACCAGGAGCTAAAGTCATCACCAATAAATCTTTACGATTTGCCTTCTTAATACCAGCTTCGGCGATGCCCATCTCAAAACCTTTAATAGGCTTTAATTCGGCTTTTTGGGGGAGGGGTAAGTTAACAGTCATAGTCTGATAATTGTAGATGAGGCTCAAAAATAAAGCGCACCTTCTGGGCGCGCTTTATTTTGGTTAAAACCCCATTACAGATACTACGCCTTGATTGGCAACTCCCGAATCCGCTTGCCAGTTGCTGCAGCAATTGCGTTGACCAGAGCTGGGGCCACTAAAGGCACCCCAACCTCACCCAAGCCACCCGGCTTCTCCTGACTTAGCACCAAATGCACCTCAACCACAGGCACTTGATTTTGTCGCAAGCTCGGGTAGTTATTGAAGTTGTTCTGCTGAACCCTGCCATTCTCGATTGTGATTTCATTGCTCAAGGCTGCACTCAAGCCGTAAATCACGCCACCAGTGAGCTGCGCCCTTGCTTGATCAGGATGTACCGTAATTCCGCAATCAGAAACGAACGTAATTTTCTTAACCTTGGTCTCTTTAGCCGCAGGATCCAATTCTAGTATGCAAGCAGAATAAGTGTCATAACACTCCATCTGTGCAACACCAAAACGCTTACTGCCAGGAACGTATCCAGACTTTTTCACCGCCAATTCAAGAACAGCTTTTGCTCGTGGGTGTTTGCTTAAAGATGCCATGCGATATGCAACAGGGTCTTTACCAGCAGCTTTAGCAGCTTCATCCACAAAACTCTCAATTGCAAATGCATTGAGAGCATTACTTACTGAGCGCCAATAACCTACTCGAAGTCCGGTATCCGTAATCACGTTAGTAATTTCTAGATTGGGAATCTCATAGGTAATATTGTTCGAGCCTTCCACCATGAATGGATCAAAACCATCTTTCACAAAACCAGGAAAGGCTCGTGCTGTCACTGACTGAGAAACCATTTTGGCTTTCAAGGAAGCTAACTGACCATTGGCGCCCAAGATTCCATCCACCTTATGAACACTCATAGGACGATAGAAGTCATGAGTAATGTCATCTTCCTTAGTCCAGAGCATCTTGACTGGCATGCCAGCCGCCTTAGAAATTTCAGCGGCTTGACGAATAAAGTCCAGCTCTAACTTGCGGCCAAACCCACCACCCAGGAAGGTGGTTTCAATCGTGACATCTTCTGGCTTAACCCCAGCAGCAGCTGCAGCTACCGCCTGCCCACCTTGCTGAAACTGAATTGGGCCAATAATTCTGCACTTGCCATTAGATACATCAGCAGAGCAGTTCACAGGCTCCATAGTGGAGTGGGCTAAGTATGGCAAAAAGTATTGGGCACTCAACGGCTTGCCATTTACAACGGTAGCGTTAGCATCACCCACTGTTTTAATCACAGCACCTTTTTTAGATAAACCTTCTTCTAAGGATTTACGAACAACAGCATTGCTCAGGTTCGCATTAGAGCCTTCATTCCAGGTAATTTTCAGGGCATCCCTACCCTTACGCGCTGTATAAAAATCTTTAGCCAATACTGCAACGCCATCCGAAATCTGGACAACTTTAATCACTCCAGTTACCTTCATTGCAGCGGAAGCATCAAAGGATGTAGGCGTACCTCCAATAACAGGGCATTGCGCTAAGGATGCAATTGCCATACCTGGAATCTTGACGTCAATTCCATAAACTGCTTTACCAGCAACTTTACTTGGCGTATCCAAGCGACGCATTGTTTCTTTGCCAATCACCATAAAATTCGCAGGCGACTTTAGGGTTGGTTTTTCTGGAAGGGGTAGCTTAGCTGCATCTGCAGCCAATTCACCATAGGTAGCTGACTTGCCACCTGAATGGGTTACCTTGCCATTCATAGCTTTACAGTCGGCAGCAGAAACGTTCCAACGTTGGGCTGCGGCCTGAATTAAGACTGTACGAGTTGCAGCTCCAGCAGTTCTTAATTTATCGAAGGCCTCACGAACTGAAGTTGAGCCTCCAGTAATTTGGCCACCCAACATCGCATTAATATAAACAGGAGCAACTCCGGCAATCTGCACCTGAATCATTGAGAGAGGTAAGTTTAATTCCTCAGCTAGCAAGGCTGGCAAAGAGGTATATACGTCCTGACCCATCTCAGAGCGAGCACAAATGAGGGTAATTTGATTATTGGGAGTAATTTGCACCCAAGCGTTTGCTAAGGCAGGCTTTGCAACATCCCCTAAAGCAGCCTCACTTGTCATCGGCAGATGCATCCCGACAACAAAGGCACCGCCAAGCGCAGCACTTTGCTGAATAAATTGACGACGGCTGTTGCTTTTTAAAGATTGATTTTTCATATGATCTTTACCCTTTATGCCAATTTATCTGCAGCGCGTTTGACTGCTTTTTCGATACGGGAATAGGTACCGCAGCGACAAATATTTCCGCTCATGGCATTTTTAATATCCTCACTACTAGGCTGTTTTTTCTTTGCCAATAAATCGGCTGCAGACATCATTTGGCCGGTCTGACAATATCCACACTGAGGCACATCGAACTCGATCCAAGCGTCTTGAAGTGCTTTCCCAACTTTTGCCGTTAAGCCCTCGAGAGTAGTAACTGACTTACCGCCCGCAACAGATACAGGGGTAGAGCAAGAACGGATGGCGGCACCCTCCAAGTGAACGGTGCATGCACCACAAAGTCCTGCGCCACAGCCATACTTTGGACTCGTGACATCTAAATGGTCTCGTAAAACCCAGAGAATCGGTGTTTCAGGATCCCCATCGAAATTAACGGCTTTACCATTGAGAGTAAAAGACACGGCCATAACGCCCCCTTAGTTAAATTTGAGATTTTGCAGACAAAGCAAATGTTTTCTACCTACAAATCATGACAGATCTCAGGGTCTCTAGGGGTATTAAATGATTAGGGATTCCACCAAGAAAAATGGCCCAGATAAATCTGAGCCATTGAAGCACTGTCGTGTGAAGATTAAAAATCTAAGCTAAGGCGCCGTGGCAGTTCTTGTACTTCTTACCGCTACCGCACGTACAAGGATCATTGCGACCCACCTTTGGACCTGTGCGCAGAGGTGCAGGCTGAATATCAATAGCGGCACCACGATCACCCGTTGATCCAGCAACCTCTTTCTCGGGATCGGCATGCTGATACTGGACATCAGAAAGCTTAGCCAAATCGTCATTCATCGACTCGGATGCCTGATCTAATTCATTGGCACTACGAATCTGAACCGTCATGATGTTTTTCACAACGTCATTTTTGATGACATTGAGCAATTCACCATACAGCTCAAATGCTTCACGGCGGTACTCTTGCTTAGGATCTTTCTGCGCGTAACCGCGCAAATGAATGCCCTGCCGCAAATGATCCAAAGCAGCCAAGTGCTCACGCCAGTGGCTATCCAAGCTATACAAGAGAACGGAGCGCTCAAAGCCTGCAAAAGATTCACGCCCAGAGAGTTCGACCTTTGCATCGTAAGCTTCTTTAGCGGACTGCAATACACGGTCAACGATTTCTGCATCATCTACAGTCTCGGCACCTTCAACCCAATTTCTGAGGTCAATTGTGAGGCCCCACTCACTGGCTAAAACGTTTTCCAGCCCAACTAGGTCCCACTGCTCTTCCATAGACTCCAGAGGAACATAAACCGAGCAAACGGAACGTAAAACATCTTCGCGCAAATTAGCAATTAACTCGCCAATATCAGCACTCTCAAGCACTTCATTTCTGAGGCGGTAAGTTTCTTTACGCTGATCATTAGCAACGTTGTCATATTCCAGCAATTGCTTACGAATATCAAAGTTGCGACCCTCAACCTTGCGTTGAGCAGACTCAATAGAGCGCGTCACCATACCCGCTTCAATCGGCTCGCCATCAGGCATCTTGAGACGCTCCATCACTGAACGTAAACGATCGCCTGCAAAGATACGTAGCAGCGGATCATCCAATGAAAGGTAGAAGCGGGAAGAGCCAGGATCACCCTGGCGGCCTGAACGACCTCTTAACTGGTTATCGATACGACGACTCTCGTGTCGCTCGGTACCAATGATATGCAAACCACCAGCAACTAGAACTTGATTGTGAATACTTTGCCACTCGTCCTGCAGCTGCTTAATTTTGGCTGCTTTATCAGCATCAGCTATAGCGCTATCAGCCTCAATCAATGAAGACTGTTTGCCAACGTTGCCGCCAAGCACGATATCAGTACCACGGCCAGCCATATTAGTAGCAATTGTGATCATTTTTGGCCGACCAGCTTGAGCAATAATTTCTGCTTCGCGAGCATGCTGTTTTGCATTTAAAACTTGATGCGGTAATTTGCGTTGATCCAATAGATTCGCAATCAACTCAGAGTTTTCAATCGAAGTGGTACCAACTAATACTGGCTGGCCACGTTCATAACAATCTTCGATATCTTTAATCACCGCGTCATAGCGTTCGCGAGATGACTTGTAGATCTGATCTTGCTTATCTTTTCTTTGGCTAATGCGATTTGGCGGAATCACAACTGTTTCCAAGTTGTAGATTTCTTTAAATTCATACGCCTCAGTATCGGCAGTACCGGTCATACCGGCTAGCTTGCCATACATGCGGAAATAATTTTGGAAAGTAATTGTCGCTAGAGTTTGATTCTCATTCTGAATCTGCACCCCTTCTTTGGCTTCAACAGCTTGATGCAATCCATCAGACCAACGACGACCTTGCATTAAACGGCCAGTAAATTCATCCACGATGATGACTTCGCCGCTCTGAACAACGTATTGTTGATCGCGGTGATAGAGAGTGTGTGCGCGCAGAGCAGCGTACACGTGATGCATCAAAGTAATATTTTGTGGCGCATAGAGAGATTCGCCATCATTGAGCGCGCCCAATTGAACCAATATAGACTCAGCCTTGTCATGACCTTGTTCGGTCAAATAAACCTGCTGAGACTTCTCGTCTACCCAGTAGTCGCCTGGTTTCTCGACACCTGTGCCATCAGCCTTCTCTTCGCCAATTTGACGTTCTAAATGAGATGGCAGAGCATTAATCTTGACATAAAGATCGGTGTGATCTTCAGCCTGACCAGAAATGATTAATGGGGTACGAGCTTCATCAATCAGAATGGAGTCGACTTCGTCAACGATCGCATAAGCCAAACCGCGTTGAACGCGCTGATCCAAATCCTGAACCATGTTGTCGCGTAAGTAATCGAAGCCAAATTCATTATTGGTGCCGTAAGTAATATCAGCGGCATAAGCTTCTTGCTTAGTGGTGTGATCCATTTGAGATAGATTCACACCTACCTTCATACCCAAGAAGTTATACAACTTAGACATCCATTCAGCATCACGCTGCGCTAAATAATCATTCACCGTAACAACATGAACACCTTTACCAGTTAAAGCATTCAAATAGACCGGAAGAGTGGCTGTTAAGGTTTTGCCTTCGCCTGTACCCATCTCGGCAATCTTGCCTTGATGCAAGGCTAGACCACCCAGAATCTGCGCATCAAAGTGGCGCATCTTCATGACGCGTGTGCTAGCCTCACGAACTACCGCAAATGCTTCTGCAGCAATATCATCTAAGGACTCTCCAGCGGCAAGGCGTGACTTGAATTCTGCAGTTTTTGCAGCAAGTACAGAGTCATTCAAAGATTGCAGGCTCGCCTCAAAAGTGGCGACCTTAGCAACGACTTTGCGATACTGTTTTAAGAGGCGGTCGTTACGACTGCCGACCAGGGTTTTAAGAAGACCGATTACCATGGGATATTGAAGAAAATTAAGTCCTTGAGTTTATCACCCGCAAGCCCATTTTTTATGAACTTTAGCCCCAAATCATCCCGCAAGCCCTCAGCTCACGACTGGATGGATTACCTACGTGAATCCGATGGTCTTGGGGGAATTTTGGCTAAAACCGAAGATCTAGCCAAACTCAAGACAATTATTAACTCAGCCCTAACGAAGCTTGATTTAAACCATCTGAGCCCAAAAATTGAAGCTGGTTGGCGCTCTGGCTCGCAGGATGAGCTATTTTTACTGGTCAGCAGTGCGAGCATCGCCAGTCGCTTACAGCAAATATTACCTAGTCTAATCAATGAGTTAGGTAAATCTGGCTTATCCTGCAAGGCAATAAAGGTGCGAGTAAAACCCGCTCCACCCGCTTGGGAAGTTAAACCTCGCCAAGATCAGCGTGAAAAGCCAAAAGGGCTAAATGAGGTTGCCAAAAAATCCTGGGAGTCCCTATTAGAGAAGTTAGGGCCTGACTCTGGTTTACGCTCCTCCATCGAGAAGCTGTTGAAAAATAAACCAAAGTAGACGAAAACTACTTCGGGCCCCTTAGAAAAAGAGGGGCTGGCTTTCCTGGGAATAAGCGCCTGGAGCCTTATTTTCAGCAAAGGAGCTGATTTCATAAGAGCTAGGGTCTTCCAAAAGCTTCCGCAAAAGTGCGTTATTGAGAGCGTGGCCTGATTTTTCGGCAATATAAGCTCCCACAATAGGGTGTCCGATGAGATACAGATCACCAATCGCATCTAAAATTTTGTGCCGCACAAATTCATCCTCATAACGAAGTTCTTCGTTATTCAAAATGCGGTGCTCATCTAAAACAATTGCGTTATCTAAACTACCGCCACGCGCTAATCCCATTTCTCGCAATGCTTCTACTTCGTGCGCAAATCCAAAAGTACGTGCACGACCAATTTCACTGCGGTAAGCTTGTTCTGCAAAATCAACCGCAAAGCGTTGCCCTGTTTTATCTACCGCCGGATGCTTGAAGTCAATCGTAAAATCTAACTTAAACCCAAAGAATGGTTCTAAGCGAGCAAGCTTATCGCCCTCGCGAACCTCTACTGGTTTTTTAATCACTACAAATTGACGTGGCGCATCTTGCTCTGCAATGCCAGCAGATTCAATTAAGAATAAGAATGAAGCGGCACTACCATCCATGATAGGCACCTCTTCACCGTCAAGCTCTATCAATAAATTATCGAGGCCAAGACCAGCACAGGCTGAAAGTAAATGTTCCACGGTAGATACACGCACACCATCCTTCTGAATAACAGAAGCCAATCTTGTGTCACATACAGCTAAAGCGGTTGCAGGAACCACTGACTGTTCAGGTGTATCCACCCGAACAAACTGAACCCCTGAATTTACTGGTGCAGGCTTGATAGAAATCGTCACCTTGCGACCAGAGTGCAAGCCAATCCCCACGGTCTTAACCGGAGTGGCAATGGTGCGTTGCTTCATCATATTTGGGTTTTAAATTCAGGGGGTATTAGTTATATTAGAGTTTGAATTACAGCTTTTTCAAGATGGAAGCGGCATCACTCACTTCAAACTTACCTGGAGCTTCGCGGTCAAGAGACTTTACAACACCATCTTCAATAATCATGGCATAACGATCTGAGCGAACACCAAAACCACGAGCAGTTAGATCTAACTCTAAACCAAGCTTTTTGGTGAACTCAGCACTGCCATCACCCAACATGCGAATCTTTTTGCCAACCTTTTGATCGCGTCCCCATGCGCCCATCACAAATGGGTCATTTACAGAAACACACCAAATCTCGTCAACACCTTTAGCTTTAATCGCATCGTAGTGCTCAACGTAACCGGGCACGTGCTTAGCAGAGCAAGTTGGTGTAAATGCACCAGGCAATGCAAACAACACAATCTTTTTGCCAGCTACTAGCTTTTCAACTTCAAAAGCATTTGGCCCTAAGGAGCAGCCTTCGGTCTCTTCATTCATAAATTCATAAAGAGTAGCGTTCGGTAATTTTTGTCCAACAGCAATCATGACATCTCCAATAAATAATTGTTAGTAAGCATGCCAACGCAAGCGCGGGATTCGTCGTCCGGAGGGGCGCCGCGCTGGCATTTCGCAATTACCTATTGTATTAAGCAGTTAATTAATCTGCTTGTTTACGTAAAAAGGCTGGGATTTCATAGTAATCAGCCCCTTTGTCCAACATAGATTTAGCCTGAGGAGAACTATCCGCACCTAATGTAGGCGCAGGAGTCGCCTCACGAGAGCTACGAAAAACCCGTGGCAAGTCATATTGGCTATAGTCAACACCAGTACTTGCCGATTGAGTTGCCATTGCTGGAGCACTACCTGTTCCAGTGAGAGCCAAACCTGCGCTAGTACTTAAAGCAGAATCCACACTGATCTTGCTCATTGCTGCTGATGCGCTAGCAGGAGCAAAGCTATTGAGGTCTGCCATCGTTGGCATTGCATCATGAGTACCAGTAGCTTGTCTCCAAACCACTTCAGGTTGGTTGTTTTTACGTGCTTGAGGATTATTCAAACCAGTAGCAACCACAGTTACACGTAAGGCATCGCCTAGGCTTTCATCATAAACGGTACCAAAGATTACGGTTGCATCATCAGCGGCATAACCACGAATCGCTGCCATGACTTCGCGAGTCTCAGATAACTTCAATGAACGGCTAGCTGTAATGTTTACCAATACGCCACGTGCACCTGACAGATCAACACCTTCAAGCAATGGTGATGCCACCGCAGCTTCAGCAGCTAAGCGTGCACGGTCCATGCCAGAAACAGTTGCCGTTCCCATCATGGCTTTACCTTGCTCACCCATTACTGTTTTAACGTCTTCAAAGTCAACGTTGATCAAGCCCTGAACATTGATGATTTCTGCAATGCCAGATACTGCGTTATGTAACACATCATCGGCACAAGCAAATGCCTTATCGAACTCAGCATCTTCACCCATCACTTCAAAGAGTTTTTCATTAAGCACAACAATCAATGAATCTACATATGACTCAAGCTCTGCTGCACCATTTTCAGCAACCTTCAAGCGCTTTACACCCTCAAAGTCAAAGGGCTTACTAATGACACCAACCGTCAAAATGCCCATTTCTTTAGCTACTTGAGCCACGATTGGGGCCGCTCCAGTTCCTGTGCCGCCACCCATACCAGCAGTGATGAACACCATGTGGGCGCCTTGTAATGTATCGGCAATGCGAGCACGTGCTTCTTCAGCAGAAGCTGCGCCGATTTCTGGTTTGGCACCAGCGCCTAATCCGCTAGAACCCAGTTGCAAATTCACAGATGCCTCAGAACGCTGTAAAGCGCCAGCATCGGTGTTCATGCAAATGAACTCTACGCCGTTAACACCGCGACGGATCATGTGCTGGACAGCATTGCCACCAGCGCCACCGACTCCAACCACTTTAATAATGGTCTTGCCAGCTGTTTCTTGATCTAACATTTCAAATTCCATATACCCTCCTAGGTAAATACGTACTACATTGACGACGACGAAAAAAACTTAAAAATTTCCTGCAAACCATTCTTTCATGCGCGATATAACACCTTGCAACGCGCCTGATTGAGAAACACGACGACCGCGCAATAACTGCGCTTGGCCTTCCATCAGCAAACCTATGCTGGTGGCATATCTGGGACTACGTAAGACTTCATGGAGATGGCCACGGTATTCAGGGGTACCAATACGGGCAGGCCTTAGGAAGACTTGTTCTGCCAACTCCACCATGCCCGGCATTAATGCGGTGCCACCTGTTAAAACAATTCCCGAAGAAACCATATCTTCGTAACCGGAGTCACGCACTACCCCTCTTACCAACGTAAATAACTCTTCAACACGCGGCTCAATGACTGCAGCTAATGCTTGCTTAGACATCGGGCGTGGCTCACGATCACCCACACCAGGAATATCAATCATTGCGGTTGGATCAGCCATCTCTTGACGAGCAATGCCGTGTGCAATCTTCAAATCTTCCGCATCAATTGTTGGTGTACGTAATGCCATCGCAATGTCATTAGTGATCTGATCGCCCGCAATAGGAATCACTGCTGTGTGACGAATCGAACCCTGGCAATAAATTGCAATATCGGTTGTACCACCGCCAATATCAACCAATACCACACCAAGCTCTTTCTCATCTTCGGTTAATACCGCCAAGCTAGATGCCAAAGGCTGCAAGATGAGGTCATTCACTTCGAGGCCACAACGACGCACACACTTCACAATATTTTGTGCTGCGCTTACGGCGCCAGTAACAATATGTACCTTCACCTCTAAGCGAAGACCGCTCATACCAATTGGCTCGCGTACATCTTCTTGGCCATCAATAATGAATTCTTGAACCAGGATGTGCAAAATCTGTTGATCTGTTGGAATGTTGATTGCTTTAGCCGTCTCCAATACGCGCTCAACATCACCAGAACCAACCTCTTTGTCGCGTATTGCAACCATACCGCTGGAGTTAAAGCTCACAATGTGGTTACCCGCGATACCTGTAAATACTTGGACAATCTGGCGATCGGCCATTACCTCAGCCTCTTCAAGCGCCTTCTGAATCGACTGAACGGTTGCCTCAATATTGACTACAACACCCTTCTTTAGTCCCTTCGATGCAGTTTGACCAACACCCACTACGTTGAATTGACCATCCGGAGCTAATTCAGCAACCAGGGCAACCACCTTGGAAGTTCCAATATCTAAACCAACCAAAATATCGCGATTGTCTTTACTCATTACCATTCCTCATTGCTTCAGCTCACTTTTTTTGCCATCTACTTCATTCTTTTTCAAGCTTGCAGAAGCAAGATGAACCGCAAAACCATTTGCATATCGCAAATCGACTGCATCTACTCGATTCGCCCACTTCTCTTGTACTTGTGGCCAATATTTAAATAAACGCGCCACACGTTCTTCCGTTAAATTTTTATCGGAGCTTTCCTCATCGCGGCCAAACTCTACTTTCATTCCGTTTGAGAGCTTGACGTGCCATGCGTAGCGCTCAGTCAGAGCAAGGCTAGTGACTTCTGAACCCCATGGTTTAAACCAGTTGTTGGCTTTTTCATAAAGACTCATCACTTCTTTGCTCGCATCTTCAGGGCCAGAAAAGTCAACTAAACGCACATCCTCACTCACCTCAGTAACGCGTCCAGTAAAGAGCTCGCCATGGGTATTCATTAGGATACGACTCTCAGCGCCACCCCAGGTACCAAAAGGCTTCTGCTCTTCAATACTCACCACTAAACCATTTGGCCAAACACGGCGGACATTGGCGTGTCGTACCCAAGGCATACTTTCAAAGCCTCGCTTCACATCTTCTAAACGAACACTGAAAAAATTACCCTGCACTGTTGCTAAAACTTGTTGCTTAACAATAGGCTTGTTGATGTGTTTCAATATTTGGCCAGTAACTGGCTCAATCTGAATCTGCTTCAAAGCGAAAACTGGTCGCTGACTTAGCCAAACCAAAATACCAATGACGAGCATTACCACAAAGCAGCGCAGCAAGAAACGACTCAGCTTCTCCATGCGCTCCGCATGATTCCAAAGCGGAGACATCAACATAGAGAAAATTTCACCGAAGCGATCCATGAAGTTGCTCATGCAGCAGCATCCTCTTTTTGATGCAACGTTTGACTGAGTAACCAAAGCACTAAATCTGCATACTCGATACCAGCAGCTTTGGCAGCCATTGGCACCAAAGAGTGGGAAGTCATACCAGGAGAAGTATTCATTTCCAACAAGTAAGGCTTACCGGTCTTTTGATCTAGCATTACGTCAGCACGGCCCCATGTACGACAACCCAAAGCTTTATATGCGGCCAAAGCTAATTCCTGGACGGCGGCATTGACTTCAGGTGCCAGTCCGGTAGGGCATAAGTACTGAGTTTCATCAGAAAAATACTTATTATGAAAATCGTAATTTGCTTGAGGCGGAATAATTTTGATCACCGGTAATGCTTCAGCCGTATTACCCTGACCAACTATTGGGCAAGTTAATTCATCGCCAATGATGCAAGTCTCTGCAATCACTTTTTTGTCTAATCCAGCTGCAAGCCTGTAAGCAGCGGGCAACTCTTCTGCGGACTTTACTTTCGTTAAACCCAAAGAAGATCCTTCATTTGCTGGCTTCACAATCAAAGGCAAGCCCAGGTGCTTCACGACTGCATTCCAATTGCTATCAGCAGTTAATTCTACATACTCAGGAGTAGCAAGTCCATTACTAATCCAGACTTGCTTAGTGACAATTTTGTCGATTGCTAGAGCAGAGGCCAAAACACCACTACCCGTATAAGGTAACCCTAACAACTCCAGCAATCCTTGGATGGTTCCGTCTTCACCAAAGCGGCCATGCAAGGAAATGAATACACGATCGAAGTTTTCTTTTACTATTTCGGTAGGGCAACGCAAACCCGTATCAAAAGCATGGGCATCAACCCCTTTTGCGCGCAAAGCCTCTAATACGCCATTACCTGACATAAGAGAAATCTCTCGTTCGCCTGATTTCCCGCCAAGCAAAACACCAACACGTCCTAACGACTTAAGATCTAGGCCAGCCAAGCTGGACTTAACGCGATCACCCCAAGAAATCAAATTAGCACCTACCTTAGACATTCTTTGCCTCCGACAGCGTATGTGGCAAAGCAGAAATTGATCCCGCACCCATCGTAATTAATACATCCCCATCTTTTAAAACCTGACTTAATTTTTCTGGCATCTCTGCCACGTTTGCAGCATAAGCAACTGCACTTGAATCCAATAAAACTTTAGAATTCTTGTCTTCAGCAATTGCGGCCTTTATTAAGCTCTTACTATCAGCCCCTGGAATTTTTGCTTCGCCCGCTGGATACACATCAGTCAGCACCAAAGCGTCAAAATTTTTGAGGACTTGAACAAACTCACCGAAGCAATCACGCGTTCTAGTAAAGCGGTGCGGCTGGAATGCTAAGACCAAGCGACGATCTGGGTAAGCACCTCTCGCTGCAGCTAAGGTTGCAGCCATTTCCACTGGGTGATGGCCGTAATCATCGATCAAGGTAAAGCTACCGCCAGATGCCAAAGGAATCTCTCCATAGCGCTGGAAGCGACGACCAACACCACCAAACTCAGACAGGGCTTTCATAATTGCTTCATCACCCACACCCAACTCTGTTGCTATACCAATAGCAGCCAAGGCATTGCAGACGTTATGCAAGCCTGGTAAATTCAGGGTGATATTTAGTGGGCCTGGTTTATTGCCATGCCTACGCACAGTACGACGGTCAACCGTGAAGTGCATCTGTGTACCATCCGCACGAACATTACTTGCGCGAATATCTGCATCCCCTGATAAACCATAGCGAAGTACTGGCTGAGATACAAACGGAATAATGTCGCGCACATTAGCATCATCAATACAAAGTACTGCTACACCATAAAAAGGCATGCGCTGAATGAATTGAACAAATGCCTGTTTCAATCTAGCCATATCGTGCTGATAAGTATCCATATGATCAGCATCAATATTGGTTACCACTTCCATAGCTGGAAATAATTGCAAGAAGGAGGCATCTGATTCGTCCGCCTCAACCACAATAAAATCTCCACGCCCCAAGCGCGCATTGGCACCTGCAGAATTGAGTTTGCCGCCGATCACAAATGTGGGATCTAGACCACCTTCAGCTAAAACGGATGCAACCAAGCTGGTAGTAGTTGTTTTGCCGTGTGTGCCAGCAATTGCAATACCCTGTTTCAGGCGCATCAACTCACCTAACATGACTGCGCGCTGAATCACTGGTACCTTCGCCGCGCGTGCAGCCAAAACTTCTGGATTATTGCCTGCAACAGCGGTGGAAATGACTACTGCCTCTGCCGTACCAATATTTTTAGGATCATGCCCAATATGAATAATTGCACCTAATTCTCTCAGACGCTTAGTGACTGCGCTATCCGCTAAGTCTGACCCTGAAACTTGGTAACCCAGGTTCAATAGCACCTCAGCAATACCGCTCATGCCAGCACCACCGATACCGATGAAGTGAATTTGCTGAACGATATTTTTCATATTCCCACCCCCGCACAATCTGCGCATACCTCAGCTACACGCTGGGTAGCATGTGGCTTTGCTAAAGCATGCGCACGTAATGCCATCTCTTTTAATTCTGTGCGATTAAAGTTCTGAATCATCATTGCTAAATCTTGTGGATTCAGTAACGTCTGCGGCAATAAAACTGCTGCGTTAGCATTTGATAAGAATTTCGCATTCGCAGTTTGGTGATCATCGATTGCAAATGGGAATGGAATAAGGCAAGATGCAACACCACAAGCTGCTATTTCAGAAACTGTCATGGCACCTGAACGGCAAATCACTAAATCGGCCTGTGAATACGCGGTTGGCATATCGTCAATAAAGGGGCGAATATCTGCCGTTACACCTAAGCCAGCATATCTCTGCTGTAGATCTACTAAATGCTTATCGCCCGCCTGATGAATCACTTTGGGGCGTGACTCCGCTGGAATTAATGCCAGCGCAGCCGGAAGACTTTCATTAAGGGCAGCAGCACCCAAGCTACCACCTACTACCAAGATAGATAAAGGCCCTTGGCGCTGGTCATAACGTGCTGCAGGCGCCAGCATGTGATCAAACTCTTCCCGAATCGGGTTGCCTACCCACTCTGCATGATCCATTGTGTTGGGGAACCCAGTGAGAGTCCGCATTGCAATTTTGCTCAACGCACGATTAGCACTACCAGCTACTGAATTCGCTTCATGCAAAACCAATGGACGTTTCAGAACTTTCGTGATTAAACCACCAGGGAAAGTAATATAACCACCCATACCTAAAACCACATTCGGTTTTAGGCGACGCATAATCTTCCAACTTTGATAGCAAGCGCGCATAAGATTAATAGGTAGCATCAACTTTGCCTTTAATCCCTTGCCACGTAGACCGCCGAACTCGACCGCCTCAAATGGGAAATCACAAGACTTCACGAGGCGATACTCCATGCCCGCTTGATTACCCAACCAAGAGACCTTCCAGCCGCATACCCGCAAATATTCAGCGACAGCGAGGCCTGGAAAAATATGTCCACCAGTACCACCAGCCATCACCAAGATTGAGGGTTTAGTCAAAGCTTCCCTCCACGCATGAGGATGCGATTTTCAAAATCAATACGCAGCAACATTGCAATGGCAACTGCGTTCATCAAAATGCCAGAACCGCCATAACTTACCAATGGCAAAGTCAGGCCTTTCGTTGGTAACAACCCAAGGTTCACGCCCATATTGATGAAGGCTTGCCAACCAATCCAAATAGCAACACCTTTAGCAGCAAGTCCAGCAAAGCTACGATCCAACTGCAAAGCAGTGCGGCCAATTAAGAAGGCACGACGTATGATCCAATAAAACAAGAAAATCACTACCACCACACCAACAAATCCCAACTCTTCGCCAATCACAGCCATAATGAAATCGGTATGCGCTTCTGGTAAATAATGCAATTTTTCTACGCTACCGCCAAGTCCTGTACCAAACCATTCGCCCCGACCAAATGCCATCAATGAATGGGTTAACTGATAGCCTTTATTGGCAGCGTTATCTACTTGCCATGGATCCATAAAGGCCAGCATGCGTCCACGACGAAATGGAGAGAGCGCAATCATGGTTGCGCCACTCATCAAACCAACTAGGATCAAGCCGCCAAATAATTTAGCATTGATACCGCCCAAAAAGAGAATGCCGAATGCAATCAAGGCAACCACTACGAATGCGCCCATATCTGGCTCAGCCATCAATAGACCACCCACCAGGGCAACTGCAATACCCATTGGTAGCATGCCCTTTACAAAGGAATGGAGATATTCCTGACGTTGAACGGTATAGCTTGCTGCAAATATCACAGCAGCAAATTTCATCAACTCGGATGGCTGGAAGTTCATTAACCCCAAAGGAATCCAACGCTTCGCACCATTCACACCTTTACCCACACCAGGAATGAGGACGGCGATCAGCAATAAAACAGTAAATCCAAAAATGACTGGTGAATAACGATCCCATACCTTAGTGGGAATCTTAAAAGCCCAGATGCCGACACCAATCGCAATCACCAAAGAAATCACGTGACGAATGAGAAAGAAGTTACTACTGTAATTTGCATACTTCGGTCCATCGGCCAAAGTAATGGAAGCCGAGTACACCATGACTAAGCCAATCAAGGTCAAGGATAAGACCGCCCACACAAGTAACTGGTCATACTCCATCATGCGCGAACGGGTTTGCTCTACGCCTGAAACAGCATCACGCAAGCCAGTGCGGAAGTTATCAATTCCACCTCTTGAAAAATTCCAGAAGCGATTGAGTCCAAGCCGATTTTTGGGGAAGAATTTTTCTTTTAAATTCATACCTGGACCCCTTCAAGGCGCATACCCAACTCTTCAACCTCTGCAGCAAATACTTGGGCACGTTCAACATAGTCACGGAATTGGTCTAAGCTTGCGCAAGCTGGTGAGAGCAATACCAAGTCTCCTGAGACTGCTTTTGAGGCAGCAGCCTGAACTGCAGAAATTAAATCGCCACAATTCGTACTTTGAATTCCAGAGCCAAGAGCCTCACCAATTGCAGCGCCATCTTTGCCGATTAGGAAAACACCCTTCACAAAACGTAACGCAGGTTCACGTAATGGACTGAAATCCTGGCCTTTTCCGTCGCCACCAGCAATCAACCAAATGCGCTTGCCAGACTCGTTGCTGCCTAAGCCATTTAATGCAGCGACAGTCGCACCTACATTAGTGCCTTTGCTGTCATCTACGTACTCAACATCCTTAACAATCGCAATACTTTGCACACGATGTGGCTCACCATGGTAATCACGCAAGCCATGTAACAGTGCATTCATAGGTAAATTAGCGGCGCGTGCTAAGGCTAGGGCTGCTAGCGCATTTAATGCATTGTGACGGCCACGTATTCTTAAGGCGTCAGCTGGGATAAGGCGCTTGAGGCGTAACGGCTCATCTTCTTCAACTACTGCGGATTTACGACGACGCTTAGGCTTAGGCTCAACATCTTCATCTACTTCAGCCCATACCAGCCAATCAATTCCACCAGCACGTAAATCATGCTCAATTCCAAAAGCGCCTTGCTCATCTGGGCGATTTGAGCCAAAGGTCACAATGGCTCTCTCTGCTTTTTGCTCTTCAGACAGTAGCCCCATTACAAGGGAATCATCGCGATTCAAAATACAAACTGTATCAATACCAAATATCCGTGACTTAGCTTGCGCGTACGCTTGCATATCGCCATGCCAATCTAAGTGGTCTTGAGTAATATTCAACACCGTTGCTGCCGTAGCATTCAAAGTATGGGTATAGACCAACTGAAAGCTGGATAACTCCAAGACCCAAACGTCTGGCATGTCTACGATTTGATCAGCAATATCCAAGCAGCTCATGAGCTTGTCTAATGCTGCAGGACTAATGTTTCCTGCCACAGCAACCTTCTTGCCGGCGCGCTCACAGAGTTGTCCGGTTAATGCGGTGGTAGTTGTTTTACCGTTGGTGCCAGTCACAGCCAGTACTGCAGCCGCATAACTCAACTCTTGCGCTTGTGACATACGACTTAAAGCAGAAATTGCGCGAGCAAAAAATTCAATCTCACTCCACACATCGATTTCAGCCTGCTCAGCCTTAACCAAGAAAGCATAGGTTGGGTCTTGCACCGGAGAAAGTCCTGGGCTAATACCAATCACATCAATATTATTGAGCAAGCTCTCATCTAAAGGGCCAAAACAAATATCTTTGAGGCCCGCAATCTGAAGCTCTTCCAGCCAGGCGTTTTGACGCTCAGTAAAAGAGGATTGCTCGCGCGTATCCGCTAAGCGGACTTCCGCACCATTTCGTAGGCACCACTTCGCCATAGCTACGCCAGACTCACCCAATCCCAGAATAAGGAATCGGCTTGGAGCCTGGTAACCCTCATCACTCATGAAGGCTGCATTTGCAAAGGTATTTTCTAAAATCAACATATTTACTTTTGGATCACCGTAACTTCAAGCTAGATAAGCCAATTAAGACTAGAAGGATGGTAATGATCCAGAAACGCACAACCACTTGCGTTTCCTTCCAACCACCCAATTCAAAATGATGATGCAATGGCGCCATTCGGAAAATGCGACGACCCTCTCCAAAATGTTTTTTAGTGAGCTTGAACCAAAATACTTGCATCATTACCGAAACAGTTTCAGCAACAAAGATGCCGCCCATCACAAACAACACAATTTCTTGACGAACAATCACAGCGATGGTGCCAAGGGCTCCGCCCAAAGCAAGTGCGCCCACATCACCCATAAATACTTGCGCTGGGTGTGTGTTAAACCAAAGGAAGGCTAAGCCAGCACCGCCCATAGCTCCGCAGAAAATCATGAGCTCACCAGCGCCCGGTATGTAAGGGAAGAGGAGATACTTTGCATAAATCGCATTACCCATCACATAAGCAAAAGCACCCAAAGCAGCACCTACCAAGATCACCGGCATGATGACAAGACCATCGAGGCCATCAGTCAAGTTCACTGCATTACTGCTGCCTACGATTACTAAATAGCTCAAAATAATGAAGCCCATCACACCCAACGGATAACTCACTTCTTTCATGAAGGGCAGCAGCAAGTTGGTTTTTGCAGGCAGATCTAAAGCAAATCCACCTCTTAACCATTCATAAAATAATTGCAATACTTTTAGGTTATTTACTTCAGAAACGGAGAATGCAAGATAGATAGCGGCAAATAAGCCAATTAGTGTTTGCCAGAAGAACTTCTCTCTTGAAGCCATGCCTTTAGGATCTTTGTAGACCACTTTGCGATAGTCATCTACCCAACCAACTAAACCAAAACCAAAAGTCACAATCATCACAATCCAAATAAATCGATTGCTGAGATCGGCCCACAACATGCATGAGATAAAGATACCGATCAAAATCAAAACACCACCCATAGTTGGGGTGCCCGATTTCACTAAATGGGTTTGTGGTCCATCTGCGCGGACTGCTTGACCCATTTTCAGGGCGCTTAATTTACGAATTACCCAAGGTCCCGCAGCTAAACCAATCAATAATGCAGTCACCGTTGCCATCACGGCTCTGAAAGTGATGTAGTTAAATACCCGGAAGAATCCGAAATCATCTTGCAACCATTGCGCCAATATTAAGAGCATGTTTTAGCCTCCTCTAACAAGGCCTGCACTACACGCTCCATGCGCATAAACCGTGAACCTTTAACCAAAATATTTAAGTGTTGATTGCTACCGCTAGACTGGGCATGCAAAGCATCTCTTAATTGCATAATGAGACTATCTATATCGGCAAAATGAGTTGCATTAGATACAGCCGCACTATTACCAACAACTTCATTAAATCCCTGAAGAGCAAATTGGCATTGCTCCCCCAAAGCAAATAGTTTTGAGATTCCTTGCTCAGCAGCATAGGCACCAACTTCACGATGGAATTCGGGACCCTGATTACCAACCTCACCCATATCACCCAAAATCAACCAAGATAAATTACCCGATTGCTTTAAAGCATCGATAGCGGCTCTTACGGAATCCGGGTTAGCGTTATAGCTATCGTCAATTAAAGTGTTATTTGAATCAATCACTTTTGCCTGCATACGCCCATTTACTGGCGAGAATGCTTCAAGACCCTGCTTAATCTTTTCAAGACTTACACCTGCCGCGATACCAACCGCACTCGCAGCCAAGGCATTGCGAACATTGTGACTGCCCAAAGTATTTAATTGAACTTCGATAGCCCCTCGTTCAGTTTTAATCTGTACATGCCCATTGCTTAGCAAACTTCCGGTCACAGCAGCCGCAACCTTAGACTGAGCAGACAACAAAACAAAATCAATCACTTTTCGACCTGCAGCAGCCTGGCGCCAAACACTTGAAAATTCTGAGTCTGCTGGGAATACAGCAATACCATCAGCTGGCAAAGCACGAATAGCATCTGAATGCTCTTCTGCTACCGCCGCAACCGTAGCCATGAACTCTTGATGCTCGCGCTGGGCATTATTAATTAATGCAATATTTGCCTGCGCAATGGCTGCTAACTGCGCTGTTTCACCAGGATGATTCATGCCGAGCTCAACTACAGCAAGGCGATCTGTTGCACGCAATTTCAACAGCGTTAACGGCAAACCAATATCGTTATTCAGATTTCCTTTAGTAACCAAAGTATTTTGTTCGCCCACTGCGGCTTTAAAAATAGAGGCGATCATCTCTTTTACGGTGGTCTTACCATTGCTGCCAGTAACCAACGCCAAAGGAATGGGGTGATTTGTCCGCCATGCTTTTGCTAAATTTCCCAAACCAACACGCGTGTTTGAAACGCAAATAGCAGGTAAATCAGGCGGGCATTTATCTTGCGCACTAATAAGGGCAGCACTAGCCCCTGCCTTAGCCACATCGGATAAAAAGTCATGCGCATCAAAGCGCTCGCCAACTAAAGCGACAAATAATTCGTTACGATCGATCTGGCGACTATCAGTACCCACTCGAGAAACAGAGATTTCCTGGGCAGCTTGCGCAGAAATATTCAGTAATTTACTTCCAGGCAACATTACCTGTGCTTGTGCAAGGGTGGTCATGATAGACATCAGACTCCACCTCCAGCGGCTAAGCGAATATGCTCTTGATCAGAAAAATCAAATTTCTTGCCATTGATTTCTTGAGTAGTTTCATGACCCTTACCGGCAACCAGAACAATATCGCGGGCATCCGAATGACGAATTGCGGCCATGATGGCGGCCGCACGATCGGCAATAATTTGAACGTTCTGCGCATCCTTGCTAATACCACTGCGAACCATCTGCATGATAGCCTGTGGATCTTCAGAGCGAGGATTGTCACTTGTAATCAGAATATGGTCGGCATTACGCTCTGCGACAGCACCCATTAGCGAACGCTTACCAGCATCGCGATCACCGCCACAACCAAAGACACACCAAATTTTTCCACCGCGCTGCTCAGCAATAGGTCGTAATGCTTGTAAGGTTTTCTCTAAAGCATCTGGGGTATGCGCGTAATCCACAACTGCTAACAAGCCCTCTTTCTTTTGAGATTTACCCAAAGGAATTAACTCCATACGACCACGCACTGGATTTAATTGGCTCACTTTTTGAGCGGCTACTTCCAAGCTCATGCCCTGTGAAAGTAATGCCGTCCACACCGCAAGCGCATTACTTAAATTAAATTCACCTAGCAAAGGAATATGCAATTGAGCGCTTCCCACTCCATCAAAAATGAAGCTTGCGTTGTAACCCGCTCCACTCAGTAGAATATCTTTTGCATAAATACGAGATAAACGGTCACCGAATTTTTCAAATCTTTGGAACGCGGATTGAGACAATGCATATGCCCAGACCTTCAAACTCTCTTTTGCCAACAAGTTCATGGCAAGCTCACGACCAAAAGCATCATCCAAGTTAATCACTGCGTGCTCAAGGCCGGTTTGCTGAAATAACTTAGCCTTTGCCTCGGCGTAATCAGCCATGCTGCCGTGGTAATCCAAATGATCCTGCGTCAGATTCGTAAATACCGCACAGTGAATATTTGTTCCAGCGACTCTCTCTTGATGCAAAGCATGCGAAGATACTTCCATCGCGACTTGTTTAGCTCCAGCGCTGCGCAACTCTGCTAACTGCGTTTGTAATTTAGGTGCATCTGGAGTGGTATAGCCAGTTTGCACCAATGCGCCAGGGAACCCGGTACCTAAGGTGCCCAAAACTGCAGTGTGATGACTGCTAGTATCTAAAGCCTGGGCTAACCATTGCGTGATGCTAGTTTTGCCATTAGTGCCAGTGACACCAATGATTTTTAATTCTTTGCTCGGATGACCATACCATTGCGCACAAAGCTCACCTGCTTTTGTAGCAAGATGTTCAACCGCAAAACATTGTGGATGATCTAAATACTGCTGATCCGTACCCGCTGGATCGAAGACCACTGCGGCTGCACCACTCTCTAATGCCGCTTCAATAAATTGACGACCATCACACAAGGCGTTGCCGTGACCTACAGGGTAGGCAAAAAAGATATCGCCAGACTGAATCTGGCGACTGTCCGCACATACTTTTGCGGAGGAGTTCGCTAAAGTATGTAAGTGGTCAATCAAATGATTGGTGTCTATTTTCAAATCCACCCTCATCGCTTCAAAACCACATGTTGAGCGTGTGCAGCTGCTGGCCGAATTTCCTCTGGGGCTTTATCTTCCAACACCATTTGCTTAACTTTGTTGTCTGGCAAGACATTCAATGAACGGAGCGTCTCTCCAACAATTGTCGAGAATACGGGTGCCGCAACATCACCACCGTAGTGACTTCCACCAGTAGGCTCATCAATCATTACCGCAACCACAATACGTGGAGCACTAATGGGGGCAAGTCCAGCAAAGTAAGCGCGATAAGAATTGCCATATCCTTTGCCAACTAATTTATGGGCAGTGCCTGTTTTTCCGCCAACGCGATAACCTTCAGCCTGCGCTTTGACTGCAGTTCCCCCCGGCTCAGTAACCGCCTCCATCATGTTGCGCATTTCAATAGCCGTTTTTGGTGAAAGCACTTTAACGCCTGGCTTGAACTCAGGACTACGCTCAATCGTCAGGGGAACTAATTCACCATCACGTGCAAAAACTGTGTATGCGCGCGCCACCTGAAAGAGTGACGCAGAAATACCATAGCCAAAAGCAATACGGGCTTGATCAGTAGGCATCCATTTTTTGAAAGGATGTACCGTGCCCGCAACAGCACCAGGGAAACCAATTTTTGGCGCTTGGCCAAAGCCAACTGCGGTATATAAATCCCACATTTCTTCGGCAGAAAGATTATTCATGGCAATCTTTGCAGTACCAATGTTGCTAGATTTTTGAATAATTTGTGCAACCGTTAGATTCCCATAGGGATGCGTATCGGTAATTGGCTTTGGTCCAACTAAATAACTCGCACCAATCACCATATTAGTATCTGGCCTGATAGCGCCTTTTTCTAAAGCAATTGAAATTGTTAACGGCTTGATAGTTGAGCCAGGCTCAAAGGTGTCAGTCAATACGCGATTACGCAATTGCTCGCCAGTTAAGTACCTTCGATCATTTGGGTTGTAGCTTGGGTAATTTGCCAACGCCAAAATCTCACCAGTTTGGGTATCAAGCACTACTGCACCGCCTGCTTTAGCGTGATGTTGCTCTACAGCATCTTTAACGGCGTTATAGGCCAAGAACTGTATCTTGCTATCAATGGATAGGTTTAAGTCTTTTCCATTTTGTGGCAACTGTAAGATCGCAACATCCTCAACAACGCGACCCAAGCGATCAACTACTACTCGTCTTTGACCAGGGTGACCAGCAAGCTCATTCTCACGAGAAAGCTCCATCCCTTCTTGACCTTTGTCATTCACATTTGTAAAGCCAACCACGTGTGCCATCGCCTCACCTTCTGGGTAGAAGCGACGATATTCATTATTTAAACCAATGCCAGGGATCTCTAGCTGTTTAATTTGCTGCGCTACAACTGGATCTACTTGACGCTTTAAGAAAACCTGCTTGCGCTCTTCTTTCAACTTTTTACGCAGATCAGATTCGCTCATTTGCAAAAGACTTGCCAATTTCTGCACTTTGTCTGCGGCCAAATCATCAGGAACGGTGTCGTTATAGGCAATGACCGACTTGGCTTCCAAGCTCGTTGCAATCACTTGGCCGTTACGATCCAAAATTTTTCCGCGACTAGCGGGGAGCTCCAATTCGCGCTGAGTTCCACGCACGCCTTTAGCTTCATAGAACGCATTTCCTGGACCCTGAATCCAAAATGCGCGTAGCAGTAACATCATGAATACAAAGAACAAAAGGAATAGCATCAAACGAGACCGCCACATTGGCAGGCGTAAAACTAAATTTGGCGTAGTGGAGAAGCCAACCGGTCTCATTTTGCCTCCTTCAAATACAAGGTGCGCTCAGGAGAAATCGGAGACATATGTAATTGATTGCGAGCAACGTCGCGAATACGTGCAGACTTCGATAAATTCCGCTGTTCATACTCTAAACGCAACCAGTCTTGATTTAACTTACGCTCTTCTATCTGCGCGCGCTCTTGAAGGATGAATAATTTTCGCGCACGCTGCTGAGCCGCAACCAGAGATAGCGCGCAAATTAATAGCAATGCGAGCAGAGTCAAAGTAGCGCGATTCATGCGGATACTCCCATGCGCTTTTCAGCCACACGCATAATTGCAGAGCGGGCACGAGGATTCTCAGATATCTCAGCATCGCTTGGCTTAACTCGACCAATAATTTCGAGGGCGCTTTGTGGCAAGTCTTTTTCGCGTACCGGTAACCCACGGGGTACTTCGACTTTTGCATGCGCTTGCATAAACTGCTTCACGATACGATCTTCTAACGAATGAAAACTAATCACTGCAAGTCTTGCGCCGGGCTTTAATAACCTCAGGGCCGCCTTCAAACCGAGCTCCAAATCTTCTAACTCGCGATTAATAAAAATACGCAATGCTTGAAAGGTTCTTGTTGCGGGATCTTGGCCAGCTTCGCGCGTGCGCACTACGCTTGCAACTAGGCTTGCCAACTGAGTAGTCGTTTTAGGGGAAAGGCCCTCTTCTCGCTTAGCCACAATGGCTTTTGCGATCTGAAATGCAAAGCGTTCTTCTCCGTAAGTCTTAATCACGTGAGTGATTTCCTCTGGTGACGCCTGCTCCAACCACTCTGCTGCGGTTAAACCATGATCGGTGTTCATGCGCATATCGAGTGGTCCTTCTCGACGAAAAGAAAATCCCCGATGCGCTTCGTCCACTTGGGGCGAACTGATTCCCAAGTCCAACAAAATTCCATCGACTGATTCCACCTCTGCATACTGATCCATGTGTGCAAAACTGTCGTGCACAATCTTTAAACGTGGATCGTTGATTTTTTGCGCCACTGCAATCGCATCCAAATCTTTGTCGAAAGAAATCATACGTGCCGAAGGATTCAACTCCTTGAGCAAAGCTTGTGTATGACCGCCGCGCCCGAAGGTTCCATCGATTACCAAAATTTTGTTTGCTGCACTTTGATTTTGAATCAGCGGAACGCCAACTAGCGCTGTCACCGCCTCGGCCAGTAATACTGGGCGATGAGTTATGTTCATGGCACCCTGTCATCAAAAATTAAATTGCTTGAGTGCTTCAGGCATGCCTTGCGCAATCGCAGCCTGTTCTTTTGCAGCGTATGTAGCCGCGTCCCACAACTCCAAGTGACTTCCCATGCCGAGCAAAATCACTTCTTTTTCGATTCCGGCAGCAGCGCGCAACTCTGGACTTACCAGTACACGACCAGCACCATCCAAATCTATTTCCGCAGCGTTACCTAAAAAAATACGGCGCCACCAATGGGCATCCATCGGAAGTTGTGCAACTCTTGCTCTAAAGGTTTCCCACTCTGGACGCGGGAAGAGAAGCAGGCAGCCGTCGGGGTGTTTTGTAAGCGTGATTCGGCCCTCACCCTGTACCAACAAGGCATCACGATGCTTAGCCGGCACAGACATGCGGCCTTTTGCATCTAAATTGAGAGCTGACGCACCTTGAAACACCATTTACCCCACTTTTTCACACTTCCTCCCACTTTAGAGGATCACACCAAGAGGGTCAAGTGTTTTTAGGAGTTTTTTTAGGAATTTCTCTAGTGTTTACAAACACTTAGCGTCATGTGTTGAGAAAATGGTGATAATAAAATAGCTACTTGAAACAACGGCTTGGAAAATATACTTAAGAATAGATCTTAGCTATTGAGCTAGATAATGGCTAAATATACTGTAATTAAAAACAGTAATGCTTAAGAAATCCACCAACAATTAATCAGAAATTGATTTTGAAAATTAAATCAGATTTCTGTCTTAAATTTTATAAGCAGTAGTGGTCATTATCTTGGACATCGCCTGCATTATTTTTTGAATGGGTTCTGGCAAATTTGCACCGCCAGCATTTTTTGCGGCTTGTCCGTGAGCAATTTCATCAACGCGCATTTGATCCACAATTGCACGAGATCGCTGATCTTCTTTTGGTAATTTTTCGAGATGACTTTCCAAGTGATTCTCGACTTGTTTTTCTGTTTCAGTAACAAAACCTAAACTCCACTTATCGCCCGCTAAGCCTGCTGCCAAGCCAATTGCAAAGGATCCCGCATACCAAAGTGGATTGAGATAACTGGTGTGTGATCCGAGCTCTTGAAGACGAGTTTCACACCAAGCGAGGTGATCCATCTCCTCTTGTCCGGAGTGATCCAACATCTCCTGAATTTCTGAATTTCGAGCAACTAATTTTTGCGATTGATACAACGCTTGCGCACAAACTTCACCCACATGATTGACTCGCATGAGTCCTGCTGCATGTTTGCGCTCGTTAGCATCCAAACCGGAATTACCCCCAAAATCAGATCCTGGCGTGGGTCTATGGGCATGAGCACCACCGACCACCGACCGAAGGGCGGTATCAAACTCCAGAATGAGGCGATCTATCGGGGACATGCGCGTGGAAAACTAAACCAAAACCTCTGCTTTGCAGCTTTGTTTGGTCTTTAAACCCAACTCTGCCAAGAGCTCACGGTCTTGTTCTGCCTCGGGATTACCGGTAGTGAGTAGTTGCTCACCATAGAAAATAGAGTTAGCTCCAGCCATAAAGCACATAGCCTGAACCGCCCTACCAAGCTCCTGACGACCAGCAGATAAACGTACGCGGGCTTTAGGCATCGTGATCCTAGCAACCGCAATCGTTCTCACAAACTCCAGTGGGTCTAAAGGCTTTTGCTCAGCTAAGGGTGTACCGGCTACCGGCACTAGATGATTGATAGGAACGGATTCTGGGTAGGGGCTCAAATTTGCCAAACGGGCCAAAAATGCGGCGCGCTGCTGTCTAGACTCGCCCATACCGACAATACCACCACAACAAACCGACATGCCGGCGGCACGGACATTGGATATCGTATCCAAACGGTCTTGGTAGCCTCTGGTTGAGATCACTGAACGATAAAAATCTTCGCTGGTATCTAAGTTATGGTTATAAAAGTCTAGGCCAGCCTCTTGCAGTGCCTGGGCTTGATCTGCCTCCAACATGCCTAAGGTGGCACAGGTCTCCAGACCCAAGGCTTTTACGCCCTTAATCATGGCAGTCACTTTTTCAATATCGCGGTCTTTGGGTTCGCGCCAAGCGGCACCCATACAGAAACGGTCAGACCCAGCGGCTTTAGCAGCTTTGGCAGCCTCTAAGACCTCCTCTAAGCCCATTAACTTCTCAGCCTTAACATCGGTGTCATAACGAGCAGCTTGCGGGCAATAACCACAATCCTCAGGACAGCCGCCCGTCTTAATTGACAGCAAAGTAGCTAATTCAACATCACCTTCTGGGAAATAGGCTTTATGAGTCTCTTGAGCCCTCAGCATCAGCTCATTTAAAGGGAGTGCAAATAAGGCTTCAATTTGAGCCACTGACCACTCGCCAGATGCCTCGCCCCCTGCATTTACGCCCTGATGCAAATCCGCTTTAGATTTGAATTGGGTTAAGGGTATTTCGACGGTTTGAGTGTCCTGCATGGGTAAATTCCAGAAAATAAGGGGATTCAAGACATAAACATAACAGATACAGGTCTGAATTTGGAAAAACTAGTGGTCAAATATCAAACATGAAGGTTATTTCTGATTTAAATCAAGCCCCTCTCGTTGATCGCAGCCTTGCAGCCGTTTGGCACCCATGCACTCAGATGAAACAGCATGAGTCCTTTCCGCTGGTTGCCATTACAAAAGGTAAGGGTGCTTGGCTCTATGACGAAAACGGAAAAGCCTTACTCGACTCCGTTAGTTCTTGGTGGACCAATTTATTTGGTCACTCCAACCCACGCATCAATCAAGCCATTACCGCGCAACTCGAAAAAATTGAGCATGTGATGCTCGCCGGATTTACGCATGCGCCCGTAGTAGAGTTATCTGAAAAACTGTCCGCACTCACCAATCACCATTTAGGCCACGTCTTCTATGCTTCCGATGGTGCGTCTGCAGTAGAAATAGCGCTCAAGATGAGTCACCACTACTGGCAACTCAATGGCAAACCACAGAAGAAAAAATTTGTTTGCTTAGAGAATGGCTATCACGGAGAAACACTTGGTGCATTAGCAGTGACGGATGTTGCTATTTTTCGGGAAGCCTATGGATCGCTCTTGCAAGATGTATTCACGATTGCATCACCTGATGCACGCAAAGCAAAAGCTGGTGAGAGCACAGAAGATGTAGCAAGACATGCAGCAAAACAACTCGAAGAATTATTTGTAAAAGAACATGGCAATATTGCCGCCATCATTGTCGAACCATTAGTGCAGTGCGCAGGGCAAATGGCCATGCATTCCCCTAAATATCTTCGTTTAGTCAGGGATTTATGTGATCGCTATGAAGTGCATTTGATTGCAGATGAGATTGCAGTGGGCTGCGGGCGGAGTGGCAAGTTCTTTGCCTGCGAGCATGCTGGTATCTGGCCAGACTTCCTAACTCTCTCCAAGGGTATTAGCGGTGGCTATCTTCCGCTATCCCTTTGCCTTACCACTGACATGATTTACCAAGCTTTTTATGGTGATCAAATCCAGCAAGGATTTTTGCATTCTCATTCTTATACCGGCAACCCACTAGCCTGTGCTGCTGCACTAGCTTGTCTAGAGATTTTCGAAACTGACAAAGTATTAGAAAAAAATATTGAGCGCTCAAAAGATCTAGCAAATGCGTTTGCGTGGGCAAAAACGGATTCACGTATTGAGCATTGGCGCCAACAAGGAATGATCTTGGCATTTGATATTAGGCATGAATTTCTTAAAAATCCTAAGATGTTTGCGCGAACCATGTTCTCAAACTGTTTAAGCGAGGGTGTATTGATTAGGCCAATCAGTAATACTGTGTACGTCATGCCACCGTATATTTTGTCTCCACTAGAAACTACGCAACTAGGTAATGCTGTGCAAGCTGCTCTTGAGAAAACCTTGGTATGACGAAAACATATCAGGCCTTAGAGTTAGCGCAAGAGCAAATTGCAAAACTTGAGTCGCAATTACTCAAACGCAAACTCAGAGCAACAGAATCTCCATGCGATACCAAAGCTTGGGTTGATGGACGCGAGCTGAAAGCGTTTTGTAGTAATGACTATCTAGGACTAGCAAACCATCCTGAGTTAATTCATGCACTTGCTGAAGGCGCTCAGAAGTATGGGGTAGGCAGTGGCGCCTCCCACCTCATTAGCGGCCACAGCAGGGCTCATGAGCTACTTGAAAACCAATTAGCCTCTTTTCAAAAGCAATACATTCCGAATGCGCGCGCCCTATTTTTTAGTACCGGCTATCTCGCCAACCTTACCGCCATCACAGGTCTAGCGAGACTTGCGCCGCAAAAATCTACTAGCATTTATTCAGCCAAGCTAAACCATGCTTCTTTAATTGATGGCATTCGTTTAGCAGCTGCTCAGACTCAAGCAAATGTCGCGCTATTTGATCATACGCAACTTGACTCATTAAATGAATTACTGAAAACAGATCAACATCCACTAAAGATCATTGTTACCGATGGCGTCTTTAGCATGGATGGTGACCTCGCTCCAGTAAAAGAATTATTAAAACTTGCTGAGCAATACGATGCGCTGTTACTTGTGGATGATGCTCATGGTTTCGGAGTATTGGGCAAACACGGTCATGGCATTTTGGAGCAAGAGAATATTTGCTCTGAGCGCATTATTTATATTGGCACCCTTGGAAAAGCTGCAGGCGTCAGCGGCGCCTTTGTTTGTGCACAAGCCACTTTTATTGAGTGGCTCATTCAGAAGGGTCGCCCTTTCATTTACAGCACTGCAACGCCACCTGCGATAGCACATACACTCTCAAAAAGCTTGAATATCATTGAAGGGGACGAGGGCAGCAATCGCCGCACTCAACTCAATAAACTCATTCGCATCTGGCAAGATGAAATGCAATTTACTCAATGGGAAAAGGTGTCTTCTTGTACTGCCATTCAGCCCGTCATTTTGGGCAGTAATGCCAATGCCCTGCTCGCCGCTAAGTTACTAGATGAGGCAGGTTATTGGATTCCTGCTATTCGTCCTCCTACCGTACCCAATGGCAGTGCAAGATTACGCATTACGTTCTCTGCTAACCATAGCGAAGCAGATGTGCGTCAACTAATTGATACCTTAAAGGTCATTGAGCAAATAGTCATTCAAGAGGGTTCTCATGAGTAAGACCACAGGCTTCTTTGTCGCCGGTACAGACACCGAAGTTGGAAAAACCTTGGTGAGTGGCGCTCTCATTCTGAAATTGCGCGAACAGGAAATGAATGTGATTGGCTTTAAACCAGTCGTTGCTGGAACTTATCAAGATGCACAAGGCCACACTCTGAATGAAGATTTAGAAACACTGCGCATCGCCTCAAACCTTAACTCCACTGAATTAAGTTTGTGTCCTTATGTATTAGAGCAGCCAGCGGCTCCCCATTTGGTAGCCGCGCAACAAGGTCTGAAACTTGAAATTAGTCTGATCTTGCAGAGTTTTCGGAATGTTCAAAATCAAGCAGATTGCGTTGTGGTTGAAGGTGCCGGTGGTTTACTTATCCCCCTAAATGACCGGGAAGATTTGGCGACTTTTGCCCATGAAATTAAATTACCCATCATCTTGGTGGTCGGTATGAAATTAGGTTGCATCAATCACGCCCTCCTGACCTATGAGGTAATCAAAGCGCGCAACTTAAATATTGCAGGATGGGTAGCTAATGCCCTATCCACAGAAATGCCTTTGCTTGAAGAAAATATTCAGACTCTGCAAGCCAGAATAGACACCCCATTTTTAGGCCTTATTCCAGTACTTCCAGAAGAACTCAAAAAGGCCGATAACAGCCCATATTCAATTGAAGCCTTAGGTTTTGCTGCAAAGCACATTCAACTACCCAGCAATTAATTTGCGGTAATTTAGCCCAAAAGGCATATCCAAAGACTTTCGGATAAGATGAAGGGATGCATTTATCCCCAGAAATTATTGACTCCGCGGAAGCTATTCAAGAAATTCGACGCAATATTCATGCGCATCCTGAATTGCGTTTCGAAGAAAATCGCACTGCTGATCTAGTTGCAGAAGCGCTTTCTAGCTGGGGAATTACAGTCTATCGCGACATGGGGAAAACGGGTGTCGTAGGTCGTTTAGATGGTGACTTAGGTCCCGGAAAAATGATTGGTTTGCGCGCTGATATGGATGCGCTTCCATTGCAAGAGCACAACAACTTTGCTCATGCTTCAACAAACCCCGGAAAAATGCATGCTTGTGGACATGATGGTCATACCGCAATGTTGCTTGGTGCTGCACAGTATTTATCAAATCACCGCGACTTCAAAGGCACGGTGATTTTTATTTTCCAGCCAGCAGAAGAAGGTGGTGCTGGTGCGAATGAAATGATTAAGGATGGACTTTTCAAAGAGTTTCCATGCGACGCAGTATTTGGATTACATAATTGGCCCGGCTTGGCAGAAGGTCACTTTGGAGTGACCTCCGGCCCAATGATGGCTTCAAGCAATACTTTTGAAATTACCATCACCGGCAAAGGTGGTCACGCCGCCCTACCCCACAATAGCGCAGATCCAGTATTGACAGGCGCCCAAGTAGTGCTTGCATTACAGAGCATCATTACACGCAATAAGCGTCCTGTAGATGCTGCTGTTTTATCGATTACGCAATTTCATGCTGGCGAAACAAGTAATGTCATTCCGGATAGCGCCTTCATTGGTGGTACGGTACGTACATTCACTTTAGAGGTCTTAGATTTAATCGAGCAACGTTTACGAGAAATTGCTCATAGCGTTGCAGGCGCGTTTGATTGCCAAGCAGAAATTGCGTTTTCTAGAAATTACCCGCCCCTCATCAATCACGCCAACGAAGTGGCATTTGCAACCGAAGTCATGAGTGAACTGGTTGGCAAGCAGAATGTGAATGCCTCAATCGATCCTACGATGGGCGCGGAAGACTTCGCGTTTATGTTGCTAGAAAAGCCGGGCTGTTACGTATTTTTAGGCAATGGAGACGGCGATCATCGCTCGGTAGGTCATGGCATGGGCCCATGCCACTTACACAATCCCTCTTACGACTTCAATGACTCTTTGATTCCAGTCGGCGTGAGCTATTGGGTCAAACTAGCTCAACGCTTCCTAGAAAAAAACTGAGTTCTTTCAAACTTTCTCTTCGGCTATTAAATTAAGAGTTGGTAAATTTGGCTGGGCGTTTTTCCATGAATGCAGCCATACCTTCTTTCTGATCATTCGTTCCAAAGCAAGCATGAAAGAGGCGGCGCTCAAAATGAATACCTTCAGACAAAGTGGTTTCATAAGCAGTATTGATACTTTCTTTTACCATCATTGTGGTTAACAAAGGCATATCTGCAATTCCTTTGGCAATTGCTTTAACTTCTTTCAGCAAATCTGCTTGTGGGAAGATCCTTGCAACCAAACCAGAGCGCTCAGCTTCAGCGGCATCCATCATGCGCCCCGTCAAAGCTAGATCCATCGCTTTTGCTTTGGATACCGCGCGAGGCAAACGTTGTGTGCCTCCAGCCCCAGGAATGATGCCTAACTTCACCTCAGGCTGTGCAAACTTCGCGTTATCCGCTGCCATGATCGTGTCGCACATCATGGCCAACTCACAGCCGCCGCCAAGCGCATAGCCAGAGACAGCAGCAATTACAGGCTTACGTACTTTTTTGATCTCTTCCCAATTGCGGGTAATGAAATCACCGCGATAAACATCCTTCAAACCATACTTAGCCATTGAAGCAATGTCCGCCCCAGCAGCAAATGCCTTTTCACTGCCAGTAACGATCATGCAACCAATATTGTCGTCCGCGTCAAATGCTAATAATGCAGCGCCAAGCTCCTCCATGAGCTGGTCGTTCAAAGCGTTTAACACTTCAGGGCGATTCAAAGTTATGGTGGCAACCTTACCATCCACTTCAGTCAAAATAGTTTTGTAGCTCATGAATTTCTTTCGGTGAAAAGTATTAATTAACGTGGCAACAACAACCACATCCTGCCATTTTGTTTCATACGACCTGCTATCTCTCCAGCAGCATCTCCGGATCCCCAATAGTAGTCCGCTCTGACGCCACCCACAATTGCTTTGCCCGTATCCTGCGCCATCACCAGCTTTTGCAAAGGCTGACTACTTAATGGTTTGGTGGCCGCTAAAAAGACAGGCGCGCCCAGTGGCAAGGCTTGTAAATCTACTGCAATACTGCGCTCAGCTGTGAGCGGAACACCGAGAGCGCCATTAGGGCCTAAATCAGCAGAGACATTGCTAGGTAACTCTTTAAAGAAAACAAAACGGGGATTGGCGTTCAGCATTTCATTTACTTGGCCGGGATTTCTTTTGGCCCATTGTGAAATGCCTTGCATCGTTGCCTCACTGCGTGTGATTTCTTTACGATCAAGCAACCACTGAGCAAAGGATTTAAAAGGCTGATCATTAGTGCCCGCAAAACCCAGACGCAGGATGCGTCCATCCTCAAGACGAATTTTTCCAGAGCCTTGAATTTGCATAAATGCTGCCGCTACTGGATCTTGCACCCAGGCAATTTCAGAACCCTGCAAGACACCAGAACTCATTAGCTCGGCACGGCTTGGGCCTGGGGTAGGTTTTGATTTGCGCCAAGCATTAGGGTAGCCGTAGAGCGGCACGTTATAAGTACTCGTACGAGTTTGTGAGCCATTCATTAACGGCTCGTAATAGCCCGTGATTAAGCCCGTGTCACTACCGGAGCTATTGCGAATTTCATAAGCTTGAAAATTATTTTCAAAATATGTACGAATAGCCTGCGTATCACGGCTAGATACATTACCAGCCTGGGTACACACTGAACGCCAGTTCACATCACCACTTTTTTTGTGCAAGGCTTCACAACTTTTTAACCATGCAGGCCAGGCTTGAGATAAATCGTCATCTTGCCATCCAGGTAAAGCCTGCCAAGAGACAGTACTAAAGCTTGCAATCGAAGATTTATAGCTTGATGGCGAAGCGCCGGAACCACTTGAACGATATCCCGTACCCCGAGTGGGAGGCGTAGAGCATCCAGCAATCAAGCTAGCCATGAGAATAGCGAATACACTTAACGGAACTAATTTAAATTTAGAAATCATGATTGCCAATTTACTCGATGAATACCCAATGCTACTGTTTGCTTTCGAAGGCGCCGTGGCCTTAGGGCTTTTGTTATTTATTGTCCTTTGGACGGGCAAGGGCAAAAAATAGTATTCCCGCTACCCTACGTTAATGCAGGGTACGTGGCATTACCAGGGCAAACTCTGGGATAGGGGCCTGAAAGAACTGGGCATCCTCAGTCACGCAGAAATACTCCCCGCGCATCGTTCCGGCCGGAGTGGGCAAAGTTGCCCAGCTGGTGTACTCAAAATGCTCTCCAGAGCGTAATAGCGGTTGCTGCCCAACAACGCCGAGGCCTCGGACCTCCTGGACATCGTTATCCCCATCCGTAATGAACCAATGTCGGGCAATTACCTGAATACTGGCAGTCCCCGCATTGCGGATAGTTACCGTATAAGCAAAGGCAAATTGGCGGTTATCGGGGTCAGATTGCTCAGGAAGGTACTGGGCTTTGACGGTAATGCTCATTTCGTGGGGATTCATGGACGAATTCTGCTCTATCCTAAGGCCAACTGCAAGCTAGAATCTAGGGATGGAAAGCCAAAAATCATCCTCAAATAGTCAATTTGTTATTGCCCCATCCATTTTGTCGGCTGACTTTGCCTGCCTTGGCAAGGAAGTTCAGGACGTTTTAGTGGCAGGCGCTGACTGGATTCACTTTGATGTGATGGATAACCACTATGTGCCCAACCTCACCATTGGCCCGTTGGTTTGTGAGGCGATTCGTCCTTATGCAAATAACGATGGCAAACCTGCGGTGATCGATGTGCATTTAATGATCGAGCCGGTAGATCGTATCGTCCCTGACTTTGCCAAAGCAGGTGCCAATTTAATTAGCTTTCATCCCGAAGCAAGTCCTCATGTCAACCGCACATTGAACTTGATTCGCGATCAAGGATGCCAAACGGGTCTCGTTTTGAATCCAGCTACACCACTGGATCATCTCGATCACACTCTGGAATTACTCGATCTGGTTTTGCTGATGTCAGTCAACCCAGGCTTTGGTGGCCAGTCATTTATTCCGAGCACCCTTAATAAAATTGCTCAAGTACGCACACGCCTCGATCGCTACCAGGCTGAAACTGGTAGACATATTCGTCTTGAGGTAGATGGTGGAATCAAAGTCGATAACATTGCAGAAGTAGCGCGAGCAGGCGCAGATACTTTTGTTGCAGGTTCTGCAATTTACGCACAAGAAAATTATGCAAAAGTAATTCAAGCAATGCGCACTGAATTAGGAAAGTCAGGAAAAGCATAATGCAGCTTGAAGAATTTAACGCCCTAGCAAAGCAGGGTTTCAATCGTATTCCCCTGGTCAAAGAAGTTCTGGCAGATCTAGAGACTCCGCTATCACTCTACGTCAAGCTGACTCAAGCGTTTGGCAAGACCAATACCTACTTATTGGAGTCTGTTTTAGGTGGCGAGCGTTTCGGCCGCTTCTCCTTTATTGGCCTGCCGGCCAGGACCATTGTCAGAACTGTTGGCACCCCTTCAATACCAGTCAACGAAGTAGTGACTGATGGAAAAGTAGTTGAGACAAATACTGATAATCCACTCGATTTTGTGGATGCTTATTTCAAGCGTTTTAAGGTGGCTTTACAAGCTGACATGCCCCGCTTTTGCGGTGGTCTTGCCGGCTACTTTGGTTATGACACCGTTCGCTATATCGAGTCACGTTTAGCCAAAAATCAACTAGCAGATGAATTAGGTGTACCTGATATTCAGCTCATGTTGACTGAAGAGTTGGCAGTGATTGATAACGTTGCTGGCAAAATTTATTTGATTGTTTATGCAGATCCGAGCATTGCTAATGCTTTTGAAAAAGCACAAGATCGCTTAAAAGAATTACTCGCCTGTCTTAGTAAGCCAGCAAATATGCCGGCATCTTTACCAAGCACTAAAACTGAACTCATTCGTAAATTCAAAGCAGCAGATTTTGAAAAGGCAGTGCTCAAAACTAAAGAATATATTTTGGCTGGCGATTGTATGCAGGTAGTCATCGGTCAGCGTATTAGCAAGCCATTTACGGACTCACCATTAGCTCTCTACAGAGCTTTGCGTTCGCTCAACCCATCGCCATACATGTACTTCTATGACTTTGGCGATATGCAAATTGTTGGCTCATCTCCTGAGATTTTGGTACGCCAAGAAAAACGGGCTGCCGAAAAGATTGTGACTATCAGGCCACTAGCCGGCACCCGTCCTCGCGGAGCCAATCCAGAAGAAGACGAGCGTTTAGCCAAAGAACTCTTGGCTGATCCCAAGGAAATTGCTGAGCATGTGATGTTGATTGATTTAGCCCGTAATGACGTGGGCCGCATTGCCAAAACCGGCTCAGTCAAAGTTACTGACTCCATGTCTATTGAGAAGTACTCCCACGTTCAGCACATCGTGAGTTCAGTGGAGGGCCATCTTTTGGACAATATGAGCAATATGGATGTATTGCGAGCGACCTTCCCGGCTGGCACCCTATCAGGCGCGCCAAAAATTCGAGCGATGGAAATCATCGATGAGATGGAAATTGTGAAGCGTGGTGTTTATGGTGGTGCAGTAGGTTACCTGTCTTTCTCAGGTGATATGGACGTGGCCATTGCGATTCGTACCGGCGTGATCCGTGACGGCATACTCCACTCCCAGGCAGGTGCTGGGGTAGTGGCTGATTCTGATCCGACTGCTGAATGGAAAGAAACGGAAGCTAAGGCTCGCGCGGTATTGACGGCAGCAGATTTGGTACAAGGAGGACTTGATGCTCCTAATGATTGATAACTACGATTCTTTTACTTACAACCTCGTTCAATACTTTGCAGAACTTGGTGAAGAGGTGAAAGTATTCCGCAATGATGAAATTGCGGTGGAAGAGATTGCTAGACTGAATCCCGCGCGTATTTGTATCTCACCTGGGCCATGCAGCCCCTCTGAGGCAGGTATTTCAGTCGCAACCATCAAGCGTTACGCAGGTCAAATTCCGATCCTAGGGGTTTGCTTGGGGCACCAAGCTATCGGCGAAGCATTCGGCGGCAAAGTCATTCGCGCCCAAAAAGTCATGCATGGCAAGACCGACAGCATTCATCACACAGGTGTGGGTGTATTTAAGAATTTGCCAGATCCATTTAAGGTCACTCGCTATCACTCACTGGCTATTGAGAAAAGCTCTCTACCTGCAATGCTAGAAGTGACTGCCACTTCATCTGATGGTGAGATCATGGGTGTACGCCATAAAGAGCTCGCGGTTGAGGGTGTGCAATTTCACCCAGAGTCTATTCTCTCTGAGCACGGCCACGCCTTACTCAAGAATTTTTTACAAAACAAATAAACAGTCTGTCAACAGCGCCATGTCAATTACCCCGCAAGAAGCCCTCCAACGCTGCATTGAACATCGCGAACTCTTTCATGATGAAATGACAGCCATGATGCGGCTCATTATGAGTGGTGAAATGGCGCCAGAGTTAGTGGCAGGATTATTGGTTGCCTTACGCACTAAAAAAGAAACCGTTGGTGAGATCGCTGCTGCCGCACAAGTGATGCGAGAGTTTGCTACCTCAGTAAAGGTGGATGACCGCAAGCACTTGGTGGATGTGGTGGGCACAGGCGGTGATGGCGCTCACACCTTCAATATCTCAACTGCAGCGATGTTTGTGGCTGCCGGTGCAGGAGCAAAGATCGCTAAGCATGGTAATCGTAGCGTGAGCAGCAAATCAGGTAGCGCAGATGTATTAGAAGCGCTCGGCGTAAATCTAGCTCTTTCCGCCGAGCAAGTCGCCACGTGCATCTCAACGGTAGGCGCAGGCTTTATGTTTGCCCCTAACCATCATCCAGCAATGAAAAATGTTGTGCCTATTCGCAAGAAGCTCGGCGTCCGGACTATCTTCAACATCCTTGGCCCACTCACCAACCCCGCTGATGCCAAGCGAATTTTGATGGGTGTATTTCATGCTGACCTAGTTGGTATTCAGGCACGCGTATTACAAGCCCTGGGAATGGAGCACGCTCTCGTTGTGTATGGGCGAGACGGCCTAGATGAAATTTCCTTAGAGGGTCCAACTTTAGTTGGCGAACTTAAAGATGGCGTAGTGCGTGAATATGAAATTCATCCAAAAGATTTTGGTTTAAATACCGCGCCCACCAACAGCTTTAAAGTGGCTAATGCTGAAGAGTCCAAGCAGACAGTCTTGGATGTACTCGATGGCAAACCCGGGCCTGCAAGCGATATCGTCTGCCTTAATGCCGGCGCCACACTATATGTAGCCGGAGTAGCAAAAGACATTGCTAGCGGTATTGCCCTAGCTAAAGTAGCCATTACAACTGGAGCGGCACGTCAAAAGTTAGATGCTTTTGTTGTAGCAACCCAATCTCAATAATTGATTATTCATGAGTGATATCCTCGATAAAATTGTTGCCACTAAGAAGATAGAAGTGGCTAACTGTCTGCAGAAAATGTCGCTTGCCAATCAACGTGAGCAAGCTGAATCCAATAATCATGATGCCCTTTTAAAGCCAAGAGGCTTTATTTCAGCTATTAAGAACAAGCTTTCTGCCGGCAAGGCAGGCGTTATTACTGAAATTAAAAAAGCCAGTCCAAGTAAAGGCATCTTGCGTGAAAACTTCATACCAGCAGACATTGCCCAGTCCTATGAAAAGCATGGTGCAGCCTGTTTATCAGTACTCACTGATGTGGATTATTTCCAAGGTTGCAATGCCTATCTGCAGCAAGCTCGTGCCGCCTGCAATATTCCTGTTTTGCGTAAAGATTTCACCATTGATCCGTATCAAGTCTATGAAGCTCGTGGGATTGGCGCCGATGCAATCCTGCTAATCGTGGCTTGTCTAGAATTAAATCAAATGAAAGAGCTTGAGGCTTGCGCTCATGAATTAGGTCTAGATGTTTTAGTCGAAGTTCACAATGCCCTAGAATTAGAGCAAGCACTAGAACTCAGAACACCTTTACTTGGCATTAACAATCGAAACCTCAAGACCTTTGAGGTAACACTGCAAACCACCCTCTCTCTAATGTCCATGGTTCCGGATCACAAAACCTTAGTAACAGAGTCTGGCATCTTGAGTCGCGCTGATGTAGAGCTCATGCGCAACAATCAAATCAATGCATTCTTGGTTGGGGAGGCATTTATGCGCGCCACAGATCCAGGGGCAGCCCTTAGTGAGCTGTTTTCCTAGTCTTACGCAGTAGATCTAGGCAGTATTTGATCAAAGAGATCAGCAGCAGTGAACCCAGCACATCGCCTATAAACATCACTACAAAGTGATTCACGCTACCCGTATCTTCCAGGGTCATCGTAGCGAACCACCACTGATGTAAGCCTGCGGAAAGCAAGGCATAAGTCAAAATACAAACAATGAGTTTGGGGAAATTGAGATTACTTAGGTCTGACTCGAGGCGAAGATTGCTAAAAACAAAAAATCTAGCCAAATAAGGCGCAAACCCCGAAATTAATCCAACACCAATACACAGCGTTAAATCATGCGGGAAATCGCCGTAATAGCTAATTAAAAATGAGGCTACAGTAATTCCGATGGCGCCAGGTAAACCAAAAATCAAAGTCAGAAATAGGCGGAGGCCAGCAGGCAGATAAATCCAACTTACCCCTAAGCTAAAAGTGATATCACTTGTTAACCAGTTGTTGAAATAAAAAAGAAATGTGTACGCCAACGCACTAATGGCGCATCCAATAAACCACTCTGAAGAAATTGCGAATAATTTAGACATTGTTATTAGTATGGATTAATTTTTATTGATGCGCATCAATTGCTAAAATCAGACCAAGGGAATACACTAGTATTAGCCCAAAAGCTAATATAAATAAATATAAAATATGTCATCTACTAAACCGTCACCCTACATCAAGTTCCTCAACTTGATTGATGCTCTTGATCGAATCAACCCAGGCAAGAAGCTGGATTGCATCGAAGAGAGTTTGCTCGATAAGATTGTTTCTTGCGCCCATGCCAAGCAAGCAATTTTGGTTGGTGATTTGATCTCCATCTCAGACCTAGGCTCACAAGCTACCTTGCATGGTCGCCTCAAAAATCTCAGCGCCTTGGGCTATATCAAAATGGCTGCTAATGCTGATGGTCGTAAAAAAGAAGTATTGCCCACCAAGATTGCTCTAAAGCGCTATGAAGAAATTTCTAAATGTTTAGAGAAGGCAGCAAAAGCCTCTTAATCACTTAGCCCCACTACACAATAAAAAAGCCCTGAAAAGGGCTTTTTTATTGGACAAACAAGAATGCCTTAGACGTTAAACAAGAAGTTCAATACATCTCCATCTTTAACAACATACTCTTTACCTTCCGCGCGCATCTTACCGGCCTCCTTGGCACCAGACTCTCCTTTGAACTGCACAAAATCTTCGTAGGAGATTGTCTGAGCACGAATAAAGCCACGCTCAAAGTCTGTATGAATCACGCCGGCCGCTTGAGGTGCTGTATCGCCAACATGGATAGTCCAAGCGCGAACCTCTTTAACTCCAGCCGTGAAATAGGTTTGTAAACCAAGCAATGAATAACCCGCACGAATCACCCGATCTAAGCCTGGCTCTTCCATTCCTAAGTCAGCCAAAAATTCAATCTTGTCGGCCTCTTCTAAATCGGCGATCTCTGCTTCAATCGCAGCGCATACCGCAACGACTGGAGCGTTTTCTTTTGCGGCATGTTGCTTCACGGCCTCGAGATGTGGATTATTTGAGAAGCCATCTTCTTTGACGTTCGCAACATACATTGCGGGCTTAGCGGTAATCAAACACAACGGTTTAATCAATAATTTTTCATCATCATTGAGATTCAAACTGCGCACTGGCAGAGCAGAATCTAGATGAGTCTGAACTTTAGTCAGAACGGCAACCAAAGCAGCAGCCTCTTTATCGTTGCCAGACTTAGCGGCCTTGCTTGAGCGATTCAGGGTTTTCTCAACCGTTGCCAGGTCCGATAAAGCCAATTCGGTGTCAATCACACCAATATCAGCAATGGGATCAATTTTCCCGGCGACGTGGATAACGTTGGGATCCTCGAAACACCGGACGACATGGGTAATAGCATCAGTTTCACGAATATTCGCTAAAAACTGATTGCCAAGACCTTCGCCTTTTGAGGCGCCAGCTACCAAACCAGCAATATCGACAAATTCGACTGCTGCAGGCAGAATGCGCTCAGGCTTTACGATCTCAGCCAAGGCGGCTAGGCGGGGGTCAGGAACCTCAACAACGCCCACATTAGGCTCAATCGTGCAGAAAGGATAGTTTTCCGCTGCGATCCCAGCCTTGGTAAGCGCATTAAAGAGGGTAGATTTGCCGACGTTAGGCAGGCCGACGATGCCACATTTCAAAGACATACCGTTATTGTAAAGGGGCTGGTTTCGATATCATCGAGTTATGTCAGAAGTTCACCCAAATAACGCATCTAAATCCCACGCCCAAATCCGCACAGTAGACGTTGTCGTGGTTGGCGGAGGCATTACTGGTAAGGCTTGCGCCCTAGGTCTAGCCCAGCTTGGGTTACAAACCATTGAAATTGCCCCCGATTTAGGACAAAACGTTGCAAGCCCGCAAGGCACTCAATGGGGCCAAAGAATCTACGCTTTTTCGCCTAGCACCCAAAAATTACTGGCTCATTTGCACATTTGGGATGCAATTGATCACAGCCGCCTGCAAGCAGTCCGAGATATGCGCATCTACGGTGATCGAGGCGAAAAGAGTGACCATCTCCATCTTTCTGCATTTGAAGCGGGCACTCCACAACTTGCTTGGATTGGAGAGGCCAATTTAATTGAGCACACCATCGATCAAGCTTCACGTTTTCAGAACAAGTTAGAGCGCATTAATGATGTTGTCGAAAGAATGCAGGTTGATGCTGATGGAAGTACTCTGCATTTAAAAAATGGTGGGGGCATTCGTGCGCAACTCGTGATTGCAGCTGATGGCGCCAACTCACCAATACGCAATCAATTGGGTATTAGCGCGAGTGAAGAAAGTTATTCACAAAGTGCAGTAGTTGCCAATTGGCTGTGTGACTATCCCCATTTAGAAACTGCCTTTCAGTGGTTTTTACCAGGCGGCGATATCGTGGCCATGCTGCCCTTGCCAGGAAAACAAGTTTCAATGGTTTGGTCCACCTCCCCAGAACATGCAGCGGATTTATTAAAGCTAGACCAAGTGCAATGGCTGGATCAATTCTCTTCCATTACTAATGGTGCAATTGCTAAACAATTGGGTGAATTGACCCTGAACTCAGTACCTGCAGCCTTCCCCTTAAGAAAGATTCGAGCCAAACGATTTATTGGGCCAGATTCCTCTCCTAAGGTCATACTCATTGGTGATGCTGCCCATGTCATGCATCCGCTGGCTGGGCAAGGCCTGAATCTAGGGCTGCGAGATGTTGCGGTATTGCTGAATATTTTGGGCAAGCGTGAATCCTTCCGTTCGCCTAGTGACTTAGTATTGCTTCGGCGCTATGAACGACAACGCCAAGGCGACACTAGCGCACTCTTATGGGTGACCGATAAACTTAAGAAATTATTTTCTGCAAGCAGTAGCACTGAACGCCAGCTCCGCAACTGGGGTTTAGGTCTCGTGAACAAAAGCCACTTTATAAAACAGCGCTTAATTGAACGCGCTTTAGGAGAAATTGATTTTGAATAAATTGTTATCTGCGATTGCATTTATTGGCGCCGCCCTGCTCTGCACTAGCCCACTTCACGCACAACAAGAACAGCAATTAAGGGCTGAGATCCAAAAGAAGTTGGGCGCCAATGCCAAAGTAAAAAGTGTTTCGCCAGCCCCAGTTTCTGGACTTTATGAAGTATTGGTCGGTAACGATATTTTTTATACCGACACCTCTGGGAAGTACCTAATTCAAGGTGAGATCATTGAGCTCGCATCAGGTAAAAATATTACCGAGCAAAGGCAGACAGACCTAAACCGTATTAAATGGAGTGATTTAACACCTGCCAATGCGATTAAAAATGTTCGCGGCAATGGCAGTCGCCAGCTGGCAGTATTCTCCGACCCAAACTGTGGCTATTGCAAACGCCTAGAGAAGTCATTGCAACAACTAGATAACATCACGATCTATACCTACTTAATACCTATTCTGTCGCCAGACTCCACCCAAAAAGCAAAGCAAATTTGGTGCTCTTCTGATCCCTATAAAACATATATAGATTGGATGGTGAATGGCATCGCGCCTAGCGGTAAGGGAGAGTGCAGCACACCACTAGATAAGAATATGGCTTTCGCAAAGACCTATGGAATCACGGGCACGCCGACTTTATTCTTTACTGATGGCAGCCGTTTCCCTGGCGCAGTGCAAATTAACGATATCGAAAAGAAATTTAGCTCTCTGAAATAAATATCATGAACCATGCCGACTTACCTGCGATTCAATATACGGTCTGGCCGGCAGACCTCCACGGCCATCACTTTCGCGTCAAGCTGCATATTGCCAATCCCGACCCCGAAGGCCAGGTGCTACAAATGGCAGCCTGGATTCCAGGTAGTTATTTAATTCGTGATTTCAGTAAACATGTCGAATCAATTGAAGCGTTTTCAGTAGAGGGTGCCAAGAGAAAAATAGCACTCGAACGGATTGATAATGACCATTGGCGCTTACCGCCATGTAATGGCCCGATAGAGGTGCTCAGCACTGTTTATGCTTTTGATACTTCAGTACGTGCAGCGTATCTCGATACCGAACGCGCCTTCTTTAACGCCACCAGCCTATGTCTAGCCGTCAAAGGGCAAGCGCATTTACCTTGCTCACTCGCCATCACCCCGCCGGAACTTGCCTTTGCTGACCACTGGACGGTTCAAACTACCTTAAGGGCAGCGAAGACAGATGGGCGTGGGTTTGGTTTTTATCTGGCACAAAATTATGATGATCTATTGGATCGCCCCGTGGCTATGGGCGAGTTCCAACTTGTGCACTGGAAATCGAATGGTGTAGCTCATCGCATGGCAGTACAGGGCTGCAATCATATTGTTGATGCCAAACGTCTTGCACAAGATTTACAAGCAATCTGTGCCAGCACCATTGACCTCTTTGAGCCAAAATCTAAACGCGCCCCTTTTAATGAATACCTTTTCTTAGTTAACGCGGCATTAAATGGCTATGGCGGCCTTGAGCATCGCAATAGCACTGCACTACTCTGTAGGCGCGATCAAATCCCCCAAGAAAATATTCTCTTTGAAGAATCTGCATATAGAGAATTCTTAGGCCTCTGTAGTCACGAGTATTTTCATGCATGGCTGGTTAAGCGTATTCAGCCAAAAGCCTTTCAACCGTATGATCTGGCTAAACGTAATCACACTCGCTTACTATGGGTGTTTGAGGGCTTCACCAGTTACTACGATGATCTTCAACTACTGCGTAGCAAGCGAATTGATCTTAAGACTTATCTCAAACTCGTTGCGGATAACTGGAACGGGATCTTGCGCGGTCCCGGGCGCCACAAGCAAAGCTTAGCTGACAGCTCTTTTGATGCCTGGACCAAGTATTACCAAGCGGATGAGAACACGCCAAATTCAGTTGTCAGCTACTACGGCAAAGGTGCCTTAGTTGCACTTGGTCTTGATTTACAGATTCGGGCATTCACTAAAAATAAACAGTCTCTAGACGACCTCCTGCGCCTACTTTGGAATAAGCATGGCGTCACCTTGGATGGCATTGCAGAAGACGGACTAGATGATTTGATTTTTGAATTGCTAGGAAACGGCTTTAGCAAGACCTGGAATGAAATGAAGGCCCGCTATATTTTTGGTACAGAAGATATTCCTCTGCAAAAATGGATTGGCTCAAATCTCATTTCTGTAAAAACAAAATCTCAATCTACGCTGGAAAAACTCAAGCTACAGTTTGGGATACGCCATACAGATGCCAATGGCTGGCTTAAGGTTACCCATGTGCTTGATAGCGGGATTGCTCAAGCAGCAGGCCTATCAGCTGGTGATTTACTAGCCAGTATTGATGGTCAGCGTGTCACTGGCGTCCGCTGGGACAGAATCTTAGGCAGTCTTTCTGAAAACTCCCATGCCCGCATTACTTTCTATCGCGATGATCTAGAGCATGAGCGCATGGTTTCAATGCAATCTGCCCAGCTACCTGTGCAATATGAACTGACACCCAAGAAAGATGTCTGATCGAAATTGAAAGCACTATTTTCAAAAGACGATATCCCAAAGGATTGGCAAGAATTACTAGGGAATTATTTCGAGTCAGCAGATTGGTGCTCACTAGAAAAAAATTTACAGACCGCTCTTGATGCTGAAATTATTCAACCCGAGCCTCAGAACTTTTTTAAAGCTCTCAAACTTTGCCCCGTTGATTCAGTAAAGGTGGTGATCCTGGGCCAAGACCCTTATCACTCACCAGGGCTGGCTCAAGGACTAGCCTTTTCGATACCCGCTGAAATTGCAGTCAATTCACGAGAATTTCCCAGCTCACTACGCAATATCAGTAAAGCATTGGCATTAGAAGGTTTTGGGTCTTTACCAAATGGTGATCTTCACAATTGGGCCGAGCAAGGAGTGCTACTTCTCAATACTGCTTTGAGTGTCAAGCTGGGCGAGGCCGGCAGTCATACGGGTCTAGGATGGAAAAGCTTCATTGATCATTTGATCAGCGCTTTATCCAAAACAAGACCACATGTTGTCTGGATGCTATGGGGTGGTCATGCCCAATCTAAGCTGCCACTCATTGAAGGTGGTCAGAATCCTTTGATATTGCAATCCTCCCATCCATCTGGACTTGGCGTATACAAGACGAATAAGCCTTTTTTGGAGCCTGGAGGCAAGGCCAGTTGCAATCACTTCATTAAAGCCAATCAATGGCTGATTGAACAAAAGAGTGCGCCTATTCAGTGGGTGACGAACAATCGCGCTGACTTATTTAGCTAAAGCAGCAAAAACACACCCCACTGCGCAGGCAGCAAAAATAGCGCTGGCCCACTCGAGGATTTGCCCAGATTGGAAAAGATCCCAGTACTGCCCTGCATACGAGCTAGCCGCCGCCGCAATAGATCCTAGTAAGAAGGTCATCAGAATCCTGCCGGGATTGACCCCACCAGAAGCTCCGGGGTAAAAAATCCCGGCTGACACCCCAGAAACACCCCCAATCACCAGAAAAGCCAAAAACCCCATTGATACCCCCATTAATGCTGCCATCAAATCTATAATTGCCATTATGAAGTTGTTGACACTCGGCATCAATCATCACACAGCGCCGGTCGCCATTCGGGAAAAGGTCGCCTTTGACCCTGAATTTCTTCAAGAAGCGTTGCACGACCTTCGCCAACATTTAGTTGGCGCGAATCAGGCCGGGCTTCCCGAAGCCACAATTTTGTCAACCTGCAACCGCACTGAGGTCTACTGTGCCGCAAATGATGCCAGTGCCGCAGGTCTTTTGCATGAAGCTACTTTCGATTGGTTGGCCAAAACTCAACAGCTTGCCCCAAGCAGTCTTGAGCCTCACATTTACTCATTACCGCAATCAGATGCAGTGCGACACGCCTTCAGAGTTGCGTGCGGTTTAGACTCCATGGTGATTGGTGAGACACAAATCTTAGGCCAAATGAAAGATGCGGTTCGCACCGCAAATGATGCTGGTGTATTGGGAACCTATCTCAATCAACTATTTCAGAAAACATTTGCAGTCGCCAAAGAAGTACGCGGCTCTACTGAAATTGGCGCACACTCTATTTCGATGGCTGCAGCATCTGTTCGTCTCTCAGAGCGCATCTTTGAAAAAATTGCAGATCAAAAGATTTTGTTCATTGGTGCCGGTGAGATGATTACTTTATGCGCAACGCATTTTGTTGCGCGCAAACCGAAGAATGTGGCGATTGCTAACCGCACGATAGAGCGCGGTCAAGAGCTCGCAGACTCCATTTCCTCGCAAGACGTTGAAGCTGAATCCTTTAAGCTCTCGGAGCTCCCAGGGCGCCTACATGAGTTCGACATTATTGTTTCTAGCACTGCCTCATCATTACCCATCATTGGCCTGGGCATGGTGGAGAGCGCTCTAAAACAGCGTCGCCACAAGCCGATGGTCATGATTGATTTAGCAGTGCCGCGAGATTTTGAACCTGAAATCTCCAGACTAGATGACATCTATCTTTACACCGTTGATGATTTAGGATTAATGATTCAGACTGGCGCCAGCTTACGTCAAGCAGCAGTTGGCCAAGCTGAAGCGATCATCGAAGATCGTGTTGGTAACTTTATGCATTGGATGCAAGGTCGTAATGCAGTTCCACTGATTCAGGATATTCAGCAGCAAGGTGAACGTTTGCGTCAGCTTGAACTCGAGCGGGCGATGAAACGCTTGATGCGTGGCGATGATCCACAAGAAGTTCTCAATGCCATGGCACAAGGTCTAACTAATAAATTTCTGCATGGCTCACTCCATGCACTGCAACACTCTAATGGCGCTGAGCGTGACGCCTTGATTAAGTTGTTACCCAAACTATTCGCCTCGCATTCCAAGCCAGAAGACCATTAGATGAAGCCCAGTATGCGGGCTAAGCTAGACCACCTAGACACGCGCTTAGCCGAACTTAACTCCTTATTAACCTCCGAAGATGCAACCAAAGATATGGATGCTTATCGGAAGCTCACACGTGAACATTCAGATATTGCTACCGTAGTAGAGCAGTTTGGCCTCTACAAGCAAGCTGAGGCAGACGCCCAAGCGGCAGAGGAAATGCGCAAAGATCCTGAAATGAAGGACTTTGCTGATGATGAGCAGAAGCAGGCTTTAGCTACGATGGAAGAGCTTGCAGGCAAATTACAAAAGCTCTTACTTCCTAAAGATGAAAATGATGATCGTAACGTTTTCTTAGAGATTCGTGCGGGCACTGGTGGTGACGAGAGCGCACTCTTTGCTGGTGATCTACTTCGCATGTACAGCCGCTTTGCTGAACGCCAAGGCTGGAAAGTAGAAATGGTGAGTGCTGCTGAATCTGATTTAGGTGGTTACAAAGAAGTTGTTCTTCGCCTTGTCGGTCAGTCTGTTTACTCACGTCTTAAGTTTGAATCTGGTGGCCATCGTGTGCAGCGCGTACCGCAAACAGAAACGCAGGGTCGCATTCATACATCAGCCTGCACTGTGGCAGTCATGCCAGAAGCAGATGAACTTGAGGCGGTCAAAATTAATCCCGCAGAGTTGCGTATCGATACCTTCCGCGCTTCAGGTGCCGGCGGTCAGCATATTAATAAAACGGATTCTGCCGTGCGTATTACTCACTTACCTACCGGCACTGTAGTTGAATGCCAAGATGATCGTAGTCAGCACCGTAATCGCGAACAAGCCATGAAGGTATTGGTTTCCCGCATCATGGATGCTAGAGAGCGTGAGAAACATCAACTTGAGGCGCAAACCAGGAAGTCGCTGGTTGGGTCGGGCGATCGCAGCGACCGCATTCGCACCTATAACTTTCCGCAAGGTCGTATTACCGACCACCGCATCAATCTCACACTTTATAAAATTGATGCCATGATGGATGGTGACATCGACGATCTTTGCAATGCTCTAGCATCTGAACATCAGGCAGAGTTACTTGCTGCCCTTGGTGATAGTTAAGCGATCACGAAATCTGTGAATCAGGATTTGAGCCTACGCTCACTATTGAGTAATTCAGTACTTGCCCCTGCTGAGGCAAAAATTCTGATGGCTTATGTCCTTGAAAAGTATTACCAACTTCCACGCTCTGCTCTGCTATCACGCGATGATTTGGTGCTCAACGCTAAGGCGCTTGAAGAGTGGAAAATGCTTGAATCCAAGAGAATACAGGGCGAGCCGATCGCCTATCTGATTGGCAAAAGAGGCTTTCACAATATTGAGCTTTATGTTGCTCCTGGGGTGCTGATACCGCGCCCCGAAACTGAGCTCTTAGTAGAAATTGGTTTGCGTGAAATCACACGTTTGAATGCTCCAACCAATATTTTGGATTTAGGGACGGGCTCGGGTGCCATAGCTTTAGCCATTGCACATGAAGCTCCAGACGCGCAACTTACTGCGACCGATCAAGCTATAGAAGCCCTAGATATTGCCAAAATAAATGCCAAGCTTTTAAATATGGAGTCTCGAGTACAGTTTTTTCAGGGAAGCTGGTATGAGGCGATAGAAGCTAGCGCTTCTTATGATGTCATTTTGAGTAATCCACCCTACATAACATCCCAAGATTCACACCTAAGCCAGGGTGACTTGCGCTTTGAGCCAATTTCCGCCCTAACTGATCATGGCAACGGACTCACCTGCTTAGAAAGCATTATTTCAGGCGCCAAACACCATCTAAATCCCAATGGCCTGCTAGCGGTTGAGCATGGCTTTAACCAGTCAGAAGCAGTTGTAGCCCTCATGCAGCAAGCGGGTTTTCAGGATGTACAAGCACATCTGGATTTAGGCGGCCATTACCGGGTCGCCTCGGGCAGAAAATAGGTTGAAATAACCTTTTTTCACATTAAGTCTTAAAATCAATAAAACCTTATTTTCAAACCGTCTTTGCAATAAGACTGCCGCAGTAGACACTTAGTAGAAAGAATATATGGACTCACAAGCTCAAATTAAAGAAATTGTTACTAGCCACCCAGTGGTGTTGTTCATGAAGGGAACTGCGCAGTTTCCACAATGCGGTTTTTCTGGAAATGCCATCAACATCTTGCGTGCTAGTGGTGTTGAAAATCTTCACACAGTAAATGTCTTAGAAGATGCCGGTATTCGTCAAGGCATTAAAGAGTTTGCAAATTGGCCAACGATTCCCCAGCTTTATATCAATGGTGAATTTATTGGTGGCTCTGACATCATGACCGAAATGTTCCAGTCCGGCGAACTCCAAAAACTCGTTAAAGCTTAATCAAGAATTTCGTTGAGACTTTGACGCTGTGACTTTTGATTTAAGCTCTCTTCTATTATTTGGCCTGCCATTTGGAGTTTGTGCAGGCCTTTTAGTTTATGCGTTAAACCTGCGCTCTACCCTTGCTCGCGTTGAGCTGCAAGCTCAAACAGAGCTTGCCCTAGGGCTTAGCTTGCGTACCGAGCGTGACCAAGCACTACAAAATGCGATTCGCCTTGAAGCAGAGCTGGACTCTGAACGCAAACAAGGTCTAGGCAGAATTGAATCACTTAATGAAGCTAAAGAGGCTTTGACAAATCAGTTCAAAAATTTAGCCAATGAGATCCTGGAAGACAAGTCTAAGCGCTTTACCGAACAAAATGCAGCGAGTCTAGATGCTCTATTAAAACCCCTGCAAACCAAACTCACTGAATTTAAAGAGCAAGTCAGCACTTCTTATGGCAATGAAGCTCGTGAGCGCCATGCGCTCAAAAGTGAAATCGAGCGTTTGGCCAATCTCAATCTGCGCATGTCAGATGAAACACGTTCTTTAACCCAAGCATTAAAGGGCGATTCTAAGGTTCAAGGCAATTGGGGTGAGCTGGTACTGGAATCCATCCTCGAGTCCTCTGGCCTTCGCAAGGGTGAAGAGTATCTTGTGCAAGACAGCCACACCCAAGCTGATGGCTCGCGCCTACAGCCTGACGTCGTGATTAAACTGCCTGAGGGCAGAAGTCTGGTTGTAGATAGCAAGGTATCGATTACAGCCTATGCCCGCCATGCTCAAACTACAGACCCTATAGTTGCTGAGCAAGAGTTGACTGCGCATATCCAATCGCTGCGTCAGCATATTCAAGGCCTTTCAGGAAAGAACTATAGCTCGCTTTATGGAGTGGGTTCAGTAGACTTTGTTTTAATGTTTGTACCAATCGAGCCCGCATTCTTACTGGCATTAAAAACCGCACCCAACTTATATCAAGAAGCTCTGGCAAAAAATATTGTGTTGGTCTGCCCAAGCACTCTTATGGCCACGCTGCGAACAGTTGCCCATCTATGGCGACAGGATCATCAAAACCGCAATGCATTAGAAATTGCGAAACAATGTGGCAATTTATACGATAAGTTTGTAGGCTTTGTAGATGACTTAGAGAAGCTTGGCCAGCGATTAGATCAAGCGCAAACCAGCTACCACGATGCATTCAATAAACTAAAAACCGGCAAGGGCAACCTCATCCGCTCTGCTGAAAAGGTGCGGGAACTAGGCGTGAAGCCCAGTAAGAATCTATCTCCGCCCCTGATTGAGTCCTCTGCAGATTTTGAATAATTTAGATAATTAAAAACCCCGCCCAGTTTGCACTAGGCGGGGTTTTTAGTTTTAAATCTATTACTTAATACTTAATTAATTCTTAATCAATTAAGCAGCTTTACGGCTACGTGATGCAGGTGTAGCAGCTTTCTTAACTTGAGCGATTTGACCTTGTACAGTTTCGATTGCTTGATCAGCAGTTTTTTCTGCGGTGGCAAAAGCTTCTTTGCTTGCAGCGCGGAATTGCTCAAAACCTTGCAATGCGCTACCGTATACAGTCTTGAATGAAGACAAGAAAGTTTCTGAACCGGCAGGTGCATTAGCGGCAACAGTATTTATCCAATCTTGGAAACCATCTTGCAACTGGTCGATGCTTGCATCAACTACGTTTACAAATTCTTTATTACTATCGCGCAATACTTTGCTAACTTTCTTTTGGTAAGCAACAGCTTGGTTGCCAGCAGATTGCAAAGTTTCAGCATTTAACATCTCAGTAACTTGCTTAGGATCTTTAGCTGTCAATACTTGTTGAATACCGTCTTGAGCATTAACCAAAACATCTTTGGAAGCAGCGTAGTTCAGTTCAGCCAATTTTTGAGCATTTTCCAAAGCAGCTTCGCTCAAAGAAAATGTAGCCTCGAGGCCTTTGCTGTTAATTTGGGACAATTTAGCGGTGATTTGATCTTGGTTCATGTATTTCTCCAGAAATTAAGTGGTACAACTTGTCAATTAAGCACACGATTTAAGAGATGGAAAACTGTAGATACCTTAAATATTGCACTGCACCATCAAACTGTAACTGAAGGGATAGGGCAAATCAAGAAGTTTTTGCTGCTGTGCAACAAATATATTCAAGAAATAAAATAAACACAATATAATCAATAACTTAATGTCAAAACAGAATTCCCACTCCTATCGAAAAGTCGCTATAGCAGCCTGTTTTGGCACTTTTTTAGAGTGGTATGACTTCCTGACATTTGCAACGCTGGCAGTCGTTTTTGCACCGCTCTTCTTTCCCTCAGCAGACCCCAATACAGCCCTTTTAGCGAGCCTAGCGACTTTTGGCGTTGGAATGGTAGTCAGACCTATTGGAGCAGCCTTATTTGGCTCTATGGGCGATCGGATCGGCCGTAAACCCGTCTTTATGATCACCATTGCCCTAATGGGGCTGGCAACCGTGAGCGTCGGCTTTTTACCTACTTATGCCCAAGTAGGTATTTGGGCGCCCATCCTGTTGGTTGCCCTACGCTTGCTTCAAGGGCTCTCTGCCGGCGGTGAAATCGGCGGTAGTGCCGTCTACCTCACCGAACATGCCGGTGCTGAGCATAGAGGATTTAAGACTAGCTTCCTCCAACTCATGGGCCCTCTTGGCATTCTGTTTTCTACCTTGCAAATTGCATTGCTCAGAAGCCAGTTATCACCAGAAGAATTTCAATCTTGGGGTTGGCGTGTGCCATTTTGGATTTCGATTGCGCTTTTGCTAATCGCCTTTAAAGCAAGGATGACTCTAGAAGAAACACCTGTGTTTTTAGAGCTGAGTAAATCCCATCAACAATCCGCAAGTCCACTACTGAATAACTTCCGGGACCCACAAACTCGCAAACGCATGTTTTTACTCTTCTTCTGCATCTCGGCGGGTGGGGCAGTGCTGTTCTTTTGCGTCCAAGTCTATACAGCGATTTTTCTAAAAACTTCTGTGAAGCTGGCGCCCGAGTTAGTTGACCAGCTCAGCATTTATGCGACTCTAGCCTTATTCCCGCTTACTATTTTTGCTGGATGGCTGTCAGATAAGGTTGGCCGTAAACCAGTAGCCGTTTGCGGACTATTCTTGGGCGCTGCTTTTATTCTGCCGGCATTTCATCTGCTCAAGAACTTTGGTATGGAATATCTCAACAACCCAGCAGATTCTCTAAATCTTATTTTGATTGGCATGCTACTAATAGGCTTATCTCTAGCACTTGCTTTAGTGGTTGGCCCCCAGACTGCAATATTAGCTGAACTTTTTCCTGCTAAAACCAGAAACAGTGCAGCAACCCTTCCTCACAATCTAGCTGCAGGATGGATTGGTGGCTTACTGCCTTTAATCGTTACTTGGTTAAATCAACGCTGGCAAAGTGATAGCGCCGGACTGTGGTATCCCACGATATTTTTAGCAAGCGCTGCAATTGTCGCTCTTCTATATCTACCTGAGACAAGAAAAACAAATCTGCATATATAGGCAAAGCACTAAAGAAAAAAGCTTCTAAGTGTTTACCTAGAAGCTTTTAGAATTTGGTGCCCCTTGTCCGACTCGAACAGACCACCTACTGATTACAAATCAGTTGCTCTACCAGATGAGCTAAAGGGGCAACGGTTGATATTTTATCCTATTTCACAATCGTCAAGGATGGTCTTGTGGTTTTGGGCTTTTCAGGGGCGACATCGGTCGAGTCAGCAATATGTAGATCTCGGGCCTGGGCAGGATCAAACGGGAAAGACATCCCTTGACCATTTTCCCTGGCGTAGATTGCTAGAACATGGGTGACTGGGACCATGATCTTTCTTGGAATACCGCCAAATCGCGCTTGGAAGCTGATCCAATCGTTTTCTATCGCAAGCTGATGGCATGCCTCCAGGGAAAGATTCAGAACAATCTCATCGTTCTTCACAAATTCCATGGGCACTTCTACCCTAGCATCCACAAAAACCGCTATGAAAGGCGTAAAACCAAAATCCGTGCACCACTGATGTAGGGCACGGATTAGATACGGTTTATTACTTGGAATGTCAGACATGCCGACGAGTCATGTACCGCTAAAAATGCTTAGCGGCGCATTACCTTCTCAGAAGGAGTCAAAGCCTCGATGTACGCAGGTCTGCTAAAAATGCGCTCAGCATATTTCAGCAAAGCCGCTGCATTGCGAGACAGATCAATGCCGTAATGCTCAAGACGCCACAACAATGGCGCAATCGCTACGTCCAGCATAGAGAACTCATCGCCCAACATGTATTTGTTTTTAACAAAAATCGGTGCCAACTGAGTCAAACGATCACGAATCGCTAAACGCGCTTTTTCATGAGTCTTTTCAGCAGCTTTACCTTTTTCATTTTCCAAAGCGGCTACGTGCACAAACAATTCTTTCTCAAAATTGAAGAGGAAGAGGCGTGCGCGTGCGCGTGCTACTGGATCAGGTGGCATTAATTGTGGATGAGGAAAACGCTCATCAATATATTCATTGATGATATTTGACTCGTACAAAATTAAATCACGCTCAACCAAGATAGGTACTTGGCCGTAAGGATTCATTACTGAAATGTCTTCAGGCTTGTTGAACAAGTCGACATCGCGGATTTCAAAATCCATGCCTTTTTCAAAAAGCACCAAACGGCAGCGTTGCGAGAATGGGCAGTTAGTACCCGAGTACAACACCATCATAAATTTATTTCCTTAAATTTCTACTTCAATACAACAAACGCACATTAGCGTTAAATCTTTTTACTAATGAGTCCTAAGCTCAGGACCCATCAAATTCAATTAGTGAATATCTTTCCAATAGGCCTTATTCAAACGCCAAGCCAACAGGGTAAAGATTGCCAAGAACAAGAGCACCACTACACCAAGACGCTTACGCTCTAACTGCACTGGCTCAGCCATCCATGACATGAAAGCAACTAAGTCGGCGATATTGTCGTCATACTCTTGTGTGCTCATTTTGCCGGGAGTTAACTGCTCAAAGCCAACAAAGACTTCTTCTGTTCTGCTTGGGTCATGTGGGTCTTTGTGCTCTTCAAACTTGGCAGCACGCTCACCTTGCAACTGCCAGAGAACGTGTGGCATACCGACTTTAGGGTAGACCAAATTATTCCAACCAGTTTGTGTCGTGTCGTCTTTGTAGAAAGTGCGGAAGTAGGTATAAAGCCAGTCCGCTCCACGAGCACGCGCCTCAACTGATAAGTCAGGCGGAGTCTTACCAAACCAAGCCTTAGCTTCTTTTGGTGTCATCGAGATGGTCATCAAATCACCCACTTTGGCATCAGTCAAAATGAGGTTGTCTTTGATTTGTTGATCGGTCAAGCCAATGTCGCGCAAACGGTTGTAACGCATGCTTGCCGCTGCATGGCAGTTCAAGCAGTAGTTCACAAATATCTTTGCACCGTTTTGCAATGAGGCATTGTTACTAACACGGTTAGGGGCTTGATCTAAAGGAAAGCCCCCTTCATTTGCATTGGCACTAATGCCAAAGCCCAGGGCCGCAACCAATACTGTTGCTTGGCAGACGCCCATCAAAGTTTGCAGAATTTGTTTCATACTAATTCCTAATTTCTCTTTGCCAGTATCTCAGGCGTGAATTAATGGGACTTAAAAGTAACGCGTGTTGGAACTGGCTTAAATTTACCAAGCGTGCTCCAGAACGGCATTCCTAAGAAGAAGCCCAGATAATAAATAGTGCATACCTGAGAAATCTTTTCAAACACTGGTGATGGTGGCTGAATACCCAAGTAACCCAAGATCACAAAGCTCACTACAAATACGCCATAAATATACTTATGGAAATCTGGGCGATAGCGAATAGATTTCACGGGCGAGTGATCAAGCCAAGGCAAGAAGAACATGATCACAACAGAACCGCCCATGATCACAACACCCCAGAACTTAGCATCAAACAAGTAGAAGCCAGCCGCCAATATCAAAGCGATTGCAGCGCATGCGCCCTTCACCTTGAGATTTTTACTCTTCAGAGCAAACATTCCGAGAATGACTGCCAAGAAAATCCATAAAGGCAGCAAGAAGTTCGTTGTAGTTGCACGCAACATTGAATAGAACGGAGTGAAATACCAAACAGGGGCAATGTGCGGAGGTGTTTGGAATGGGTTCGCAGGAACGAAGTTGTTTGCCTCAAGGAAGTAACCGCCCATCTCTGGTGCAAAGAACACAATACATGCAAACACCATCAGGAATCCACCCAAATACATTACATCATGCACGCTGTAATAAGGATGGAATGGGATGCCATCAACTGGATGGCCATTCGCATCTAAGTTCTCTTTAATTTCAACGCCATCTGGGTTGTTTGAACCCACTTCATGCAGAGCCAAAATATGGGCTGCAACCAAGCCAACCAATACCAATGGAATTGCAATGACGTGGAATGCGAAGAAACGATTGAGGGTTGCATCACCCACAACATAGTCGCCACGCAACCATAAAGATAGATCTGGGCCAATGAATGGAATTGCGGAGAACAAGTTCACAATCACTTGAGCGCCCCAATAGGACATTTGACCCCATGGGAGCAAGTAACCGAAGAATGCTTCACCCATCAAACACAAGAAAATTGCGCAGCCGAAGATCCAAATGAGTTCACGCGGCTTGCGATAAGAGCCGTAGATCAAACCACGGAACATATGCATATAAACCACCACAAAGAACATAGAGGCGCCAGTGGAGTGCATATAGCGAATCACCCAGCCCCACGGAACTTCACGCATGATGTATTCAACCGACTCGAAAGCCTTTGCAGCATCAGGCTTGTAGTTCATGGTTAAGAAAATACCGGTCAGTATCTGATTTACTAAAACTACGATAGCTAATGCGCCAAAAATGTAGAAGAAATTTAAATTCTTTGGCGCGTAATACTCGCTCATGTGACGCTTAAATGCTTCTGTTACGGGTAGACGTGAGTCAACCCAAGCCATTAACTTTTGGGCTGCGGAGGCGTCTGCTGGGACTTGTTTTTCTTGGAATGCCATTTATCTCTCCTTAGGCCTTCTTGTCTTCGCCAACCAGAATCTTGGTGTCGCTCAAATACATGTGTGGCGGCACTTCAAGGTTATCTGGGGCTGGTTTGTTCTTAAATACACGGCCTGCCATATCGAATGTAGAACCATGGCATGGGCAAAGGAAGCCGCCTGGCCAAGTGTTTGGCAGGGATGGCTGAGGACCAGCCTCAAACTTAGCATTAGGAGAGCATCCCAAGTGGGTGCAAATACCAACCACTACCAGGTACTCAGGCTTGATAGAGCGCCACTGATTCTGGGCATAAGGAGGCGTGAATTGGGATGGGTCACGCAATGAATTCGGATCAGCCAATTCGCTATCAATTTTGGACAACTCAGCAACTTGCTCAGGTGTACGACGAACTACCCAAACAGGCTTACCGCGCCACTCCACCATTCTCATTTCATCTGGCTGCATACCAGAGATATCGATTTCAACAGCAGCTCCAGCGGCTTTTGCGCGCTCAGAAGGCTCAAAACTGTCTACAAAAGGGTAAAGGGCTGCGGCTGCACCTACGCCACCAACCGCCGATGTGGCGATCAACCAGTTACGGCGATCCTTGTCCATACAGGGCTTGTCACTCATTTACAAAATTCCTAAAAAGGGTATTTATGGGTGGAAATTGCTTAAAGGTAGGATTTTAAAGTAAAAAGTGGGGTAAGCAAGAAAGTTATGGGGTTAATCTGCATCTATAAGAGAAAGGAAGCATTTATGAGTGTTTTAAAAGAGTTTCGGGACTTTGCCGTCAAGGGCAATGTGATCGATTTGGCGGTGGGCGTCATTATTGGCGGCGCCTTTGGGAAAATCGTAGATTCCCTGGTAAATGACATCGTTATGCCTGTTATTTCAACCCTTTTGGGAGGTCATATCGACTTTACCAACCTATTTATCGTCCTAGGACATGTCCCAGAGGGGGTACCTAGAACATTTGATGCCCTCAAAAAGGCAGGGGTACCGATTTTTGCCTACGGAAACTTCATCACCATCTCCATCAATTTCATCCTTTTAGCCTTTGTCATCTTCCAAATGGTCAAAGTAGTTAATAAGATTCGTTTGATGGATGCTCCACCTCCCCCACCTGTGCCAGAGGATGTAGTGCTGCTCCGCGAAATTCGTGACAGTCTAAAAAAATAATTTGTCCAATTATTCTCATCAAGAAGCGCGGGAGCAATCGCAACTCATTTTTCAAAATGGTTTGCGATCTCCTCTATAGGTTATAAATTACCAAAGCACATCCTCAATGAACTCTCTTCTCAATAAATATTGGCTCTTATTTGCGCAGGCTGTCACCGTGATGTTGGCAGCTTTGTTTATTGTTGCCACTTTAAAACCTGAGTGGCTTTCAGAGTCTAGGGTTAGCTCTTTGGTTGATACGGTCTCGCTAAAAGAAAGCAACTATGACGGGCAACTGAGCCCTGGTTCGTATCACGAGGCTGTGAAGCGCTCAATGCCAGCGGTCGTCAACATTTTTACAAGCAAAGCCTCCGCTAAGCCAAAGACTCGAAAGGGTGGAAGCCCAAATTCTGCAGATCCTTTATTTAAATTCTTTTTTGGGGATCAGCCGCCAGAGGAAGAGCCCAGTTCAAGCCTAGGGTCAGGAGTCCTCGTCAGCCCCGAAGGCTACATCCTGACTAACCATCATGTCATTAGCGATGCGGATGATATTGATGTGGCTTTATCAGATGGTCGAAAAGTAAAGGCGCAAGTGATTGGTAGCGATCCAGAAACCGACATTGCTGTATTAAAAATTGAAGCCAAAAAACTACCTACCCCAATCACTCTGGGCAAAGTTGAGTCTGTGCATGTAGGTGATGTGGTTCTAGCTATTGGCAATCCATTTGGCGTCGGCCAAACAGTCACTTCCGGGATTGTTTCTGCATTAGGTCGCGACCACGTGGGCATCAATACCTTTGAAAACTTTATTCAAACCGACGCAGCAATTAACCCCGGAAATTCTGGTGGCGCACTGATTGATACTCGCGGGAATCTGATTGGCATAAACACCGCGATCTACTCAAATAATGGCGGGTCTATGGGCATTGGCTTTGCGATCCCCGTCAATCTTGCTAAGCAAGTCATGGAGTCCATCCTAGCAAATGGCAGCGTTACTAGGGGGTGGATAGGAGTCGAGCCTCAGAACCTCTCCAAAGAGCTCTCAGAGTCCCTAGGACTGCCTGCCAATACTGAAGGCGTTCTCATATCTGGCGTGCTTGAGAATGGCCCTGCAGCACGTGGAGGGATAAAGCCAGGAGATGTGCTGATTACGGTAAACGGCAATCCAATTAAGGATGTGCGGAGCCTACTGAATCAAATTGCTCAAATTAGTCCAGGCAATGACGCCAAGCTCACGATTCTGCGCAAAGGCAAAGAAATGGAGCTAATAGCTCAAACTGGAAAGCGCCCAAAACCAAAACAGCTTACTAACTAATGGGTGGCTTTGCTAAAGGCTAATGGGCCAGTATTTTTGATAGAAACTCTTTTACTCTTGGTGAGCGAGCCTCAGGATTATCAAAAAATTCAGCTTTGCTGCAGTCTTCAACGATGCGCCCTTGATCCATGAAGATCACACGATGACTCACCTTTCTAGCAAAACCCATCTCGTGTGTAACGCAGCACATTGTCATGCCTTCGTTAGCAAGCTTAACCATCACATCCAAAACTTCACCGACCATTTCGGGATCCAGGGCAGAAGTAGGTTCATCAAATAACATCACTATCGGGTCCATACTTAAAGCCCTGGCAATGGCAACGCGCTGTTGCTGACCGCCGGATAACTGGCCTGGAAATTTATCTTTCTGTGCTAGCAACCCCACACGCTCTAAATACTTAAGCCCATGCGTGTTTGCTTCATCGGTGGTTCTTCCTAACACCTTCATTTGCGCAAGCGTTAAATTTTCTGAAACGCTTAAATGTGGAAAAAGCTCGAAGTGCTGAAATACCATACCCACTCTAGCGCGTAGCTTGGGTAGGTTAGTTTTTGGGTCATGTAGCTGGACTCCATCAACCGATATTTCACCTTTTTGAAATGGCTCTAATGCATTAATTGTCTTAATTAAAGTGGATTTACCTGAGCCTGATGGTCCACAGATAACTACCACCTCTCCCTTCTGGATCGTTGCACTGCAATCAGTCAGCACTTGAAAGGAGCCGTACCACTTTGATACGTTACGAAGTTCAATCATGATGTATTAGTAACTTAAAAAATAATTAACGAATGATGGCGACTTTGGCATGAATCTTGCGTACCACCTTAGACAGCGAGAAACAAATGAGGAAATACGTAAAAGCAGCCAAGAGGTAAGTCTCTATTGGACGGCCATAATTTTTACCTGCAATCTCAAAGCCCTTGAGTAAATCATAAGCACCAATTGCATAAACCAAGGATGTATCTTGAAATAAAACAATGGTTTGCGTCATAAAGACGGGAATCATGTTTCTAAAGGCTTGTGGAAGAATAATAAAGCGCATGTTTTGCCCGTAAGTCATTCCTAAGGCTTCCGCTGCATATGCCTGCCCCTTTGGAACTGACTGAATTCCAGCCCTCACAATCTCCGAAAAAAAGGCAGCCTCAAATGCAATGAAGGTAATGGTGGCGGATAAGTCAGCACCAATGGGTTTACCAATCAGCATTGGTATTAAAAGGAAGAACCAGAGGATAACCATCACCAATGGAATTGAGCGCATGGTATTGACGTAAAAAGTAGCTGGATATACCAATGATGGCTTCCCAGATAAACGCATCAGCGCTAAAAATGTGCCAAATATTATTCCGCCAATAGTGGCAAGTACTGTTAACTGCACACTAAAGAGCAAGCCCTTCAGAATGTAATTAGTAAACAGTTCCCAGTTATAGAAACTTAGATCCAGACTAAACATTTAGTGAGCCCCCGCGTCGCTAGAGGCCACAATGAAGCCAGGTATACGAGTTCTTTTTTCAATCAATGCCATCACACGATTTACAGCAAATGCAGATAAAGCATACAAAAATGTTACCGCTAAATAGATCTCTACACCATGCGATGTTTCCTCTTGAGCTTGCATTGCAAATAAGGTGAGCTCAGGAACTGATACTGCAAACGCCACGGATGAATTCTTAATCAGATTCATGCTCTCGGAAGTGAGTGGAGGAATAACAATACGCAATGCCATCGGCAAAATGACATATCGATAACTTTGAGCGGTCGTCAGGCCTAAAGCAGTTGCTGCCATGCGCTGACCACTTGGTAGCGCCTGAATCCCCGCCCTCACTTGCTCAGCAATACGCGCAGAGGTAAAAAAGCCTAGCGCAATACTGACCAACCAATAAGAAGGCAAAGCCTTTAAAGGTAAGATAAAAGCAGGAATCACGTGATACCAAAGAAATACCTGCACGAGAATGGGAATGTTTCTAAAGAGCTCAACCCACGCTGTTGAAAATCGCACCAACCATTTGTTTAAAGTGCCGGTCTGTGGCAGCGTGCGAAATGTTCCCATCACCGCACCTAAGACCAAGGCAATAGCTAGGCCTAAGATAGCGACTGCTAAGGTCCAACCCCAGGCCTTGAAAAGCCAATCCAAGTAACTTGGGTCAGCATTTTTCCCAAGCCCAAATAATGAGGAGAAGCAGTGATCAACCGCTTCTCCATCTAAGGTGCTCTTACAAAAGACACCTAAATCTAATGACATAGTAGAAACTTATTTTTTATTGATTACTTCTTGTTATAGTCTTCTGCAGGCTTGTCATTCAAATTGGCCCAAGCATTTTTAGTTGCTGGAGATAACTCAAGGCCAACTACGATATTTTTTGGTGGAATTGGTGACAAGAACCACTTATTCCACAGTCCAGGCATTTTGCCATTCGCAACAATCTTCGCAATTGCCGCATTTACAGCAGCCTTAAACTCAGGATCATTTTTAGGAACCATGATGGCAATTGGCTCTGTACTTAAAACTTCACCAACAATTTTGTAATCTTTTGGATTCTTAGAGTTGGCAATATTTCCAGCCAAAATAGATCCATCCATGACAAATGCGTCGGCGCGTCCAGACTCCAGCAATAAGAAACTATCGGCATGGTCTTTTCCAAATACTTCATCAAAATTAACGCCAGTCGCTTTTTCATTTTTGCGCAAGAGCTGCACAGAGGTAGTACCTGTAGTAGTTGCTACTTTTTTACCGTTTAAGTCAGCAATCGATTTAATTCCTGAATTTGCCTTTACGGCAATACGAACCTCTTCCACGTAAAGCGTATTTGCAAAGCCAACATCTTTTGCACGGTTTACGTTATTAGTTGTTGTACCGCACTCAATATCTACGGTGCCGTTTTGAACCAAGGGCACACGATTTTGGGAGGTAACAGGCTGATAATTGATACGCAGCGTACTCATTCCAAGCTTATCTTTAATGTCAGCCAAAATCATCCGGCAAATTTCGACATGGTATCCGTCAAAACGGCTATCGCCAGTGGTATAGGACATTGGTATAGAGGATTCGCGAACCCCCATGGTGACTGCACCAGAGGATTTCATTTTATCCATGGTTGCGCTAGCAGCATATGCACTAGATGCAAAAACTAGCGAAGCAAGCAGTACAAATGGTGCTGACTTAGAGAAAAGTGAACTGCTCTGTGTTCTTTTCAACATTTTTAACCTTTATTTTTCATTACTGATGAATTTTATCTATTCGCACATTTCCAACTGAGGGTGAACGCGCTATTGATCTATCCACTTTTTAGCAGACTTTTCGCCTTTAATCTATAGAAAATGCTTGATCTAAGTGCATCTACTTAGAGTTTTTATTAAATACATGGATATTGCTTACTTTATGAGCCGTCTTTTAATTCAATGCCCAGTACCAGCAAAAGAAAAAACCCACCGTGTTTCCACAGTGGGTTAATTTAATACCAAACTAATTCTTAACTAGCCTAAGCTAGCATCCAATTAGAAAGTGTGACGTACGCCAACTGCATAGTTGCTGTAACCACCGCTAGAAGTTACACCAGCAGCAGCAGAGTTAGATGTCAAAGTTTGACCGTAGATAGCATACAAGTTTGTACGCTTGCTAAGGTAGTAGTTAGAACCCAACTGCCAGCCATTAAAGTTCGCTGTTGGTGTACCTTGACCAAATGCTGTGTAACGACCTAAACCAGCAGATGCCCAACCTTCGATTGTTGGAGTAAGGTAGCTACGAACACCAATTTGCTCAGCTTGACGCTTGAGGTAGTAGTTTGTACTTGCAGTAGAAGTAATTTTACGATTGATGTACTGAGCGTATGCCTTCAAAATACCGAAGTCATAAGTTGCACCAGCATAAACTTGGTTATCGGTTGTGTTAAACGCGCCTGTAGTCGCTCCAGTGGCAGACAAAGGTGCAGTAGTTGCACCGTTACCCTGCGCCTGATCCCAACCAGTACCACCAGTTGCAGCATTGTTGCCAACAGTTGTCAATTGCTTGAGTGACTGGTAAGCAGCTGTTACGTAGAATTTATGGAATGTGTAATCAGCACCTAAACCCCAACCGCTTGCATTGGTGTTACCACCAGCAGTTGCTACACCAGAAGTGTTGTCAACTTGTGATTTGTTCTGGTTGTTCAATGTAACCATTGCGTTAGCACCAAAACCAGCAAACTTATCAGATGCAACAGTCAATGTATTGGATGTGCGAACTGTCATACCCTTGCTGTTTGCGCCATCATTGCTGTTACCACTAGAGTTAGCAGGATAAATTACGTTACCAGCCATGTTATTTGTTTGACCAACGTCTGTGGCAGCTACAGCGCTAAATACTGGCGTGTATTGCAAACCAACAGCAGCTTGACCTAAACCATTCTTTTTCAAACCAACGAATGTTTGACGGCTTTGTAAGCCACCTGTTGTGTTGCCAGACAATGTTTGATCTTGTGGATAGAGGTAAAACTCAGCAGTAAAGAATGCTGATGAACCGCCACCTAAATCTTCAGTGCCTTTTAAACCCAAACGTGAAGTTTGCTCAGCAGACTGTCCGAATTGGTTAGTAGTAGTCTTAGATTGACCACCGTTTGTTGCTGTAGCTGAAGAGCTAACGCGTCCGTTTGTACCGATGTAACCAACGTCCAAGATACCGTATACGGTTACGCTGGACTGAGCTTGAGCAACGCCAGCAATAGCTGACAATGCTGCGAGTGCTAATAGCGATTTTTTCATTCTTTAAATCTCCAAAAATTAAAAGTAATGCCCAAATAAAACTGGGACCTACGAATTTTGCTTCTTTTGCCTCACCAGACTGGGGGTCAGGGTATTTAGGAGATCTTTTTGCTTGTCAAAAGGTAGTTTTTTGGCTTTCTTCGTTGTATCTCGGCAACAAGACCTTTGTTTTCTGTCTTTTATGGGCCTTAGATGACAAAATTGTCATATGGCAAGCCGCGAATTCTTAAAAATCCTCAGTTCAGCACGATTGGGTGACGTTTCTGCGCAACAAAAACTGGCTTCCGCATATTTAACGGGTGCTTTTAAAACCCCCATTCAGCCTGCCAACGCCCTCATTTGGTTGGAAAAATCCTATTTTTCCATTACAAATCAATCACTTGAAAATAAAAGCTCAGGTGACGCTGAAATTCTTGATCTTTTAAGCCAGATTGCCAACATTCCGCTTGCTGAAACCTTTAGCTCACCTGCCTTTGGGTTTGGCTGGGACTCTTTTTGGAAGTTAGCTGAAGCTGAAAAGGCCTCTGATGCCAATCTTGCTGCTAAATGGCAGCTTGTTAACCTATTAATTAATCCTGCCAATCAGAGTGTCCAATCGCAACTGGCAGATTGGCTCAAAAAGAATTCATCATCCACTCTAGAAAAATTGTCTTCTTTGGATTTTGTCGGCATTCAAAAGATTGCTAAACAATATTTACAGGATCTTGCAGATGGAGAATCTCTTTTCGCAAACAACGCAAAAGAGTTGCTGATTAAATTGCAGCCTAAGAATGAAGCTCTCTCCTCCCTCTGGAAGGTATGGCTTGATGATCAAAATGAAGATGCATTAATTCAAGCAGCCGAGCTTGGTTTAACTGTTGCAAAACTTACGCTAGGCCTGCGCCTCGCACAACTCGACGAACGGGTTGAGGTGGCCGAAACAAAATCCAATGCATCACTGAAGAAAGCCGCCTATTGGTTAGAGCTCGCTGCCAAAGATGGTGATCGCGATGCCTGGTACGCGCTCGGTGAAATTTATCGTCGTCCGCAGTTTTCTGGTTACAACGCCGCAGAAAGTGATCGCTGTATTGATCGAGCTGCCGATCTTGGTCATCCACAAGCACAACTGCGTAAAGGCGCTAATCTGTGGCGCAAGCGTGAAAAGAGCGAAGAGAAGGTACGCGGTCTACAGGCTTCCTATTGGGTATGGCAAGCCCACCAACAAGGTGTGCCAGAAGCTAAAGAATTGCTCAGCAAGATTTTGGAAAGTTGCTCTAATCCCAAATCCAATGAATGGTATGAATTAGCTCAGTGCGCCGAAGAGGCGATTAATCACCATGCCGAACATAAGGTGGATGAAGATTGGTTATTGCTCTGCCATCGCATCATCATTGCAAACCAATTTAATTTTAGTAAAGCAGAATTATTATTGAGCGAGGTAGGACAGCTACAGCACGAGCATTGTGTTGTGGTGGATATTCGCTGGGAATTACCAAAGATCTTGCCTAGATTGATTCAGATTGAAACGATTCAACAACGTCGCGCCCTCTTGGCGGCTGGCAAAGCCTTTGCTGGCTCGGAGATGGATCTGGAGGGCAATTTACGCCAAAGACGCTATCGCTTTGATCGCGTTACCAACTGGCTTACAACGACTTTCTCCAAGAATCAGGTCGACGCAGAAGTCGATTGATCAGTTTCGGCATCCTCATCGGAGGGTTTTGGCACGTAAAAGCGCGCAACCAATAGCCCTATTTCATAGAGCAAGGTCATTGGTACGGCTAGCAATAATTGAGAAAGTACATCGGGTGGTGTCACTACAGCTGAAATCACGAAAGCTCCCACAATCACGTAAGGGCGAATTTCTTTCAGTTTAGCCAGGGGCACCATACCCATGCGCACCAAGACAACCACTACAACAGGCACTTCAAAAGTAATGCCAAATGCCAAGAAGGTTGTCATGGCAAAACTTAAATAGTTATCAATGTCGGTCGACATCTCCGCACCCAAAGGTGCGTTGTAACTTGCCATGAACTTAAATACCGTTGGAAATACTAAAAAGTAAGCAAATGCCATACCAGCAATGAACAAGGTATAGCTACTCACGACCAAAGGCAGAATGAGTTTTCTTTCATGCATATACAAACCAGGCGCAATGAATGCCCAAAGTTGATACATCACCACTGGTAAAGCGATGATGAATGCGACCAGCATAGTGACCTTCATCGGTACAAAGAATGAACCTGTGACGTCTGTCACAATCATCTTGCCACCGGCAGGCAAAGCCTTTAATAAAGGCTGTGCAAACAAATGGAAAATATCCGGCGCCCAGTAGACTAGACATACGAAGACAACAATAATTGCGAGCGCTGCTTTAATTACGCGATCACGTAATTCAAATAAGTGGGAAAGAAAGGTTTCTTGTAATCCCGAATCTTCAGTTGAATTGTTTTCAGTCATGCGTAAGTGTTTTTATTATTTTACTTTTTACTATTATTTTTATTTGCCAGCACTGTGATGAAAGCGCTTCATCCTAGCAGCGCCAGATTGCACTCGAGTACGAATGCCAGCGGAACGCTTAAACCAAAGCGGCCTTGCAGCTCGACGCACACCCCAGCTGTTGCGGCCTTGGCGCTTGGTTTTGCGAAGTACTTCTTTTTCATCTAAAGGCGGCTTATCAAAGCTCGTTTCAAAAATATCCGCCTGATCGCTTAAGTTAGCGCTAGCCTCTTGAACCGTAGAGCCGATACTGTTTTCAACCTCTTTGAGAGTGGCAGCAGTTTCTTCTCGAAACTTTTTAAATTCCTCCACCTCCATCTGACGACTCACTTCAGACTTGACGTCCGCCATATAGCGCTGTGCACGGCCAAACAAATTACCAGCCATGCGAGCTACTTTAGGCAGGCGCTCTGGTCCAACCACCACCAGAGCAACTACAGCAATCAGCGCAAGTTTTGAAACTCCGAGATCAATCATGTAACGCAGTTATTTAAATGCAGCATGAGTTTCAAGTGCGCTTCAGCTATTAGTTAGTTATTTGTTTACGTCTTTAGCTTGCACATCAACAGTCTTGTCTGCTGTTGCAGTACTTTGTTGAATTTGTTCTTTAGGCTCTTCAGCAGATTTCATGCCATCTTTAAAGCCTTTTACAGCGCCGCCCAAATCTTGGCCGATATTGCGCAATTTTTTGGTACCGAACACCAACATCACGATCACCAAAACAATTAACCAATGCCAAATGCTAAATGAACCCATTTTTAATCTCCTTGGATTATTTTTTCCAGGGGCGGGGACCGCCCATCACATGTAAGTGCAAGTGATAAACCTCCTGCCCACCATCCGCACCATTGTTCACCATCAACCTAAAGCCACCATCCTTACCAGGACGACAGCCTTGCTCTTTGGCAAGACGCGGTGCTAATTCCATCATTTTACCCAGCAAAGGAGCATCCACGCTTTCTGCTGACTCCAGCATGGGGATATGCTTTTTAGGAATCATCAAAAAATGGACTGGCGCTGCCGGGTTGATATCTTTAAAAGCATAGATTTCTTCATCCTCATAGACCCTCTGGGAGGGAATCAAACCTTGAGAAATCTTACAAAACAGGCAATTAGGATCGTGTGACATACTTTTTCTCGTATTTATCCGTACTTACTCTTTACCAGCCGCTTTTCTCGCGGCCTTCTCTTCAATGCCAGAAGTACCCAAGCGACGATCAAGCTCGGCAATGACATCTTCCGGGCGTAGGTTAAATTGAGACAAAGCAATCAAGCAGTGAAACCACAAATCAGCCATTTCGCCGACTAAGAGCTTTTGTTGATCGGCCGCCAAATTAGAATTGCGCGCATCTTTTGCCGCCATCACAGCCTCAGTCGCTTCTTCGCCAATCTTTTTCAAGATCCCGTCATCACCCTTTGAAAAGAGCAAGGCGGTATATGAAGTTTTGGGGTCTGCTTGGCCTGCCTTAAATGCATCACGACGTTGATCAACTACATCGGCTAAATGGGTGAGAGCAGATTCAATTTTTTTGTCTGAGTTCAGTATTTTGTTCATTAGTATATTTTGCAGACTATACAGTCCAATCCTCTACCTTTAACTGCTTTATCCTTTTAAAAGCCTGGTCATTTGTCACCAGAATTACTCCAAGCTGAGAAGCATGTGCTGCAATTTGCATGTCAAGAGAGCCCAACACATTTCCATTGCCCTCTAACTGGGCCCTTAAAACACCATAATGCTCGGCTACATCGGTATCCCAAACTAAAACATCCACTCGCTTTAAAAACTCTTGCACAACCAAATGTAAGTTCCTTGCATTTGGCTTTTTTGCCAAACCATAGAGAATTTCACCTTCAGATATAACTGACAAGCATAGTCTTTCCATGGGAACACTAGCGATTTTTCTACTTACTACTGGGTTTTTCTTAATGAGGCTGCTGATGGTATTGGTATCGAGCATATATCTCATCAGTCATTGACTCCAGCAAAAGGATCTCGATCTTGCGAGTCTTGATTTCGATCTTCGGGACTTAAGAAATCCAAAGGAACATCCGCGCTTGCAAGCGCCACGAAAAAGCTATCCCAGTTTTCGGGCCTTCTGGACAGAATTAAGTCGCCAGTACTGGGATCACGCCGAATAAATACTTCTTTTTCCTCAAAACGAAAGGCTGCAGGCAATCTTATTGCTTGACTACGCCCATTCATAAAGATTTTTGCTGTTAGACCCATCATCCTAGCCCCTTGGTATATATCAAAGTATATACCATTCTAAACGACTATAAAGTGGAAATACAGACCATAAATATTTATTTGGGTCAGTTTTTACTGATCTTTTGCCAATTTGAGCTTACAGAATCCCACTCCCTAAAGAAGCAGCTATGCTCACCCGTATGGCAAGCAATCCCGTCTTTTTGCTCAACCATCAGCAAAATCGTATCCCCATCACAATCCAGACGAATTTCTTTTACTTTCTGGGTATGGCCAGACTCTTCGCCCTTGTGCCACAGTTTTTGTCTGGAACGAGTCCAGTAGACTGCCTCGCCTAAGCGTAAGGTTTCCAATAAGGCGTCGCGATTCATCCAGGCCATCATCAAGATATCCTTGCTGCCAACTTCTTGGGCGATTACTGGAACCAATCCTTGATCATTCCAAGTCACCGCTGCTAATAGCCCCTGGTCTAGTGAGTTTTTATTTGTATCTGACATTTATCCGATTTTGACAGAATTATTAAGAGTCACCCAAATAAGAATCGCCTACGGCTTACTGCAACAGCCCAACCCACCTTCTGGACAATAACCCTGTTTGTGTGTATGATGTGTATAGAATTTATAATTCGAGGATGAATAGCAAAGAACTCATCAAGGCATTAGAAAAAGATGGCTGGGTTTTGCGGGGCTCAAAAGGGTCTCATCATGTTTTTAACCACCCCCGCAAAGCTGGGCACATTACGGTTCATCATCCCAAAAAAGATCTAGGAATTGGATTGGTTCAAAAACTACTGAAACAAGCAGGAATTAAATAGAAGGATGAACAATGAAATATCCAATTGCTATTGAACCAGGTGGGCATAAGTTGGTGTGGGGTGTGATTGTTCCTGACATGCCAGGCTGCTTTTCTGCCGCTGACAGTGGAATTGATGAGGCTATTGAGAATGCCAAAGAAGCGATTGAGCTTTGGATTGAGGCCGCATTAGACGCGGGCGAAGATATCCCAAAGCCCAGTTCTATTACCGAGCTGCAAAAGAAGAAAGAGTTCAAAGGATATATTTGGGCAATTGCTGAGATTGACCCGGCATTACTGTCGGACGATATCGAAAGAGTAAATATTTCTTTACCAAAAAGGGTTCTAGCAAGATTAGATGCTAAGGCCAAATCTGCTGGTGAAAACCGCTCCGCCTTTATCGCGCATATGGCGATTAGCGCTTAAGAACACCGATTAAATCCGAACCGGAATTCCTTGGGCTGCCATATATTCTTTTGCCTGCCCAACGGTGTAATCACCATAGTGAAAAATACTAGCCGCCAATACTGCATCTGCATGGCCCTTAGTAATACCATCGACTAAATGCTGCAAATTACCAACGCCGCCAGAGGCAATCACGGGAACAGGAACGGCATCGCTTACTGCAGCAGTTAAAGCCAAGTCAAAGCCATCCTTACTGCCATCGCGGTTCATGCTTGTTAAGAGAATCTCGCCTGCACCACGTTTAGCCACTTCAGTAGCCCATGTGACTACATCCATTCCAGTCGCAGTTCTACCGCCATGGGTAAACACTTCCCAATTGCCAGCTTCAGTTTGCTTGGCATCAATCGCCACCACAATACACTGAGAACCGTAATAAGCGGCTGCATCGGAAACTAAATCGGGGTTGGCTACCGCAGAAGAATTCATGCTCACTTTATCTGCGCCGGCATTCAGCAAGCGACGCACATCAGCCACTGCACGCACACCGCCGCCAACAGTAAGCGGAATAAAAACTTGTGATGCCACATCCTCAATGATGTGCAAAATCAGATCGCGTCCATCAGAGGTCGCAGTAATGTCTAAGAATGTCAGCTCGTCGGCGCCTTGGGTGTCATACCGTTTAGCGATTTCTACAGGATCGCCTGCATCACGCAAGCCTACAAAGTTCACACCTTTAACAACGCGCCCTGCAGTGACATCCAAACAAGGAATAATTCGCTTCGTTAACACTAGATGATTTTCTTTGCGTACTTGAGGGTTAACTCATCAGCATATTTTTGAGCAGCTGCAAGATCAAGATCACCCGCATAAATAGAGCGACCAGCAATCACGCCCATGACGCCTTCTTCTTCCGCCTTGCAAAGTGCATCAATATCTTGATTATTAGAGAGTCCACCACTGGCAATTATCGGAATGCGAATGGCTTGAGCCAGCTTGATTGTGGCTTCAATGTTCACACCCTTGAGCATGCCATCCCGACCAATATCGGTATAGATAATGGCTTCTACGCCCCAATCTTCAAACTTCTTGGCAAGATCAATCACTTCATGGCCAGTAATCTTGCTCCAGCCGTCAGTAGCCACTTTGCCATCACGTGCATCAAGACCAACCATCACATGACCAGGAAATGCTGTGCAAGCATCTTGCACAAAGCCGGGATTCTTTACGGCTGCGGTACCAATGATGACAGTGCTAATACCGTCATCTAATAAACGCTCAATGGTTTCAAGATCACGAATACCGCCACCGAGTTGCACAGGGATTTCATTACCAACCGCTTTGAGAATCGATTTAATCGCAGCTTCATTTTTGAGCTTGCCGGCAAATGCGCCGTTGAGATCTACCAAATGTAAGCGTCGAGCGCCTTTGCTAATCCAATGCGCCGCCATTGCGCCAGGGTCTTCTGAAAACACTGTAGCTTTATCCATATCACCCTGTTCGAGTCGAACACAGTGGCCGTCTTTAAGATCAATTGCGGGAATCAGCAGCATAGCAAATGGTTAGGAATATTAAGGTTGCCAAGAAACAAAATTTTTATAAAGCTTTAAACCGTATTCTGCACTTTTTTCTGGATGAAATTGAGTTGCAAAAATATTATCTCGCGCCACCGCAGAAGTAAACCAATCGCCATATTCAGTAGAACCGGCTGTATCTTCATTACGCTGCGGCACAACATAGTAGCTATGCACAAAATAGAAGCTCGTTAAATCAGGTATGCCATCCCAAAGCGGGTGTTTTCGGTCTTGGCGCACTTGGTTCCAGCCCATATGGGGGACTTTATATGAGGAGCCATCTGGCTGCTTTTGACCAACCAGCTCAAAACGACGCACTTCCCCGGGAATCAAACCCAAACAAGGTGTCCATTGCTCGGTAGCGCGTACCTCTGCACTTCTATCAAACAGCATTTGCTCGCCTACACAGACTCCTAAAAGCGGCTTGCTTTTAGAAGCTTCCAGTAAGGCGTCTAACAATCCAGATTCCTCTAGATGCTTCATGCAATCTGGCATAGCGCCTTGACCAGGCAAAACGACGCGATCTGCAGAATGAATCTCTTCTGGCTGATGAGCAATCAATACATTGTCATCAGGCGCAACATGATGAAATGCTTGATATACGGAACGGAGATTACCCATTCCATAGTCGACGATCGCAATGGTTTGCGCCAAAATTTACCTGTTGTCTACTGTTGTCTACTGAGCAACCTTGGGGAGTCTAGATTAAAGACTTCCTTTAGTTGAAGGAATGGCGCCTGAAGCACGCGGATCAACCGCCAAGGCCATACGCAAAGCACGACCAAAAGCCTTGAACACAGTTTCAATTTGGTGGTGGGCATTAATACCGCGCAAATTATCGATGTGCAAAGTGACTCCAGCATGATTAACAAAACCACGGAAGAACTCAATGCTGAGATCCACATCAAAGTCGCCTACACGTGCACGGGTAAATGGAACATTAAATTCCAAACCTGGGCGACCAGAGAAATCAATCACAACACGAGAAAGGGTCTCATCTAGAGGCACATAAGAATGGCCATAGCGCGTAATACCCGCCTTATCACCCACTGCTTTGGCAAAAGCCTGGCCTAGCGTAATTCCCACATCTTCAACTGTGTGGTGATCGTCAATATGGGTGTCGCCATTTGCAACCACTTTGAGGTCAATCATGCCGTGACGCGCAATCTGATCGAGCATGTGGTCTAAAAAAGGGACTCCGGAGGCTAGCTCAGCCTTACCGGTTCCATCTAAATTAATGGAAATCTGAATTTTGGTTTCCGAAGTGTTTCGGGTGACGTCGGCTTGCCGCATGCTTCATTGCGCCGCGAGGCGAAGTGTTGATTGAAGCCTCATAATATCATTCCTAGAAGAGATTTAAATATCGATATTGCTGCACTTTTATCCCGATTTTTGACCTGAGAACCCTCATGAGCCGTTTTTGGAGCCCCGTTGTTCAAACCCTAACCCCCTATGTTCCAGGGGAACAACCGCAAATGCAGCGGCTGGTAAAACTCAATACCAACGAGAGTCCCTATGGCCCATCGCCCAAAGCGCTTGCTGCTATTGAAGGTCAAAATACTGCCGATTTACGCCTCTATCCCGATCCGGAAGGCGCAGCCCTAAAACAAGCTATCGCTAAATTACATGGCTTAGATGCAAATCAAGTCTTTGTAGGCAATGGCTCTGATGAAGTGTTGGCGCACGTCTTTGCTGGTTTACTCAAGCAAAGTAAACCCGTGCATTTTCCAGACATTACTTATAGCTTTTACCCCGTCTACTGCAAACTTTTTGGAATTAATGCCCAAATAGTTCCCTTGGACGAAAATTTTGAGATTAAAACTGCTGACTACCAATCTCCTAACGGCGGAATTATTTTCCCTAACCCTAATGCGCCAACTGGTAGATCGATTCCCCGCTCAGAAATTGAAGCGCTAGTCTTGCGCAACAAAGATTCAGTACTTGTTATTGATGAAGCTTACGTAGATTACGGAACTGAATCTTGCATTCCACTGTTGCGTGGCGCCAACTGTCCAGAAAATTTGTTAGTAGTACACACACTCTCTAAATCCCGCGCTCTAGCTGGCCTGCGCGTCGGCTTTGCCGTTGGCCATCCAGCCTTGATTGAGGGCTTAGAACGAGTCAAGAACAGTTTTAACTCCTACCCCTTGGGGCGCCTTGCTCAAGCTGGTGCGGTTGCAGCCATTGAGGACCAAGCGCACCTAGAAGCAACTTCAGCCAAGGTAATTCATACTCGTACAAAGTTAATTGAGCAACTCGATGCTTTGGGATTTGCAACCCTGCCTTCGACTGCAAACTTTATTTTCACGCGACATCCCCAGCATGCTGGAGCTAAGCTATATCAAGCCTTACGGGATCGCGGCATCATCGTGCGTCACTTCAAATCACCACGCATCGAAGAGTTCTTGCGCATTACGATTGGCACAGACGAACAAAGTAATGAACTTGTTGCCGCTTTAAAAGAAATTCTGAATTAAATTTTTAAGAAGTCAGCGCAGGTTTATTACACGCTTACTTCTTTAAGCGCATCTCAGCTGCACGTGCATGGGCTTGTAAGCCCTCACCGTGAGCTAGCGTACTTGCAACAGCGCCCAAGGTTTGGGCGCCAGCTTCACTTACTTCGATCATGCTCGAGCGCTTGATAAAGTCATACACACCCAATGGTGAAGAAAAGCGTGCCGTGCGTGCAGTAGGTAAAACGTGATTAGGGCCGGCGCAGTAATCGCCCAAGGATTCACTAGTGTAGTTACCCATGAAGATGGCGCCCGCATGACGAATTTGGTCAGCCCACTGACGTGGATCGGCAGCGCAAATCTCCAAGTGCTCAGCAGCAATCGCATTAGCAATCTCACAGGCTTCAGACATATCGTTTACCTGAATTAACAAAGCGCGATTTGTGAGTGAAGCTTCAATCACCTTTGCTCTTGGCATTTCAGGGAGGAGCTGGTTGATGCTTGCTTGCACTTGCTCAATATATTGAGCATCTGGACAGAGAAGGATCGATTGAGCCTGCTCATCATGCTCAGCCTGAGAAAACAGGTCCATTGCAACCCAATCCGGAGGAGTAGATCCATCACAAAGAACCAAAATTTCCGATGGGCCAGCGATCATATCGATGCCAACAGTGCCAAAGACTCTCCGCTTGGCTGCAGCCACATAGGCATTGCCAGGTCCAACAATCTTATCAACCGACGGAATAGTTTTAGTGCCGTAGGCTAAAGCGCCAACTGCTTGAGCGCCACCGATCGTAAAGACGCGATCTACTCCAGCAAGATAGGCTGCCGCCAAAACCAAAGGATTGCGCGCACCATCAGGGGTAGGTACCACCATGATCACCTCGGCAACACCCGCTACTTTTGCAGGAATAGCATTCATCAATACGGACGAGGGATAAGCTGCTTTACCGCCTGGCACATAAATGCCAACACGATCTAATGGAGTTACTTTTTGACCGAGACGTGTTCCATCTTTCTCTTCGTACTCCCAAGAGTGGCAACCCGCTTCAATCTTTTGCCTCTCGTGATAAGCACGCACTCTTTGCGCAGCAATATCGAGAGCATTTTTTTGTTCAGCAGTTAAAGACTGATAAGCCAGCTCTAAATCTTTGCGAGAAATCTCTAAATCTGAAACACTTGCCACATTCAAGCGATCAAACTGTTTTGTAAAACCTAGAACCGCTTCATCACCTTTGTCTTTAACTGCTGCCAAAATCTTCACTACTGCAGCATCTATCGCCTCATCATCAGCAGACGGCAAGGACAAGCTCGACAACAGAATTTCTCTGAAGCCTGCATCCTTGCTATTGAGGCGTTTTACGTTAATGTTTGAAGACATAGGGAAAAGACTTCTCGATCTGACTACTATTACTTCAGTAGCTCAAAAATAGGTTGTAGCTGCGCACGCTTGCGTTTGTATGAAGCTTGATTGACCACTAGGCGAGCGCTGATATCAGCAATTGGCTCAACTTCCACTAAGCCGTTCGCTTTGAGCGTATTACCAGTAGACACCAGATCCACAATCGCATCTGCCAAGCCGACCAAAGGAGCGAGCTCCATTGAGCCATACAGTTGAATCGTATCGATATGCACACCTTTATTGGCAAAGTGTTCACGTGCGCAATTGACATACTTCGTAGCAACTTTTAAACGAGAACCTTGTTTTACTGCGGCAGCGTAATCAAATCCTTCACGGACCGCGACAGACATGCGGCACTTTGCAATATTCAAGTCGTAAGGGACGTACAAACCATCACTCCCTTTTTCCATCAATACATCCAACCCAGCTACCCCAAAATCAGCGCCGCCAAATTGCACATAAGTAGGCACGTCTGAGGCGCGAACAATAATCAGGCGAACATCTAGATTAGAGGTCTCAATAATGAGTTTGCGTGACTTCTCAGGATCCTCCAGCGGCACTATGCCAACCTTGGACAAGATCTCTGCAGTTTCTTCGAAGATGCGCCCTTTGGAGAGGGCTAAAGTCAATTTCATGGACTAATTATCCATCAGCCTTACTTAACGCGCTCAATATTGGCGCCCAAGAGGGTTAACTTTTGCTCCATGCGGTCATAGCCACGATCTAAGTGGTAAATCCGGTCTACTTGGGTTTCGCCTTGGGCGGCCAATCCAGCAATCACCAAACTAGCAGAGGCCCGCAAATCGGTGGCCATCACAATCGCACCCGAGAACTTTTCTACCCCCTGGGCAATCGCAGTATTGCCTTCAATAGCAATGTCCGCACCCAAACGATTGAGTTCTTGAACATGCATAAAGCGGTTTTCAAAAATCGTCTCGGTAATGGTTGAGCTACCCGATGCGATTGCATTGACTGTCATGAGCTGCGCTTGCATATCTGTCGGAAAAGCAGGGTATTCAGAAGTGCGGAAGTTGACTGCTTTAGGACGACCCTGCATCGAAGCCTTAATCCAGTCTGGACCAATCTCCATTTGCAGACCCGCTTCTTTCAACTTCACAATCACGGCATCCAAAGTATCGGGACGGCAATGCTTAACGGTGATCTCACCACCAGTGGCTGCAACTGCACATAAGAATGTGCCCGCTTCAATACGATCCGGAATAACCGAATGTTCTGCACCATGAAGTTTTTCAACGCCCTCGATAACCAGACGATCACTACCAATTCCAGAAATCTTCGCACCCATCTTCACTAACAATTCAGCCAAGTCACCAACCTCAGGCTCGCGTGCAGCGTTTTCTAAGATAGTTGTACCCGACGCCAAAGTGGCCGCCATCAATAAATTCTCAGTACCGGTTACGGTAATCATGTCAGTCAGAATGGAGGCGCCCTTTAGACGATCTGACTGTGACTTGGTTTCAGCCTGAATGTAGCCACTCTTAATCTTGATACTCGCGCCCATCGCCTTCAAGCCTTTGATATGCTGATCTACTGGACGTGCGCCAATTGCGCAACCACCCGGCAACGAAACCTTTGCGCTATGCATTCTGGCCAAAAGTGGGCCAAGTACCAAGATAGAAGCGCGCATAGTCTTCACCATCTCATAAGTCGCTTCTGAACTTTTAATGACCGCCGCATTCAATACCATGTGACTACGATCACCAGCACTTGGGAAATCGACTGTTACACCAATTTCTTGTAAAAGCTTGAGCATAGTACGCACATCTTGCAAATCAGGGACATTACGCAATACAACTGGTTGATCAGTTAATAGACAAGCGCACAGAATGGGCAATGCGGCATTTTTAGCGCCGGCAATCACTACCTCTCCATTGAGAGGGGTGCCGCCAACCATTCGTAATTTATCCATGAAACGATTCCAGTAAAAACATATTTATTAATTTGTAATGAGTAATGATGTAATTTTTATGCTGCTGAGTTTTGCGCAAACTCTTCAGGTGTAAATGCCTTGATTGATAAAGCATGAACTTCTGCCTTCATACGATCACCCATTGCACCGTATACCAATTGGTGGCGCTGTACCAAACGCTTACCTTCAAACTCGGGGCTCACGATGGTGGCAAAAAAGTGCTGGCCATCACCCTCAACCTGTATATGAGTGCACTGAATGCCTTGCTTGATATAGCCTTCAATCTGTTCTGGGGTGGGTAGCATTTCTTCTCCTAATAAAGCTTGGGGTATCAACAATTAATAGCGGAGCTTATAGCCCTTTTGCAGCAGCCGCAGGGCAATGACTGACACCACTACAAAAAAGCAGAACACAATGACTAAGCTGCTCCAAGGGGAGTTATCTGAAACCCCAAAAAAGCCGTAACGGAAGCCATCAATCATGTAAAAGAACGGATTGAAGTGCGACACCACTTGCCATGCTGGCGGTAAAGAGTGAATAGAGTAAAAGACACCTGACAGCATCGTTGCGGGCATGATGATGAAGTTCTGAAAAGCAGCTAACTGGTCATATTTATCAGCCCAGATGCCAGCAATTAAGCCAAGACTTCCCAAAATTGCCGCGCCCAAGAAAGCAAACGTCAAAATCCATAATGGATATTCTAAAGTGGGTGTTGCGAACCAGATGGTAATTAATAGAACGCCCAGTCCCACAACAATTCCCCGAAATACTGCAGCCAAAATATAGGCAGAGTAAAACTCAAAATGACTTAGGGGGGCCAACAAAACAAACACTAAGTTGCCGGTGACCTTAGATTGAATCAAAGAAGATGAAGTATTTGCAAAAGCATTTTGCAAGACACTCATCATTACCAGACCAGGAATTAAGAAAGCTGTGTAACTTAAACGTCCGTAGACTTCTCTGCCCTCAAGAACATGACCAAAGATCATGAGGTAGAGGACCGCTGTAAGCACCGGTGCAGCCACCGTCTGGAAGGCCACTTTATAAAACCGCTTTACCTCTTTAAACAATAGGGTGGGAAAACCGCTGCCGTACTCTAGCGCAGGTCGATTGAGGCCATGTTTCATTGCGCACTTCCCGACATGATGTTAACGAAGACTTCTTCTAAGTCCGTTTTACCTTCACCATCTTTTTTGACAGATCCGTAACGACTTAATAAATTAGCAGTGGTATCTAGAGCCACAATCTTGCCTTGTTTGAGCATGGCAATGCGTTGACACAAAGCTTCAGCCTCTTCCAAATAGTGGGTGGTCAGAACAATCGTATGGCCGTCTTGATTCAACCGGCTAATAAATTGCCATAAGGATTGACGTAACTCAACATCCACCCCAGCAGTCGGCTCATCCAAAATAATGACCGGCGGTCTATGAACTAAAGCCTGAGCTACAAGTACTCGACGCTTCATTCCGCCAGACAAAGAACGCATATTGCTATCTGCTTTGGAGGTGAGGTCAAGATTAGCCATAATCTCATCAATCCACGCATCGTTATTTTTAATCCCAAAATAACCGGATTGAAAACGTAAAGTTTCACGAACAGTAAAAAAGGGGTCAAAGACTAACTCTTGAGGAACTACACCTAACATCCGGCGTGCCTCACGAAACCCCTTCTGAACATCTGCGCCCATGATGGCGGCATGACCATGGCTAGGCCTCACTAGACCAGCCAAAATAGAAATCAAGGTAGTTTTGCCAGCACCATTGGGCCCCAATAAACCGAAGAATTCCCCTGGCTCAATGCTCAATGAAACATCATCTAAAGCCTGAAGTGCTCCGTATTGCTTAGATATATTTTGGATGGAAATTGCAGGATGTATCGTCATTACAAACCTAGCAATACATTTACGCCGTAAACACCAGCGAGGACTTTTAACTTTTCAGGCGCATGCTCAACTGAAATAGATTGGCCACTGACCAAGAGCTTTTTCTGCCATGCCAACAAAACAGTTAACACTGTCGAATCAAAATCTTTCAATTCGGAGCAATCAATCGAGCGTAAATTTGGACTATTTAACAAGCCTTCTTTTTGTAACTGCAATGCATTTTCTTGCGTCACTTTTTTAGGCAAAAGAAAGGGCATGATGTTTGTACTCATCAATTAATTGGCTGGTTTAGCAGTGGCTAATTGCTTATTGCGGTCTTGCAAAAACTTCACCAAGCCTTCAATGCCGTTTTGACTGATCTGATTAGAAAACTGATTGCGATAAGCCTCAACCAACCAAACGCCCATGATGTTCATGTCGTAGACCTTCCAACCATTAGCTGTTTTTTCAAGGCGGTAATCCAAAGGTACTGGATCGCCACGACCAAGCACTACAGTTTTAACAACTACTTCTCTATCGTCAGGCGCGGCACGCAAAGCCTTAAATTGCACAGTTTGGTCACGTAGCTGGCTCAAAGCGCCTGAGTAAGTGCGAATGAGCAGATTCTTAAACTCGGAAGTCAGTTGAGCCTGTTGCTCGGTCGTTGCCTTTTTCCAGTTAGGGCCCATCGCCATTTCTGTAGTGCGACGCATGTCGGTATATGGAACAATTTTCTTCTCGACCAACTCCACAATCTTGGGGATATTGCCTTTTTGAATATCGGGATCAGCCTTCACTGTTGTCATCACCTCAGTGACAACTATTTTAATTAAGACATCCGGCGGAGTTGTTTGATCAGGAGCCTGTGCAAAAAGAGCACCAGAAACCAAAAACAAACTTGTCGCTAAATATTGAGTAAGTATTTTTTGAATTTTCATAGGTTCCATTTCATTATCTGTACATCAATGCGAGTTGATTAAGCCGCTCAGACTTACTGATATCCGTTCTCGTAAGGAGGCATGCTAGGCTCCTCCTCATCTTTGCCCTCGTTAATCTGATAGGCACGTCTTTGGATATAAGCATCTCGTAAGAAGCTGTACTTATCAATTGCAGCGCCATCCAATAAATCACCGGCCTCGTAATAGGTATTACGTGCGTTCACTACACGCAAACCAGTAATACTATTTCGCAGACCCACATCCTTCACATACTTAAATAGATAGTCCGACTCTAAATCGGCTACTGTGCCAAAAGTATCTCGCACATTACTTGGGCCAAAGAACGGAAGAACTACATAAGGGCCTGAGGGCACACCCCAAACACCTAAGGTTTGACCCCAATCTTCTTTGTGCTTCTCAAGACCTCCAGGAGTAGCTAGATCCAAGAATCCACCCAATCCCATTGTTGTGTTGACCACCACGCGCATGAGGTCATTAAAGGCATAGTCCGGCTTACCTTGCAGCAAGTTATACAGAGCAGTATAAATATCGTTGTAGTTGCTAAAGAAGTTATATATTCCATCGCGTACAAATTCAGGCAATACAAAGCGATAGCCTGTAACTACCGGCTTAAGGACATAAGCATCTAAGCCTTCGTTAAATTCAAAAACTGAGCGATTGAATGGCTCCCAAGGATCCTGGGGAGAGCGCTCTACGCCAGCAGGAATGGATGCGCAGCCAACCAAAGAGGCCATCAAACCAAGCAAGATTACCATCTTGACTTTGCGCATAAAAAGCAACATCACTTTGCTGCGCCCTTTTCTTGGCCGCTATCTGCTGCTTTATTGTAAAGGAACTGGCTGATCAAATTTTCTAAAACAATGGCTGATTGTGTCTGCGCAATCTTTTCGCCATTGGTCAACATATCATCTGATCCGCCCGCCTCAAGACCAATGTATTGCTCACCCAATAAGCCGGATGTCAAAATCTTAGCGGATGAATCCTTTGGAAACTTATAGGAGTCTTCAATGGTCATCACCACCGTTGCTTGATAAGTTTTGTCATCGAAGGAAATATTAGCAATTCTGCCAACCACCACGCCTGCACTTTTCACTGGTGCGCGAGGTTTGAGGCCGCCGATATTGTCAAAGCGTGCAGAAATTTTGTATGTTGGCGCAAACGACACTGCATTCATATTGCCAACCTTCAGTGCGAGAAATAGAGCAGCCAGCAAACCAATAGCAACAAAGATTCCTACCCAGACATCAATTGCACTTTTTCTCATAAGAGCCCTAGTTTATTCTTTCTAATTTGAGAACATCATCGCGGTTAGCAAGAAATCCAATGCTAAAACCGATAAAGAAGAGATCACCACCGTACGAGTAGTGGCTTGCGAAACGCCTTCAGGCGTGGGCTTGGATTCATAGCCCTGATAAAGAGCAATAAAAGTGACCGCTACACCAAACACCATGCTTTTAATTAAGCCATTGCCAATATCCGAAAACAGGTCCACTCCGCCTTGCATCTGTGACCAGAAGGCGCCTGAGTCGACTCCAATCAAAGGAACGCCCACAAGGTAACCCCCGAGAACGCCGACTGCTGTAAAAATAGTTGCCAAGATTGGCATAGAAATAATGCCGGCCCAAAGTCGCGGCGCAATCACGCGCCCCAAAGGGTCCACTGCCATCATTTCCATAGCAGTCAATTGTTCACCAGCCTTCATGAGGCCAATCTCCGCAGTTAAAGAAGTGCCGGCTCTACCGGCAAACAATAAGGCGGTAATGACAGGACCCAACTCACGAGTTAAAGAGAGGGCAACCAATAGGCCAAGTGCTTGCTCTGAGCCATAACGATTTAAGGTGTAGTAACCCTGCAAACCCAGGACGAATCCAACAAACAATCCTGAGACTGCAATGATCACAAAAGAATGATTGCCAACAAACAAAATTTGATCAATCACTAAACGTGGTCTTTTGAGCAAGAATCCTGAGCGTGCGATCACTGCCGCAAACATACGAGCAGCTAAACCCAGACTACTTAAGTTGCGACGCACAAAAAATCCAAGGTCGCCAAACAGATTCAGAAGCGTGGTCATGAGGTGCTCATTCCAAAATCTTCTTCTAAGCTTTTTCCTGGGTAATGAAAAGGTACAGGGCCATCTGGCGCTGCATCTAAAAATTGTCTAACAAAAGGATCTGCTGAGCGACTTAATTCCTTAGGAGTTCCTTCAGCACCAATACGGCCATTCGCAATGAAATATACATAATCAGCTATTGCAAAAGTCTCTTCAACATCGTGCGTAACCAATAAACTCGTGGCTCCTAGGGCGTTATTCAGATCACGAATTAAGCGTGCTGTGATGCCAAGAGAGATGGGATCCAGGCCAGCAAATGGCTCGTCGTACATGATGAGGGGTGGATCTAAAGCAATGGCTCTAGCGAGGGCAACACGTCTTGCCATGCCACCAGAAATTTGCGAAGGCATTAAGTCTCTTGCGCTGCGCAAGCCAACTGCATTCAATTTCATAAGCACTAAGGAGTGCAATAGCTCTTCACTGAGATCTGTATGTTCACGAAGAGGAAAAGCAACGTTTTCAAAAACACTCAGGTCAGTGAACAATGCTCCGAACTGAAAAAGCATTCCCATGCGACGACGGGCAGCCATCAACTCGGGACCATTCATCTTGCCAATGTCTTGACCTTCAAATAAAACTTGACCTGATTGAGCATTAAATTGCCCGCCGATCAATCGAAGAATGGTGGTCTTGCCGCATCCGGAGCCGCCCATTACAGCCACTACCTGGCCGCGTCGGAACTCCATATTGAGTCCAGACAAAATCTGACGTTCACCTAGAGCATAGGAAAAGTTGACGTCTTTAATAGCGACGACAACTTCACCTGCAGCTTGCTTGCTTACATCCAAAGAATTTGGCTGGCCACTGTTCATATCCTCGATATTATCGGGGCAAAACAGATGACCCCATTAAATACTGGTCTACTGCTTGGGCGCATTGACGACCCTCACGAATTGCCCAAACCACCAAAGACTGTCCACGACGCATATCGCCAGCAGCAAATACCTTAGGAACGTTCGTTTGGTAGGCATTTTGACCATCTACGGTTGCTTTTGCATTACCGCGAGCATCTTTCTCAACGCCAAACGCGCTCAATACCTGCTGAACTGGGGACACAAAACCCATAGCCAAAAGCACTAAATCTGCCTTAATTTCGAATTCTGAGTTTGGCACTTCAGCCATTTTGCCGTCTTTCCACTCCAGACGAACGCCAATCAGTTTCTCAACTTTGCCGTTTTTGCCTTCAAAACGCTTGGTTCCAACAGACCAGTCACGATCACAACCTTCTTCATGTGAAGAGGATGTGCGTAATTTTGTTGGCCAATATGGCCAAACTAAAGGGGTGTTCTCAACTTCTGGGGGTTGAGGGAGCAATTCAAACTGAGTAATCTTGGTTGCGCCGTGACGGTTTGATGTTCCAACGCAATCTGAACCTGTATCACCACCGCCAATAACAACTACATGCTTATCAGTTGCACGAATTTCATTTTTGAAATCACCAGCATTTTCTTTGTTTTGCGGAATCAAAAATTCCAACGCATAGTGCACGCCAGCCAACTCACGACCTGGAACCGGCAAATCACGTGGCTGCTCTGCACCACCGGTGATCACTACCGCATCAAAGTCTTTCATCAATTGCTCAGGAGAAACTGTCTTATTGGAGTAATTTTTTACTTCGGCGCCAATCGCCTCTTTACCAACGAAAACACCCGTCTCAAATTTAACGCCTTCAGCTTGCATCTGCTCAACACGACGATCAATCAACCACTTTTCCATCTTGAAATCAGGAATACCGTAACGCAGTAAGCCGCCAACACGATCATTCTTTTCAAATACAGTGACGTCATGACCAACGCGAGCCAATTGCTGTGCAGCCGCCATACCCGCTGGGCCACCACCAACTACTGCGATTTTTTTACCAGTCTTCGTTTTGGAAGGTTGCGGCTTAACCCAACCACTTTCCCAACCTTTATCAATAATGGCATGCTCAATAGACTTGATACCGACTGCAGTGCTATTGATCCCTAAGGTACAAGCAGCTTCGCAAGGAGCTGGGCAAATGCGACCAGTAAATTCTGGGAAGTTATTGGTTGATTGCAAAACATCTAATGCATTCTTCCAATCATTCTGAAATACCAAGTCATTGAAGTCGGGAATGATGTTGTTAACTGGGCAGCCGTTATTACAAAACGGGATACCACAATCCATACAACGTGCGCCTTGAATCTTCGCTTCTTCATCAGTTAGTGCTGCCACAAACTCTTTGTAATGATGGAGGCGTTTAACCGGCGCTTCGTACGTCTCACCGACGCGCTCAAACTCCATAAATCCAGTGACCTTACCCATATCGAATCCTTAGTATCTTTTCTTAATGTCTTTATTAATTAAGTGGCTTATGCCGCAACGGTTTTGTTCTGAGCTTTTTCCCACAATTCACCTAGAGCACGCTTGTACTCAGTTGGGAGAACCTTCACAAAGCGACTGCGGGTATTTTCCCAATCAGCCAAGATTGCCTTAGCGCGCTCAGAGCCAGTGTGACGGAAATGACGCTCGATCAAGCCCTTCAAAATTTGCTCGTCCGTCAAACGCTCGCCGCCATCTTTCACATCGATAGGGGCATGCCATTCAGACTTCGGCATCTTGGCAATTTGCTCTGCAGAAGGCAGCACTTTTTCTAGTGTTGCCATGCTGGTATTGCAACGCTTATCGAACAATCCATCCTCGTCGTAAACATAAGCAATACCACCGCTCATACCTGCAGCAAAGTTACGCCCTGTTGCGCCCAATACAACTACTGTTCCACCCGTCATGTATTCACAACCATGGTCGCCAGTACCCTCAACAACCGTTGTAGCACCAGAGTTACGAACTGCGAAACGCTCACCAGCTACGCCATTAAAGAAGGCTTCACCAGCAATTGCGCCGTAGAGAACAGTATTACCAACGATGATGTTCTTAGCGGTATCGCCACGGAACTCATGAGGAGCACGAACAATCACACGTCCACCTGACAAACCTTTGCCAACATAGTCATTACCGTCGCCAACTAAGTCTAATGTGATTCCCCGTGACAAGAAGGCTGCAAAGCTTTGACCAGCCGTGCCATTTAATTGAATGTGTATCGTGTCATCCGGCAAGCCTGCGTGACCATAACGCTGGGCAACTTCTCCAGAGAGCATTGCGCCTACAGTACGATTCACGTTCTTCACCGGAACAATGAAGGAAACCTTCTCGCCACGCTCTAATGCAGGCTCACTCTTCTCGATCAAGATGTTATCAAGCGCACTAGCTAGGCCGTGATCTTGAGTTAATACTTGGTAACGTGGAACTTCGCTTGCTACTTGTGGTTCAGCAAATATCTTGCTGAAATCCAAGCCGTGCACTTTCCAGTTTTCAATGCCCTTACGGGTATCCAACAAATCAACACGACCAATTAAGTCATCAAACTTGCGAATACCGAGCTGCGCCATGATCTCGCGAGCTTCTTCAGCAATAAAGAAAAAGAAGTTCACCACATGCTCAGGCTTGCCTGAGAATTTTTTACGCAATTCCGGGTCTTGAGTAGCAACACCAACTGGACAAGTATTCAAATGACACTTACGCATCATGATGCAACCCTCAACCACCAATGGCGCTGTCGCAAAACCAAACTCGTCTGCACCTAACAAAGCGCCAATCACTACGTCACGGCCTGTTTTCATCTGACCATCAGCCTGAACACGAATACGGCTGCGCAAACCATTGAGAACCAATGTTTGTTGTGTTTCAGCTAAGCCGAGTTCCCATGGAGAGCCAGCGTGCTTGATTGAAGACAGCGGAGATGCGCCAGTTCCGCCATCATGACCAGCGATCACAACGTGGTCTGCTTTCGCTTTTGCCACACCAGCAGCAATAGTTCCAACACCCACTTCAGATACCAACTTCACAGAAACGTCAGCCTTTGGATTAACGTTCTTCAAGTCATGGATCAACTGAGCGATATCTTCAATTGAGTAAATATCATGGTGCGGAGGAGGAGAAATCAAACCAACACCCGGCACAGAGAAGCGCAACTTACCGATGTAATCAGATACTTTTCCTCCAGGCAACTGACCGCCTTCACCAGGCTTAGCACCTTGGGCCATCTTGATCTGAATCTGATCGGCAGAACGTAAGTACTCAGTAGTCACACCAAAACGACCAGAAGCAACTTGCTTAATCTTGGAGCGCAATGAGTCGCCGTCCAACAATGGAATATTAGCCTCAACTACATCGCTACCCAAGATGCTGGCTAAAGTCTCGCCTTTTTTGATTGGGATACCTTTAAGCTCGTTCACATAACGATTTGGATCTTCACCACCCTCACCCGTATTGGACTTGCCACCGATACGGTTCATAGCAATCGCCAAAGTAGCATGGGCTTCTGTAGAGATCGAGCCCAAAGACATCGCGCCCGTTGCAAAACGCTTAACGATTTCTTTTGCAGATTCCACTTCATCCAATGGAATCGCTTTTGCTGGATCGAGCTTGAATTCAAACAAACCACGCAGAGTCATTTGACGCTTGGTTTGATCGTTAATGATGTTGGCGTACTCTTTATAAGTCTGATAGCCCTTCTCAGCACCAATACGAGTGGAGTGCTGCAACTTCGCAATCGTGTCTGGAGTCCACATATGATTCTCACCACGAATACGGAAAGCATATTCACCACCAGCATCGAGCATATTAGTTAAAACTGGATCGTTACCAAATGCAGCTGTGTGCATACGTAAAGCTTCTTCAGCCACTTCAAATACGCCGATACCACCAACATTTGATGGAGTACCCTTGAAGTATTGATCGATGATGTCGTGATTTAAACCAATCGCTTCAAAAATCTGTGAACCGGTGTAGGACATGTAAGTAGAGATGCCCATTTTGGACATGACCTTTTGCAGACCCTTACCTACAGCTTTTACAAAGTTCTTCACTGCTTTTTCAGCAGATAAATCTCCAGACAATCCTTTAGCCATTTCCGCTAAAGTTTCCATGGCGAGGTATGGATGAATGGCTTCTGCGCCATAGCCAGCCAAGAGCGCAAAGTGATGAGTCTCACGGGCGCTGCCAGTTTCAACCACTAAGCCGACGCTGGTACGCAAACCTTTTTGCACCAAATGCTGATGGATAGCAGATGTTGCCAACAAAGCCGGAATGGCGACATGCTTCTCATCAACCTGACGATCGCTCACGATCAAAATGTTGTAGCCAGAACGTACGGCATCTGCAGCCTCAGCGCACAAGGATGCCAAGCGAGCTTCAATGCCCGCTTTACCCCATGAAGCTGGATAGCAAATATCCAATTCGTAAGAGCGGAATTTGCCATTGGTGTAGTGACCAATGTGGCGAATCTTGGTGATGTCATCAAAATCCAAAATGGGCTGACTAACTTCTAAACGCATTGGAGGGTTGATGTTATTGGTATCTAATAAATTAGGCTTTGGCCCAATGAAAGAAACTAAAGACATCACCATATTCTCGCGAATCGAGTCGATTGGAGGATTGGTCACCTGCGCAAATAATTGCTTGAAGTAGTTATAGAGAGGCTTGTCCTTATTAGACAGAACAGCCAATGGACTGTCATTACCCATTGAACCAATAGCCTCTTCACCATTCATGGCCATTGGTGCCATCAAGAATTTGATGTCCTCTTGCGTATAACCAAATGCCTGTTGACGGTCTAATAATTTAGCTGCTGGACGAATAGTCGTTTTCTCGTCAATCAAATCTGCTTTGCTGGCATCAACTTCATCCAACTTCACACGAACTGCGTCGATCCAGCTCTTATATGGCTTGGCTTTAGAAACGGCATTCTTGAGCTCAACGTCATCAATAATGCGACCTTGCTCCATGTCGATCATGAACATCTTGCCTGGCTGCAAACGCCATTTTTGAACGATCTTACTTTCAGGAATTGGCAATACGCCCGCTTCAGAACCCATGATGACCAAGTCATCGTCGGTTACGTAATAACGTGCTGGACGCAAACCATTTCGGTCCAAGGTTGCGCCAATTTGACGACCATCAGTAAATGCCATCGCCGCAGGTCCATCCCATGGCTCCATCATTGCTGCGTGATATTCGTAGAAGGCACGACGATTGTCATCCATCAACGCATGCTGTTCCCATGCTTCAGGAATCATCATCATCATGGCCTGGGCTAAAGGGTAGCCAGACATCACCAGCAACTCTAAGCAGTTATCAAAGCACGCAGTATCTGACTGACCTGGATAAATCAACGGCCAGAGTTTTTGCAAATCATCGCCAAGAACTGGGGAGCTAATAGCGCCCTCACGTGCATTAACCCAATTGACGTTACCTTTAACAGTGTTGATCTCACCGTTGTGCGCAATCATGCGATATGGATGCGCTAATTCCCATGCGGGGAAAGTATTAGTGGAGAAACGTTGATGCACTAAAGCAAGCGCGGATACAGTGCGCTTGTCTTGCAAGTCTTGGTAATAAGCACCGACTTGATTCGCTAACAGCAAACCCTTGTAAACAATGGTTCTAGCGGACATTGATGCAACGAAATATTCTTTGCCATGCTTCAAATGCAAATCTTGAATTGCATGACTTGCTGTTTTACGAATCACATACAACTTACGCTCGAGCGCATCGGTTGTCATGATGTCGCGGCCACGACCAATAAAAATTTGACGGATAAATGGCTCTGTCATTTGTACTGTTGGAGACATCGGCAATTTCACATCTACCGGAACATCTCTCCAGCCCAAAACAACTTGCCCCTCTAAGCGCACAGTGCGCTCTAGCTCTTGTTCGCAGGCCAAACGGGAAGCATGCTCTTTCGGCAAGAAAATCATGCCAACGCCATACTCACCTAATGGTGGCAAAGTCACGCCTTGCTTTGCCATTTCTTCGCGATACAAAGTATCTGGGATCTGAATCAAGATACCAGCGCCATCACCCATTAAAGGATCGGCACCAACCGCTCCCCGGTGATCTAAGTTCTCAAGGATCTGTAAACCCTGAGAAACGATCTCATGAGATTTCTTACCTTTGATATGTGCAACGAATCCTACGCCGCAAGCGTCATGCTCATTTCTAGGGTCATATAAACCTTGAGCGATAGGGCGAAGATCTGTATTTAATTTTGTAGTCATAGTATTTCCGAGGGGCGACAAAGGCCTAATTACTTTTGGAGGATCCAATATAGGTGAATACCCACACCGATGCAATAGAAATAAAATGAGTCTGTCCCATTTATTTAGATGTCGCACCAATATGAATTCTATATATGGGGACAGAGTCGAAATACTCAATACCCTATTGGAAATATAGGGAAAGCATTAATCAACTAAGTGATTGAATTTAAAGAGTGAATTTTTCTAGGGCGCCCACGATGGCGAATTAATGCAAGCTCCGGAGTATCTTTAAAGAGCTTTTTGGCATAAATATCACTGACCCAAGGCTTGGATCGCAATAGAGATTCTGTGATTTGGCGGTCTTCCCAGTGAGGCGCACCCTCTTTTACAAAGTTTGACCAGCTCATCTGCCTCTCAAAAGGGGTGTTACCCAACTTCCAAAAATGCTGATGGTCTACCAACCAAGGCTCTGCATTGCCACCAATGTGGGTTGCAAAACTCGTCCATGTAGAGCTTTGGGGATTGGATTCATATCCAGCCCTGACCGGGTTGAGCTCTATATAACGCTGGCAGCGTAAAAAATAATCCGGGTCAATCAAAGATGAGCGATATCGCCCCTCCCAAATGGTTCCCGAGCGGCGATGCTGTTGATTGAAATATTGGGCATAACGGCGACCAAGAGACTGCATTGTTTTCGCAAGCGAATCTTCGCTTTGGGGAGTCATGAGCAAATGCACATGGTTAGGCATTAAAGCAAACGCATGCACGGCACAACCAAACTGCCTAGCAGCTTCACGCAGCCACTCTAAATAAGTGCGCCGATCTTCATCGGCAAAGAAAATATTTTCACGATTATTGCCGCGGACCATCACATGCATTGCTTGGCCTGGTATTACTGTGCGCGCTTGCCGTGCCATGTTGAAAACGAACTATTGCAGTTCGCGCACACCGCCATTGGTAGCAAAGTCCGGGATAAACCAGTCGCCATCAACTTGCGTTACGCCGCTTGGCACTTCGCGAGAGATCTGAGGGCTATCCTTTAATGCAGTCGCCATATAAGAAATCCACATTGGCAAAGCAAGTCCGCCACCAGTCTCTCGATCGCCCAAACTCGCAGGCTTATCAAAGCCAATCCATGCAATCGCAACTACTTTAGGGTTATAGCCAGCAAACCAGGCATCATGCGAATCATTCGTTGTGCCTGTTTTACCTGCAATGTCGCTTCGTCCCAACTTACCACGCGCTGAGGCTGCGGTACCCGTCTTGGTTACTTCTTGCAGCATGCTATCCATTACAAATGCAGTGCGCGCATCTAATACACGAGGCGCATCTTCACCCGCATGCGTAGGCTTTGCTTCGAACATGACGGTGCCTTTAGAGTCCACCATCTTGTCAATCAAGAATGGATCCACACGATAGCCCCCATTGGCAAATACACTATAAGCAGAGGCCATCTGCAACGGGGTTACAGAACCCGCGCCCAAAGCCATTGTTAAGTAAGGGGGGTGCTTTTCTGGCTCAAAGCCAAAACGCTGAATATATTCTTGCGCATAAGAAGGGCCGATGGCGCGAATAATGCGAACCGACACTAAGTTCTTTGATTTTGCCAAGGCATTGCGCAGGCGCATCATGCCATCATATTTGCCATCGTAGTTTTTTGGCTCCCAAGCCTGACTGCCAGTCTCCATGCCACCAATAGATAAAGGTGCATCGTTCACCATCGTACTTGGGGTAAAGCCTTTTTCAATGGCGGCGGCATAGATAAATGGTTTAAATGAGGAACCAGGCTGACGTAAAGCTTGCGTCACGTGATTAAATTGGTTACGACGGAAATCAAAGCCGCCCACTAAAGATAGAATTGCGCCGGTCTCTGCATTCATGGACACAAAGGCAGCCTCAACTTGTGGCAGCTGGGCCAATTTCCAAACCCCTCCATCTGAAAGAAGTCGCACTATAGCGCCAGGGCGCAAGCGTTTTTTGGGCTGAGTGCTATCAGTAATAGAAGCAGCCGCCAATTTCATACCCTCACCTTTAATAGTGATGGTGTCACCAGTCGAAATCATGACTTGCATTTCTTTCGGTTTAACGTCGAGCACAATCCCAGACTGCAAATCATCCAACTGCGGATAAGCAAGTAATGCCTCGTCAATCGCGCGCTGGCGCTTCACAGAGTCTTCGGGAAGATCGATAAAACCCTCTGGGCCACGATAAGCATGCCGTAAATCGTATTCAAAAATTCCACGTCGGACTGCTTTATAAGCGGCATCTTGATCGGCTTTTAAGATAGTCGTGTAGACGTCGATCCCTTGTGAATAGATTGCCTCTCCATACTGCGTGAAGAGTAATTGACGAACCATTTCAGCGGGGAAGTCAGCACGAACCGCAAACTCATTACCCAAGCCGCGAATATGTAATTCTTCAATCATCGCTTTTTGGTATTCCTCTGGTGTGATGTAACCCAGATCGCGCATGCGCTGAAGAATGTACTCTTGACGAATCTTGGCACGGCGGTAGTTGGTCACTGGGTTATAAGCCGAAGGCGCCTTAGGCAGGCCAGCCAGCATTGCGGCTTGAGCAATGCTAATGTCCTTCAATTCAATACCAAAGTAAATTTGCGCTGCGCTTGAGAAACCAAAAGCTCTTTGACCCAAGAAAATTTGGTTCATATAGATTTCTAAAATCTTGTCTTTAGTCAGTTGAGATTCAATCTCCCATGCCAAAAGAATTTCGTAAATCTTGCGGCTAAATGTCTTCTCGTTACTTAAGAAGAAATTTCTTGCCACCTGCATTGTGATGGTCGAGGCGCCCTGAGCTAAATGTCCGCGGAGATTGGCAACCCCCGCTCTAAGAACCCCAACGTAGTCAACCCCGCCATGGGAATAGAAACGATCGTCCTCTGTAGCAATAACGGCGTTTCGCATTGCCATCGGAATTTCATTTAGCGGGATGACTTTACGACGCTCTTCACCAAACTCACCAATCAATACCTTATCTGCGGTGTAAATCCGCAGAGGTGTTTTTGGGTTGTAATCAGTTAAAGCGGAAATTTTTGGCAAATTCGGCTTGGCAATTAAAAAAGCATAGCCAAGGGCCAGTGATAGGGCTATCGCGCCTACAGCGGCAACAATGAGTAAAGCCTTTATTAAAGGACTGCCTGATGAATTCCTTGGCAAGCCAGGCTCTACTCGTGAATTCCGAGGACGTCTATCGGATGGACGAATGGGACGCTGATTCAGCGGCGGCTTGTCTTTTGGAGGTAAGGCCATATGTCCAAATTATAGGGCGCTTAGACAATTCCCCTAAAACCTCCAAAATTCTTGTTTTGCTTATAGATAAGATCTGATTTCTGACGGTGGGTTCAATCTAGGCTGATGGATTTTCGGCACCCAAAACAGAAGAATATGGGTATGCCAGCACGCCATATTTCCAGCCAATCTTTTGATGAAATTCTGAGTGATCTCGGCGATGACCCAGCCATCCCCGACCCCCATGGAATACGCAAGCCCCCTCCCCATCAAAGCACACCGCATAGAGCTCCAAACCAAGGCAGAAGTAATCCCTTTACGGAGTCCTTAAATCCTATTCAGATCCGCAATTCACTACAAGGAATTGCGCTTCCAATCGCCTTGATTGGCGTCTTGCTGGCAGCAGCTATTGCATTTTTTGTGGCCTACACCTCACTGAATAAGCAATCCCAAGATGCCTTGGAGAGACCCCAACAACAGCTTTTGGAATTGAAAAAAGAGATGCTATTAATGCGTGATCAAATTAACAATGATCAAGATGAGCTATATCTAGCAATATATGAAATAGAAGTAAGTATTGACTTATTAAAGGAAAGAAAGCCTGAAACAAGGACTCTGAACAGGCCGCAAGCACCAACCCATGAGTCCGAGCTACGCCGCTGGCAGTACCTTGGCACATCCCAAATGGGCAACACCCAGCAAGCCTATTTTCATACAGGGAAAAGCCATCTTGTCTTTGAGAGGGGGGCGCAGGTTTTAGGGGAATGGCACCTAAGCTCTATCGAAAAAGGACTTGTGACCCTGACCCATGCCCAGGGCAAATCTCTGGTTCTGAAGGCTTCAAAAAGCGAATGAAGCTCAGCCTAAATAACCCCCAGAAATACTTCAAACTGCTCACCTCTTGGTTAGCTGTATTGATGCTTTTATCCAGCAATACAGCAATGGGTAATGCGCCCTCACAAAATCATTTCCTGATCCCTATTAGCCTGCAATTTACCGATATTGAATTAACTGAACTTTTAGAAACTATGGCGAAATTGGGTAATACCAATTTTTTATTAAGCGAATCCATTAAAGGGAAGATCTCGATAGACCTTAGAAATACCCCTTGGCAAACAGCCCTTCACTCTATTCTGGCGAGCCGCGGTTTACGACTGGTGCGCAACGGAGAAATCTACTGGATTGGGCCTCACGCAGAAATCCAAGCCTTTCAGAAATTCCGGCGTGAAGACGCCGCCCTTCCGTTTGGTGGAGACCACATGAATAGTCCCAGGCAAATCCTCATAGAAGCCCGAATAGTTGAGGCTGATGAACGCTTTGCCCGTGAGCTAGGGGTTAAGCTGGGATATCAAGCTAATGGTATCGGAGATAAAACAGATCAAAAATTGATTGGCAGCATGGATCTGGGTGGCGCTGGTTTGAGTGGTTTTAATCCAGCAACTATAGCCGCAACCTTAGTCTCCAGAAATGGGAGCCGCATTCTGCAGGCAGAACTTTCTGCGCTTGAGTCTGAAGGTCAGGGAAAGATTCTTTCTAACCCACGCATCATGACTGGCGACCAAGTGAAGGCAACCATTGAGCAAGGTACAGAACTACCCTACCAAACCTCGAATCAAAATGGCAGTAAATTGCAATTTAGAAAGGCAAACCTTCGCCTAGAGGTTTTGCCAAAAATCCATCCAGATGGAAAGATATCAATGCTAGTGGGCATTAATAAGGACACGGTAGGCATGAAAACAGAACAGGGATATGCCATTGACACCAAAAGCCTGAGTTCAGAGGTCACCGTTGAAAATGGCGGGACAGCCATCATTGGTGGCATTTTCCAAACCACTGAACGGGAAGACGAAGTCAAAATCCCGCTCTTAGGCGATATACCCCTCATTGGTCATTTTTTTCGCCATAAATCCAAATTACAAGATAAAACAGAGCTACTTGTCTTTTTAACTCCGACTGTTCTCGACAAACCCTAATAAAATCGGAGGGTGAACTCCTCGACAAACAATATCTTTCTAATCGGCCTCATGGGCGCTGGGAAGTCGACCGTTGGTAAGGTCTTGGCCAAAAAATTAGGGCGCCGCTTTCTAGATGCCGACCATGTGATTGAAGAGCGCTGTGGCGTAAAAATCCCCGTCATTTTTGAAATGGAAGGCGAAGAAGGATTTCGCAAAAGAGAAGCTCAAGCCATCCGTGAAATCACTGCCGAGCAAGATATTATTTTGGCAACCGGCGGTGGCGCTGTTCTCTCACCAGAAAATCGGCAGGCATTAAGTGAGGGTGGCACCGTGATTTATCTTCACGCAAACCCAATTGAACTTTGGCATCGCACCAAAGGTGGCGAGGGTCGCCCCTTATTAAAAAATGGGGATGCCAAAAAGATTTTAGAAAACTTATATGCCGTTCGCGATCCTCTGTATCGTGAAATCGCTGACCATGTGATTGAGACTGGCAAGCCTAGCGTTAATCAGCTGGTCAATACCTTAATCATGCAGCTTGAACTTTCCGCTTAAATATATTGGCACTATGATGAAAACACTTGAAGTTGATCTTGGCAATCGCAGTTACCCGATTTATATTGGCAAAGATCTGATTGATCAAGCAAGCTTATTTAAGGCCTGTGAAAAAGCAACCTCTATTTACATTGTTAGTAACACTACGGTTGCCCCGCTCTATGCTGAGCGCCTAACTAAGACGCTGAGCACCTTTGGGAAGCCTGTTAGGACAATTGTTCTACCTGATGGCGAGTCATACAAAGACTGGAAAAATCTTCAGTTGATTTTTGATGATCTTTTAAAGTTTGGCGCTGATCGCCACACCATGTTGGTTGCCCTGGGTGGTGGCGTTATAGGCGATATGACTGGATTTGCTGCGGCTAGCTTTATGCGCGGCATTCGCTTTATCCAAGTACCCACTACCTTGCTTGCACAGGTAGACTCTTCCGTTGGCGGTAAAACGGGCATCAATCATCCGCTAGGTAAAAATATGATTGGCGCCTTTCATCAGCCGGCCGCTGTGATTGCCGATCTCAATACCTTAAAGACTCTACCCCCGAGAGAGCTATCTGCTGGGCTTGCTGAAGTTGTGAAGCATGGCGCTATTGCAGATGCCGAGTTCTTAAATTGGATTGAATCTAATGCCTCACCGCTGCTAGCCTGCGACACAGAAGCAATGGGTCATGCCGTCTTACGTTCCTGTGAAATTAAATCTGCAGTAGTTTCCGCAGATGAAAGAGAGGGCGGTATTCGTGCAACCCTCAATTTTGGTCATACCTTTGGTCACGCAATTGAAGCGGGTATGGGCTACGGCGAATGGCTACATGGTGAAGCAGTCGGATGTGGCATGGTGATGGGTGCGGATCTGTCACGTCGACTCAACTACATTAGCGACGCAGATTTCCAGCGTCTCACCAAAATCATCCAATCTATGAATTTACCAACTACGCCGCCAAAGTTTGGTGTAGGGCGTTATATGGAACTTATGCAGGTTGATAAAAAAACCGAGGGCGGTCAAATCCGTTATGTTGTTTTAGAAAAGATTGGTAAAGCCCAGATTAAAAGCGTAGCTGATGCCCAAGTGATTGAAACTTTAAGTGCTACTGGCGCAGCTTAAATCAAGCTCATATTAACTGCTTGACCAGCCTGAGCGCTCGTAAACCCAGTCAAATCGCTTAACAGCTCTTTTCCTGTTTTGGTATCAAGCCACAAAGGTTGTGCCATAGTGCCAGCCCAGCGATAGTGATATCCACCCGATTTGGCAGCGACCCAAATCTCATGCAAAGGTGGTTGAGTATTAATCACAATGACACTTTTATCCTTAAAACGAATATTAATAACGTTCCCACCTTGGCGCTCAATATCCAAGTCGAGATCTAATGCTTCATCAGCAGTCTCCAACGCCACCTCTATGGAATGCAATAAATTGCTTCCCAGCTGGTAAAACTGCTTGTCATCGATGGTTTCTACGCCTGGATCGTTTGGATTCATACCGGAGTCCTGCATGCTATATTCAATCATTCGTTTTAGAGACATTCATGATAGCGATTCTTAATAGAACCCTCTGCCTTAGCCTTCTAATATCCCTTGTTGGGTGTGGGGTAAGAGGACCGCTATTTATGCCAAATGTGCCACCAGTTCCGTCAGCTCCTACAGAGCCGGAACCTAAAGGCAAGCTATACCCACCTCAAACCCCTGCTAGCCCAAGCAATTCTTCATCGGCCAAGTAATGAAAAGCAAAGCAATCCCCCTTCCTAAGTTATCCGGGTTTACTGAACGCGATGGCAACTGGAATGCCGAAGAAATTCCACTCGCAGACTTAGCAAAAGAATTTGGTACGCCGCTGTACATCTACAGCAAAAAAGCATTGACTGAAGCTTACCAAGCCTACGACAAGGCATGCGTTGATAGCAATGGCAAACGTCGTGCCCGCGTGCACTATGCCATGAAGGCAAACAGCAATTTAGCGGTGATTGATTGCTTTAAAAAACTGGGTGCTGGATTTGATTTAGTGAGTGGCGGTGAGTTAGCTCGTGCATTAGCAATTGACGCAGATCCAAAGAGCCTAGTATTTGCAGGTGTAGGTAAATCTGCTGCTGAAATCACTACAGCCCTCAAAGCTGGCGTCAAATGTATTAATGTTGAATCGATTGCTGAACTGCATAAGATTAATCGCGTAGCCACTGAACTCAATTGCCGCGCCCCGATTTCCTTACGCGTTAATCCTGATGTAGATGCGCAAACCCATCCTTATATTTCCACTGGGCTTAAGGGCAATAAATTTGGCATCGCATATCACGAGGTTTTAAAAACCTATCGTGAAGCATCGCAACTTTCTCAAATAGATGTAGTTGGAATTGATTGTCACATTGGCTCTCAAATCACGACCACCGCCCCTTACTTAGATGCGTTAGATAAAGTGTTAGATCTTGTCGTGCAACTGAAAAAAGAGGGTATTGTGATTCACCATCTTGATCTCGGTGGTGGTCTTGGTATTTCTTATAGTGATGAAACCCCGCCAGACATTACTGAATTTACGAACACCTTATTGAATCGAGTGGCTGAGCGTGGTTTTGGTCACCTTGACGTTGTGCTTGAGCCAGGCAGGTCATTAGTAGGCAATGCTGGCGTGCTACTAACAACTGTAGAGTATTTAAAGCCCGGTGCTGAGAAGAACTTCTGCATTGTTGATGCTGCAATGACTGAACTGATGCGACCTGCCCTATATGAAGCACATCATGGAATAGTGCCCGTACAAAAGAAGGCAGCAAAAGCATTGACCTATGACATCGTTGGTCCTGTTTGCGAATCTGGCGACTGGCTGGGAAGGGATCGTCATCTTGCGGTAGAGGAAGGCGATCTTCTAGCCATTCTGTCTGCTGGCGCTTATGGTTTTGTAATGGCATCCAACTACAACACGCGCCCTAAACCTGCGGAGATTATGGTTGATGGAAAAAATGCTTACGTTATTCGCACTCGCGAAAAAACTACTGACTTGTTTTCTTCTGAAACAGTTTTACCAAGTTAACAATCAGTAATTGGAGCACATTTAAACACTTTGCAAAAGTTTTAGTCAATAAAAAACCCCGCTGAAGTAGCGGGGTTTTGTTTTAAGGCTTTAGCTAATTAATGCAAGCCTGCGATGTAATCAGCTACCGCTTTCATTTCTTTATCCGAAAGCTTTGAAGCAATCGTTGTCATTTGACTACTGTTGGTGCGCACGCCTTCACGGAACGCTAGCAACTGGGCATTATTGTATTCAGCCCATTGACCGCCAAGGAGTGGGTACTGAGCAGGAATACCAGCGCCTGTTGGGCTGTGGCAGGCAGCACAAGCTGGAACGCCTTTTGCTGCAATACCACCACGATAAATACTTTGGCCTAATGCGATTGTTTCTTTATCTTGAGCAACACCCTGGGAGATAGGCTGCTTAGATAAAAAAGCTGAAATATTTTGCATGTCTTCTTGAGTCAAAGTGGCGGCCATACCCATCATGATTGGATTTGCGCGAGTGCCTTCTTTAAAGTTTTTCAACTGCTTTGTAAGGTATGCAGCATGCTGTGCGGAAAGCTTTGGCCATGTACCAATCGCACTTTGACCTTTAGGGCCATGGCAAGTGATACAGGCGGTTACGCCACGAGTTGCATCACCATTTGAATACAGTGCTTCACCCGCGGCTGGATCAACCTTAGGTTTACCTGGAACTTCTGCTTTAGCTTCTGGAGCGGCTGCCATAGGAGCAGCATCGGCAGCAAAAACTGCACCAGATACGCCGATCAGAGCGAAAATGGAGAGAACCGCAAAACCAGCCCGTAAGCCAGTTAATTTGGAGATTTGAGAGGTTTGACGCATTATGTTTACCTTGGCAAAAATTCCTAAAAGTGTTTGGGCCCTGCATTTACAACTTTTTACCCAACACCATGAGATATTTCATGATTTTGCGTGATTTTACAATAGCTTCTGGACATGTCTAAACTCTTTCAAGCCCGATTCGCCACTACAGTCAATGATACCCATTGTCTACCTGCCACCCCGCTGAGAGAGGTGGCCTTTGCTGGCCGCTCAAATGCAGGCAAATCTAGCGCCCTTAACATCCTTTGCAACCAAAAAAGGCTAGCTTTTGCCAGTAAAACGCCTGGACGCACCCAACATATTAACTATTTCGGTGTTTTTGCAAAAGATGACCTGCTAGCTTATTTGGTTGACTTGCCAGGCTACGGCTATGCAGCAGTCAATCACGAGACCAAATACCACTGGAATGCCCTCCTAAGCGACTATTTACAGGAGCGAGAGCAGTTGGTAGGCATGATCCTGATCGTGGACTCAAGGCGCGGTATCACCGAGCTAGACGAGCAAATGATTCAGTGGTTTGTACCCACTGGCAAACCTATTCACGTTTTACTCAGCAAATGCGACAAACTAAACAAAAGTGAGTGCAAGCATGTGCTGGAGGCGGTACGCCAGCAATTACAACAATATGACCCAGCCCTACCGGATGGAACGGGTGACTCTAAGCAACTTACGGCACAATTATTTTCAAGCACCAAACGGATTGGCCTAGAAGAGGCAGATAATTTAATTATTAAATGGCTATTTGAAGCAGAAACTCATGAAGATGAAATCACCAGCTAACTCATTGCTTAGTTTTCCAGAACACCGTCCTCGCCGCATGCGTCGTGATGATTGGTCACGTCGCCTCATGCAAGAGCACAATGTTTCGGCAAATGATTTAATCTACCCCGTCTTTCTACTTGAAGGTCAAGGCAAATCCGAAGCAGTTGCCTCTATGCCTGGTGTTAACCGCTTTTCATTAGACCTGCTCATGCCAATTGCACAAGAATGTGTGGATTTAGGCATTCCAGTTCTTGCGCTTTTTCCAGTAATCGATAGCGGATTAAAAACACCTGATGGTGAGGAAGCCTTTAATTCAAAAGGACTCATCCCTACGGCTGTTCGTGAACTCAAAAAACGTTTCCCCAATTTAGGCATCATGACTGATGTAGCGCTTGATCCATATACAAGCCATGGTCAAGATGGCGTACTCGATGAGCAAGGTCGTATTCTGAATGATGAAACGACTGCCATCTTGGTTCAGCAAGCGATCACACAAGCAGAAGCTGGTGTTGATATTGTTGCACCATCAGACATGATGGATGGGCGCATCGGAAAAATTCGTGAAGCGCTCGAGCAAAAGAATTTAATTCACACCCGAATCATGGCTTACTCAGCTAAATATGCCTCTGCCTTTTATGGCCCCTTTAGAGATGCAGTTGGTTCTGCAAAAAACCTAGGTAAGGCCGATAAAAAAACATATCAAATGGATTGCGCCAATAGCGACGAGGCTTTGCGGGAGGTTGCTCTTGATATCAGCGAAGGTGCAGATATGGTCATGGTGAAGCCCGGTATGCCTTATTTGGATATTGTGCGTCGCGTCCGTGAAGAGTTTGACTACCCGACTTATGCCTATCAAGTAAGCGGTGAATATGCCATGCTCAAAACTGCCGCACAAAATGGCTGGCTAGATCACGATGCTGTGATGATGGAATCGCTGCTCGCCTTTAAACGCGCAGGTGCTGATGGTGTTTTGACTTACTTTGCACTCGAAGCAGCACGCCTACTTAAAAAAAACGCAGCAGGCAAATAAAAAACAAATTTGATTTTTTATTGAGTGCTTGCTGCTTGTTTTAATCGTTCTATAAAACGCTGGGGTGGCATGTAGCCAATCACACGTTGGTCTTTTAGCTCTCCTGAATTTTGATTGAAGATCAGAATTCCTGGGGGGCCAAATAAACCGAAGCGCTTAAGTAATACCTGGTTCTCAGGGCTATTTGCAGTAACGTCAGCTTGTACTAAGACAAACTGTTTTAGCTCTTTACTTACCTCTGGATTTGTAAAGGTATTTACTTCCATCTCCTTACAGCTAATACACCAGTCCGCATAAAAATCTAGGAGGACCACTTTCTTTTCTTCCTTGGCTTTGCTTAGTTGCGTATCTAACTCTGCAGGCGAATGAATCACTACAAAAGATAAATCACCAACCTCATGAATGCTCTGGCCGTTCACTAATTTTGTAGCTCCTGCAACATCATTTTTCTGGAGCAATGGCGAGGCAATCCATGCTGCCGTGGCGACCAGAAGAACTCCCAAGGTACGCTGTAAATAAACCATCCAAATACCCGTGGATGGAATCAGAATGCGGGCCTCAATCGCAATAAAGAATAGTGGTAGCCCCATTCCTAGGGCCATTACAAAAAGGAGTCCTGCGCCTAGACTCATAGAGCCGGTTTGCGCAATAAAGGCTAAAACGCCTGCCAGGGGCGCTGTAATACAGGGGCTGGCTACTAAAGTAGAAATACCCCCCAAAGCAAAAGCACCAAATACATTGCCGCCCTTTTGGCGCCCTGCCAACCGATCTACATGGTGATGCCATGATTGCGGCAACCGTAGGTCATACAAACCAAACAAACTGCCTGAAAGGGCCAAAAGTAGTAGGGCAAAAGCAGCTAATGCAAAGGGGCTCTGCAATGCACGCTGTACGCTCCCACCAAGGGCCGCCATAAGCACACCTGCCAAGGCGTATACCAACGCCATACCCAAGACATAGGCTAGCGCTAAGATACTGGCACGCCCCTTGGTTACAGCCTTACCGTCTTGAGTACCAAAGATAACGCTCGACAAAATAGGCAACATGGGAAGGACGCAGGGTGTAAAAGCGAGCGCAAGCCCCAATACAAAGAAAGCTAGAAATAAATAAGCAGTTGAAGTGCTTTCTAAAAAGCGACCAATAGCATTGACGTCATCACGCTCACGCCATAAATCGGCCAAGCCGAATTCGCCGCCAACCTGGGAGCTAGATAAAGGCATGCCATCTAAAGCATCTGGAATCGGAGCTACTTTAACCCCAGGACCGGCGAGTAAAAATTTCAGGGTCATAGGTGGATAGCAAATGCCTGCCTCGGCGCAACCTTGCAGTGTTACAGCTGCATGGATCGGCTTGCCATCGGCAGGCTTTACATCTAAAAGTACTAGGAAGGGTTCTTTATAAACTTGCAGTTTTTTCTGAAAAGTTTCATCAAACTTCACCACGCCTGATGGCAATGAAGGCCCTATATTGCTTAGCTTCTCGGCCTGCGTGCCCGCTTGGAACTTTAAAGATTCTTGGTAGATGTAATAGCCTTTAGCAGGCAAAAATTCCAGCTCCACTTGATTGGAATTTTCTAACCAAGAAGCCTCCACTCGGAACGCTTTCTCTGGGGGCAAGAAATCCGGCGCAGCAAAAACTTGCGCGGACAGGAATAAAAATAGGGCAAAGATCCTTGCTACAAAGGAATACATTCTCATGACTTCGAATTTACCTCAGACTGTACCCACTTGCCGTATTGCTTTTCATATTGCTCAGGGGAAAAGGCCAATATTTCCGGCAGGTCATAAGGATGCTGTTCTTGAATAAAGCTGGAAATTTCCAGCCATTTACTTGCGATAGTTTTCGCAGAAAGCAATACTTCATGCTCCTCGCAAACTTTACCCTTCCAGCGATAAATTGATTGAATACCCTCCGTAAGCTGCACACAAGCGGCGAAATTTCTCTCCACCAAGGCTCTTGCCAAGGCTGTGGCAACCTCTAAATTAGGAAGGCTCGTTAGCACCACCAAAAGCTTGCTGGAATTGGCTAGGGAGTTTTCAGACATTCTGTATTTATAACCTGATAAATGAAAAAAGCCAGACCGAAGCCTGGCTTTTTACCGTAACACCGAGACTTAAGCCTCTTCAGTTACTGCTGTTTCTTCAACTTCTGGGCGATCTACTAACTCAACCAAGGCCATTGGCGCATTGTCGCCATGACGGAAGCCAAACTTCAAAATACGAAGATAGCCACCTGGACGTGTTGCGTAACGTGGACCCAGCTCTGTAAAGAGTTTGGCTACGATATCGCGATCACGTGTGCGATTGAATGCTAAGCGACGGTTTGCTAAGTTGTCTTTTTTACCTAAGGTAATCAAGGGCTCAACAACCATGCGCAATTCTTTTGCTTTTGGCAAAGTCGTTTTAATGACCTCGTGCTCCAAAAGTGAATTGGACATGTTGCGCAGCATCGCCAAGCGATGTGATGATGTTCTGTTTAGTTTGCGTAAGCCGTTTCCGTGACGCATGATGCTTCCTTTCTAATTATTTCTCGAGGTTAGCTGGAGGCCAGCTTTCGAGTTTCATGCCAAGACTTAAGCCACGAGCAGCCAATACATCTTTGATTTCATTCAAAGATTTGCGACCCAGATTAGGCGTCTTCAACAATTCATTCTCAGTACGTTGAATCAAGTCACCGATGTAGTAAATGTTCTCAGCCTTCAAGCAGTTTGCAGAGCGAACTGTCAGCTCGAGATCATCAACCGGACGCATCAACATTGGATCAACCATTGATGAGCGGCTTGGTGCTAAATCACCAGAAACTTCGCTGCTCTCAAGAGCCGCGAATACAACTAATTGGTCAACCAAGATGCTAGCTGCTTGACGAATTGCTTCTTCAGGAGACAACACACCGTTTGTTTCAATCGTCATTACTAAACGATCGAGGTCGGTACGTTGCTCAACACGAGCAGACTCAACAGCATAGCTAACACGGCTTACTGGGCTGAATGAGGCATCCAGCACAATACGACCAATGATCTTAGTAGCTTCGTCGCTGTACTGACGAACGTTACCAGGTACATAACCACGGCCTTTTTCAACCTTGATCTGCATGTCTAACTTACCACCAGCTGACAAGTGAGCGATCACATGATCAGGGTTCATGATTTCTACATCATGTGGCAAATCGATATCTTTTGCCGTAACAACCCCTGGGCCTTCCTTGCGCAAATTGATAGTAACTTCATCACGTGACTGCAACTTAAATACGATACCTTTGAGGTTCAACAAGAGGTTTACTACATCCTCTTGAACTCCATCCAAAGTGGAGTACTCATGAACAACGCCTGCAATAGCTACTTCAGTTGGCGCATAACCAACCATCGAGGACAAGAGTACGCGACGTAATGCATTTCCGAGTGTGTGGCCATAGCCACGCTCGAACGGCTCCATAACAACCTTAGCTTGGTTGGCGGTAAGCGCTTCAACAGAAATAATCTTTGGCTTGAGCAAATTTGTTTGCATATTTTTTCCTTGAGAGTGCCTAATTAGCGTGAATACAATTCGACGATCAAACTTTCATTAATTTCACCGCTAATATCTTCACGGTCAGGCACTTGCTTAAATGTTCCCTCGAGCTTAGCTGCGTCAACTGAAACCCAAGTAACAGCTGCCATTTGTCCGACTAAATTGAGTGATTCTGTAATACGCGTTTGCTTCTTCGCTTTTTCACGAATCGCAACTACATCACCAGGCTTAACCTGAATTGATGGAATATTGACAGGGCTACCATTGAGCAAAATTGCACAGTGAGAAACCAACTGACGTGCTTCAGCGCGTGTTGAACCAAAACCCATGCGATACACCACATTGTCTAAACGTGACTCAAGCAACTGGAGCAATGTTTCGCCAGTGTTGCCCTTGCGACGCTCAGCTTCTGCGAAGTAACGACGGAATTGACGCTCTAATACGCCATAGATACGCTTAACCTTTTGCTTTTCACGCAATTGATTACCGTAATCAGATGTTCTTGAGCCAGATGTACGGCCATGTTGACCAGGCTTAGTATCTAACTTGCACTTGTCTGACAGGGCGCGACGAGCGCTCTTTAAAAATAAGTCGGTACCTTCCCGACGTGCTAATTTGGCCTTAGGCCCTAAGTAACGTGCCACGATGCTTTCCTTTCTTTGCCGCAGCCTTACGACCGACGGTGAGTTCGCCCTTTAAATCAGGCGAACAGTGGGCTTTAATAAAAACTACTGAAACTGTTGTACTGCCAACTTCCAAGCTTAAATACGACGACGCTTAGGAGGGCGGCAACCATTATGTGGAACTGGAGTTACGTCTTGAATCTCAGTGATCTTGATGCCTAATGAGTTCAATGCACGAACTGCTGATTCACGACCTGGGCCTGGGCCTTTGATCTGAACTTCCAAGTTCTTAATACCGCATTCAACGGCTGCTTTACCAGCAACTTCTGCAGCTACCTGAGCAGCAAAAGGTGTTGATTTACGTGAGCCCTTGAAACCCTGGCCGCCGGAAGTTGCCCATGAAAGTGCATTTCCTTGACGATCAGTGATCGTAATAATGGTGTTATTAAAAGAAGCGTGAACGTGTGCAATACCGTCAGCAACGTTCTTTTTAACCTTCTTACGAGCGCGCTGTGAAGCGGCGGAAGCGGATTGTTGTTTTGCCATGTCAATAAACTTTCTTGATTATTTCTTCAGTTGCACGCCGGACTTACGCGGGCCCTTGCGGGTACGAGCGTTTGTCTTAGTACGTTGACCACGTACGGGCAAGCCCTTACGATGACGTACGCCACGGTAGCAACCTAAGTCCATCAAACGCTTGATGCTCATAGTTACTTCACGACGAAGGTCACCTTCAGTGATGAACTTACCTACTTCATCGCGTAACTTTTCCAAGTCAGCGTCAGTAAGATCTTTAACTTTTTTATTGATTGCAACACCTGTGGTTTGACAAATTTTGTTAGCACGAGTTGTGCCAATGCCAAAAATTGCTGTTAAACCGATAACAGTATGTTGATGATTTGGGATGTTTACCCCAGCGATACGTGCCATGAGATTTCCTCTTAATTAACCAGATCAGCCTTGACGCTGCTTATGACGTGCGTCAGAAGAACAGATCACGCGAACAACGCGTTTGCGCTTAATGATCTTGCAATTTCTGCAAATACACTTAACGGATGCTAAAACTTTCATAACTCACCTCTAAAAAAATTGGTACTTCTTAATCTTTACTTCGCGCGGAAAATGATTCTGGCGCGCGTTAGGTCGTAAGGAGTCATCTCCACCGTCACCTTGTCTCCCGGCAAAATACGGATGTAGTGCATCCGCATCTTTCCGGAAATGTGCCCTAGAACCACATGTCCGTTTTCCAGCTTCACGCGAAACATCGCGTTCGGCAAATTCTCTACAACTTCTCCCGCCATCTGAATTACATCGTCTTTAGACATTCAGTTAAGCGCCCATCTTAAAGTTGGCTTTCTTCATCAAAGAGCCGTACTGCTGTTGCATGACAAATGACTGAACCTGAGCCATGAAATCCATTGCAACAACAACAATAATTAATAATGAAGTACCGCCGAAATAAAACGGCACGTTGTACTTCAAGACCAGGAATTCTGGTAACAAGCAAACCAGAACCATGTAAATTGCACCAGCCAGAGTTAAGCGCACCAAGATTTTATCGATGTAGCGCGCTGTTTGGTCGCCTGGACGAATACCAGGAACAAAGGCACCACTCTTCTTTAAGTTCTCAGCAGTCTCACGACTGTTAAATACCAACGCGGTATAGAAGAAACAGAAGAAAATAATCGCAGCTGCGTACAAAATCGTATACACGGGTTGACCAGGAGCTAAGGTCGCTGCTAAGTCTTTAATAATTCTGCTGAACATATTGGTTGGCTCGCCTGATGTAAACCAGCCAGCAATCGTTGCAGGAAACAAAATAATAGATGAAGCAAATATTGGAGGAATAACGCCTGCCATGTTCAACTTCAATGGGAAATAAGAGGACTGACCACCGTAAATCTTGTTGCCAACTTGACGCTTAGCGTAGTTCACCAAGATACGGCGCTGACCGCGCTCTACAAACACCACAAAATAAGTTACTGCTGCAACGATCACAACGATCAAAAGCGCAGAAATAATATTCATTGAGCCAGTACGAACCAGCTCTAACAAGCTAGCCAATGCATTTGGTAAACCAGAAACAATGCCACCAAAAATAATGATAGAGATGCCATTACCCAAGCCACGCTCAGTAATTTGTTCACCCAACCACATTAAGAACATTGTGCCTGTTACCAAAGTAACTACTGTATTCAATTCAAACATCAAACCTGGGTTAATAACTAAACCTGGTTGAGCCTGTAAAGCAACAGAAATCCCTAATGCTTGGAATGTAGCCAAGAACACAGTGCCGTAGCGCGTGTACTGAGTAATCTTGCGTTGACCTGCTTGGCCTTCTTTTTTCAAAGACTCTAGAGAAGGCACAACAATCGTCATTAACTGCATGATGATCGATGCGGAAATATACGGCATGATTCCCAAAGCAAAGACAGTGAAGCGAGATAAAGCGCCACCAGAGAATAAGTTGAACATTCCCAAGATACCGTCTTTTTGGCCAGAGAACAACTGCGCTAATTGATCTGGATCGATTCCAGGGACTGGAATATGAGCACCCAAACGGAACACGAGCAAAGCCAACACCAGGAAGACTAAGCGTTGGCGTAATTCGCCAAACTTGCCACCTGTTGCTGCAGTGCTTGCGTTATTGGTAGGTGCTAATGCCATATCTACTAAAAGACCTATTAAACCAATTCAACCAATTTGCCGCCAGCTGCTTCGATTGCTGCTTTTGCGCCGGCAGTAGCTGTAATACCCTTGAGGGTTACAGCAATCTTGAGTTCGCCAGTCTTGATAACCTTAACTGCATTGATTTGCTCACCAGCAAAGCCGTGTGCCTTCAATACCAATAAGTCCACTTCTGGCAAATTGATTTTTGCTAAATCGTTCAATGTAATTTGACCAACGTGACGACGTGTCAAAGACACGAAACCGCGTTTTGGCAAACGACGATACATAGGCATCTGACCGCCTTCAAATCCAACCTTGTGGAAACCACCAGAACGGGATTTTTGACCTTTGTGACCACGGCCAGCAGTTTTACCAAGACCAGAACCAATACCGCGACCAACGCGACGACGGTTTTTCTTGGAGCCTTCTGCAGGTTTAATTGTGTTGAGTTGCATATTCTTCGCCTATTTACTTGCTAGTTATCAGCCAACGACTTTAACTAGATAAGAAACTTTATTAATCATGCCGCGAACAGCTGGAGTGTCTTCCAATTCAGAAACTGAATTGATGCGACGAAGGCCTAAGCCTCGTACAGTTGCACGGTGGCTTTCGCGTGTACCGATCAAGCTGCGTACTAATTGCAGTTTGACTTTAGAGATAGTTGTTGTCATTTGTAGATTCCTAATCTTTTGGTCTTAGCCGAGAATCTCTTCAACTGACTTACCGCGTTTAGCAGCAATCTCAGCAGGAGTACTCATCTTGCTCAAGCCATCAATGGTTGCACGAACCAAGTTGTATGGGTTTGTAGAGCCAAGTGACTTAGCAACCACATTAGTTACGCCCATTACGTCGAAAATTGCGCGCATTGGGCCGCCAGCAATAATTCCAGTACCGTCTTTAGCTGGGGAAATCAAAACGCGTGACGCGCCATGTTGACCAGTAACGGTGTGCTGCAAAGTGCCTTTACGTAAAGTAACTTTGATCATCTTGCGACGAGCTTCATCCATTGCCTTTTGAACAGCAACTGGCACTTCTTTAGATTTGCCCTTACCCATGCCGATGCGGCCATCGCCATCGCCAACTACAGTAAGTGCGGCGAAGCCGAGAATACGACCACCCTTAACCACTTTAGTTACACGATTAACAGCGATCATCTTCTCGCGAAGACCATCATCACGCTCTTCGTTTTGCATCTTAGTTTGCATTTTTGCCATGTTTTTTCCTAAACCCTATTAGAACTTCAGGCCGGCTTCACGCGCAGCTTCAGCTAAGGCCTTAATACGGCCGTGGTAACGATGACCGGAGCGATCAAATGCAACATCAACAATGCCTGCCTTAACAGCACGCTCAGCAACTAATTTGCCGATTTGTTTTGCAGCTTCAGCGTTGCCGCCGTTTTTGATCGCTTGGCGCAAATCTTTTTCCATTGTTGAAGCGGCTGCTACAACTTTGGTTCCGCATGGGCTATAAACCTGAGCAGAAATATGAGTATTGCTACGGATAACTGTTAAGCGATTTGCCAATGCTTCGGCAATGCGAATACGAGTCTGCCTAGCGCGTCTTTGTCTGGATTCGTCTTTATTCATTTTCTAATCTCGCTTACTTCTTCTTAGTTTCTTTCAGATGCACAACCTCATCCACGTAGCGAACACCCTTGCCTTTGTATGGCTCTGGTGAACGGTATGCGCGAACTTCAGCTGCGACCTGGCCAACTTGCTGCTTGTTGGAACCTTTGATAATGATTTCAGTTTGCGATGGAGTCTCAGCTTTTACACCCTTTGGTAGGTTGTAAATAATGTCGTGTGAGAAACCTAACTGCAACTTCAATGTTTCACCTTGAGCAGCAGCGCGGTAACCAACGCCTACTAAGCTGAGCTTGCGCTCAAAGCCAGCAGTTACGCCAACAACCATGTTGTTAACCAAAGCACGGGCTGTACCTGACTGTGCACCAGCTTCTGGTGAGTTGTTATTTAAAACAACTGTCAATACGCCATCTTCTTGTTTCAAACCAACAGAAGGATGCAAGTTGTGTGTCAAAGTGCCCAATGGACCCTTAACAGTTACGTTTGCACCGTTGATGCTGATCTCAGCGCCTTTAGGAACTGTAATTGGTGATTTACCTACGCGGGACATATTTCGCTCCTTAAGCTACGTAGCAAATAACTTCGCCGCCCACGCCTGTTGCACGTGCTTTACGGTCTGTCATTACGCCTTGAGGGGTTGAAATAATTGCAATGCCCAAGCCATTCATTACTTCTGGAATGTCATGGCGACCTTTATAGATGCGTAGACTTGGTGTTGATACACGGTCAATACGCTCAATAACAGGACGGCCTGCATAGTATTTGAGATCAATATGGAGCACTGGCTTAGCTGCTTCACCTTTGATTTCAAAACTTTCGATATAGCCTTCATCTTGCAAAACTTTTGCGATGGCTACTTTTACTTTTGACGACGGCATCAAGACTACGGGTTTCTGCACTGCTTGCGCATTGCGGATCCTTGTCAACATGTCGGCGATTGGATCGCTGATACTCATGAGTTCTCCTAATTCTTTCGCCGCTTACCAGCTGGCCTTGGTTAAACCGGGGATTTCGCCACGGAAGGCGATTTCACGAATCTTGCTACGAGCCAAACCGAATTTACGGAATGTGCCACGTGGTCGACCGGTTAATGAACAACGATTTCTTTGACGAATCGGGCTTGCGTTACGTGGAAGTGCCTGTAGTTTTAAGCGAGCTTCATAGCGCTCTTCATCGCTGCGTGATTGATCAGCGATGATCGCTTTGAGTTCGGCACGCTTTACAGCGTACTTCTCTACAGTTTTTGCGCGCTTATTCTCGCGCTCAATTAGGGATAGTTTTGCCACGTTAGCCTCTTAATTGCGGAAAGGGAATTTGAATGCCGCCAACAAAGCTTTTGCTTCTTCGTCGGTTTTAGCAGTCGTCGTAATACTGATATTGAGACCGCGGAGGGCATCAATTTTGTCGTATTCGATTTCAGGGAAAATGATCTGTTCTTTAACGCCGATGTTGTAGTTACCACGGCCGTCAAATGCTTTACCAGAGATACCGCGGAAGTCACGTACGCGTGGCAATGCAACAGTTACGAAACGATCCAAAAATTCGTACATGCGTGCACCACGCAATGTCACCATTGCACCGATTGGGTAGCCTTGGCGAATTTTGAAACCTGCAATCGCTTTTTTCGCTTTAGTTACAACTGGCTTTTGGCCCGCAACTTTAGTTAAATCACCAACTGCATTTTCGATAATTTTCTTGTCGTTCACTGCATCACCCAAGCCCATGTTCAGGGTTACCTTAGTGATACGTGGAACTTCCATTACAGACTTATAACCAAATTTGGCGATTAAATCTGCAACAACTTTTGCTTGATAGTGTTCTTGAAAACGTGTGCTCATAATTTCTCCGTGCCCCTTATGCGCTTAAAGTTGCGCCAGTGGTTTTGAGGAAACGTTGCTTTTTACCATCCACGAGTTTGATACCAACACGTGATGGCTTGCCGTTACCGTCAACCACAGCCACATTAGAAATGTGAACAGGCATCGTCTTGTCAATCATGCCGCCAGTAACACCGGCTGCTGGATTTGGCTTAACGCTCTTTTTATAAATATTTACGCCTTCGATCACTAACTTGTTCTCGAGAACGGCTGTAACAGTTCCTTGCTTGCCCTTATCACGGCCAGTCAACAGAACTACGGAATCACCTTTACGAATCTTTTTCATATCAGCCTCTTAAATAACTTCGGGGGCGAGAGAAACGATCTTCATGAACTTCTCAGTACGCAACTCGCGCGTCACTGGTCCAAAGATACGTGTGCCAATTGGCTCTAACTTAGCGTTGAGCAATACCGCAGCGTTGCCATCGAACTTAATCAATGAACCATCTGGACGGCGAACACCCTTAGCAGTTCTCACAACTACGGCGTTATAAATATCACCTTTTTTAACACGGCCACGTGGAGCAGCAGACTTAACGCTGACTTTGATGACATCACCAATACTGGCGTAACGACGCTTAGAGCCGCCCAATACCTTGATGCACAACACTTCACTGGCGCCTGTGTTATCGGCAACCTGTAATCTACTTTCGGTTTGTATCATTTCTAATCCCCAACTTATTGGCCAAAGGCAAACAGTCTTGGTTCCGTCTATGGGCTTTAACGAGAGCTAAAACCCGGAATTAATGAAAAACACTGCTTCTCCAATAAAACCAGAGAAGCCTTCTATTCTACTACGAAAAAAAGGGATTTGGGAAGAATCTTCACCAAAATCCCCAATATTTCTTTAAATACCCTTTGAAGCCTCAACCAAACGGGTCACAACCCAAGATTTAGTACGTGAAATTGGCTTAGATTCAGCAATTTCAACGGTATCACCCATCTTGTATGTGCCAGCTTCGTCATGAGCATGATATTTTTTGGACTGGCCAACATACTTGCCAATCACTGGATGCTTAACTTGACGCTCAACCAACACCGTCACAGTCTTTTGCATTTTGTCGCTAACAACGCGTCCCACGAGGGTACGGCGCAAGGGTTTAGATAATTCTGTCATATCCCTTTTTCCTTATTTCTGTGCAGTCTTTTGGGCGATAAAAGTCTTCACACGAGCGATGTCGCGCTTATTTTTACCCAATTGGCTGGTATTTGTGAGTTGCTGAGTGCCTTTTTGCATGCGGAGCTTGAAACCGGTCTTGAGCAACTCGGTTAACTCTGCATTTAAAGCTGTCAGATCTTTTGAAGCTAATTCTGTATTTTTCATAATCTCTATCCCGATCAACCTAAGTGGCGAATCACGAAAGTGGTCTGTAAAGGCAACTTAGCGGCAGCAAGCTTGAAAGCTTCGCGCGCCAATTGCTCATCAACACCGTCCATCTCGTAGAGCACTTTGCCTGGTTGAATTTCAGCTACGTAGTACTCTGGATTACCTTTACCGTTACCCATACGTACTTCAGCAGGTTTTTGTGAAATTGGCTTATCTGGGAAAATGCGAATCCAAATACGGCCACCACGTTTAATGTGACGAGTCATTGCACGACGTGCTGACTCGATTTGACGAGCAGTCAAACGACCACGGCCAACGGCCTTCAATCCAAAGTCACCAAAGGCTACGGAACTACCACGTGTTGCCACGCCAGTGTTGCGACCTTTTTGTTCCTTACGATACTTGCGACGCTTTGGTTGTAGCATGCTTACTCTCCTGACTTCTGCGTATCTGCGGCAGGTGTTTCAACCTTACGCACACGCTTTACTGCTGGCTTAGCAGCAACTAATGGCTTGTCTGTGCCAGCAGCTGGTTTACGAGCAGCTGTCTTGCTTGGGGCACGACGAGTTTTCTTTTCTTCGGCAGCTGGTTCAGCTGATGGAGCAACCACTTGAGCTTCTGCACCACGACCCAATGTGTCGCCTTTGTATACCCAAACTTTTACACCAATGATGCCGTATGTAGTTTCAGCTTCTGATGTTGCGTAATCAATATCAGCCTTCAATGTATGAAGTGGAACACGACCTTCGCGATACCATTCGCGACGAGCGATCTCAGCACCATTCAAACGACCTGATGACATGATTTTGATACCTTGCGCGCCAAGGCGCATTGCATTTTGCATTGCACGCTTCATCGCACGACGGAACATGATACGTTTTTCGAGCTGCTGAGTAATTGAGTCGGCAATTAATTGCGCGTCAACTTCTGGCTTACGAATTTCTTCAATGTTCACGTGAACTGGAACACCCATACGCTTTTGCAATTCGCGGCGGAGCACTTCAATATCTTCGCCTTTTTTACCGATTACAACGCCTGGACGTGAACTATAGATGGTGATGCGGGCATTCTTTGCAGGACGCTCAATCACAACTTTACTTACGGATGCATTCTTCAACTTCTTTTTGAGATAGATGCGGACATCTACGTCCTCTTTCAACATCTTCGCAAAGTCAGTATTGTTTGCATACCAACGTGATGTCCAATTCTTCGTTACCGCGAGTCGGAATCCGGTTGGGTTTATCTTTTGTCCCATATCTTTCCTTAGTTACTCAAGGTCACGGTAATGTGACATGTTTGTTTTTCAATTTGATTACCACGACCCTTAGCGCGTGCTGTGAAGCGCTTCAAGGAAGTACCTTTATCAACAATAATTGTTGAAACCTTGAGCTCATCAATATCAGCGCCTTTATTGTGTTCAGCGTTGGCCACTGCAGACTCAACCACTTTTTTCACAATGAAGGCAGCTTTCTTGGGGCTGAAATTCAAAATGTTTAATGCGCGTGCAATTGGCAAACCACGAATTTGGTCTGCGACCAAACGTGTCTTTTGCGCAGAAATGCGGGCGCTCTTGTGAATAGCTTTAACTTCCATCATCATCCCCTTACTTCTTCGTTACTTTCTTGTCAGCAGCGTGACCTTTGAAAGTACGGGTCAAGGCAAATTCGCCTAACTTATGACCCACCATGTTTTCTGATACATAAACCGGAACGTGTTGACGACCGTTATGCACAGCAATCGTCAGACCAATAAAGTCTGGGAGGATTGTTGAACGGCGTGACCAAGTTTTGATCGGCTTTTTGTCTTTGTTGGCTTGTGCGACTTCAACCTTGTTTACCAAGCTGGCTTCGCAAAATGGGCCTTTTTTAGCTGAACGTGTCATATCTATTTTTCCTTAATCGCTTAACGCTTTTGACGACGTTGAACGATCATCGATGTTGTACGCTTGTTACGACGTGTACGATAACCTTTAGTTGGAGTGCCCCATGGAGATACTGGTACACGGCCTTCACCAGTTTTACCTTCACCACCACCATGTGGGTGATCTACTGGGTTCATTGCCACACCGCGAACGGTTGGGCGAATACCACGCCAGCGATTTGCACCAGCTTTACCAATAACACGCAAGCTGTGCTCTTCGTTGCCAACTTCACCAATAGTGGCGCGGCACTCAATCAGAACACGGCGCACTTCGCCTGAGCGCAAACGCACTTGAGCGTATACACCTTCACGGGCCAACAATACTGCTGAACCACCGGCCGAGCGTGCTACTTGAGCACCCTTACCCGGCATGATTTCTACACAGTGAATCGTGCTACCAACCGGAATGTTGCGAATTGGCAAGTTATTACCAGACTTGATTGGGGCTTCTGAGCCACTCATCAATGCCTGACCAACAGTCATCCCTTTTGCAGCAAGAATGTAGCGACGCTCACCATCAGCAAACACGATCAATGCAATATTTGCACTACGGTTTGGATCGTATTCCAAGCGTTCAACTTTTGCTGGAATACCATCTTTGTCGTTGCGTTTGAAATCAACAACACGATAGTGATGCTTATGACCACCACCTTTATGACGGGTAGTGATGTGACCATTATTGTTACGACCCGCTTTTTGGAATTGTGGCTCTACCAACGCTGCAAAAGGTTTACCTTTATGCAGGTCAGGATTTACCACCTTGACCATTGAACGACGACCTGGTGAGGTCGGTTTTGTCTTCATCAAAGGCATGATTAATTCGCCTCCGCTTCAAAGTTAATTTCTTGACCTGGCTTCAAGCTTACGTAGGCCTTCTTAGTGTGGTCACGACGACCTTCAAAACGGCCATAGCGCTTAGGCTTACCCTTTTGATTCACGATTTGAACAGAATCAACTTGCACTTTGAAGAGCAATTCAACCGCTTGTTTTACATCGAGTTTATTTGCGTCGCGAGCTACTTGGAAAACTACTTGTTCGTTTTTCTCTGCAACCATAGTGGCTTTTTCAGAGATAACCGGTCCAAGCAGAACCCTCATTAGGTTGTGATCATTTTTACGGACTTGGCTCATTTCAGCAACTCCTCAATTTTTGCGATCGCAGCTTTGCTAACCAATACTTTTTTGTATTGGACCAAAGCTAATGGATCAGCGTGCTGTGGCTCACATACAGCAACTTTATGCAAGTTACGTGATGCCAAGTACAAATTCTCGCTAACCTGATCAACAATAATCAAGACTGAATCCAAGCCCATTGCTTTAACTTTGTCAGCTAAAACTTTAGTCTTTGGAGCGTCAAGAGAAAATTGATCAACAACATTCAAACGACCTTCGCGAGCTAACTGAGACAAAATAGATCTCATACCAGCGCGGTACATTTTCTTGTTTACTTTTTGGCTGAAATTCTCTTCTGGAGAATTCGGGAATATACGGCCACCTCCACGCCACAGCGGGGAAGAGCTCATACCAGCACGTGCACGACCAGTACCTTTTTGACGCCAAGGTTTCTTGGTTGTGTGCTTAACTTGCTCACGGTCTTTTTGTGCACGGTTACCGCTACGTGCATTAGCTTGGTAAGCCACTACAACTTGGTGTACCAATGCTTCGTTATATTCACGTTCGAATACTTCTGGTGAAGCTTGTACGCCTGCACCTAAAGTACCGTTGTCTTGGAGAAGCTTAAGTTCCATATTCGCTCTCCTTATTTCTTCTTCAACGGTGTTTTAACCGCTGGAGTAACAATAACTTTACCGCCTGGGGCACCTGGAATAGCGCCTTTAACCATGATCAGATTACGTTCTGAATCAATGCGTGCGATGACTAAATTTTGAACTGTACGTGTAACGTCACCCAAGTGACCGGTCATACGCTTACCAGGGAAAACACGACCTGGGTCTTGCGCCATACCGATAGAGCCTGGTACGTTATGTGAACGTGAGTTACCGTGGGATGCACGACCAGAAGCGAAGTGATAACGCTTGATGGTACCTGCGTAGCCCTTACCGATAGACACACCTTGTACGTCCACTTTTTGACCAGCAGTAAATGCAGTGTCAGCAGGAATTACTTGTCCTGGCGTCATTTCTGCAATTTTTGCTGCATCTAATTGGAATTCGTTGAGGCCGTTACCTGCCATCACACCAGCTTTGGCGAAGTGACCAGCCATTGCTTTAGTAACGCGAGTAGCTCTACGTGTGCCATGTGCTAACTGGATAGCATCATAGCCATCAGTTGCCTGGGTCTTGATTTGAGCGATTCTGTTGTCGCTCACGTCAATTACGGTCACAGGGATTGAGTCCCCTTCGTCCGTAAATAGACGGGTCATGCCGACCTTGCGGCCGATTAAGCCTAAGCTCATATTCATGCTCCACGCCGACTTCGATTGGTCGGCAAAATTAATTTAAGTGATTTACAAGTAAAAGTACTTCTAAATCAATAACTTACAACGTTTTTAGTGCTGATAAAACTAAGATTATCGCCCAAATAATTGAGCGAAGCCTTAGATTCTATCCCGAAAACCCAGTCTTGACAAGCAAAAAGGCTGGAAACAACAAATTACTGCAACTTAATTTCAACGTCCACGCCTGCTGGAAGGTCTAACTTCATCAAAGCATCTACAGTTTTCTCTGTAGGATCAACTATATCCATCAAACGGAGATGGGTGCGGATCTCTAACTGATCACGGGATGTCTTGTTCACGTGTGGTGAACGCAAGATATCAAAACGCTCAATACGGGTTGGCAAAGGAACTGGACCCTTAACAACTGCACCAGTACGCTTAGCTGTATCAACGATTTCAGCTGCAGACTGGTCGATTAAACGGTAATCAAATGCTTTAAGGCGAATACGAATTTTTTGGTTTTGCATATTAATTCCAAAGAGCGTTGTGGTGCTGCCACGTTATACATCTAAAGAGCTCGGTGACATCAGCAGCACTGATGTCACCGGTTAGCAAACCGCTAAATATTTTTACTAATTAAAACTTACTACTTAAGCCAAAATCTTTGCAACCACGCCAGCGCCAACAGTACGGCCACCTTCACGGATCGCAAAACGTAAACCTTCTTCCATCGCGATTGGAGCGATGAGCTTTACGGTAATCGAAACGTTATCACCAGGCATCACCATTTCTTTGTCTTTTGGCAACTCGATTGAACCAGTTACGTCCGTAGTACGGAAGTAAAACTGTGGACGATAGTTGTTAAAGAATGGAGTATGACGACCACCTTCATCTTTACCCAAGATATAAACCTCGGCTGTAAAGTGAGTATGTGGGGTGATTGAACCTGGCTTAGCCAATACTTGGCCGCGCTCAACTTCTTCACGTTTTGTACCGCGTAACAAGATACCAACGTTATCGCCTGCTTGACCTTGGTCGAGCAATTTGCGGAACATTTCAACACCAGTACAAGTAGTCTTGAGTGTTGGCTTGATACCGATAATTTCGATCTCTTCACCAACCTTAACAATACCGCGCTCGATACGGCCTGTAACTACAGTACCGCGACCAGAGATAGAGAACACATCTTCTACTGGCATCAAGAATGCGCCGTCAACAGCACGTTCTGGAGTAGGAATAAAGGTATCCAAAGCTTCAGCCAATTTCATGATGGCTTCTTTACCCAATGGGCCTTCGTCGCCTTCAAGAGCTAACTTAGCAGAACCACGGATGATTGGTGTGTCATCGCCAGGGAATTTGTATTTAGATAAAAGCTCACGAACTTCCATTTCTACGAGCTCTAACAACTCTTCGTCATCAACCATGTCGCACTTGTTCAAGAACACGATGATGTAAGGAACGCCCACTTGGCGTGCCAAGAGGATGTGCTCACGAGTTTGTGGCATTGGGCCGTCAGCAGCAGAGCAAACTAAAATTGCGCCGTCCATCTGAGCAGCACCAGTAATCATGTTCTTCACGTAGTCAGCATGTCCTGGGCAATCCACGTGTGCGTAGTGACGGTTTGCAGTCTCGTACTCAACGTGCGCAGTATTAATCGTAATACCACGTGCTTTTTCTTCAGGAGCAGCATCGATCTGATCGTATGCTTTAGCTTCGCCACCGAATGCTTTAGAAAGCACGGTTGCAATTGCTGCTGTCAATGTGGTTTTACCGTGGTCAACGTGACCGATGGTGCCTACGTTTACGTGCGGTTTTGTCCGCTCGAATTTTTCTTTTGCCATTTTTGTCTGCCTTCTTTAGCTAGTCAATATTCAAAATTAATGTGGATAAATTACTTCGCTTTAGCAGCCATAACTGCTTCAGCAACGTTCTTCGGTGCTTCGGAATAATGCTTAAACTCCATGGTGTAGGTAGCGCGACCTTGGGTCAACGAGCGCAAGCCAGTTGAGTAACCAAACATCTCTGCCAACGGCACTTCAGCGCGAACGATCTTACCGCCGCCTGGAATGTCGTCCATACCTTGCAAAATACCGCGACGGGATGAGAGATCGCCCATTACGTTACCCATGAAATCTTCTGGTGTTTCTACTTCAACAGCCATCATCGGCTCAAGTAACACTGGCGCTGCTTTACGCATACCGTCTTTGAATGCCATAGAGCCCGCCATCTTAAATGCGTTTTCATTGGAGTCAACATCATGGTATGAACCGAAGAACAATGTAGCTTTGATATCAACGACTGGATAACCAGCCAAAATACCGGAGTTCAATGTTTCGCGAATTCCTTTTTCTACAGCAGGGATGTATTCGCGTGGAACCACACCGCCCTTAATAGCGTCAATGAATTCAAAACCTTTGCCTGGCTCTTGTGGCTCAAGCTTCAATACCACGTGACCGTATTGACCGCGACCACCAGACTGCTTAACAAACTTACCTTCGATTTCTTCGCAAACTTTACGAATAGTTTCGCGATAGGCAACTTGTGGCTTACCAACAGTTGCTTCAACACCAAACTCACGACGCATACGGTCAACCAAAATTTCCAAGTGGAGCTCGCCCATACCGGAAATAATCGTTTGACCAGATTCTTCATCTGTCTTAACGCGGAATGATGGATCTTCTTGTGCCAAACGATTCAAAGCAAGACCCATTTTTTCTTGGTCTGGTTTTGTCTTTGGCTCAACTGCTTGTGAGATAACTGGCTCTGGGAATACCATGCGCTCCAAAATAACAATGCTATCTGGGTCACATAATGTTTCGCCAGTAGTTGCGTCTTTTAGACCAACTGCAGCAGCGATATCCCCTGCGTAGACTTCTTTAATTTCTTCACGTTGGTTGGCATGCATTTGCAATAAACGACCAACACGCTCTTTCTTACCCTTGATTGGGTTGTAGATTGTGTCGCCAGATTTCATTACGCCCGAGTAAACGCGGAAGAAGATGAGCTGGCCAACAAATGGGTCAGTCATAATCTTAAATGCCAATGCAGAGAATTTCTCAGCATCGTCAGCTTTACGTGTTGTTGGGGTGCCGTCTTCCAATTCACAAGGAACTGGTGGAACGTCTAATGGGGATGGCAACAACTCAACCACCGCATCCAACATCGCCTGAACGCCTTTGTTTTTGAAGGCAGTTCCGCACATCATTGGAATGATTTCATTAGCAATCGTACGTTGACGCAACGCTTTTTTGATTTCTTCTTCGGTTAACTCTTCGCCACCAAGATACTTCTCCATCAACTCTTCTGAACTTTCAGCAGCGGCTTCAACCATCTTTTCGCGCCACTCATCTGCAGATGCCTTTAATTCAGCAGGAATCTCTTCGTAGCTAAACTTAGTGCCTTGTGAAGCCTCATCCCAATAGATGGCCTTCATTTTTACCAAGTCCACAACGCCCTTGAAGTTTTCTTCAGCGCCAATAGGAATCTGGATCAAGATAGGATTTGCTTTAAGGCGTAACTTCATCTGGTCATAGACCTTAAAGAAGTTCGCGCCAGTGCGGTCCATCTTATTTACAAAAGCTAAACGTGGAACTTGATACTTGTTAGCTTGACGCCAAACAGTTTCAGATTGTGGCTGTACACCACCAACCGCACAGTAAACCATGCAAGCACCATCCAACACGCGCATTGAACGCTCAACTTCAATAGTGAAGTCTACGTGTCCTGGGGTATCAATAATATTGATACGGTGCTCTGCGAAATTACCAGCCATGCCCTTCCAGAACGTTGTAGTAGCAGCAGATGTAATCGTGATGCCACGCTCTTGCTCTTGCTCCATCCAGTCCATGGTTGCAGCGCCATCATGTACTTCACCAATTTTATGATTAACACCGGTGTAGAACAAAACGCGTTCTGTAGTTGTTGTCTTGCCTGCGTCAATGTGCGCAGAGATACCAATATTGCGGTATCTGTCGATGGGGGTTTTACGTGCCACTGTTGGTGCCTTTTCTTTACTATTTGATTAGAAGCGGAAATGTGAGAAAGCTTTGTTAGCTTCTGCCATACGGTGAACTTCTTCACGCTTCTTCATTGCTCCGCCGCGACCTTCTGCAGCTTCTAATAATTCGTTGGCCAAGCGTTGAGCCATAGATTTCTCACCGCGCTTTTTAGCGGCTTCGCGCACCCAACGCATTGCCAAAGCAGAGCGGCGTGATGGGCGAACTTCAACAGGAACCTGGTAGTTAGCGCCACCAACACGACGGCTCTTCACCTCAACCATTGGCTTTACGTTGCCCATAGCTGTTGAGAAAATTTCGAGTGGTTCTTTGTTTGCTTTTTTCTCGATGTGATCAAAGGCACCGTAAACGATACGCTCTGCAACCGATTTCTTACCGTCCAACATAAGGACGTTCATGAATTTAGCTACTTCTACATTACCGAATTTTGGATCCGGCAAAATTTCCCGTTTGGGAACTTCACGACGACGTGGCATAACTACTCCTTCAGTTCAGTTAGGGGCGACCCACATGGATCACCCGCTCCGGCCGCCCTACTATCTAAGAAGATTCTTAGACGAGACAACCACTTACTTGTCTTTTAAGTCTGACAAACGAAGACCTACTACAAATACTTCAGCAAAAATCTATTGAAAGATTAAGCAGATTTCTTAGCGCGCTTAGCACCGTACTTGGAACGAGACTGCTTACGGTCTTTAACACCTTGCAAGTCAAGTGAGCCACGAACGATGTGGTAACGAACACCTGGCAAATCCTTTACACGACCACCACGGATTAACACTACTGAGTGTTCCTGGAGGTTATGGCCCTCACCACCAATGTATGAAATCACTTCAAAACCATTGGTTAAGCGAACTTTGGCTACTTTACGGAGCGCAGAGTTAGGCTTTTTAGGAGTAGTGGTGTACACACGTGTACAAACACCACGGCGCTGCGGACTGTTTTCCAGTGCAGGGCTCTTGCTTTTAACGATCAGCCTGGATCTTGGCTTACGTATTAATTGATTAATTGTTGGCATAAAATAGCTCGGTTAGTACTTCTTTGTTGCTTTCTTCAAGAAAATCAATGACTTAGAGAATTTCTAGGTCAAAAAGACCCTCTTCTGAATCAGTAGAACTCAGCATTCTAGCTTGGCCAGCCTTTTCCGTCAACCAAATGGGGAAAAAACTGGCCATTTCTGGCCAGAATTACCAAATTAGCTCGGATCAGCCTCCCCAGCAGGAGCAACGACTTCAGCCTCAATTTCTACAGGCATATTGGCCATTGCCTCTTCTTCGGCGGCAATCATTTGAGCGCGATCACGCTCGAATTGCTCTCTGACCTTGCGTGCACGGCGGTAAGACAAGCCGGTACCAGCAGGAATCAGACGACCAATAATGACGTTTTCCTTGAGGCCACGGAGTGTATCGGTCTTGCCCATAATTGCGGCTTCAGTCAATACACGGGTGGTTTCTTGGAAAGAAGCCGCTGAAATGAAGCTGTCGGTCGACAAGGATGCTTTTGTAATACCCAACAGCACGTTCTCGAACTGGGCTGGGCGCTTACCTGCAGCAATCACTAAATCGTTAGCGTCATACAGTTTTGAACGCTCAACTTGCTCACCAGTGATGTAAGCGGTATCGCCGCCATCAGTAATTTGCACACGACGCAACATTTGACGCACGATCACTTCAATGTGCTTGTCATTAATCTTCACGCCCTGCAAACGGTAAACGTCTTGAACTTCATCAACGATGTAGATCGCCAACTCTTCAATACCGCGGAGAGTCAAGATGTCATGTGGATCAGCAGGGCCTTCCACAATCATCTCGCCCTTGTTCACAACTTGACCGTCATGAACAAGAACTTGCTTCTCTTTAGGAATCAAGAATTCATTGGCTTCGCCGTCCATATCAGTAATAACCAAACGTTGTTTACCTTTGGTTTCCTTACCGAATGACACTGTTCCAGTCACTTTCGCCAATACTGCTGCATCTTTTGGTGAACGTGCTTCGAACAATTCAGCAACGCGTGGCAAGCCACCGGTAATGTCGCGAGTCTTCTGTGATTCGATTGGAATACGCGCCAATACTTCACCAACTTCAACTTTCTGACCATCTTTAACCGTAATCAAAGCACCTACTTGGAGGCCAATGTTTACTGGATGATCAGTACCGGCGATCATGACTTCGTTACCCTTGTCATCAACCAAGTTGATCATTGGACGAACGCCTTTGCTAGCAGCAGAACGACGCTTACCGTCAATCACCACCAAAGTGGAGAGACCAGTAACTTCGTCAACCTGCTTAGCAACAGTTACACCTTCTTCGACGTTGTCGAAGCGAGCGATACCAGCGTACTCAGAAATAATCGGACGTGTTAATGGGTCCCATGTCGCCAAGCTTGCGCCAGCCTTAACAGCTGCATCTTCTTTTAACAAGAGAGTTGCGCCATAAGGCACCTTATGGCGCTCACGCTCACGACCGTTCTCATCAACGATCAAGGCTTCGCCAGAACGTGAAATCACGATCTGCTCACCCTTCGCGTTCTTGACAACACGCATCGTGGCAGAGAACTTCAAAGCACCGTTAGATTTGGCTTCAATATTGCTTGCAACTAATGCACGTGACGCTGCGCCACCAATGTGGAAAGTACGCATAGTCAACTGTGTGCCTGGCTCGCCGATAGACTGAGCGGCGATCACGCCAACTGCTTCACCAACGTTTACCAAACCACCGCGACCTAGATCACGTCCGTAGCACTTCGCGCACAAACCAAAGCGAGTTAGGCAAGACAATACTGTGCGAACTTTAACTTCGTCGATACCCAATGCAACGATTTGATCAACATGATCTTCATCGAGCAATGTGTCGTTCGGAACAATGACTTCTTGTGTGTCAGGATGAACGATGTCACCGATACATACACGACCCAAAATACGGTCACGCAATGCTTCGATAATTTCGCCGCCTTCAACCAGCGCCTTCATGGTTACACCATTAGTTGCGCCGCAATCATCTTCAATCACCACGAGATCTTGAGTAACGTCGCACAAACGACGTGTCAAGTAACCAGAGTTCGCTGTCTTCAACGCTGTATCAGCCAGACCTTTACGAGCACCGTGAGTTGAAATGAAGTACTGCAATACGTTCAAGCCTTCACGGAAGTTCGCAGTAATTGGGGTTTCAATGATGGAGCCATCAGGCTTGGCCATCAAACCACGCATACCAGCCAACTGACGAATCTGCGCTGCAGATCCACGTGCACCAGAATCCGCCATCATGTAGATGGAGTTAAAGGACTCTTGACGAACAGTCTTACCGTTACGGTCGAGTACGTCAACGTGTGACAACTCGTCCATCATCGCCTTACCAACTTGGTCGCCTGCAGCACCCCAAATATCAACCACGTTGTTATAACGTTCTTGATTGGTTACGAGGCCTGACATGAACTGCTTGTCGTACTCTTTAACCTTGGCAGAAGCCTCAGTGATGATGCGCTCTTTAGAGGTCGGGATCAACATATCGTCGATCGCAACTGAGATACCAGCGTTGGTTGCCAAACGGAAACCAGACTGCAAGAGGCGGTCAGCAAAAATAACCGTTTCACGCAAACCGCACTTACGGAATGATGTGTTGATCAAACGTGAGATTTCTTTTTTCTTCAAAGGCTTATTAATTTCCTCGAAAGACATGCCTTTAGGCAAAATCTCAGACAAGATTGCGCGGCCAACTGATGTTTGGTAGATCTTGGTCTTCTCAGCAAAACGGGCGTCGCCCTCTGCCTTCTTGTCCACAATCTCAAACTCAGTAATACGGACAGCAACACGAGAAGCCAATTCAACTTGACCTGCTTCGTATGCACGTACCACTTCAGTAATGTTAGCGAAGACCATGCCTTCGCCTTTACCGTTGATCTTGTCACGTGTAGCGTAATACAGACCCAACACCACGTCCTGTGAAGGTACGATAGATGGTTCGCCGTTGGCTGGGAACAATACGTTGTTCGAAGCCAACATCAATGTACGCGCTTCCATTTGCGCTTCGAGCGACAAAGGTACGTGAACCGCCATTTGGTCACCGTCAAAGTCTGCGTTAAATGCCGCGCAAACTAATGGGTGCAATTGGATTGCCTTACCTTCAATCAGCATTGGCTCGAAAGCCTGAATACCGAGACGGTGCAATGTAGGCGCACGGTTCAACATGATTGGATGTTCACGAATCACTTCTTCGAGAATATCCCAAACGATTGGAGTCTGGCTTTCAACCTCTTTCTTCGCAGCCTTAATCGTGGTTGCAATTCCTAAAGTCTCAAGCTTGTTGAAAATAAATGGTTTGAACAATTCCAAGGCCATCAATTTTGGTAAGCCGCACTGATGCAATTTCAATGTAGGGCCAACCACGATGACTGAACGACCAGAGTAGTCAACACGTTTACCCAACAAGTTTTGACGGAAACGACCGCTCTTACCTTTAATCATCTCAGCCAAGGACTTGAGAGGACGCTTGTTAGCACCAGTCATAGCCTTACCGCGACGACCGTTGTCGAGCAATGAGTCCACCGCTTCTTGCAACATCCGTTTTTCGTTACGAACGATGATCTCTGGTGCACGCAACTCTAACAAGCGCTTTAAACGGTTGTTACGGTTAATTACACGACGATAGAGGTCGTTCAAATCTGAGGTAGCAAAGCGACCGCCATCCAATGGCACCAATGGGCGCAATTCTGGTGGCAATACTGGCAGCACTTCCATGATCATCCAGTCAGGCTTAATGCCTGAAGTCTGGAACGCCTCGAGCACTTTTAAGCGCTTAGCGTATTTCTTGATCTTGGCATCGCTACCAGTAGCTTTTAAATCAGCGCGAATCGTTTCTACTTCGCGATCGATATCAATCGAACGTAAGAGGTCACGAATACCTTCCGCACCCATGATGGCGGTAAATGCACCGTCACCATACTCTTCAGTCTTGGCAATGTATTCATCTTCAGACATGATCTGACCGCGCTTCATTGCGCCTTCAGGAGTCATACCAGGATCTACAACTACATATGCTTCAAAGTAAAGAACGCGCTCGATATCACGCAATGTCATATCGAGAACCATACCTAAACGGGATGGTAAAGATTTCAAGAACCAAATGTGCGCTACAGGGGCTGCCAACTCAATGTGGCCCATGCGCTCACGACGTACCTTAGCGAGAGTAACTTCAACGCCGCACTTCTCGCAGATAACGCCACGGAACTTTAAGCGCTTGTACTTACCGCATAAGCACTCGTAGTCTTTAGTTGGTCCAAAAATCTTGGCGCAGAACAAACCATCACGCTCGGGCTTAAAAGTCCGGTAGTTGATGGTTTCTGGTTTGCGTACTTCACCAAAAGACCATGAGCGAATTTTCTCAGGAGATGCGAGACCAATTTTGATGACATCAAACTGCTCTTCGCCCTGCGTTTGCTTAAATAAATCGAGCAATGCTTTCATATCAGTTGCGCTCCATGTCAATGTCAATACCCAACGAACGGATTTCTTTTACCAGCACGTTGAAGGATTCGGGCATGCCAGCATCAATCGTGTGCTCGCCCTTGACGATGTTTTCGTAAACCTTGGTACGGCCTGCGACGTCATCGGACTTCACTGTCAGCATTTCCTGCAAGACATATGAAGCACCGTATGCTTCGAGGGCCCAGACTTCCATCTCACCAAAGCGCTGACCACCGAACTGAGCTTTACCGCCCAATGGCTGTTGCGTTACTAAAGAGTAAGGTCCGGTTGAACGAGCATGCATCTTGTCATCGACCAAATGGTGGAGTTTCAAGACGTGCATTACGCCAACAGTTACTGGACGCTCAAATTGGTCGCCGGTACGGCCGTCGCACAAAATCATTTGCTGACGTGATGGCGTCATCTTCAAAGATTTAGCAACATCTTCTGGATACGCCAACTCGAGCATACGTCCGATTTCAGCTTCAGTAGCACCGTCAAACACTGGGGTTGCAAATGGCAAGCCTTGGCGGAGATTCTCAGCCAAAACAGTGATCTGCTCATCAGTGAAGTTGTCGATATCTTCAACACGACCTGTTTCGTTGTAAAGCTGCTTGAAGAACTTACGCAATTCAGTTTGCTTAGCGTGCTCACGAACCATCTCATCGATACGCTTACCAATACCTTGGGCAGCCCAACCTAAGTGGGTTTCCAAGATCTGTCCAACGTTCATACGGGAAGGAACGCCCAATGGGTTCAAGACGATGTCTACAGGGCGTCCGTCAGCCATAAATGGCATATCTTCTGCTGGGGCGATTTTAGAAACCACACCCTTGTTACCGTGACGACCGGCCATCTTGTCACCAGGCTGCAAGCGACGCTTAACGGCCAAGTACACCTTAACCATCTTCGTTACGCCAGGTTGTAAATCATCGCCCTGGGTAAGCTTGGTGCGCTTCTCTTCAAAAGCTTCATCAAACTGTTTACGCTTCGCTTCGATAGAAGATTTAATCGCTTCAACTTGTGAGGCAACCTCATCATCCGCTGGACGAACATCGAACCAATGGTATTTGTCCAAATCAGCAAGATATTCCTTGTCGATCTTGGTGCCTTTAGCCAATTTCTTAGGGCCACCGTTGGCAACTTTGCCAATCAACAGCTTTTCTAAACGCATGAAGGCATCGCCCTCAACAATACGGAGCTGGTCGTTTAAGTCCAAACGATAGCGTTGTAATTCTTCTTGAATGATTGACTGTGCACGTGCATCGCGCTCAATACCTTCACGGGTGAAGACTTGAACATCGATAACAGTACCAATCATTCCAGATGGAACGCGCAATGAAGTATCTTTAACGTCAGATGCTTTTTCACCGAAGATCGCACGGAGCAGCTTCTCTTCCGGAGTGAGAGTTGTCTCACCCTTTGGAGTTACCTTACCAACCAATACGTCGCCAGCTTCAACTTCAGCACCGATGTAAACAATACCGCTCTCATCCAAGCGGGAGAGTTGTGACTCAGCCAAATTGGAAATATCGCGAGTAATTTCTTCTGAACCAAGCTTGGTATCACGGGCAACAACCGACAACTCTTCAATATGAATAGAGGTGTAGCGGTCGTCAGCAACAACTTTTTCAGAGATCAAGATTGAATCTTCGAAGTTGTAACCGTTCCATGGCATAAATGCCACAGTCATGTTTTGACCCAAAGCCAATTCACCTAAGTCGGTAGATGCGCCGTCAGCAACCACGTCGCCGCGGACAACACGATCACCAGCCTGAACGATTGGGCGTTGGTTAATGTTGGTATTTTGATTTGAACGGGTGTACTTGATGAGGTTATAAATATCCACACCAACTTCACCAGCCGCTGTCTCGTCATCGTTTACACGAATAACTACACGGTTTGCGTCAACATAATCAACGATACCGCCGCGGGAAGCCAAAATCACAGTACCAGAGTCAACCGCAACAATACGCTCTAAACCCGTACCAACCAATGGCTTGTCTGGACGCAAGCAAGGAACTGCTTGACGCTGCATGTTCGCACCCATCAACGCACGGTTTGCATCATCGTGCTCTAAGAATGGAACGAGTGAAGCAGCAGCAGAAACAATCTGGCTAGGAGCAACGTCGATGAAATCGATGCGCTCTGGGCTAACCATCATGGTCTCACCAGCTTGACGAGCAGAAACCAATTCGTCGGCCAACTTACCGCTCTTGTCGATTGTTGCGTTTGCCTGAGCAATCACATACTTTGCTTCTTCAATAGCAGAGAGGTAAACCACTTCGTCGCTTACCTTGCTATTGGAAACCTTACGGTACGGAGTTTCTAAGAAGCCGTGCTCATTCAGACGCGCAAATAACGCGAGTGAGTTGATCAACCCAATGTTTGGTCCTTCTGGAGTTTCAATTGGGCAAACACGTCCGTAGTGGGTTGGATGCACGTCGCGCACTTCAAAGCCTGCGCGCTCGCGGGTCAAACCACCAGGTCCCAACGCAGAAATACGACGCTTGTGCGTAATCTCTGAGAGTGGGTTGGTTTGGTCCATAAACTGGGACAACTGTGAAGAACCGAAGAACTCACGAATAGCAGAAGAGATTGGCTTGCTGTTAATCAAGTCATGAGGCATGAGGTTTTCTGTTTCGGCTTGGCCGAGACGTTCTTTAACCGCACGCTCAACACGTGACAAACCAGCACGGAATTGGTTTTCAGCCAATTCACCTACGCAACGTACGCGACGATTGCCTAAGTGATCGATGTCATCGACTTCGCCTTTGCCGTTACGCAAGTCAACCAAAGACTTGATGGTGTCGAGGATGTCTTCATCCGATAAAACCATTTTGCCTTCCATCTCAGAACGACCGAGACGGCTGTTAACTTTCATACGGCCAACGCGTGATAAATCGTAACTATCTTCGTTGTAGAACAAGCGCTGGAACAAGGCTTCAACAGCATCTTCTGTTGGAGGCTCACCAGGACGCATCATGCGATAGATGGCAATACGAGCAGCCATTTGATCCGCAGTTTCATCGGTACGCAATGTCTGAGAAATGTATGCGCCAGAATCTAAATCATTGGTGTAGATAGTTTCTAATTGCTTGATGCCTGCATCGCGCAATGTCGCCAATACCTCTTCAGTGATTTCATCATTAGCATAAGCCAAAATTTCACCAGAATCTGGATCAACAATATTGCGTGCAACTACACGACCAATTAAATAGTCATCTGGTACAGCGATTGTTTTTGTCTTAGCAGCCTCGAGTTCACGGATGTGCTTTGCATTGATACGCTTGTCTTTTTGAATAACTACAACGCCATTCTTGTCGAGCACATCGAAGCTAGCCAACTGACCACGCAAACGCTCTGGTACAAATTCCATTGAACCGCCATTGGCTGTTAATGAGAAATGGTCAAAGTTAAAGAAGTTAGCAAGAATCTGTTCGTTGTTTAAACCAATTGCTTTGAGCAAAATGGTGACAGGCATCTTACGACGACGGTCAACGCGGAAGTAGAGAATATCTTTTGGATCGAACTCGAAATCGAGCCATGAACCACGGTAAGGAATGATGCGTGCTGAGAACAGCAACTTACCTGAGCTGTGTGTCTTGCCCTTATCGTGTTCGAAGAACACGCCTGGGGAACGATGCAACTGAGAAACGATGACGCGCTCAGTACCGTTAATCACAAAAGAGCCATTTTCTGTCATGAGTGGAATTTCACCCATGTAGACTTCGCTCTCTTTTACCTCTTTAACCTTAGTAGGCGCTTCGCGATCATAAATAATCAAGCGAACTTTTGCGCGTAAGGCAGAGTGGTATGTGTAACCACGTTGCTGACATTCTTTAACGTCAAATGGTGGTTGTGACAACTGGTAAGACACGTATTCCATACGTGCATAGCCGTTGTTAGACACAATTGGGAATGCTGATGTAAAGGCAGCTTGAAGTCCCTCAGTAAGACGAGACGTTGCTGGCTTTTCAGCCTGTAAAAATTTAGCGTAGGATTCCAGCTGCGTTGCGATCAGGTACGGAACCTGGTGGTTATTTACTCGCTTAGCAAAGCTTTTACGGACTCGCTTGCGTTCGGTGAAGCTATAGTTCATTTCATCTCCGAATTCAGCGACTGTACAAAGATTTGGCGATTGGCCACTACCAATCACTGGCGGACAACACTAAACCGATAGATTTAGTGTCCGACCAAACTTGCATTCTGCAGTCGTATCAGAAGGCAAACCCGATTTCAATCAGAAATGAAATCGGGTTTGACCTCTAAAGATCAAACCCAACGTAACTAACGACTCCTTTTGGGAGGCGCTAGAAAAGTTTGTATTACTTGATTTCTGACTTAGCGCCTGCTTCGTCAAGCTTCTTCTTAGCTTCTTCAGCTGTCTTCTTATCAACAGCTTCTTTGATTGGCTTCGGTGCACCATCAACCAAGTCCTTAGCTTCTTTCAAGCCAAGACCAGTAATTTCGCGAACTGCCTTAATTACTGAAACCTTGTTTGCGCCAGCTTCGAGCAAGTTAACAGTGAATTCTGTTTGCTCTTCAGCAGCAGCGCCGCCAGCTGCACCAGCAGGACCAGCAACAGCCATCGCTGCAGCTGAAACGCCAAACTTCTCTTCGAACGCCTTAACCAAGTCGTTCAAATCCATAACGGACATGCTACCTACTGCATCAATGATTTCTTCTTTAGTAATCGCCATTTTTAGCTCCTAATACTTAAATAGTTAATTTGTCGCTTATTCAGCGGCAGGGGTTTCAGGTGTTTCTGTTCCAGCTTCTGGGGCTGCGGCTGCAGGCTCAGCACTTGCTTCTGGAGCGGCGGCTTCAGCAACTACTTCTGCTGGGGCTGCCACTACTTCTGCTACCGGTGCTGCAACAGGAGCAGGTGCTCCTTCTGCCTTTTGTGCTGCTACTGCGCCCAATACGCGAGCCATCGCAGATACAGGCGCCAACATCACACCCAACAACTGAGATAACAACTCATCGCGGCTTGGAATAGACGCGAGGGATTTAACACCCGCTACGTCCAACAACTTGCCGTTATATAAGCCAGCAGTAATGACTAGCTTGTCTTGAGTCTTAGCAAAGTTCTGCAATACTTTTGCCGAAGCAATCGGATCAGCAGAGATGCCGTAGATCAAGGGGCCAACCATCGAATCAGCAAGGGGCTCAAACTGTGTGCCTTGTGCAGCACGGCGTGCCAATGTGTTCTTCAAAACGCGAAGATATACACCTTGGTCACGTGCGCTAGCACGTAGCTTTGTCAACTGCTCTACTGGAATACCACGGTATTCAGCGAGCACGACAGTTTGGGCTCCAGCCAATTGAGCGCCGACATCAGCAACAATCGCTTTTTTGTCTTGTACATTCAAAGGCACGGTTTAACTCCATAAAAACCAACTGTTTCCAGTTGGGGTTACACACCAGCGTCTGATCATTTGTTCACAAAGTTCTTGTGAAAATCTTTTCAGGGTCGCCATCTGCGCTGGTTATTACTTTCGTAACGATTAAGAATTCATCTCTATAAAAGCAAGCTCATTCACCAACGGTCTTTGATGTTCGACTCTCACTCGAAGAGCAGGAGTCGACCCAAAGTTCTTTTTTGTTACAGGCTAATTAAGCTGCTGCCTGTAACGATGCTTGGTCTACGCGTACGCCTGCACCCATAGTGCTGCTTACGGCAACCTTCTTTAAATAAATACCCTTAGATGCAGGTGGCTTCGCTTTATTTAAAGCTTCGAGCAAAGCGAGCAAGTTTGATTTCAATGCAGTCGGCTCGAATGAACGACGGCCAATGCTTGCGTGCACTATACCGGCTTTGTCCACACGGAACTGAACTTGACCAGCTTTTGCATTTTTAACTGCAGTAGCAACGTCAGGAGTCACTGTTCCAACTTTTGGATTCGGCATCAAACCACGCGGGCCCAATACTTGACCTAAAGTACCAACAATTTTCATTGTGTCTGGAGATGCGATCAAAATATCGAAATCAATTTTGCCGCCTTTAATTTGTTCTGCAAGCTCTTCCATGCCAACAATTTCTGCACCAGCGGCTTTAGCTTGTTCAGCCTTCTCGCCTTGAGCAAAAACGGCTACACGAACATGCTTACCTGTACCAGCTGGGAGCACTACCGCGCCACGCACAACTTGGTCAGATTTCTTAGCATCAATGCCTAACTGAACAGCAACATCGATAGACTCATCAAACTTAGCAGTTGCACACTCTTTAACGAGGTTCAATGCGTCATCTAATGAATAGAACTTGTTGCTATCAACCTTAGATTGAATTGCTTTAACGCGTTTAGATAATTTAGTCATGATTAGAGACCTTCCACAGTGATGCCCATGGAACGGGCGCTACCAGCGATTGTTCTAACAGCTGCGTCCATATCGGCTGCTGTCAAATCTGGCATTTTTGCTTTAGCGATTTCTTCCGCCTGAGCACGAGTAATGGAGCCCACTTTATCGGTATGAGGACGTGGTGATCCTTTTTCAATCTTCGCAGCCTTCTTAATCATGATGGTTGCTGGAGGAGTCTTCATGATGAATGTGAAGCTCTTATCAGCAAACGCTGTAATCACGACTGGAATTGGTAGGCCAGGTTCCATGCTCTGAGTTTGAGCATTGAACGCCTTACAGAATTCCATAATGTTAAGACCGCGTTGACCCAATGCTGGACCTACGGGTGGTGATGGATTTGCTTTACCTGCAGGGATCTGCAGCTTAATAAAGCCAATAATCTTCTTTGCCATGTGTGCTCCTTAAAGCGCGCCTAACCCCATAAGGAAAGACCGCCGTTGAGTAAACGCTTCGCTAGTTTTTGGCTTTCTAGCTCCGCTCCTCGGTTATTGCTAACCACTTAACTACTAACTACTAAAACCAGGACTAAGTCCTCGTTTTTACATCTTTTCTACCTGGCCGAACTCCAGCTCAACTGGGGTACCGCGGCCGAAAATTGTAACAGAAACGCGCAATCTTGACTTCTCATAATTGACTTCTTCGATATTTCCGTTGAAATCAACAAATGGTCCTTCTTTAACTCGCACGATCTCGCCAACTTCAAATAGGGTCTTAGGCTTGGGTTTATCCACCCCAGCCTGCATTTGATCCATGATTTTTGCTACTTCCGCAGTGGAAATCGGGCTTGGGCGGTTGCGTACGCCGCCTACGAAACCGGTTACTTTTGGTGTATTTTTCACCAAATGCCAGCTCTCATCGGTCATTTCCATCTCAATTAGGACATAGCCTGGGAAGAAACGACGCTCAGAAACTGACTTGGTACCGGACTTGATTTCCACAACCTCTTCGGAAGGGACCAAAATACGGCCAAATTTCTCAGGCATTCCAGAGCGTGCAATACGCTCTTCAAGACCTCTTTTCACGCTCTTTTCCATTCCGGAATAAGCATGAATGACGTACCAGCGCATATTGCCGATAGCCTGTGGATTAGTAGCTACTTCAGAATCAATCATTTTTTACTCACTTCCAGCCCAAAAAGACTGAAAAAACTAGCCATTCAATCAATTTGTCTGCAATCCATAAAAATAAGGACATGATCAGAACAAAGCCAAATACGACTAGAGTCATTTGGGTGGTCTCTTTACGAGTTGGCCAAACAACCTTTTTTACTTCATACCAAGAATCTTTTGCGTAGGCGATAAAACGGCGCCCATCTGGTGAAATCGCCACAATTAAAACTGCAGCAGCAATACCACCAAACAAAACAGCGAGACGAATCAACATAGATTGATCTACCAGCGTGTAGTACAAGACTAGCGCTGCAACGACGACTAAAGCAGCTAGTCCAGAGACCCAGCCGCTTTTTTCTTCAGTATGACTTGCTGTTTGATGAGACATTTTGCTTTCAGTTCAAATCGTGGCAGGGGCGGAGGGCATCGAACCCCCAACCTTTGGTTTTGGAGACCAACGCTCTGCCAATTGAGCTACACCCCTTTATAAAAACTAATTAAAACTTACTACTTAAGCCAAAATCTTTGCAACCACGCCAGCGCCAACAGTACGGCCACCTTCACGGATCGCAAAACGTAAACCTTCTTCCATCGCGATTGGAGCGATGAGCTTTACGGTAATCGAAACGTTATCACCAGGCATCACCATTTCTTTGTCTTTTGGCAACTCGATTGAACCAGTTACGTCCGTAGTACGGAAGTAAAACTGTGGACGATAGTTGTTAAAGAATGGAGTATGACGACCACCTTCATCTTTACCCAAGATATAAACCTCGGCTGTAAAGTGAGTATGTGGGGTGATTGAACCTGGCTTAGCCAATACTTGGCCGCGCTCAACTTCTTCACGTTTTGTACCGCGTAACAAGATACCAACGTTATCGCCTGCTTGACCTTGGTCGAGCAATTTGCGGAACATTTCAACACCAGTACAAGTAGTCTTGAGTGTTGGCTTGATACCGATAATTTCGATCTCTTCACCAACCTTAACAATACCGCGCTCGATACGGCCTGTAACTACAGTACCGCGACCAGAGATAGAGAACACATCTTCTACTGGCATCAAGAATGCGCCGTCAACAGCACGTTCTGGAGTAGGAATAAAGGTATCCAAAGCTTCAGCCAATTTCATGATGGCTTCTTTACCCAATGGGCCTTCGTCGCCTTCAAGAGCTAACTTAGCAGAACCACGGATGATTGGTGTGTCATCGCCAGGGAATTTGTATTTAGATAAAAGCTCACGAACTTCCATTTCTACGAGCTCTAACAACTCTTCGTCATCAACCATGTCGCACTTGTTCAAGAACACGATGATGTAAGGAACGCCCACTTGGCGTGCCAAGAGGATGTGCTCACGAGTTTGTGGCATTGGGCCGTCAGCAGCAGAGCAAACTAAAATTGCGCCGTCCATCTGAGCAGCACCAGTAATCATGTTCTTCACGTAGTCAGCATGTCCTGGGCAATCCACGTGTGCGTAGTGACGGTTTGCAGTCTCGTACTCAACGTGCGCAGTATTAATCGTAATACCACGTGCTTTTTCTTCAGGAGCAGCATCGATCTGATCGTATGCTTTAGCTTCGCCACCGAATGCTTTAGAAAGCACGGTTGCAATTGCTGCTGTCAATGTGGTTTTACCGTGGTCAACGTGACCGATGGTGCCTACGTTTACGTGCGGTTTTGTCCGCTCGAATTTTTCTTTTGCCATTTTTAATCTGCCTTTAGTTAACTCTTAAACCAAACACGAAATACACAATTAATAAAATCAAACATGGTGCCCATGGGCAGGATCGAACTGCCGACCTCTCCCTTACCAAGGGAGTGCTCTACCACTGAGCCACATGGGCGAAATCTAATGCAACAAATTCTGGAGCGGGATAAGAGAATCGAACTCTTGACCGAAGATTGGAAATCTGCTGTTTTACCATTAAACTAATCCCGCACATCTGGTGGAGGGGGTAGGATTCGAACCTACGTAGGCATAGCCAACAGATTTACAGTCTGCCTCCTTTAGCCGCTCGGACACCCCTCCGCGAACCCAATATTCTGACTCCAAATGGAGTTTCTGTCAATATCTCTAAACGCTTTGCACAAGTAAAAACGCCCAGACCTAAGAGGGTCTGGGCGTCGCATTGGTGCCCGGCAGTTACCTACTTTCACACGGGTAATCCGCACTATCATCGGCGTAAAGTCGTTTCACTGTCCTGTTCGGGATGGGAAGGAGTGGTTCCAACTTGCTATGGTCACCGGGCGTAGAGGGTCGAGTTGCTGATTAAATCAACAACTCTATTTGAGTAAGCATGTAATAAGGATGCAGATTAAATCTGGCAAACATCCAACACAATAGTGCTGGTTATAGGATCAAGCCTAACGGGCAATTAGTATCGGTTAGCTTAATGCATTACTGCACTTCCACACCCGACCTATCAACGTTGTGGTCTTCAACGACCCTTTATGTAGGTTAAACCTACGGGAGATCTCATCTTCAGGCAAGTTTCCCGCTTAGATGCTTTCAGCGGTTATCTCTTCCATTCATAGCTACCCTGCGATGCTTCTGGCGAAACAACAGGTACACCAGCGGAATGTCCACTCCGGTCCTCTCGTACTAGGAGCAGCCCCCGTCAAATCTCCAACGCCCATGGCAGATAGGGACCAAACTGTCTCACGACGTTTTAAACCCAGCTCACGTACCTCTTTAAATGGCGAACAGCCATACCCTTGGGACCGGCTACAGCCCCAGGATGAGATGAGCCGACATCGAGGTGCCAAACACCGCCGTCGATATGAACTCTTGGGCGGTATCAGCCTGTTATCCCCAGAGTACCTTTTATCCGTTGAGCGATGGCCCTTCCATACAGAACCACCGGATCACTATGACCTGCTTTCGCACCTGCTCGACTTGTCGGTCTCGCAGTTAAGCACGCTTTTGCCATTGCACTTTAGGTACGATGTCCGACCGTACCAAGCGTACCTTCGTACTCCTCCGTTACACTTTGGGAGGAGACCGCCCCAGTCAAACTGCCTACCATGCACTGTTCCCGACCCGGATAACGGGCCAAGGTTAGAACCTCAAATAAATCAGGGTGGTATTTCAAGGTTGGCTCCAACAGAACTAGCATCCTGTTATCAACGCCTCCCACCTATCCTACACAGACCGATTCAAAGTCCAATGCAAAGCTACAGTAAAGGTTCATGGGGTCTTTCCGTCTAGCCACGGGTAGATTGCATCATCACAAACATTTCAACTTCGCTGAGTCTCAGGAGGAGACAGTGTGGCCATCGTTACGCCATTCGTGCAGGTCGGAACTTACCCGACAAGGAATTTCGCTACCTTAGGACCGTTATAGTTACGGCCGCCGTTTACTGGGACTTCAATCAAGAGCTTGCACCCCATCATTTAATCTTCCAGCACCGGGCAGGCGTCACACCCTATACGTCCACTTTCGTGTTTGCAGAGTGCTGTGTTTTTATTAAACAGTCGCAGCCACCTTTTTATTGCAACCCTTTCGTCCTCCCCTTGTACAGGGTCAAACTACCAGGGCGTACCTTATCCCGAAGTTACGGTACAAATTTGCCGAGTTCCTTCTCCTGAGTTCTCTCAAGCGCCTTAGAATACTCATCTCGCCCACCTGTGTCGGTTTGCGGTACGGTCTTGTTAGACTGAAGCTTAGAGGCTTTTCTTGGAACCACTTCCAATTGCTTCGCGAATAAATTCGCTCGTCTCACGCCCTTGAATTACGCTACCGGATTTACCTAATAGCCATCTCCAACGCAAGAACCGGGACTTCCAACACCCGGACAACTTTCCGCGATCCGTCCCCCCATCGCATCTAACAATGGTCAAGGAATATTAACCTTGTTCCCATCAGCTACGCATCTCTGCCTCGCCTTAGGGGCCGACTCACCCTGTTCCGATGAACGTTGAACAGGAAACCTTGGGCTTACGGCGAGGGGGCTTTTCACCCCCTTTATCGCTACTCATGTCAGCATTCGCACTTCTGATACCTCCAGCATCCTTTACAAGACACCTTCACAGGCTTACAGAACGCTCTCCTACCATCACATTGCTGTGATCCGCAGCTTCGGTTATATGCTTAGCCCCGTTACATCTTCCGCGCAGGACGACTCGATCAGTGAGCTATTACGCTTTCTTTAAAGGATGGCTGCTTCTAAGCCAACCTCCTGACTGTTTTAGCCTTCCCACTTCGTTTCCCACTTAGCATATATTAGGGACCTTAGCTGGCGGTCTGGGTTGTTTCCCTCTTGACACCGGACGTTAGCACCCGATGTCTGTCTCCCGTGCTTGCACTTGTAGGTATTCGGAGTTTGCTATGGCGCAGTAATCCGCAATGGACCCCACTACCATGACAGTGCTCTACCCCCTACAGTGATACACGAGGCACTACCTAAATAGTTTTCGGAGAGAACCAGCTATTTCCAGTTTTGTTTAGCCTTTCACCCCTATCCACAGCTCATCCCCTAACTTTTCAACGTTAGTGGGTTCGGTCCTCCAGTACGTGTTACCGCACCTTCAACCTGGCCATGGATAGATCAACTGGTTTCGGGTCTACACCCAGCAACTAGCGCCCTATTCGGACTCGCTTTCGCTACGCCTTCCCTATTCGGTTAAGCTTGCTACTGAATGTAAGTCGCTGACCCATTATACAAAAGGTACGCAGTCACCCCTTACGAGGCTCCTACTGTTTGTATGCACACAATTTCAGGATCTATTTCACTCCCCTCCCGGGGTTCTTTTCGCCTTTCCCTCACGGTACTTGTTCACTATCGGTCGATTACGAGTATTTAGCCTTGGAGGATGGTCCCCCCATATTCAGACAGGATTTCACGTGTCCCGCCCTACTTGTCTCTAGCCTAGTACCACTCAATAATTTTCACATACGGGACTATCACCCTTTATTGTTGGACTTTCCATTCCATTCTGTTAATTACTGAGATATCACTAGAAGGCTGTTCCCATTTCGCTCGCCACTACTCTGGGAATCTCGGTTGATGTCTTTTCCTCTTGCTACTTAGATGTTTCAGTTCACAAGGTTCGCTTCTCATACCCTATGTATTCAGGTATGGATACCACAAAAGTGGTGGGTTTCCCCATTCAGAAATCCCCGGATCAAAGCTTATTTACCAGCTCCCCGGGGCTTATCGCAGGTTATAACGTCTTTCGTCGCCTGTAATCGCCAAGGCATCCATCATGTGCACTTATTCACTTGATCCTATAACGAGCACCATTGCTAGTACCTGTTAAAGGTTTTACTTCTACTTCTGACATGTTTGCCGTAATCCAAACTGTAAGTACTTTGTTAAGAACTTGGTAAAACTCGTTTGTATTACTGATTGATGATTCAATCTTTACCCTTATTACATTGCCAAATGTCCTCTCAAAGAAACATTTGACACTTTGCTTACTCAAATTTTTAAAGAACAGCCATAAATGGCAAAACTAAACGATTAAATATTCGCTTAGTTTTGACATTTAGATGATGGTGGAGGATGACGGGATCGAACCGACGACCCCCTGCTTGCAAAGCAGGTGCTCTCCCAGCTGAGCTAATCCCCCAACGTCCCACTAAGTCTTGTTTCTGGCTGGTGGTGGGTCTGGTAGGACTTGAACCTACGACCCCTGCGTTATCAACACAGTGCTCTAACCAGCTGAGCTACAGACCCGTGGCTTTTATTGTCAACCGATAAGTGTGGGCACTAGGATTCAGCATCTTTTCTCTAGAAAGGAGGTGATCCAGCCGCACCTTCCGATACGGCTACCTTGTTACGACTTTACCCCAGTCATGAACCCTGCCGTGGCAGTCGCCCTCCTTGCGGTTAGGCTAACGGCTTCTGGCAAAACCCACTCCCATGGTATGACGGGCGGTGTGTACAAGACCCGGGAACGTATTCACCGCGACATTCTGATCCGCGATTACTAGCGATTCCAGCTTCACGTAGTCGAGTTGCAGACTACGATCCGGACTACGATGCATTTTCTGAGATTAGCTCCCCCTCGCGGGTTGGCAACCCTCTGTATGCACCATTGTATGACGTGTGAAGCCCTACCCATAAGGGCCATGAGGACTTGACGTCATCCCCACCTTCCTCCGGTTTGTCACCGGCAGTCTCTTTAGAGTGCTCTTGCGTAGCAACTAAAGACAAGGGTTGCGCTCGTTGCGGGACTTAACCCAACATCTCACGACACGAGCTGACGACAGCCATGCAGCACCTGTGTTCACTTTCTCTTACGAGCACCTAATGTATCTCTACTTCGTTAGTGACATGTCAAGGGTAGGTAAGGTTTTTCGCGTTGCATCGAATTAATCCACATCATCCACCGCTTGTGCGGGTCCCCGTCAATTCCTTTGAGTTTTAATCTTGCGACCGTACTCCCCAGGCGGCTGACTTCACGCGTTAGCTACGTTACTCAGGATGTAAATCCCGAACAACTAGTCAGCATCGTTTAGGGCGTGGACTACCAGGGTATCTAATCCTGTTTGCTCCCCACGCTTTCGTGCATGAGCGTCAGTGTTATCCCAGGGGGCTGCCTTCGCCATTGGTATTCCTCCACATATCTACGCATTTCACTGCTACACGTGGAATTCTACCCCCCTCTGACACACTCTAGCTATACAGTCACAGGCGCCATTCCCAGGTTAAGCCCGGGGATTTCACGCCTGTCTTGTATAACCGCCTGCGCACGCTTTACGCCCAGTAATTCCGATTAACGCTCGCACCCTACGTATTACCGCGGCTGCTGGCACGTAGTTAGCCGGTGCTTATTCTTCAGGTACCGTCATTCCCGGACTGTGTTAGAGCCGGTGTTTCTTCCCTGACAAAAGAGCTTTACAACCCGAAGGCCTTCTTCACTCACGCGGCATTGCTGGATCAGGGTTTCCCCCATTGTCCAAAATTCCCCACTGCTGCCTCCCGTAGGAGTCTGGGCCGTGTCTCAGTCCCAGTGTGGCTGATCGTCCTCTCAGACCAGCTACTGATCGTCGCCTTGGTGGGCTTTTACCCCACCAACAAGCTAATCAGGCATCGGCCGCTCTAATCGCGCGAGGTCTTTCGATCCCCCGCTTTCCCCCTCAGGGCGTATGCGGTATTAGCACAGCTTTCGCTGCGTTATCCCCCACGATAAGGTACGTTCCGATGTATTACTCACCCGTTCGCCACTCGCCACCAGGTGCAAGCACCCGTGCTGCCGTTCGACTTGCATGTGTAAGGCATGCCGCCAGCGTTCAATCTGAGCCAGGATCAAACTCTTCAGTTCAATTCCTGTGATCCTTGCGGATCGTCGCACTCATTCAAGAAATTGACTTGGTAATAAAACCAAATCTTTTTACTGTCTATGAGTACTATTTATTTACATCTGTCCCGAAGGACTGGATGCTTTCACTTAGTACCCACAATTATCGGTTGACTAATTTTTAAAGAGGGCTGACTTGTTTCGTATTTCATAAAACATTCAGCAGAGAGGTGAGACTATATCCCACATTTTCAGGGTCGTCAACACCTTTCGTACTCTTTTACTTAAAAAAGGCTAAGTTTTTTCTTACTTTAAAAATATAGTCAATTAAAACAATGGTTTAGATTTTAAAAAAAATTTCAACTTTTTTAAAAAAATCCTATTTTTTAAGGTTTAGACCTAGTCAACCCAAAAATTACACTGTTTTTTCATTCTTATTTGGCGTATTTCCAACAAACCTAGGGAAAACCCTGAAATTTTCCCTTATCCCTGCTAAAATATTGCTATGCACAATAAATTAGCGAATAGCCACTCACCCTCAAGCCCGCATTCTGCCGGGAGAGCTGTGCCTGTTCGCGAACTTCACGCTGGATATAAACAGGAAATACTGAATCATTTATTGCAACTTAATGATGAAGATAGACGTCTACGATTTGGTACTCAGACCCCCGACGAAGTGATTCGTCACTATGTGGAGGGTCTAGATTTCAATCGGGATGTCATTTTTGGTGTTTTCAACTTAGATCTGAAACTTGTTGGCATGGCCCATTTAGCCTATTTGCCAGAGCACAAAGGCGAGGCACGAGCTGCTGAATTTGGTGTGTCAGTGCTACCAGAAGGGCGCTCTCAGGGCCTGGGCACAGCATTGTTACAACGCTCAGCCGTTCACTCACGCAATACCAGCATTGAAACCCTTTACGTTCATTGCCTTGCCAATAACAAAGCCATGATGCATCTGGCGCAAAAGGCAGGGATGACAGTTGAGTACGCCTATGGCGATGCTGATGCTTGCCTTAAGCTGCCCCCAGCAAATACCGCAACTATTGTGGAAGAGGCCGCCAATGAGCAGTGGGCTGGCATGGACTACGCCCTAAAAGAAAACCTCAAGCGCTCTAATGAAGCCTGGTGGTGGTTTCTAGGCAGACCAGGCTTAGCGCGCTAATTTACAGCTCTAGTTTTTGTAGGGCGCTCCACGCAAGATCCAGCCGCTTAATGTAGATAGATCTGCATTACTTAATTTTGAGTTGGCCGGCATAGGTACAACGCCCCATGAACCAGACCCCCCTTTAGCAATCTTATTTTTTAAAAATACTTGAGCGTTTGAATCGTTTTTATATTTTTCTGCCACCGCTTGAAAACTAGGGCCCACAATTTTTTTATTCACTGCATGACAACCCAAGCAAGCGTTTTGTTTTGCAAGTACGAATGCATTCTCATCTTCAACATTCGCCTGCGCAACAGACATGAAAAGAGCGAGCGTTGTAAATAAAAAAACTATTTTTACAATTACTCGCTTTTTTAGCATCGACAACCTACGAAAAAATTATTGAAATTTTGGAGGGCTACTAGATTGAGTTTGATCTGCTTTGCCTTGCTTTTCTAAGCGAACTTTTTCTTCTTGAGAAATGATGTCGAAGTAAACATAAACATCTTTTACGCCATTGGTATTGCTCGCAATTTTCTTGGCAAGGTCAGCCTCACTTTGCGTCAAGATCCCCATAAGATAGACGCTACCCCCTTCCGCCACTATAACCATAGAGTTTGACGGTAACTGGTCAGTAAAGACCATTTGTGTTTTGATCTTAGACTCCAGATAAGAGTCATTTGCGCGTGATGTGTAGTTACTGTTTGGCCCAACAACCAATTCATTAAACACGGAGCGCGCATTCTTCATCGCCTTGACATAAGCTCCTGCGTCACCCTTAATATCAGCATCCTTCACTTCGCCAGTGAGCAATACTTTTTGATTAAACGAAGTCACGTTAATGTGTGCGTTATCACCAAATCTTTTTGCTAGCGCATTCTCTGCCTCTAACTCAATGCCTTTGTCAATTGCTTGCACGGCTGGTGTGCGTCGATCCGCCATAACGGCAGCGCCCGCCGCTACCCCGCCAACAGCAACCACTGCGCATGCAGAAAGTTGTGAAACAACGAGAGTAGCGAGAAACAGTTTTCTGAGGAATGAGATTTTCATTTGGGTAATTTCTGTATTGAAGTAACAATAATTTTCAGTCGAGTAGTACGTGATCTACGCCATCACATAAAGCATGTAGCAAAACCAAATGCGTTTCTTGAATGCGCGCAGTTCGCGTAGATGGTGCACACAAGTGGACATCATCTTTATCTAATAGTTGTGCAATCTTGCCACCACCATTGCCAGTGAATGCGATGACTTTCATACCAAGCTTTTTGGCAGCCTCAATGGCTTTAATCACGTTCTTCGAATTCCCTGAGGTTGAAATACTCAACAGAATGTCGCCTTTTTTCCCAAGGCCGCGAACTTGCTTACTAAAAATCTCGTCGTAGCTATAGTCATTTCCAATAGCCGTAAGAATTGAAGTGTCTGTCGTCAAAGCAATCGCAGCCAACTCTTGACGCTCTCTCTCAAAGCGACCAACGAGTTCTGCTGCAAAGTGTTGCGCATCAGCGGCAGAGCCGCCATTGCCACAGGCCATGATCTTACCGCCGGTACGCAAACAATCCACCATCGCCAGTACGCCCCTAGCAACAGATTCGGGGAGCAGTTTTTCAGCCTCTTGTTTTACGGCAATGCTATCCAGAAAATGCTGGGAGGCACGCTGACGCAAACGTTCGTTGATATCTTTTTCCATAACAATATTATGCGCCAAAGATGTCCTAATCTCAGTAGCAATCAGCTTATCCCAAAAGCAACGTATCCTCTTACTAATTGTTTAACTTTTTTCAGGCAGCCCCCATGGAATTTAGCTCTTTCGATTTTTTAAAGCAGCAGGACTTGCCTGCTGGGGCTTTGTACATGGTTGCGACACCTATCGGCAATTTGGGTGACATTACTTTGCGGGCCCTGCATGTTCTCAATTCAGTCGATGGGATCGCCTGTGAGGACACTAGACATAGCGCGGCATTACTCCAACAATTTGGCATTCATAAAAAATGTTTAGCGTTGCACGAACACAATGAAATTGGCGGTGCTCAAACAGTCATACAACACCTCTTAAATAATGAGCGCTGGGCCTATATTTCAGATGCCGGAACCCCAGGAGTCTCGGACCCAGGGGCAAAGCTGGTAAATGAGGTTCAAAAAGCAGGGCTAAGAGTAATTCCCATTCCGGGCGCAAGCGCTGTATCAAGCGCCATCTCAGCAGCCGGCTCAGTGATGCATCACTCGGAAGGGCGCTTTCAGTTTTTAGGTTTTTGGCCCAACAAAACTAAAGAACGCGATGCTCTACTGCAGGACATCTCCAGCAGTAAAAAGGCAAGCATCTTTTTTGAGTCTCCACACCATATTAGAGAAACCCTTACATTGCTTGCAAAAAATTTAGAGGCCGATCGTCAGCTTTTAGTCTGCCGTGAATTAACCAAAAAATTTGAGCAGCTGGTGCCACTTCAAGCGCAAGACGTTACTCACTGGCTAGAGACAGCAGAGAGCCTTAAGGGTGAATTTGTCATTGTGGTTGCAGGGCGATCAGCCAATAGCGATGAGACTCCAGAGCATTCAGCTCTCTTGTTGTGGGCTAATGCGCTGAGCCCCTATATGGGGAGCAAAGAAATTGCTGCCGTTCTTTCGCAAACTTTAGGCCTCACAAAAAAAGAAGCCTACCAAATTGCTTTAGATGCAAAGAGTGAGTAGTTAAAAATAAAAAGCTGGCACAAGGCCAGCTCTTCAATATGCACCGAGGGCTTATTTGGCGCTAGTGGCAGGAGCCGCAGGCTCGTTAGCATCTTTAAAATTCAATTGCGCTACTGGCTTAATGATTTGATCAGCAGAAGCAGATGAATCTGCGCGCTTGCCATTGTTCACAAACACCATTAACAACAAAATGATGATGAGTGGCACAAAAAAGCTTGCAAACACCATGATGATGAGTTGTTTTGGGGACTTAATTAGACTTCCGTGCTCGTTGCTCATAAGAATTTATCGTTTGACGGGTTTTAGGGTGGTTTTGTCGAGATTATAACTAGAGAGAAGGGTTATAGACACTTACAATAGAGGGGTAACCAGTTTTTCCACTAGCGCCCGTAGCTCAGTGGATAGAGTATTGGCCTCCGAAGCCAAGGGTCGCAGGTTCGATTCCTGCCGGGCGCGCCAAAAATCAAGGGGTTTTTGACCTACATCATGCGGAAAATTGCGAAAACCGCTATCATTTGCACCTAACTTATTGATTCTTATCGTGTCTACACATCTAAATACCGCCCTTTCAGAGCCTTCCTTAACTAACCCTTTGCACCCAGAGGCGCCATTACCGCATCGAAAAATCATTCGAAGCTGGCTAATCCCGATGGCACAAGGCGAAACTGGGCGCGCAATCATGCTCCTAGCAATCGATGCCTTCCTCTGGCTAGGCTGTATTGCAGGAACGATCTTCGTAGAGAGTGTTTTACTCAAAATTGTTTTTGGTTTGATTGCCGGTTTTGTAACAGGTCGCATCTTTATTTTGGGTCACGATGCTTGCCATCAAAGTTACACACCCAATCGCGAACTGAATAAAGTATTGGGTCGTATTGCGTTCTTGCCATCTCTTACACCATATAGCTTGTGGGATGTTGGTCATAACGTTGTGCATCATGGTCAAACCAATCTAAAAGGTTTTGATTTTGTATGGGCACCCCTATCAAAATCAGAATACGACGCGCTTCCCCCGCTGCGTAAGGCTCTAGAACGCCTTTACCGTAGCGGCTGGGGCCCTGTTTTTTATTACCTCATTGAAATTTGGTGGAGACGTGAGTACTTCCCAAATGCAAAAAACAAGCCTGGTGATCGTCCTATTTTCTTAAAAGACAATTTGCTTGTTACCGCATTTGCAATCATTTGGATTGGTTGCTTAATTGCTGGAGCCATCGCTACCGGGCAGTCTATTTGGATTGGCTTGATCACTGGCTTTGCGGTGCCATTCTTGTTCTGGAACGGCATGATTGGATTTGTGGTTTACGTGCACCATACCCATCCAAAAGTCTCTTGGTATGACAAGAAATCGGAGTGGTTACGCGCCCAGCCGTTTGTATCCACAACTGTTCACCTGACTTTTAACTGGATTTGGGGCAAATTGATGCACCACATCATGGAGCACACTGCGCATCATGTGGATATGAGCGTACCGCTTTATCGCCTGCCAGAGGCCCAACAGACCCTAGAAACGATCCTTCCAGAGCGTATTTTTGTACAAAAGTTCTCTTGGGGCTGGTATTTCGATACTGCGCGCAAGTGCAAGCTCTATGACTTTGAAAACAAGGCTTGGTTAGATTTTGACGGGAACAAAACGGCCGATTCGGTACGGGTTGTGCTAACCCCAGCCCCAGCGGGACAAAACGGGTAAAATAGATCTCTGTATAAGATTTGCCTTACCCGGATTGCCCATGACTACATCGACTCCAGCAGCTACCCAAGAAACCTCCCAGAGCCTGAAATTTTGCTCTTCTTGCAGCCGTGAAAAACGACTTGAGGGTGGCACATGGATTCCGACAAGTAATCGCAAGCAGCGCTGGATCTGCGCCAGCTGTTTATACAACCGTACGCATCGTACCGGTTCAGCCAAAACCTAATACTCACTTGTAGTTCAAATGGCTAGATTCATTAGCTACGCGCCATCTCCCACATAGGGATTCGTTTTGCGCTCTTGACCAAACGTGGACATTGGTCCATGACCCGGAACAAACTGCACGTCATCGCCTAAGGGCAATAATTTCGTTTTAATCGCATTAATTAAATCCGCATGATTGCCACGTGGAAAATCCGTTCTGCCAATTGAACCAGCAAACAAAACATCCCCAACTATTGCTAGACGATCTTCTTTATCAAAAAATACAACGTGGCCGGGCGTATGACCAGGACAATGAAATACCTCAAGATCAATATTTCCCACCTGAACATGATCACCATTATTTAACCAGCGGTCAGGCTCGAAAACTTTGGCATACCCAAAACCAAAACGCACTGTTTGTTCTGGTAACTGATCAATCCAAAAACGCTCTTCCTCTTGTGGGCCCTCAATAGGAACGCCCAGTTGGTCGGCCAAATCTTTCGCAGCCGCACAATGATCCAAGTGCCCATGAGTAAGCAAAATCTTTTTAGCCTTACCGCCCATCTGCTTAAGGCCCTTAAGGATCTTTTCAATATCACCGCCAGGATCAACCACAGCAGCGTCGCCAGTCTCTTGGCAAACTAGGATTGAGCAATTTTGCTCATAGGGAGTAACGGGAACAATTCCTAATTTAATTGGCATACGTACAAGCAGTTAAATGAATCATTTGGGAAAGCTAGTTTATGGGAGTCGGCATAAAATGCACCTAAAGGATAAAACAATGAACAGCCAAGATACATTTAAATTTGCAGAAACTCACGAATGGGCCGATCAAGAAAATGATGGCTTAGTTTGGGTTGGTATTAGCAATCATGCACAAGAAGCGCTAGGCGATGTGATGTTCTTTCAAGCCCCAAAACTTGGGCAACAAGTAAAGCAGGGTGAGGCTATTGCGGTTATTGAGTCAGTGAAGGCGGCCAGTGATATTCATGCGCCAATAAGTGGCGAGATTGTTGCCCTCAATGAAGAGGTTGATACATCGCCTGAAATCGTCAATGAAAATCCATATGGTATTTGGTTATTCAAAATCAAACCCGCCTCCGATGAAGTTCTTGCTCAAGAACTCAATCAACTCTTGACCTCAGAAATATATAACGCGGGCCCTGGCGTCTAATATCTGAAATCAATTAGATTGAAATGGGGTCGCGTTCAATTAACCATCGAATGCGCCCTTCTTTACTAATGCGTCCCTGGGAGCGCTCTCGCAAATAAAGATCCGTTGCCTCTAAGATTTCTTGCAGGTTTTTACGATTATCAGACTCCACCAGAAGTTGGGCGCGTTCCGAGCCCGCTACGCGCATCATTGCCTTGGGGACCGGATCATAGACTCTGAGGTCATTATTTATATGGCCCCGAGACTTTAAATATCCCTTCAGGCTACTCAAAAACTGAATTGCTTTATCTAAACTTTTAGCCTCAGCATGGATAAGGGCCTGGTAGGCAAAAGGCGGCAAGCCAGCCTCTTTTCTTTCATTGGCCGTAAAGCTTAAAAACCCATCTACGTCATGGTGCAGTAAAAACTGAAAAACTGCAGACTCCGGAAACTGCGTTTCAATATAAATAGCACCACCTGCTTCACCATCCTTATTGGATCGCCCAGCCCGCCCTGCAACCTGAACTAACTGGGCAAATAATCGCTCTGCCGCCCTAAAGTCTTGAGAGAACAATCTACTATCTGCATCCAGCACAGCAACTAAGCCAATATTTTGGTAATCGTGCCCCTTGGCAATCATCTGGGTCCCAACAACGATATCGACATTACCTTCGTGAATTTCCTGAAATAACTCTTCGGCGCCCTTACTCTTTCTACTGGAATCTGTGTCGACCCTCAGCACTCTTGCGCCTGGCCACATCTCCTCAATGGAGTCTTCGATCTTTTGAGTACCTTGTCCCAAAGTTTTTAAGTCGGCATTGCCACAGTCAGGACAATGGCTTGGAATTGATTTAACCAAGCCGCAGTGGTGGCAACTTAAAACCGACTTCCTGCCTAGTGCTCCTGATTTATGCAGCACCATATAGGAGCTACATTGCTCGCATCTTGAGAGCCATGAGCAAGCGCCGCAGCTAAGCACTGGAGCATAACCTCGTCGATTGATGAGTATTAGGCTTTGCTGCTTATTTTGTAGATTCTGGCTAACGGCCTTCGCAAGGGCTTTAGTAATCAGGCTTTTGGATTTTGGCTTCTCTATATCGCCCGGACTAAATTGTGTTTGTGGATCGCGCGTATTGATCAAATGCACTTTTGGCAAGCTTGCGCCTTGCGCGCGCTGATCCAGACGAATATATTCATAACGGCTAGCCCTGGCAGCCATCCAAGTCTCAAGCGATGGTGTAGCAGAGGCCAATAAGATCGGTATCTTAAGGTCGTGGGCACGCCATATCGCAAGATCCCTTGCAGAGTAACGGATACCATCTTGCTGTTTATAAGATGGATCATGCTCTTCATCAACAACAATGGCGCGCAGACTAGGCAGGGGAGTTAATGCAGCCAATCTTGTTCCCAAAATAATTTGGGCTTTACCACTCATCGCATCATGCCAGGCGATGCCTCTAACTTTTTCACTCACGCCACTGTGAAGCACGACCATTTTTTTATCTGGAAAATAAGCGCGCACTCTGCGCTCCAACTGTGGCGTTAAATTAATTTCCGGCACCAAGAGCAATGCCTGTGCGCTTGCATCTTCCAAAATGCCGCTTAACCAATTTAAAAATACAGCCGTCTTTCCGCTACCAGTTTGTCCTTGTAACAGTATTGCTTTGAATTCACTTGAAGGAATGGTGCGCAATTTTTTTAAGGCAAGTTTTTGGCCATCGTTCAGATGGACCTCATCAACATAACCCTCAATTGCTTCTAATGTGATTTTTTTCTTTTGTTTTTCTTCGTCCGCCGCTAATTTCTTGGGGATCTTTTCCCAATCATCTGGCTTTTTCCACATCTGTGGAATGGTGGGAATAATGGTCTCGCCTAGCGCATGAATGTAATACTGGCTGGCAAAGTTCATTAACTTCAATACTGCTGGGTCCAAGGGGGGAAGGGGCGCAATTTTGCTTACCCCTTTTAATTTATCAAGATCATAGTCTGAGTGAGCGCTTACTTTAATTACCAATCCCACCAGTGAACTGCGCCCAAAGGGAACCTCAACAATTGCCCCCACCTGTGGGCTCCCCCCCAATGCCTTGTCGTCCCACAAGTAGTCAAAACCCTGGGCAAGGGGCTTATCAACAACAACTTGGACAACGATCGGAGGGGGCATGATTTACTTCAAATCTTTAGTTTGCTTGTGGATAAGTCTGTGGATATCATCCGAGGATTCTGATTTATAAGCTAATTTATCAGCTTTCAGATTCTGCACTCATTTAAAGCTTTTTAGTAATTATTTATATAAATCAATGACTTGTAAAGATATTCGAAAGTGAATTTTCATCATTATTCGCAATCTCACTGAATTTCGAATTTTCCCGTTATCTGTGCATAACTTTCGCTAAAAATCCTAGCGTCAAGTTAGCAATCACTCAGTATTACGACTTAGTCCTGAGAGCCCTTGAGCTCTCAATGACCGCTTCGGCAAGAGCCGTAACACTTTCAGGAGGGGTAAATTGAGAAATCCCATGCCCTAGATTAAAGATATGTCCGTCTAGAGGATGTAAGCCCGATTTAAGGGCTGGAGCACTCGCCAAATCCTCAAGCAAAAGGTTTGCTTGCCGTGCAATTTCTTTTGGCTCCGAGAACAGAATAAGCGGATCTAAATTACCTTGCAATGCTAATGGCTTGTTCAATGCCAGCAATTGTTTGCGTGCGCGACTCAGTGACATTGTCCAATCAATGGCAATAACATCAGCACCAACTTGCGCCATATCGCTCAACCAAATCCCACCGCCTTTGGTAAACATGATTACTGGAATTTTTCTGCCTTCATGTTCGCGTGGCAATAAAGAAATCACTTTTTGCATTGAAGCCAGAGACATTTTTTGATACCAGCCATCTGGCAGCATTCCACCCCAGGTATCAAAAATCATCAAAGCCTGAGCGCCTGCTTTAACTTGCTCTATCAAATAGGCTGCGACTGACTGAGCATTGATATCAAGGATGTGCTGCATCAAGTCAGGACGACTAAACATCATCGTTTTGGCATGACGAAAATCATCGGCACTTGAGCCATCAATCATGTAGCAAGCTAATGTCCAAGGGCTTCCGGAGAAGCCGATCAAAGGCACACGCTGTTTACCCTCCTGTATCAATGCTTTGCGAATTTCTGAAACTGCATCAAAGACGTACTTCAACTGATCCATGTCAGCAACGCGTAATTTCATAACCGCCTCTTCAGTGCGAAGAGGATGTTCAAAGCTTGGGCCTTCGCCAGCGGTAAATTTCAAGCCCAATCCCATGGCATCAGGGATAGTCAAAATATCGGAGAATAAAATCGCCGCATCCAATGGATAGCGATCTAAAGGTTGAAGGGTTACTTCAGTAGCGTATGCAGGATTTTTTGCGAGCCTTAAAAAACTTCCAGCTCTGGCGCGAGTAGCGTTGTACTCGGGAAGATATCGACCGGCTTGACGCATGAGCCAAAGCGGTGTTTGATCAACCGCTTCGCCCAGGCAGGCCTTTAAAAACCGATCATTTAACAGCAAGGAGATGACCAGCTATTACTTTTTACGACGGAAACGTGCAATTGCAGCCAGCTGTGCAGCCGCCATTGCAAACTCAGATTGGGCCAAAGCCAAATCAAAGTCAGTGCCACGGTTTTGCATCGCTTCTTCAGCACGTTTCTTAGCTTCAATCGCTTTAGCTTCATCAAGATCATGTCCGCGAATAGCGGTGTCCGCTAAAACAGTAACGCGATCTGGCTGAACTTCTAAATAGCCACCTGCTACGAAAACAAACTCTTCATCACCATCAGCTTTTTCAATACGAACTGAGCCTGGACGAATACGTGTAATCAAAGGAGTGTGGCCGCGCAAAATGCCGAGCTCACCACTTTCGCCAGGAAGCGCAACAAATTTGGCCTCCCCGCTGAAAATAGACTGCTCAGCACTCACTACATCGACGCGTATGGTTGACATAATTTCCCTAGATTAAAGCTTCTTGGCCTTCTCGATGGCTTCATCAATTGAACCCACCATATAGAACGCTTGCTCTGGCAAGTGATCCAATTCGCCGCTGCAGATCATTTTGAAACCACGGATAGTTTCTTTCAGTGGAACGTATTTGCCTGGTGAACCAGTAAACACTTCAGCAACGTGGAAAGGCTGGGACAAGAAACGTTGAATCTTACGAGCACGTGATACTGACAACTTATCTTCTGGTGACAACTCGTCCATACCCAGAATTGCAATAATGTCGCGCAGCTCTTTATAGCGCTGCAATGTCATCTGTACTTCGCGAGCTACTTCATAGTGCTCTTGACCAACCACTTGTGGGTCGAGCTGACGGCTGGTTGAATCCAATGGATCAACCGCTGGGTAAATACCCAATGCAGCGATATCACGTGACAACACAACTGTGGAGTCTAGGTGCAAGAATGTTGTAGCTGGTGATGGATCGGTCAAGTCATCCGCAGGAACGTAAACGGCCTGAATAGATGTAACGGAACCAGTCTTGGTAGAAGTAATACGCTCTTGCAATTTACCCATCTCTTCAGCCAATGTAGGCTGGTAACCCACAGCAGAAGGCATACGACCGAGCAATGCAGAAACTTCGGTACCGGCCAATGTGTAACGATAAATATTGTCAACAAAGAACAAAATGTCACGGCCTTCATCACGGAACGCTTCAGCCATTGTCAGACCAGTTAACGCAACGCGCAAACGGTTGCCAGGAGGTTCGTTCATCTGACCAAACACCATCGCCACTTTGTCGATAACGTTAGATTCTTTCATCTCGTGGTAGAAGTCATTACCTTCACGAGTACGCTCACCAACACCAGCAAACACTGACAAACCTGAGTGTTGCTTAGCGATGTTGTTAATCAATTCCATCATGTTCACGGTCTTACCAACACCCGCGCCACCGAACAGGCCAACCTTACCGCCTTTAGCAAAAGGGCAAACTAAGTCAATAACTTTAATGCCGGTTTCTAACAAGTCCACAGAAGGTGAAAGCTCATCAAACTTAGGGGCTGGCTGGTGAATAGCACGACGCTCTTCGGTTGCAATCGGACCTGCGTCATCGATTGGGCGACCTAAAACGTCCATAATGCGGCCGAGGGTTGCTGGGCCAACAGGCACAGAAATTGGACCGCCAGTAGATTTCACTTCCATGCCACGACGCAAGCCATCGCTGGCGCCCATGGCAATCGCGCGAACTACGCCGTCACCAATTTGTTGCTGAACTTCAAAGGTCAAACCTTTTTCAGCAAATGATTTTTCACCGCTATCAACTAATGTCAACGCATCATAAATGTTTGGCATTTTGTCGCGTGGGAACTGAATGTCCACCACTGGACCGATACATTGCACGATATTTCCGTTACTCATCGCATTTCTCCGCTTTTAATTCCTGAATTCTTTCGTATTCCTAAACGCTGACTGCTTAAACCGCAGCCGCTCCGCCAACAATTTCTGACAACTCTTTAGTAATAGCAGCCTGTCGTGTTTTGTTGTATTCCAATTGCAATTCGCCAATGACGTTCTTCGCATTATCTGAAGCGGCCTTCATAGAGACCATACGTGCAGACTGCTCAGAAGCCATGTTTTCAGCAACTGCCTGATAAATCATTGCCTCAACGTAACGCTTAAGCAGGCCATTCAAAATAGACTCTGCGTCAGGTTCGTAGATGTAATCCCAAGAATTGCCTGTTTTCTCTTGTGGAGTCAAAGCTTCTGGCTCCAAAGGTAAGAGTTTTTCTAAAACAGGCTCTTGTTTCATTGCATTTACAAAGCGGGTAAATGCCAAATAAACGGCATCAATCTCGCCACGCTCAAACGCTTCTAATTGGGCAACAATTGCGCCAATCAAAACATCCATATGTGGTGTATCGCCAATTTGAATTGTTTGAGAAATCAATTTTGCTTTTGAGCGATTCAAAAATTGCAAACCTTTTGAACCAATTGCGGTGTACGCAATCTCAACATTTTTTTCTTGCAAATCGCGCACTTGGTTAGCAATCAAACGCAAGACGTTGGTATTTAAACCACCGCACAGGCCTTTGTCTGTAGTAACCAAAATCGTGCCAACTTTCTTCACCTCACGAGTTGCCATGTAAGCAGGGCGGAACTCAGGATTAGCTTTTGATAGATTGGCAACAATCTCACGAATTTTTTCAGCGTATGGACGCGCATTACGCATGCGCTCTTGGGCGCGACGCATCTTGGATGCGGCGACCATTTCCATTGCCTTCGTGATCTTGCGCGTGTTTTGCACGCTCTTGATCTTAGATCGTATCTCTTTTGTGCTTGCCATGATTTATGCGAGCCCTCTTAGAAAGAGGCAGAACGCTTGTAATCCTCAATAGCAGCGCGCAATGCAGCTTCGTCATCTTTACTCAAATCCTTGGTTTCTTCAATACGCGCAACTAAGTCAGCGAATTTAGATTTCAAATGATCTTGCAAGCCTTTTTCGAATGGCAATACGTTCTTTACCTCGAGATCATCGAAGTAGCCGTTATTAACAGCATAAAGTGAAGCGGCCATTTCCCAGACTTGGAGTGGCTTGTACTGAGCTTGCTTACACAATTCCGTAACGCGACGACCGCGCTCGAGCTGCTTGCGGGTTGCTTCGTCAAGGTCAGATGCGAACTGAGCAAACGCTGCCAATTCACGATATTGCGCCAAGTCAGTACGAATACCGCCAGATAACTTCTTAATCACTTTAGTTTGTGCAGCACCACCAACGCGGGAAACAGAAATACCGGCGTTAATCGCAGGACGTACACCAGCGTTGAACAAGTCAGTTTCCAAGAAGATCTGACCGTCAGTAATCGAAATTACGTTAGTTGGAACGAATGCAGAAACGTCGCCAGCTTGAGTTTCGATGATTGGCAATGCAGTCAATGAACCAGTCTTACCTTTTACGGCACCATTCGTAAACTTCTCAACATACTCAGCATTTACACGTGCAGCGCGCTCGAGTAAGCGTGAGTGGAGGTAGAAAACATCGCCAGGATAAGCTTCGCGGCCTGGTGGGCGACGGAGCAATAAGGAAATTTGACGATAAGCAACTGCTTGCTTAGTTAAGTCATCGTAAACAATCAAAGCGTCTTCGCCGCGATCGCGGAAGTATTCGCCCATGGTGCAGCCTGCATAAGCAGAGAGATACTGCATCGCTGCAGACTCAGACGCACTCGCTGCAACAACAACGGTGTACTCCATCGCGCCCAATTCTGTGAGCTTACGAACAACGTTAGCAATAGTTGAAGCTTTTTGACCGATCGCCACGTAAACGCAATAAACACCTTTACCTTTTTGGTTAATGATCGCGTCAACCGCAACGGCAGTTTTACCAGTTTGACGGTCGCCAATGATCAACTCACGCTGACCGCGGCCAATTGGAACCATCGCATCAATCGCCTTTAAACCAGTTTGTACTGGCTGGCTAACGGATTGACGTGCGATAACGCCTGGAGCAACTTTTTCGATAAAGTCAGTTAACTTAGTATTGATTGGGCCTTTGCCATCAATTGGCTGACCGAGCGCATTTACAACGCGACCAAGCAACTCTGGGCCAACTGGAACCTCCAAAATGCGACCCGTACATTTCACTGGGTCGCCTTCTTTAATGTGGGTGTATTCACCCAACACTACGGCACCAACAGAATCACGCTCAAGGTTTAATGCAAGGCCGATAGTGTTGTTAGGAAACTCCAACATTTCGCCCTGCATAACGCCTGACAAGCCATGTACGCGGCAAATACCGTCGGTCACTGAAATTACAGTGCCTTCGTTGCGAACTTGGGAGTCAACGCCCAATTCGCTAATTCGGCTTTTGATCAGCTCGCTGATCTCGGAAGGGTTGAGTTGCATTACTTACTCCTGGGTCTTATTTCGTATGTTCTTAATAGGGATCACTTATGCGCCAAGACTTGCTTGCATTTGAGCTAACTGAGCCTTAACTGAACTATCCATTACTTCATCGCCAACTTGAATGCGAACTCCGCCAATCAATGTTGGATCAATTTGGATGGTTGGGCGCAATTCTTTACCCCCAAAGCGCTTCTTCAAACTTGACAACAAATCATTTAACGCAGAACCCTCTAAAGGGAATGCGCTAGTAATATTTACTTCTGCAGCGCCTTCGCTTTTGTTCTTCATTGCTTCAAATTGATGGGCAATTTCAGGAACGGCTGCTAAGCGGTGGTTTTGATTAACAAGATTCAAAAAGCTGGCAACCTTGCCATCTAGCTTGGTTTTCACCATGCCAGAAAGTAACTTGCTTAAATCATCAGCCGATACTTTTGGGTTGTTTGACAGTGCAGCAACTTCTGGCAAAGCAGCAATCTGAGCCAATTCGTTTAATTGCTCCAAACAGCCTGTAAGCTCAGCTGGCTTAGCGCTTTGAAAAAGCGCTTCAGCATAAGGACGTGCAATAGTGGCTAATTCAGCCATATCAAAGTTCTGCCTTTAGTTGGTCAAGTAATTGGCCATGCGCTTTTGCATCAACTTCACGACGCAAAATTTGCTCGGCGCCTTTAACTGCGAGAACAGCCACTTCAGCACGCAGAACTTCACGGGCACGAGTAACTTGCTGAGCTGCATCTTGTTGGGCTTGAGAAATGATTCGAGCGGCTTCAGCTTGTGCGTTAGCACGAATTTCTTCGGCTGACATTTGTGCACGTTTCTCAGCTTCGGCAACGCGTTGAACACCTTCTTGACGTGCTTTAGTTAATTCTTGCTCAGCTTCATTGCTGGCTAGTGCGAGAGCTTCTTTACCACGCTCGGCAGCAGCTAAACCATCAGCAATTTTGCTTGAACGCTCATCTAACGCCTTAACCAGCGGTGGCCACACGAAGCGTGCAACAACCCACCATAAGACGAAGAAAACGATCATTTGCGCGAATAGGGTCGCGTTCAGATTCACGATATTCCTTTCAGTATTGTTGAGAACAGTTGGATGACTTGTTGGTCATCCACGCCAAAACAATTACTTAATAACTGCGAGCAGTGGGTTTGCGAAAGCAAACAACATTGCAACACCAACGCCGATCAAGAACGCAGCGTCGATCAAACCTGCCAAAAGGAACATCTTAGTTTGGAGTGGCTCCATCAATTCTGGTTGACGTGCACAAGCTTCGATGTACTTGCCGCCCATCAATGCGATGCCCAAACATGCACCGATCGCGCCGAGGCCGATGATGATGCCGATACAGATAGCTGTTGAACCTTGAATAGTTGCTAAAAATGCTTGCATGTTGCTGACTCCTGAAGTTAAAAGAGGTAAGTTAAAAATAAAATCTTAGTGATGGCTATGCGCTTGCCCGATGTAAACCAAAGTCAACATCATGAAAATAAAGGCTTGCAACAAAATAACCAAAATGTGGAAGATGGCCCAAGCTGATCCAGCAATAACGTGGCCCACCAATCCGAACAGGGATAAATCTAAATTAAAGGTCCATACGCTACCAAGCAAGGCAATCAATAAGAAGACCAATTCGCCAGCGTACATATTGCCGAAAAGTCGCATTCCTAAGGAAACGCCTTTCGCCAAATACTCAATAATATTCAAAGCGAGGTTAAATGGGGCTAAATACCATTTCGCGCCAAAAGGAGCGGAAATGAGTTCGTGCAAGAAGCCGCCGAAACCTTTTACCTTGAAGCTGTAAAAGAACACCAAAACCAACACTGAAAGGGACATGCCCATCGTTGCGTTTAAATCGGTTGTTGGAACCATGCGGTTATGCGGTACATGACCACCAAAGTTACCGATGAAATGATTTACGCCCAACACCCAATCCACAGGAATTAAGTCGAGGGTGTTTAAGAGAATGATCCAGAAAAATACGAAGAGCGCGAGAGGCGCAATGAAAGTACGATCGCCATGAACAATGCTCTTGGCTTGTGTATCGACCATCTCCACAATCATCTCAATCAAAGACTGAAACCGACCAGGAACACCAGGAGTTGCGCGACGCGCCGCAATCAACAAAATAAATACCGCTATGAAGCCCATCAATGAAGCCCAAAAAATGGTGTCTAAATTGATGACGCTGAAATCAACAATGGAGGATTGGTGCTCACCAGTGCTGGTGAGGTTTTGTAAATGCTCAGAAATGTACGCAGTTGGCGTCATTTGCTCGGCTGCCTCGTGGGCTTGGTGTACTTCGCTAGACATCTCTTAACTAGTCCTTTGTTTCAATCTCAATTGTCACTACTTAGCGCCACAACCACGCCAGCCACACACACTTCAAGGCAAGCAGGTAAGTCACCAACAAGGGGACCCAAAGCACGCCAGGGACGTAATACGCAATCCCTACAAACAACATCAATGTCACGGCGATTTTGATAAATTCACCCGAAACCAATGCCGCCAAAAATCTTCCCGGATTCAATCTTTGCGATTTTTTTGCTAACTCCAGCCTGACTAAAAACAGGGCTGTAGGCAAGACGCTAATTAAACCACCTAAAAAGGCCGACTGAGTATAAAGGCTTACCCGTACCGGCTCCCCAAAAATTGACCAAAACACCATGCTGATAGCCGTAATCAACACTTGGGCCAAAATAATTTTCCATGGTGAAAGGGATCGGTACTTTGTTGCATCACTTTGCTGCAGCGCAACAATTTCCTCTTTGCTGTAAACCCGAATAACTTCCTCGGGCTCATCCCACTCGTCTACCTCGGAAAATTGATTTTTTTGAGGAATCAATTTAGCCCCGGAAGTTTAGTGTGTGCAGTGCAATATGTCAAAGGATTTGGGGACATTTTTCGACCTAATTTAAGACTCAATACCCAATTTTTTTAATAGGGAATCTAATTCATCGAATTGGCTGAAGCGGAGCCTGAGCTCTCCACCCTTACCTTTAAGCTTAAATTCCGTGCTTAGGCCAATCAAATCTGCAATTTCTTGCGTCAAACGCTGCATATCTGGATCGCTGCTGGGTGAAGAAGTGCCTGGCTTACTTTTAGCCTTTTTGTCTCCAATTTGACCGCCCGCAATCACCAAGGCAGCCGTCATTCGCTCCGCCTCACGGACAGACAGACCCTGTGCCGAGATTCTCTGGGCTAAAGCCACCTGGCTAGATCCAGGAAGGGGCAGTAGCGCACGAGCGTGCCCCATATCAATATCTCCTGCCAACAACATGGCCTGCACCGGCTTTGCTAGCTGGGCGAGGCGCAATAAGTTGGTAATAGCACTGCGCGACTTGCCTACAGCCTTTGCTGCCTGTTCGTGCGTAAATCCAAACTCCTCAATCAACCTAGCTAAACCCTGCGACTCTTCGAGAGGATTTAAATCCTCTCGCTGCATATTTTCTACCAGGGCCATTGCTGCCGCAGCCTGATCATCGGCACCAGAAACTAAAACCGGAACCTCCTTTAAGCCCGCAATGGTTGCCGCACGAAAGCGTCTTTCGCCCGCAATAATTTCGTACTTACCAGGAGCCACCAGGCGAACCAAAAGGGGCTGCATAACACCTTGCTCGCGAATACTTTCTGCCAACTCTTGCAATGCACCGGCTTCCATTTTTTGACGTGGCTGATATTTGCCTGCCTGCAAAGCAGTTAATGGCAAACGATTGATTTCAGTGGAAGAATTTGCTTGCTGCGTCTTCTCTCCAAGCAACGCTTCAAGGCCTCTACCTAAACCTTTTTTCTTAACGGCAACCATGATCTTTATTTTCTTTCTAAAAATTACATGTGCTTGATGCGCTCAACCATCTCAGCACCAAACTCTAAATAGGCTTTTGCGCCACGTGATGATTTATCGAAAGCCACCCCAGGAAGCCCATAAGAGGGGGCTTCAGCAAGACGCACATTGCGCGGAATAATGGTCTTAAATACTTTGTCGCCGAAGTGCTCAAGCAGCTGATCGGAAACCTGTTGTTGCAAAGTCATGCGCGCATCAAACATGACGCGCAATAAACCAATGATGACTAAGTCGGGATTCAGATTTGCATGCACTTGTTTGATGGTATTTACCAAATCGGACAAGCCCTCCAATGCAAAGTATTCACACTGCATCGGCACAATCACACCATTTGCTGCGCACAATCCGTTGAGCGTAAGCAAAGACAAAGCAGGTGGACAATCAATCAAAATAAAGTCGTAATCGTTCACCACTTGAGCAAGCGCATCTTTCAAACGCGCTTCGCGCAAATCTAGATCTACCAATTCAATTTCAGCGCCCGCTAAATCACGATTCGCCGGCAACACGTCGTACCCAGAGCTTTCGCAACGCTGCACACATTCTTTAACTGCTGTCATACCAATTAATACCTGATATACGCTTGCGTTTAAGTCTGCCTTCTCTACTCCGGAGCCCATCGTGGCATTACCCTGAGGATCAAGGTCCACCAACAAAACACGCTGTTGTAGCCCTGCTAAACCCGCCGCCAAATTAACGGCGGTAGTGGTCTTACCAACACCACCTTTTTGATTTGCGATACAGAAAATTTTTGCCATGGCTACTTTTGGTTTACTTAAGAGGTGAGGGTGGATTTTCTCACGGGGGCCAACACCAAAAGGCGTCGCTCCACCGCTAAATTAGGGATGTGAAGGGGCTCATCGGCAACTAAGCGCCAATCGTCCATGGAAACATCTTTCATTTCGTCGTCAGCGCGCTTGGCCTTCATTGCAAATACCAGGCCATCGGGCTTTAAGAAGGGCAAAGACAAATCCAAAAAACGTGCGAGATTTGTAAACGCCCTAGAAATCACTGCATCAAACTGTGCCGGTTGTTGCACCGCAGCATCCTCCACTCGCTCACAAAGCACTTCAATATTTTTCAACTTCAACTTCCCGCGTACATGCTGCAAAAAAGCCGTCTTCTTCCGTATTGCCTCAATCAATGAAAGGTGCCAATCTGATTGAACAATAGCAATCGGAATGGCTGGTAGGCCGCCCCCTGAACCAAGGTCCGCAATCTTAGGAGACGAGGTCTTTAAGAAACGTTTCAATACTGGCAAAACTGCAATGGAATCAATAAGATGTAGTCGAATAGAATCTTTCTCGCCTTCGATTGCTGTGAGGTTATGAACCCGATTCCAGCGTCCCATTTCTTGCAAAAACAACTCTAAATCAGCGATATTGCTTGGACTTAACTCCAGCCCAAGATCCTCAATTCCCAAAGCAAGCAAACCCTCACTCATAGGTTTCTTGAGTACGGCCCAAGCCTTTTTTAAGGTGCACCAATAAAAGTGAAAGGGCGGCAGGCGTGACCCCTGAAATGCGGCCGGCCTGACCTAATGTTTCGGGTTTATGCAAATTCAGTTTTTGCTGAACCTCCTTAGATAAGCCAACAACCTGAGAGTAATCGAGTGATTCCGGTAAGGGGAATGATTCATTGTGTTCTTGACGAGCGATTTCAGTCGCCTGACGATCGATGTAACCCTGGTATTTAACTGAGATTTCTACCTGATCGCTAATTTGAGCAGCCAAGCCAAGATCTTCGTCTAGAGTTGCTGGAGCCCACATTCCATTGCCCAAAGCAGTAATTGCTTCATAAGTAACCCCTGGGCGCCTCAATAACTCCGTTAAGTTGCATTCATGAGACAGGCCTTGACCTAGCAACTGAGAAACTAGGGGTGCGGCCTCGTGTTTTGGGCCAACCCAAATATCTTGCAAACGAGATGTTTCACGTGAAACAGCCTCTTGTTTTCTGCAAAAAACTGCCCAACGATAATCATCCACCAAACCAAGCTCGCGCCCAATTGTGGTTAAGCGCATATCTGCATTATCTTCACGCAAGCTCAAGCGATATTCTGCTCGGCTTGTAAACATGCGATATGGCTCCTGGACTCCGCGGGTAATCAGGTCATCAACCAAGACACCAATATAGGACTCGCTGCGCTTGGGCAACCATGGCTCTTTTCCTTTGGCCGCTAAGCCAGCGTTAATTCCAGCCAACATGCCTTGCGCTGCAGCCTCTTCATAGCCAGTGGTGCCATTAATCTGGCCAGCAAAGTAAAGCCCACCAATAACCCTGGTCTCAAGGCTATGGCGTAATTGGCGTGGATCAAAGAAGTCATATTCAATTGCGTAGCCAGGGCGGACAATCACCGCAGACTCCATACCCCGAATACTGCGGACTAAGTCCCACTGAACATCAAAAGGTAAGCTGGTAGAAATCCCATTGGGATAAAACTCATTGGTTGTGAGGCCTTCTGGCTCCAAGAAGATCTGATGACTATTTCTAGAGGCAAAGCGATGAATCTTGTCCTCAATAGAGGGGCAGTAGCGGGGACCAACCCCCTCAATCACACCGGTATACATCGGTGAACGATCTAAACCGCCCCGAATAATATCGTGAGTCTTTTCGTTTGTATGAGAAATCCAGCAGGGAACCTGCTTAGGATGCTGCTCTGGACGCCCCAAATAAGAAAATACTGGCACTGGATCCAAGTCCCCAGGCTGCTCAAGCATGACTGAAAAGTCGATTGTTCGACCATCAATGCGAGGTGGAGTACCAGTCTTCAATCTTCCCTGAGGAAGCTTCAATTCCTTTAATCTAGCCGATAAGGAAACTGCTGCAGGATCACCCGCACGCCCACCGGCGTAGTTATTTAAGCCTACATGGATCTTTCCATCTAAAAAGGTGCCCGCCGTAAGAACAACTTTCTTTGCAGCAAACTCTAGGCCCATTTGAGTAACCACACCCTGAACCTCATCACCCTTAACCAATAAGTCATCAACTGCGGCCTGGAAGAGGGTTAAATTAGGTTGATTTTCTAGACGGCGCCGAATGGCGGCCTTATACAGAACTCGGTCCCCTTGAGCACGAGTAGCCCGAACAGCAGGGCCCTTACTAGAATTTAGAATGCGGAACTGAATGCCGGCTTCATCAGTAGCCGCAGCCATAGCGCCGCCCATCGCATCAATTTCTTTTACTAGATGGCCCTTACCAATCCCGCCGATGGAAGGATTGCAGCTCATGGCGCCCAAGTTTTCAATGCTATGGGTAATTAATAGGGTGTCGCACCCCATACGCGCCGACGCAAGCGCGGCCTCAGTCCCAGCGTGACCGCCTCCAACCACAATGACATCGAAACTTTTGGAATAACGCATGATTTGCCTCAGATAGGGCGATGATCATAGCATTTTGTTTGTTTCACGTGAAACAAAAGATTAAAAATTCCTAGAAAAACAATAGGCAGATTTCTAAGTAATTGATTTAATTGATGAAATAAGCATTCCAGGCTGACTTCAATATCAGCGCACTAACAATAGCTAAAAAGGCCTTTCTGACAAAGGCGCTACCATGCTTAATTGCCAATCGACTACCAAACTGACTGCCAGCTATATTAGCAACCATCATTGCAAACCCGAGAGGCCAGTTAATTTGACCGAGACTAGCCAACATCAAAATAGCTGCCAGATTGGTTGCCACATTTACCAATTTCGTTGCCGCAGACGCATGAAGAAAATCAAAACCAAAAAAGCGCACGAAACCAAACAACAAAAAACTGCCGGTACCAGGACCAAAGAAGCCGTCATAAAAACCAATTGTTAAACCAAGGACTACACCCTTGAGCTGTTGAAAACGCCCAAGAATTTTCGGCGCATGCGCCTCTCCAAGCGAAGGTTGAAACCAGGTGTACAGAAGCAGGAACAACAAAACAAATGGCAACGCTTTGCGCAAAGGCTCGGCTGGAAAATTGCTCACTGCATTTGCACCCAAAAGAGAGCCTACAAAACCCGCAACAATTGCTGGTAAAACAATTGCCCAAGGTAAAGAAACATGGCGCAAAAATTTACGCGCAGCATTAAAAGTCCCACCAACCGCAGCAACCTTATTCGTCGCTAGCAAAGTTGCGGGTGGAACATTGGGGTAAGCAGCAAACAGGGCGGGCACCTGAATCAAGCCACCACCTCCAGCTACGGCATCAACCAGACCAGCAAAGAAAGCCATTGCCAAAAGCAGTGGCCATATGAAAATTGAAAATTCGATGAGAGTCTCTTTTAATTGAATGAGTGCGGCGAAAGCGCCGCACTAAAAATCAAATAATAAAAGGAAAAACAAAAACTCAGTTTTTGTTTTTATAGTGCGCAGCAATCTCGCCAACAACGCCTCGACGGAATGCTAAAACACAAATGACAAAAATGAAGCCTGTTGCAATTGTGCTCCATGAGCCAATATTGGCAAGATAATTTTGCAGGCCAACGACAATTCCCGCGCCAACCACTGGGCCCAGAATGGTTCCCATACCACCAAGCAAGGTCATCAACACAACCTCGCCAGACATATGCCAATGAACATCGGTCAGTGTTGCCAACTGGAATACCAAAGATTTCATGGAACCAGCCAAGCCAGATAATGCGGCTGAGATCACAAAAGACATCAACTTAAAACGATCAACGTCATAGCCCAGGGAAATAGCGCGGGGCTCATTCTCGCGAATTGCCTTAAGAACCTGACCAAACGGAGAGTGCACTGTGCGCATGATGACGGCAAAACCAAACAAGAAAACCGCCAAAACAAAGTAATACATCGCAACATCGTCCTTTAGGTCAATCAAGCCAAATAACATGCCGCGGGGGACACCCTGTATTCCATCTTCGCCACCCGTAAATGGAAGCTGAACAGCTAAAAAGTAAACCATTTGCGAAAGAGCCAAAGTCACCATCGCAAAGTAAATGCCTTGTCTGCGAATGGCCAACGATCCAATTAAGAATCCCAAAACACCAGAGCCAACAACGCCCAACACAATTCCTAACTCAGGGGAGAGGCCCGCTTCTTTGCAGAAGTAGGCGGTAATGTAAGCAGCAGTTCCAAAAAATGCTGCATGACCAAAAGATAGAAGCCCGGTAAAACCCAAAAGCAAATTGAATGCGCATGCAAAAAGGGCGAAGCACAACACCTTCATTGCAAACACGAGATAAATAAAATCTTGGAAGGGCAATAACAGGGCAATTAAAACCAAGATGCCGTAAAGCAATTTTGTTTTTGGACTCATGCTTATTTCTCCCGCCCAAACAGTCCAGCAGGGCGAATCAAAAGAACAATTGCCATGATCACAAAAATCACAACGCCGGAGGCCTCTGGATAAAAGACCTTAGTCAGGCCCTCAACCAGACCCAAGCCCAAACCAGTAAGGATGGCACCCATAATCGAGCCCATACCACCAATCACCACCACCGCAAACACAACAATGATGAGGTTGGAACCCATCAACGGGTTCACCTGGAAAATGGGGGCTGCTAATACACCAGCAAAACCTGCTAGACCAACGCCATAGGCGTAGGCCAAAGAAATCATCAGCGGGACATTGATACCAAAGGCTTGTAGTAATTTAGGGTTTTCGGTTCCAGCGCGCAAATAGGCGCCCAACTTTGTTCTCTCAATCACATACCAGGTTGAGAAACATACCGTCATAGAAATGACCACAACCCAGATGCGATACTTCGGCAAGATGATGCCAAGAGACTCAAGGGGGATTGCCCCCTGCAGCATCTCTGGGGCTGGATAGCCCTCTCCAGAGATGCCGTACCAATGACGGAACATGCCCTCAATAATGAGAGCCAAACCAAAAGTCAACAACAAACCATATAGGTGGTCAAGGTGGTACAGGCGGCGCAACATCGTGCGCTCCAAAATTAAGCCAAATCCCGCCAAAACCAATGGCACAACAATAAGAGCAAACCAATAATTAATAGATAGGTCAGGAAAGCCAAGCCATTGGCTAATCTGGGTTAAACCAATCCAGGCAATAAAAGCGCCCATAGTGTACTGAGCGCCATGTGCAAAATTAATGATGTTGAGAAGGCCAAAAATAATGGCCAATCCCAAACTCAATATGGCGTAGAACGAGCCATTAATAAGCCCCACCAAGAGCTGGGCTACCAGCCCTTGAGGGGTAATTCCGAGAAGTTCAAACATTCTTGATTTCTAAATTTCTTACTTATTAACTAACTTGCACTTCGATTGCGAAAGCGGCAAAGTTGCTTCAGCAGCAGGGATCGTCGCGCGCACATTGTAATAATCCCACGGGCTCTTAGAGTCAGCAGGTTTCTTCACTTCCAACAAATACATGTCATGCTCAAACTTGCCATCCGCACGAATCTTGCCTTTGAAGAGGCCGTCATCGATGTTGGTTGATTTAAGCGCCTTCATTACAGCCTGCGTATCGTCTGTACCAGCTTTTTGAACCGCATTCAAATAAGCAAGAACGGATGAGTAAACACCGGCTTGAACCATGGTTGGCATACGCTTGTGTTGCAAGATAAAACGTTTGGAGAACGCGCGGGTCTTGTCATCCTTGTCCCAATAGAATCCTTCTGTAAGGTACATGCCTTGTGCGGCAGGTAGGCCCAAAGAATGCACGTCTGAGATAAACATCAATAAAGGAACAACGGTTTGTTTTTTGTTGATACCAAACTCAGAGGCTTGCTTAACGGTGTTGATAGTATCTTGACCAGCATTTGCCAAAGCAACTACATCCGCACCACTAGCTTGCGCCTTTAAAAGGTATGAAGAGAAATCGCTATTAGGGAAGGGGTGTTTGCTAGTACCCAAAACTTTACCGCCATTAGCAGTCACAACAGCTGTCGCATCTTTCTCAAGAGCAGCGCCGAAAGCATAGTCGGCAGTAATAAAGTACCAATTCTTTTTACCCTGTTTTACAACTGCTTTACCTGTGCCGTTTGACAGCGCATAGGTGTCATAAGCCCAATGCACATTGTTTGGCGTGCATTTTTCATTGGTAATGGTTAAAGAGCCTGCGCCAGAAACCAAAGTAATCTTGTTCTTTTGCTCTGCGACTTCCATCACAGCTAAGGCAACGTTGGTTGAAACCAATTCAACAATTACATCCACACCATCTTTGTCGTACCATTCGCGTGCTTTGTTAGCAGCGATGTCGGCTTTGTTCTGGTGGTCAGCGCTTACGAGCTCAATCTTCTTGCCAATTACAGTGCCGTCTTTGGAAAAGTCGGCAATCGCCATCTTTGCCGCAATTACCGCACCAGGGCCAGCCAAATCAGAGTAGGTTGATGAAAGGTCGGTTAATACACCAATCTTTACAACATCGCCACTTACCTTAGATCCACTTTGTGCAAACGCTGGGTTTGTACCAAACATAGTCGCCGCAACCAGACACGCGGTTATTTGCTTTAACTTCATTACCGTCTCCTATAGAAATCCACTAAACACCAAGATACTCATTTAATAAGGTTGCTTTTTCGGCAAGCTCGCTTTGTTGCACTACCTCAACCACATTTCCATGCTCAACAACATAATGACGATCAGCCAAGGGTGCAGCAAAACGAAAGTTTTGCTCAACCAACACAATCGTGAAACCTTTGTTGCGCAAACTGGTAACAACTTCACCAAGCTTTTGCACAATCACGGGCGCCAACCCCTCAGTAATCTCATCCAATAACAATAGCTTTGCGCCGGTTCTCAGAATTCGCGCCATCGCTAGCATTTGCTGCTCACCACCAGATAGGCGGGTGCCAGGGCTATTTCTTCTTTCATAGAGATTTGGAAACATTTCATAAATCTCATCCAAACCCATGCCGCCAGGAGCAATCTCCGGTAATAGCAAAAGGTTTTCCTCTGTACTCAAACTAGCAAAAATGCCTCTTTCTTCTGGGCAAAAACCAACCCCCAGACGAGCAATCTTATAAGTGGGCATGAAGATAGTTTCCGCCCCATACACCTCTACAGAACCAGCTCTTTTGCTAGTTAATCCTAGGATGGTCTTCAGAATGGTGCTTCGACCGGCGCCATTTCGTCCAAGTAAAGTAACCACCTCACCATCACGCACAGCAAAATTCACGCCATGCAAAATATGGGATTCGCCATACCAAGACTCTAAATTTTTAACCTCTAGCGCCATGGTGCTCATGAGTTATCTCCCCCGTGGCTACCCATATAAGCCTCAACAACCAATGGGTTGTTTGAAACCTCATGATAAGAACCCTCGGCCAGCACGGATCCACGCTGTAAAACGGTAATACGATCTGCAATTGAAGAAACCACCTTCATATTGTGTTCAACCATCAGAATAGTACGGCCCTTGGCCACTCGATCAATCAACTCTGTTACACGCTCAACATCTTCGTGGCCCATTCCCTGGGTGGGCTCATCCAAAAGCATTAACTCTGGCTCCATAGCTAAAGTTGTTGCAATTTCAAGCGCCCTTTTACGGCCATAAGCTAGGTTGAGAGTTTCCTCGTTGGCAAAATCTTCTAAGCCAACCTCATGAAGCAGCTCTAGTGCGCGCTCGTTAAGCACATTCAAGGAATTTCCAGACTTCCAGAAGTGAAACTCGGTACCCAATTCTCGCTGCAGTGCAACACGAACATTTTCAATAACCGTTAAATGTGGAAAAACTGCAGAAATCTGAAAAGAGCGAATAATGCCCCGTCTCGCAATTTGTGCGGGGGCCTCTTTAGTAATGTCAAAACCGTTGAATAAGATTTGTCCGCTGCTGGGCTCTAAAAATTTAGTCAGCAAATTGAAGCAAGTTGTTTTACCGGCTCCATTGGGCCCAATTAAAGCGTGAATAGTTCCCCGAGCGACATCTAGGTTCACATCGGTGACCGCGGAAAATCCCTTGAAGGATTTCCCCAGTCCAATTGTTTTTAATATTGTTTCTTGCAATGTCATACCCTCTACCCCCTACTTGGGAGCAAGAATACGAGAATACCCGAAGATGGCTTGGGTTTATATAGCAATAACCCTAAACAATTAAAGTGGCAACGCTAAAAAAATTTTAGGAAAGTTTTTGAAATTCCTGAATTGCTGAACGGGCCAATTCGTCTAAGACATCAACCGGAACCCTTTGGGCGCCCTGCACAATCATTAACGCATATGGTTTGGCGAGGGCCGAAGCTTCAGGGCAGAGCCGCAACTCATCACCCTCTGATGGGGACTGGCTGCGCCAGTAATTGATGGCAGCCTCTAATTCTTGGATTGTTACAAACAACATTAAATTGTTTTTACTTATCTTTGGTTGCAAGCATAGTGCCACGGCATTTTTTTGCACCACAACGGCACTCGTAATCTTTTTTCATTTGCTTGGTAATTTTGCCCTCAATATCAAGTGAGTAGTCATAAAACAACTCTTCACCAACCTTAAGGGCGCGCTTTGCATAAATAAACACGCGGGGCTCACCATCAAAACTATCTTCCCGAGTTTCGCAAATTGGCTTACATGAATGATTGATCCAGCGCGCAGCATTCCCGCCATATTTCGCATCAATCACACGGCCATCTTCTAAGGAAAAGTAAAAGGTGTGATTGGGGTCTTTGGGGTCATGTGGGTGGCGCTTCTCAGCAAGCTTCCAACTAATGCGCTCGCCTTTATATTCAATGATTGCTTGACCCTTTTTAATGGGCTTAGCAACAAAGACCCCTTTTCCATGAATCGGCGAAGACTTCACAACAATAGAGGAGCGGTCCACCTTAGGTGGTTTTAATTTTTTGGATGTCATAAATTAAACGTCTAAGTTGCGGGCAATGAGGGCATTTTTTTCAATAAATGCACGACGAGGCTCCACCTCATCCCCCATGAGTGTAGTAAAGACTTGGTCTGCAGCAATTGCATCTTCAATCTTTACCTGCAAAAGTGTCCTGGAGCTTGCATCCATCGTGGTTTCCCATAGCTGCGAAGGGTTCATCTCACCAAGACCCTTATAGCGTTGACGACTCAATACGCGCTCCGCCTCAGACAACAACCAGGCAAAGGCTGCTCTAAAGTCGCCAATAGTTTGCTCTTTTTGGTTTTTGTCTGGGTCACCACGACGAACCTTGGAGCCCGCCACAACTTTACCTGATAAAACAGCTGCGGCATTTGCAAGGCTTTGATAATCATCGCCATGAACAAAGTCAGAATTAATGGAAGAGAGCTTCAGATTCCCATGAATGCGGCGCGATAACAATAAACGGAAGCGCTCAGTACGGTCTTCTTTTTGAACAATAATTTCTGGTGGCAAAGCTAAAGGATTCAAAGAGTCCGCAAGCGCTTGCCTTAAACGATCAGCAGATTCATTTGCTGATTTTTCTGTATCCAAATTTAATGGTGTTCCTGAAGCAATTGCTCGCAGAGCATCTTCATCAATGGTGCGAGACAAGCGGTCAACAATGGACTGAATCACTTGATAGTGTTTTGCTAACTCATTGAGCGCCTCACCCTCAATAATTTCACCCAATGGTGTTTGTAGGGATGCTGTTTCAAGCGCAATTTTTAATAACAACTGATTTAGCTCGTTGTCGTCTTTAATGTACTGCTCATTCTTACCAAACTTTACTTTGTAAAGGGGTGGTTGGGCAATATAGATATGGCCACGCTCGATCAACTCAGGCATCTGTCTATAAAAGAAGGTTAATAGCAGGGTGCGAATGTGGCTACCGTCAACGTCCGCGTCGGTCATGATGATGATGCGGTGATAGCGCAATTTGTCTGCTTTATATTCTTCGATCCCGATGCCGGTGCCCAGAACGGTAATTAAAGTAACCACCTCTTGGCTAGCAAGCATTTTGTCAAAACGAGCTTTTTCAACGTTAAGGATTTTTCCTTTTAAAGGAAGAATTGCTTGGAAGTGACGATCACGCCCCTGTTTCGCAGAGCCCCCCGCAGAGTCTCCCTCAACAATAAAGAGTTCAGACTTCGTTGGGTCTTTTTCTTGGCAGTCGGCTAACTTGCCGGGCAGACCAAGTCCATCCAACACACCTTTACGCCTGGTCATATCACGCGCTTTGCGTGCCGCCTCTCTAGCGCGGGCAGCGTCAACAATCTTGCCGCACAGAATCTTGGCATCCGCTGGGCGCTCTTGCAGATATGCACTTAAGGCCTCAGCAACAATCTCCTCAACAGGCCCACGGACCTCGCTGGAAACTAATTTATCTTTTGTTTGGCTAGAGAATTTTGGCTCTGGAACTTTCACCGACAAAACACAGGCTAAACCCTCACGCATATCGTCGCCAGAAATTTCTACTTTTGCTTTCTTAGCAACTTCATGCTCATCAATGTATTTGTTAATGACGCGTGTCATTGCGGCACGCAAACCGGTCAAGTGTGTTCCACCATCCCGTTGTGGAATGTTATTAGTAAAGCAAAGTACTTGCTCACTAAAGCTGTCATTCCACTGCATAGATACTTCAGCGGTAATTTGACCACCTAAGTCTGAAGGGCGATTACCCTCAGCATAAAAAATATTAGGGTGCAGTACGTTTTTAGTTTGGTTGATGTACTCCACAAAGCCTTTTACACCACCAGAGAAAGCAAAATCTTCTTCTTGACCGGTACGTTGGTCAATAAGTTTGATGTGAACACCATTATTTAAAAACGAGAGTTCACGAATACGTTTAACCAAGATTTCATAATGAAACTCAACATTTCCAAAAATTGTCTCGTCGGCCAAAAAGTGAACTTCAGTTCCCGATAACTCAGTGTCGCCAGTAACGGTAATTGGAGAAACTAAAACACCATTCTCATCAACAACATTGCGATTTTGAATAACGCCGCGTGCAAATTCCATGTAGTGAGCTTTACCATCACGACGAATGGTTAACTTTAACCATTTGGATAGCGCATTTACACAACTAACACCCACACCATGAAGGCCGCCAGAAACTTTATAACTATTTTGATCGAACTTACCACCAGCATGGAGCTCAGTCATGACAATTTCAGCAGCACTACGTTTCGGCTCATGCTTATCGTCATATTTAATCCCTGTTGGGACACCACGACCATTATCGACAATAGAAATAGAGTTATCAGTTTGGATAACTACTGTGATTTCAGAACAATAGCCAGCCAAAGCTTCGTCAATGGAGTTATCCAAAACCTCAAATACAAGGTGGTGCAAACCCGTGCCATCGGATGTGTCTCCGATATACATCCCAGGACGTTTACGAACAGCCTCAAGACCCTCTAGGATTTGAATCGATGCAGCGCCGTACTGCTCTACTACTTTTTTTTCTTCAGTCATTTTTTTCTAAGTTAAATACGCATTGGCATCACAACATACTTAAAACTCTCTGAGCCAGGCAGAGTAATTACAGCACTGCTGTTTGCATCACCTAAGCTAATTTGAATCTTTTCGCTCTTTAGGTTTGATAAAACATCCAACAAATAGCTAACGTTAAATCCAATTTCTACTGCATCACCAGCATAGTCAGTCTCAATCTCTTCTTGAGCTTCTTCCTGCTCAGCATTGGTTGATTGAATGGTGATGCGGTTTGGGGAAAGAGAGAAACGGACACCCTTAAATTTGTCTGTTGTCAAGATAGCGGCACGCTGGAGTGCTGATTGAAGGGCATCACGACCAACTACGAGTGAGTTTTTATGACCCTTTGGAATGACCCTTTGGAAATCTGGAAACTTACCTTCAACTAATTTCGAAATTAATTCAATATCACCAAATGCAAACTTCACTTGATTAGCTGTCAGGCTAATTTCTAAAGATTCATCAGAATCCTCAAGTAAATGTTGGCACTCCAAAATTGTTTTGCGGGGAATAATAATTTCTTGTTTTTGACCAGAGCCCGATGGGGCCTCTGCCAGTTCAACTTGAGAGTAAGCAAGGCGGTGGCCATCTGTTGCCACCGCAACCACCTCTTTACCTTCAACCACCAACAACATCCCGTTTAAGTAGTAGCGAATATCTTGTTGAGCCATTGAAAAATGTACTTGGCTAATGAGTTGACGGAAACTCTTTTGTGACATCTTCCAAGCAGCGGTTACTTCACCCACACTTTGCATTACTGGAAATTCAGTTGCAGAAAGTGTTTGCAAAGAGAAGCGGCTTTTGCCGCTTTGAACAACCATTTTGTTATCTTTAAGATTTAAGGATACCGGGCCCTCTGGTAATGCACGCAATATATCTAGAAGTTTTCTGGCGGCAACGGTTGTTGTTACATCCTCTGTACCAACACCAAAATTAGCGTTCGTTGTAATTTGAATTTCAATATCAGTGGAGATGAATGAAACTTTTTCCCCAACTTTTTTAAATAAGAGGTTTGCCAAAATTGGCAGCGTATGTCTACGTTCAACAATTCCACTAACAACCTGAAGTGGTTTTAGTAGGCTATCGCGAGAAGTGTTAACGAGTTGCATTGCTTTTAAATCCTTGTATATATCTTAGTAGTAATAGTAATAAGGGCTCGAAATTCCGTGGATAAGTCAAAAACCCCTTACAAAACAACACATTGGAGACTAAAAAACCTGTGGAAAACTTTTGTATAAGCGCTGCATAAAAAGGGGATAACTTTTTATCAACACCCTATTTTTGCATGAAGCTGAATCTTTCCACAATTTATCCACATCTAATCCCCAAACTTATCCCTAGGGTTGTCCACAACCTTATCCACAAGTAAAAAACTACGCTTTTAAAGTTTGCTCAATAACATGAATTTCATGGTTTAGCTGCCCATCGTGTGCTCGCTCATCTGCAATTTTACGAACGGCGTGAAGGACTGTTGTGTGGTCCCTACCGCCAAATAATTCACCAATCTCCGGCAGGCTTTTTTGTGTCAACTCTTTGGCCATAAACATTGCAATTTGACGGGGTCGAGCAATGTTGGCTGGGCGCCTCTTGGAATACATGTCTGCGACCTTGATACTATAGAAATCAGCAACCGCCTTCTGAATATTCTCGACAGAAATTTGCCGGTTTTGAATAGAAAGCAGGTCTTTTAGGGCTGTTCTGGCAACCTCAATCGTTACTTCACGACCGTGGAACCGAACAAACGCCAAAATCTTTCTCAAAGCCCCCTCTAGCTCACGAACGTTTGAGCGTAAGTGTTTTGCCACAAAAAATGCAACATCCTCACTCATGGGGATGCCTTCACTAATAGCTTTTTTCATCAAAATGGCTACACGCATTTCAAGTTCTGGGGGCTCAATTGCAACTGTCAATCCAGAATCAAAACGGGAAATAAGGCGATCATCGATACCCGCCATTTCCTTGGGGTAGGTGTCACTAGTAATAATAACTTGAGCCTTATTGCTTAATAAAGCCTCAAAAGCATAGAAAAACTCTTCCTGAGTCCTGGATTTACCGCTAAAGAATTGAATGTCGTCAATTAGCAAAAGGTCTAAGGAGTGGTAGTAACGCTTAAAGCGGTCAAACGCTTTTTGCTGATAGGCACGAACCACATCAGAAACATACTGCTCAGCGTGGATATAACGAATTCGGGCGTTAGGCTTTTCTTTTAAGAGGTGGTTACCAATCGCATGAATTAAATGGGTCTTACCCAGACCTACCCCACCATATAAGAACATGGGGTTGTAAGAGGTTCCAGGGTTATGCGCCACCTGAATCGATGCCGCCCTGGCAAGTTGATTGGCTTTGCCAGTAACAAATGTTTCAAAAGTGAGGTTTGGGTTGAGCTTTGAGTGGTCCTCAATCTCAAAAGCGCTCTCCTCTACCGATATGTTTGGTGCCGGGACCTCTATAGAAACATTTTTTTCTATAGGCTCTTCCGTTGTTATGGGGGGCGCGGTATTGGTTGTGCCACCCTCTACAGAAAGCGTAAAACCGACATTAATGGGGCGCCCAAAATACTGGGAGGCTAACTCTTGGAATCGGTCTGCAAAGGTCTTTTTGGTCCAGTCCAACTTAAATCGATTGGGGGCTCCAATTGTTAGTGAGTCATCACTTTCAATAAAAGACAATAAAGTAAGGGGTTGAATCCATGTTTTAAACTGTTGGGGCGACAGTTCGCGGGATAAAATGCCTATAGCATCATCCCAGAACCCCAGTGGGCTAATTGAATTCAAGGCGGGAGGATTGTGTAAGTTGCTCATATTTTTGGAGGATCCATTGTAGCGATGCTCCAAAGTTATCCACAAGCAACAAAAACGTGGAAAAGCTGTGGATAACTTGTGAATAATAGAAAAATCTCTATTTAAATTAATGATTTGAGAGAAATTTCACAAAAAATAGAGAAAAACACCTACATATTCATCAAGATCGATTGACCTTTTGCTCTGCAACAAGGAAAATACTTGGTTTTCCAGGGATCGAACATGAAAAGAACTTACCAACCCTCAGTAACTCGTCGCAAGCGTACACACGGCTTCCGTATTCGCATGAAAACCAAAAGTGGACGCGCAGTTTTAAATGCTCGTCGTGCAAAAGGCCGCAAGCGTTTGGCTGTGTAATTTAGCCATTGAATAGCGCAAGGATTTCTGAACTACTAAAAACACGCCCCAAGACAAGTTTGTATTGGGGTATGTATGTTGCATCCACTCAAGAGGGCGTTAAACCTGACTTGGGGGTTGCAGTAGCAAAGAAGCTAGCCAAAAGAGCGGTTGATCGAAACCGCCTAAAGCGGATGATTCGCGAATTGGTTTGGACGGCTCAAGCCAGCAAGCTAAACAAAGATATTGTGGTTAAGCTCAAAAAACCAATTGGTCGCGAAACTCGAGGCAGACTCAGAAATAAAGAAAAAGAAATTTTGCGCTCTCAAATTTCGGGGCTGCTTTAGGTGCGAGTTTTAAATAATGTGGCAATTAAGTTGGTAAAAATATATCAACTAGCTTTAAGTCCTTATTTAGGTATGCACTGTAAGTATGTGCCGAGCTGTTCGCAATATGCATGTGACTGCTTTGGTCACTACGGATTTATTAAAAGCTTTGGTCTTACGGTGTGGCGTATTTTGCGCTGCAACCCTTTGTCACACGGCGGTTATGATCCTGCTGTAAAAGATACAAAACACCAACTTAAGTGAATATAAATGGACTTTAAAAAAACAATTCTTTGGGCAGTATTCTCGATGTCGGGTCTCATGCTCTACAACAATTGGCAGGTTCATGAGGGCAAACCATCCTTGTTTGGTGGAACTCCAGCTGTTGTTGCTTCATCAAACGATAAGGCGACACCACCCAAGGTTGATACCCCGGCGGCAATAGCAGGCACACCCATTACCCAGGCGCCTAACTCCAAAGCAATAACAGGCGAGAATGCTGAAAAATTTGTTTTGTCTAACGACCTTCTTTCATTGGAGATAAGCTCTGCGGGCGCAAACGTCGTTGGTGCGAAATTATTAAAAGAACTAACCGCAGATCAAAAACCAGTAGAAATTTTCCAACATACACCTACCCACACCTATGTAGCTCGCTCAGGTTTGGTAGCTGTTGGTAATGCAGATTTGCCCAACCATACCAGCACATTTAAGCTTGACCGCTCAGGTAAAGACGAGTCTGGTAGACCGTTTTTGGTTCTTTCCGCCGAGCGTAACGGTGTGAAACTAGAAAAAACATTTCTCCTGAATCCTCAAAGTTACGATGTTTATGTTGGGCATCGGGTTACACAGGTGGCAGCAAATGGAGCTCCACTGAGTTTGTATACAGAGATTGTGCGAGACGGCTCCCAGGAGCAAAAAATTGGACCTTTTGGAGGTGCTTTTTCTGCAAGCACTTTTACTGGGCCAGCAATTTATACCGATGGGGATAAGTTTAAAAAGGTCCCATTTACAGATATAGAGAAAAATAAATTTACTGCACCCGCACAGATATCGGCCGGACAGCCTGGCTGGGTTGCTATGGTTCAACACTACTTCGCTAGTGCATGGATTCCAGATGACAAATTGCCGCGAGATATTTACTCAGGAAAAATCGATAGTGATTTGTACCGAGTCGGAATGCAGACACAATTAGGCGCAATTCCAGCTGGAACCACATTAATCGCTAATGCGCAGTTATTTGTTGGTCCACAAGAAGAGCGCATGTTGGAAACCATAGCACCTGGACTGGAGCTGCTTAAAGACTATGGCTATCTAACTATTCTGGCCAAACCTATTTTTTGGTTGCTGGAGCACATTCACAATATTGCTGGTAACTGGGGCTGGTCTATTATTTTATTAACCATTTTGATCAAACTGGTTTTCTTCCCCTTGTCTGCTGCAAGTTACAAGTCTATGGCTCGCATGAAGGAAGTTCAGCCACGCTTGGCGGCTATGAAGGAGCAGTACAAGGGCGAACCACAAAAACTCAATCAAGCCATGATGGAGATGTATCGCAAGGAAAAGATTAACCCGGTGGGTGGATGTTTACCAGTTGTGATTCAGATCCCTGTGTTTATTTCTTTGTATTGGGTGCTGCTGTCATCAGTTGAGATGCGCGGTGCACCATGGGTTTTGTGGATTCATGACCTCTCAGTGCCTGATCCGTACTACATTCTGCCAGTCGTCATGGCTGTCTCGATGTTTGTGCAAACGAAGTTGAACCCAACGCCTCCAGACCCAATTCAGGCGAAGGTGATGATGTACATGCCGATCGTCTTTTCAATCATGTTCTTCTTTTTTCCTGCCGGTTTGGTGTTGTATTGGGTCACCAACAATATCCTGTCGATTACTCAACAATGGCAGATTAATCGGATTTTTGGAAAAAAGCCCGCTAAGTAGTTTGAGCGCAGCATAACTCGCTTGTAATAAATAAACAGCAATGATGACAAGAAAATTGCCCATCATTGCTGTTGCAACCGCGCCCGGCAAGGCGGGCGTCGGAGTTATTCGCATTAGTGGGAAAAATTTAAGCGCGATGACGAGCGCCCTGTTTCAAAAAAATCTTTCCCCAAGACAAGCAAACTTATTAACACTCTGTGATGAGAATGGCCAAGCCATTGATCAGCTCATTGCAATTTATTTTGTTGGACCAGCCTCTTTTACGGGTGAAGATGTTTTAGAGCTTCAGTGTCATGGTGGACCACAACTTCTTGAGCTAGTGATGAAGCGCTGTCTTGAGTTGGGCAAAGACGAGGGGCTTGTCATTGCGGAGCCTGGCGAATTTACCCTGCGCGCCTATCTCAACAACAAGATTGATTTAACCCAGGCTGAGGCTATTGCAGATTTAATAGACGCGCAAAGCGAGGCAGCTGTTCGCGGTGCAGCGCGTTCTTTGCAGGGTGCTTTTTCTGATGACATTAACAATCTCATTGAAGAAATTACTCAACTCAGAATTTTGGTTGAGTCAACTTTAGATTTCCCAGAAGAAGAAATTGAGTTTCTAGAAAACGCTCAGGCACGCCAGCGCTTAACCGCCGTTAAAGAAAAGTTACAGGCTTTACGTGCTGGCGCTAAGCAGGGAAAAATTTTGCGTGACGGCATTCAGCTAGTGTTGGCTGGAGCACCCAATGTGGGGAAAAGCTCTTTGCTTAATCGCTTGGCCGGTGAAGAGGTGGCCATTGTTACTCCTATTGCTGGGACAACCCGAGACCGGGTTAAAGAAAGCATCACCATTGACAGCGTGCCCATGCACATTATTGATACAGCTGGTCTGCGCGAAACAACTGATGTTGTGGAGGCAAAGGGCATTGAAAGATCCTGGGATGCCATTCGTTTGGCAGACGTAGTGATTTTTTTGACTGATGCTCAGTCGGCCCCCCAACAGGACGACCTAAAAACCCAGATTTTGAGGGAATTACCACCTAAATGCGCTGTGCTTGAGCTTGTGAATAAGGCTGATTTGCTCCAAGAATCATCAAAAACTGCATCCAGTGAAACTTTGCTGATTTCCGCCAAAACTGGAGAGGGAATTGAGGGGCTAAAACAGAAGATTTTGGAGCTTGTGGGCTGGGCTGGACCCCAGGAGGGTGCTATTTTGGCTCGTAGAAGACATTTGGACTGCATAGAGCGTGCGGCCGAACATATTGAAAAATCGGAAGAATTCGCGGCAAATGGCAACAATTCGCTGGAATTATTTGCAGAAGAGCTCTCTTTGGCCCAAAGACGCTTGGGTGAAATTACCGGAAAACTACTTCCAGACGACCTTTTGGGGAAAATCTTCAGCCAGTTCTGTATTGGCAAGTAAAGGGTTTGTGCTGTGTGTAGGTAGGGGTAAAAATTTGCCCAAAATGATAAAATTGTCGGATTAAAAAATTCAACCTTCATAGGGAAACATATGACTTCAACTACTGGCGGCCAGATTAATGTGAATGCGCCTGCTTACGTAAAAAACAAACGTCTAATTGAGTGGGTTGCCGAAGTAGCCGCCTTGACCAAACCAAATGCCATTCGCTGGTGTGATGGTTCTCAGGCTGAGTACGATGAGTTGTGCGAGTTGTTGGTAGGCGCGGGGGTCTTTAAGCGTCTGAACCCGGCCAAACGTAAAAACTCATTTTTAGCATTATCTGATCCTGAAGATGTGGCGCGTGTTGAAGACCGCACCTTTATCTGTTCAGCAAAGAAAGAAGATGCCGGCCCAACCAATAACTGGGTAGAGCCAAGCGAAATGCGCGCAACATTGAACCCATTGTTTGATGGCTGCATGCGCGGTAGAACAATGTATGTAGTGCCATTCTCCATGGGCCCAATCGGTTCACCAATTGCACACATTGGTGTTGAGTTGTCTGATAGCCCTTATGTTGCAATCAATATGAAGCTGATGACCCGCATGGGCAAAGCGGTTATTGATCAGTTGGGCGCCGATGGCGAGTTTGTTCCTTGCATTCATACGGTTGGCAAGCCTCTGGCCGCTGGCGAAAAAGATGTTGCATGGCCTAACAATAAAAACAAATATATTGTTCATTACCCCGAGACTCGTGAGATTTGGTCTTTTGGTTCTGGCTACGGCGGTAACGCATTATTGGGTAAAAAATGCTTTGCATTACGCATTGCATCCAATATGGGTCGCGATCAAGGTTGGTTGGCTGAGCATATGTTGATCTTAGGCGTAACCTCACCCGAAGGTAAGAAATATCACATCGCAGCTGCATTCCCATCTGCGTGTGGCAAAACCAACTTCTCCATGATGATTCCTCCAAAAGGATTCGAGGGATGGAAAGTTACTACCATTGGTGATGACATTGCTTGGATCAAACCACGCAAAGACCCCGTCACAGGCAAAACCCGTTTGTTTGCAATCAATCCAGAGTCTGGTTACTTCGGTGTGGCTCCTGGAACCAACCGTCAAACCAACCAAAACTGTATTGATTCTTTAAATCAAGATGTGATTTTCACTAACGTTGGTTTGACCGATGATGGTGATGTTTGGTGGGAGGGCTTGACAGAAACTCCGCCGGCGCATTTAATCGACTGGCAAGGTAAGGACTGGACTCCTGCTGATGGAGCCGCTGGTCGCAAAGCCGCACATCCAAATTCACGCTTCACTGTTGCTGCAACCAACAACCCAGCAGTTGATCCAAATTGGGATGATCCAGCAGGCGTTCCTATTGATGCCTTCTTGTTTGGCGGCCGTCGTTCAAATACCGTGCCTTTGGTTAGCGAGGCACGTGATTGGATTGAAGGCGTTTACATGGCTGCAACCTTAGGCTCCGAAACTACCGCAGCCATTACAGGACAAATCGGCGTTGTACGTCGTGATCCATTTGCAATGATTGCGTTTGCTGGTTACAACATGAGCGACTACTTCCAACATTGGCTCAATATTGGCAAGAAGCTCGAAGCTGAAGGCGCAGTATTGCCGAAGATCTACTGTGTGAACTGGTTCCGCAAAGATGAGAATGGCAAGTTTGTATGGCCAGGCTTCGGTGAAAATATGCGCGTTCTTTCTTGGATTTTGAATCGTGCTGAAGGCAAAGCTAGCGGTAAAGAAACGCCGTTCGGCATCACTCCAGAGTACAACGATATGCATTGGGGCGGTTTGGACTATTCGGTAGAGAAGTTCAGCAAAGCTATCACTGTAGGAGTTGATGATTGGAAGAATGAGCTTAAGTTGCACACAGAATTGTTCGAACACCTTGGTGATCGCTTGCCAAAAGAGATGAAAGAAACTCGTTCCAAGATTGAACAACGCTTGAATGCTTAAGCCCCATAAGTTTTTAGTAATATCAAGCGTTTTATCTAGACTTAATCAATGACCAAACCCCAACACCATGAAATAGTGGTGATTGGGGCCGGCATTTGCGGGGCAACCATTGCAAATGAGTTGCTCGAGCGCGGTAGAGCCGTTTGTGTTGTTGACGCCGCGCCTTCCCCAGCCACCGCCTGTTCAAGCCATGCTTATGCCATTGCGCATCCACATATCGGCAAAGGGTCCCCTCGTTTATTGCGCCTAACGCACCTTGCATTTTTACTAGCAGAGGCACGTTGGAAAAATGTGTGGCAGCAACACGGGATATTTCAGCCGACCAAAAAAAATAAAACTTTTGACCGAGCTGCAACAGAAGAGCATCTGCGTTCATTAGGTCTTGATGAAAATATAGCTATTGCTATGGATGCTCCAGAGGCTAACAAGTTTTGTGGAATCGAGCAAAGCGGTGTTTGGTTGCCGCGCGGTGCCGGCCTAAATTTGCATGAAACAAGTAAAGATTTATTACAAGAACATCAGCGATTAACTTATATATGGAATACGCGCATCGCGCGTTTAGAAAAGCTCGGCAATCAGTGGCATTTATTTGATGCCTCAAACAAATTGATTGCAACTGCAAGTCAAGTTGTGGCGGCCTGCGCCATGGAGGCCAAAGCTCTCATGAGCAGTATCGGCATTCGGTTGCCCTTAAGGCCTGTGCGTGGTCAGTTGAGTATTTTCACGGTAAAAGAAGGCGACCTTTGGGTCAAAAAACTACCCCAAGTTGGCATCTCTGGAGATGGATATTGTTTGCCCGCCAAGCAGCTTGATGATGGTAGCTATCAATGGATTGTTGGCTCTAGTTTTGATGAGGGTGAGGATGATCTCTCGCCAAGAGAAATCAGTGACGACTTCAATCGTGAGCAAGCTAAGCGCTTAGTAGATTACGAAGAGGGCAATCTTTCTTCATTAATGAAGTCTGGAGATTTTGTTGGTGTGCGTTGTGTGGCTGGAGATCGTTTGCCAATCATCGGCGCGCTTACACAGCGCCCAGGAATATTTTTAGCTACTGCCTTGGGGTCGAGAGGAATTTTGTGGTCCGCTCTAGCGGCTAAGCTGATTGCAGCTCAACTGCTAGAGGATGACTTTGCTTTACTTGCTCGTTTAGGTTTCGCTGCAGACTTAGTCGCCGCACTAGCGCCTGCCCGTTTTTTTGCTGGGGCAGCACCTTCGGCTTTAGGTGCTTTGGCCTCAAATTCAAAACCAATTTTGCCAGCAGAATCTAGCGCTAAATAGGCCTTAAAGCCACGCCCAGTACGGTTTGACTTAAAGTTGGTCAAAAGATCCGTCTTACCCTCTTTCAGCAATTTCTGAACCTGTTCTGGTGACACCTCTTGTTGCAACACCACTTTTCCGGTTTTGAAATCGCATGACTTATTTGGGCCAGTATTGTTTTCGCAAACGTAACGCATTCCATCTTCATATACTGCGCCTGAACATTTTGGACAAACACCTAGCGCTAAACGGCCAGTGAAATCAACCGCTTCAGTTTCATCATCTTGCGTATTACCAAAATCAAATTCGAGCTTGAAGCCTGCGTTCGGATAATCTTTATCGTCTTCCGGAATTTCGCTTAGCTTAATAATCGCTGCAAATGGGCGCCCCATTTTGCTGCGGAAGCCTTGTAGTGGCCCGATAGTTTTTTCTCGCAACAACTCTTCAACTTCAGGGTATTCAAATGCGCGTCCACCAGGTGTTTTGCTGATCGTAAAGCCACACTTTTCACAGGCAAAACGACGATAGTTTTCTTTTACCGGACCCTTACAGTGAGGGCATGGCGTGGTCATGGTGGCGTAGTCGCCTGGAATGGTATCGCTATCGTATTCTTTAGCGCGCTTGACGATACGTTGAGTCATTTGCGCGATCTCTTGCATGAAAGTATCGCGATTCATCTTGCCCTGCTCGATGAGAGAAAGTTTGTTCTCCCAACTGCCGGTGAGATCTGGGCGGGTTAACTCTTCGACATCTAAGCCGCGCAACAAAGTCATCAATTGGAACGCTTTAGCTGTTGGAATCAACTCACGAGCTTCTCGCACCATGTATTTTTCAGCGAGCAGACCTTCGATAATGGCGGCTCGAGTTGCTGGCGTACCCAATCCCTTTTCGGCCATCGCTTCGCGCATGTCATCATCATCAACCCACTTACCCGCGCTTTCCATTGCGGAGAGCAAGGTTGCTTCTGTGTAGCGTGCTGGAGGCTTGGTTTTCAATGGCACGGCTGCAATAGATTCAGTTTGCACTGCCTCGCCCTCTTGAACCGGGACGAGCTCATCGTCTGCTTGATTGGATTTGCCATAAACCGTTAGCCAACCAGGGTTTACAAGAACACGACCTTCGGTTTTAAAGTGGTGTCCGGACGCCTCGGTAATGCGTGTGGTCACGCGGAACTCTGCGGCAGGATAAAACACGGCTAAGAAGCGACGCACAACCAAGTCGTAGAGCTTGGCTTCGGGCTCGCTTAAAGTCTTAGGTGTTTCTAATGTTGGAATGATTGCAAAGTGATCAGAAATTTTAGAGTTATCAAAAATTCGTTTGTTTGGTTTTACCCAACCATAACCAGACTTGACCTTAGGATCCTTCGGGTCACCCTTCAAAATTTGTTTAGCAAAAGCACGATAGTCTTGCGAATGCTCGGCAAGGTTTTCCATGGTTTGTTTAACGGTATCAAGGTAGTCTTCGGGAAGCGCTTTTGCGTCGGTACGTGGATAGGTTAATACTTTGTGGCGCTCATACAAAGCCTGTGCAAGACCCAATGTATTTTTTGCAGAGAATCCAAAACGCGCGTTTGCCTCGCGTTGCAAGCTGGTTAAATCAAATAGTTGAGGAGCAAGCTGTGTAGCGGGCTTAGCTTCTTCAGTGACATTTGCTTTTTTGCCTCGGCATGCAGCCACAATACTTTGAGCTGCGGCTTCACTCCATAAGCGGTTCTCGCGCGCATCTGGCTCTGCAACATCCTTTTTAAATTTCGGGTCAAACCAGCGACCTTCGTATACGCCAGCAGCAGCGATAAATTCAGCCTTCACTTCCCAGTAATCTTTAGAGATGAACTTACGAATGAGCTCTTCCCGCTCGACCACAATAGAAAGTGTTGGGGTTTGTACGCGACCCACTGTCGTTAAGAAGAAGCCGCCGCTCTTACTATTAAAGGCAGTCATTGCACGGGTGCCATTGATGCCGACCAACCAGTCTGCCTCTGAGCGACAACGAGCTGCATCAGCAAGGGGCTTCATATCTTCATCGCTGCGTAAATTGGTAAAACCTTCGCGAATGGCGGCTGGAGTCATCGATTGCAACCATAAGCGCTGAATAGATTGCGACGCCTTTGCGTGTTGCGCAATCAAGCGGAAAATTAATTCCCCCTCACGTCCTGCGTCACAAGCATTAATGAGGGCGGTAACATCTTTGCGCTTAATGAGCTTTTGTAAAACCTTGAGTCGAGACTCAGTTTTTGCAATCGGACGTAAATCAAAATAAGGGGGCACCACTGGCAAGTTGGCGAATGACCATTTGCCACGCTTTACGTCAAATTCTTCGGGGGCGGCAATTTCCAATAAATGGCCAACCGCAGAAGAGATCAGGAATTCATCGCTCTCAAAATAATCTTCATACTTTGTAAAGCCACCCAAGGCCTTAGCAATGTCATTAGCAACAGAAGGCTTCTCTGCAATGATAAGTGCCTTAGGGTGGTCCCCAGCGGTAGTCTTTGGGCTGCTTTTTTTGGTAGTTGCTTTAGTTGCCACGCGTTATGCCTAAATTTGAGCTAGAAATGATGTTTTTTTGGTAAAACGGATGGCCAATTTAAACCAAAATCGGACTTGGCCAATTGCGTACCCTTTTTTATTATTAACCGATAAATTGGGAAAAGTCCAAAAACCGCTATTTTTGGCCACTTTTGGACGGCCCTATACCCCCCGGTTTTGGGTTCAAACCCCCTTTAAGTCATTTAAAGACAGTTTTTAATTAAAAACAAAGCTCTTCAAGAACATCATCTGGCCTAAAGGCTAGTTTTGCACCTTGCTGAATAAGTAGATGGCAGCCGGCAGAATTTGCGCTGTGGATGGGCCCAGGAAGGGCAAAAACTTCTCTTCCAAGGTCTGCGGCCAGGCGAGCAGTGATAAGGGAGCCCGACTTTTCAGCCGCCTCTATTACAACGACGCCAAGCGCTAAAGCGGCAATGATGCGATTTCTTCTAGGAAAGTGCCATGCCTTAGGCCCTGACCCCAGAGGGAACTCAGACACCAATACGCCCTGCTGGCTGATGGCCCTAGATAGTTCGATATTTTGCCGGGGGTAGACAACATCTATGCCGGTTCCTAATATTGCCGCAGTGCAGTGATTGGGCCCAAGCCCAATGGCAGACCTATGGGCAGCACTGTCAACCCCTTTTGCTAGGCCAGAAACGATCAAGGCGCCCGCTTTCGATAGCGCTTGGGCAAACAGGCATGCATTTTTTAAACCTTCAGGGCTGGCGTTTCTTGAGCCTACGATCGCAATCATAGGTCTCTTCAGAAGGTGAATGTCCCCATGGATATAAAGAGACCCTGGGGGATCATATAAATCATGGAGGCGATTTGGGTAATGGGGGCTCTGGCAGTTGACTTGGAGAATGGAATTGGGTGTCGGCGAAGTTTGCATAAATCAATTTTGTTCTTTGGGGGAATTGCGGCAATCAGGACAGACTGATAGCTCTGTTGGATAATTCTTATATGGCTTTGTTATCCGTCCTTTGTTACCCAGACCCGCGCTTGCACAAGGTTGCTAAACCAGTGGAGCAAGTGGACGCTCGCATTAAAAAAATTGTCGCCGATATGGCAGACACTATGTATGACGCTCCCGGCGTTGGCTTGGCTGCGACGCAGGTCGATATTCATGAGCGCATTGTGGTGATTGATGTGTCTGATGAACAAAATGAATTGATGGTTTTTATCAACCCAGAAATTGTTTGGGCAAGCTCTGAAACAAAATCTTGGCGCGAAGGTTGTTTATCTGTTCCAGAGTTTTATGACGAAGTCGAGAGGCCATCCGAGATTCGAGTGAAGGCATTAGATGTTGAGGGTAAAGAATTTGAAATAGAGGCCGATGGTTTATTGGCAGTTTGTTTGCAGCACGAGTTAGACCATTTGCAAGGCAAGGTGTTTGTGGAGTATTTATCCATACTCAAAAGAACTCGTATTTCACAAAAAATGAAGAAGCGCGCTAAAGAATTAGTAGGTCAGCGCTAAGCGCACCAATGAAAATTGTCTTTGCTGGAACTCCTGAGTTTGCTGCGCAAGCGATGCGCGCAATTTACGATGCTGGTCATGAAATTGTTTTGGCTTTAACGCAGCCTGATCGCCGTGCCGGCAGAGGTATGCACCTTCAGGCAAGCCCAGTTAAAGAGTTTGCTTTGCAAAAAAATATTCCTGTGCTGCAACCAGAGACATTGCGAATTACCAGCACTGATCCGCAAAAGCAGGCTCAATCTGCAGCCGCTAATGAGCGTTTATCCTCTATAGACTTTGATGTCATGGTGGTAGTTGCCTATGGTTTGATCTTGCCCCAAGAGGTCTTGGATATTAGCGAGAGAGCGGGAAGACACGGCAGCTTTAATATTCATGCTTCTCTATTGCCCCGTTGGCGTGGTGCAGCGCCAATTCAGCGAGCAATTGAATCTGGCGATCCCAAAACGGGGGTTTGCATTATGCAAATGGATGCTGGTTTGGATACCGGAGACACTGTTTTAGTCGCGGAACTTGAAATTGCTCGTGATGAAACGAGCGCAAGCTTGCATGATCGCTTAGCAGAGCTTGGCTCAAAATCGATAGTAGATGTTTTAAATGCTTTAGAGCAAGACAAAAATTTATCTCGAGTACCCCAAGAAAAAGACGGCATTACTTACGCTGAAAAAATACTGAAGAGTGAGGCTGAGATCGATTGGGCCCTTAGCGCCAAAGAAATCGACCAACGTATTCGGGCCTTTAATCCCTTCCCGGGGGCAAGCAGCAATCTCAATGGACTGGCTGTGAAGTTTTGGGATTCAAGGCTTGCAGACCCTAAGGCTGTCATCGCCACCGGTACTGTAGGCGAGGTCCTTGGGTTTGGTAATAAGGGCGCATATATACAGTGTGGTGAAGGGGTGCTTGAGGTCTTAGAGATGCAAAAACCGGGCGGTAAAAAAATAGATGCCAAAACGTGCTTGCAGCCGATTGGTGTTGGTGAAAAATTGTTGCGCTTTAAAACAAAGGAGTAGAAATGTTTAATTTTGCAAAGACTGCTGTTTTGATGGCAGCAATTACTGCACTCTTTATTGTGGTTGGCGGTATGTTGGGTGGTGAACAGGGCATGTTGATGGCCCTAGTACTGGCCATTGGAATGAATTTTTTCAGTTATTGGTTTTCCGACACCATGGTGTTGAAGATGACTAATGCACAGCAGGTTGATGAAAGATCTGCCCCCCAGTTTTACGGACTCGTTAAAGAGTTGTCGGAGAAGGCTGGCTTGCCGATGCCTAAAGTATTTTTAATTAATGAAGATGCTCCTAATGCTTTCGCAACAGGACGCAATCCAGACAATGCATCGGTTGCCGCAACAACAGGCATTCTGAAAATTCTCTCGAAGCGCGAACTGCGCGGCGTGATGGCACATGAGCTTGCCCACGTTCGCCATCGTGATATTTTGATTTCGACTATCGCCGCCACTATGGCGGGAGCCATTTCAGCATTGGCTAACTTTGCCATGTTCTTTGGTGGGCGCGATTCTGAGGGTAGACCAAACAATCCGATAGCTAGCTTGATGGTGGCAATTTTGGCCCCGATCGCAGCAAGCCTGATTCAAATGAGTATTTCTCGCGCAAGAGAATACGAGGCAGATCGCGGTGGTGCAGAAATAAGCGCTGATCCTGAGGCGCTAGCGCAGGCATTAGAAAAAATTCACAACTACGCACAAGGCATCCCGTTTCAAGCGGTTGAACAACATCCTGAAACAGCGCAGATGATGATTCTCAACCCCTTAAGTGCCGGCGGCCTTGCGCAACTATTTTCAACCCATCCACCTACTGAAGAGCGGGTGGCACGCTTAATGAGTATGGCTAAAAACGGGGTATATCCCGGAGTAAATTAATTTGACTGATCAAAAAACACCACGCAGTCTCCCGCTCTCGGAAGCAATCACGATTGCCGCACAAGCGGTCAGCGAGGTCATGAGCGGAAGATCGCTTACAGAGGTTCTGGATCAACTGGAGGCCCATGAGCGCCCGATCGTGCAGAGCCTGAGTTTTGATGCGCTCCGCAAATGGGTGCGCTCCCATGAATTCATTAAGCAATTTATTCCAAAGACTCCGCCTCTTGAGGTGGATCATTTGCTCAGCGTTGCGATTGCCTTATTTTTGCAAGATCCAGCCGAGAGCAAGGGCTATCCAGCTCATACGATTGTGGATCAGGCAGTGAAAGCCTGTGGCGAATATGACGAAACCATGTATGCCAAAGGTTTAGTGAATGCGGTCCTACGCAAGGTAAGCCTTGTAGTGCAGCCGCCAGAGGGCGAGAAGCATTTTCCACCCGATCCAATTCCAATGTACGTACCTGCTTGGTGGCGAGCAAACCTCAAGCGCAATTACTCTAAAGCATGGCAATCGATTTTGTTTCAACAAGCCAAGCGTGCACCATTAATTCTGCGTGTAAATCAAAAGCAATATACGCGTGAGCAATATCGATCCTTATTATCCGAGGCTGGCATTTCATCAAAACCAATAGATACATTGGCTGGGGTTCAATTGCCCGCCGCTCTCTTGTTGCCTGAGGCGGTTCCCGTATCGGACTTGCCTGGTTTTTATACTGGCGCTGTGTCTGTGCAAGACGCAGGTGCACAGCTGGCTGCGATCTTATTAAATCCCCAGGCGGGAGAGTTAGTGTTGGATGCCTGTGCAGCTCCCGGTGGAAAAACGGCGCATCTATTGGAGCTTGCAGATTGTTCAATGCGCGCTTTAGAGCTAGACGGTGAGCGCATTGGAAAAATTGGCGGCAACCTAGACCGACTTCGTTTGCAGTCTGACAAAGTCCGCGTGTTACGCGGCGATGCTTCCAAGGCGGCTTGGTGGGATGGCGTTCTTTTTGACAAAATTCTTCTTGATGCACCCTGCTCAGCTTCTGGAATAGTGTCGCGACATCCTGATATTTCATTTTTAAGGCGTGAAGCAGATATCAGGGCTTTGCAAGAAAGGCAGCGAGCCATTTTGAATCAGGCGTGGAAGATGCTCCAAGTGGAGGGCACCCTTTTGTACGTCACTTGCTCAATATTTCCAGAGGAGGGCGAGGAGCAGGCTGTTTGGTTTGCTGAGCAGCACTCCAATGCGGTACGATTAGCCGCTCCGGGCCAGATTTTGCCTGGTGAGCTAAACGACGGTTTTTACTATGCTTTGTTTAAGAAAAATGGGCCATGAGCCGAAGAATTAAACAATTCCTCTTTTTGTTCTTGATGGTGTTGGGTATTTTTTCAACCACCGTTAGCGCCGAAGGAATCAAGATCAAATCCTTTGAGTTGGAGAAGGTGGATAACGACTGGCTTCTCAATGCAGCTTTTCAGATCGAGCTATCTCCCGGACTGGAAGACGCAGTACAAAAAGGCGTCGTCCTCTATTTCCAAACGGAGTTTGATTTAATGCGATCGCGTTGGTATTGGTTTGATGAAAAGTCTGTGCTTGTGCAAAGGCAGACGCGGCTTTCTTATCAGCCATTGACACAGCAGTACCGAATTGCTTCAGAGGGCTTTACCTTTTCTGCCAAAACTATGTCTGAGGCATTGCAGGCGGTGGGGAGTATTGGTGGGTGGCGAGTCATTGACGGCACTCAACTAGATTCCAGTAAATCATATACGGCCAGCATGCGAATGAGCTTAGATCTCAGTAAGCTACCAAAACCATTTCAAGTAAACGCACTCAATAACCGCGAATGGAATGTATCAAGCGATTGGTATCGCTTCCTATTTTCTCCTAATGGCCCTAATTTAATTAAGCGATGAGATCGATAGCAGCCATGCTAGACCCGGGCTTTTTTACATCCAAGGCTTGGAGTAAAAAAATAATTCCAATCACGATAGGCGTGATTGGCGCCTTTGCTTTATTACTTTTAGTTTTATTGGCGATTGCCTCATCCAATACAGAATTTTTTGATAATTACTTCATTTGGCTCTATGCCGCTAATGTAGTGATTGGGGTTTGCTTAACTCTGGTTATTTTGATTTTGGTGGCTGTTATCGCCGTGCGATGGTATCGCGGGCACTTTGGCACGCGCTTGATTGCAAAGTTAGCAATGATTTTTGCTTTAGTCGGAATTGTTCCGGGCTTAATTTTGTATGGCGTTTCATTACAGTTTGTGTCGCGTAGTATTGAGACTTGGTTTGACGTCAAAGTGGAGACAGCCCTGAACTCGGGCTTAGAGTTGGGGCGCGTTACTTTGCGAGTGGCCCAAGAAGAAATTTTGGGCGAGGGTAATTTCATCGCCGAGCAGATTGTCCAAGTTCCATCGGGCACAACTACTGAGCAGGTAGCTGCATCAGTAATGAAAATTCGCAATCAATTTGGCATTCAAGAGGTTAGTCTCTTCAATATGCAGCGCAATTTGATTTTCACTAGCGAGCTAAAGCCTAAAAAATACTTTCCTGCGCCCAGCGCCGATGTGATTGCAGAAGCATTTAGCAAGAAAGGAGTGACCTTTTTAGACCAAATTGAAGTAGAAGGTGGCCAACGCGGTTATCGAGTCAGGGCAATTGTTCCCGTTATAAGAAAAAAATTGATTCACAACAAATTAGAATCTGGCAAAGAGATCGAAGACAAATATTTTTTACAACTAGTGCGCTATATACCTACCCCGTTGGCAAAAAACATTTTTGCTGTGGAGTCTGCATACAGTGAATATCAAGAAAAAGCGTTGGGGCGTACCGGCCTTCGCAAGATGTTTGTGGGAACCTTAACCCTTACCCTTTTCTTTGCAGTATTTGTGGCCATTACTTTGGCTTTGATGTTGGGTAGGCAGCTTGCACGCCCCCTTCTAATGCTTCTGAGAGGCACCCAGGCAGTTGCACAGGGAGATTTATCTCCCAAGCCAGAGCTCGATACTGGCGATGAACTTGGCATGCTTACACGGCAATTTAATGTCATGACTAGGCAGTTGGCCGACACCCGAACTTCTTTGCAAGAATCCAAAGCATTCTTAGAGCGCGTATTGGGAAGCCTCACGGCAGGCGTATGCATTTTTGATAAAAACTACAACGTTGTTTCTAGCAATGCGGGCGCAGATCGTATTTTTGGTCAAGACCTTACCCTACTCGATGGAAAGCCCCTCGGCAGCAGACCAGCTCTATTGGAGTTTGAGGGGGCCATCAAAGAAGGCTTTTCTACTATGAAGCTCGCAGTCCTGGGCGAGGGAGATGTAGAACAAAAGACCGCGCCGACTAATGCGCCGGTGTGGCAAAAACAAATTCAACTACACACTACAAATGAATTTGAAAATGAATTGGGGGTAACTCTGTTTGTGCGCGGTACAGAGCTGACTGGCGATTTACGTATGGTTGTTTTTGATGACATTACTGATGTGGTGAGCGCACAAAGATCTATCGCTTGGAGTGAAGTTGCTAGACGTCTTGCTCATGAAATTAAAAACCCTCTAACGCCCATTCAGCTCTCTGCGGAAAGATTGCAGCATAAGCTTGCGGGTAAGCTGAGCCCAGAGCAAGAGGAAATGATTAATCGCAGCACCGAAACCATCATTGGTCAGGTACAAGCCATGAAAGAAATGGTGAATGACTTTAGGGATTTTGCGAAGACGCCAACTCCACAACTCAAGCCTGTTTCCATCAACACGCTCACCTCAGAAATTTTGGGTCTATACGAGGGCAGTCCATTGCGCACTCAGTTAGATCCTCATTGCCCAGAGATCATGGGGGATCCCACACAACTAAGACAGGTAATCCATAACTTGCTACAAAATGCTCAAGATGCCACTCTTGAGGGGCCTCGCCCTAATAGTCCAGTAGAGGTTAAGACAGAATTAGTCCCTTATGGCGAACACAATGGCGTAGCTCAAAATGCTGTGCGATTAACAATAAGTGATAGTGGGGTTGGATTTCCAGCTAAGATATTGGCAAGAGCCTTTGAGCCTTACGTAACAACAAAGAGCAAAGGCACAGGTCTGGGTTTGGCAGTAGTTAAGAAAATTATTGATGATCACTCGGCCAAAATTGAAATTCGGAACCGTATGCAGGGTGAAGAAGTAGTTGGTGCGAAAGTGTCAATATTGTTTATGAATCTAGCAAAAGAGGCAGCATAAGCATGGCTAGTATTTTGGTTGTTGATGACGAGATGGGAATTCGTGAGCTTCTCAATGAGATTCTCACGGATGAAGGCCATACTGTGTACGCTGCAGAAAGCGCTGTACAGGCGCGCACTATTCGCGAACAAATGCGCCCCGATTTAGTCTTATTAGATATTTGGATGCCCGATACCGATGGTATTACCTTATTAAAGGAGTGGTCCAATACTGGCCAGCTCACGATGCCAGTAGTAATGATGTCTGGGCACGCAACGATTGACACTGCAGTTGAGGCCACGCGTATTGGCGCACTCAATTTTTTAGAAAAACCGATTGCTCTACAAAAGCTTTTAAAGACGGTTAGTAAAGCCCTGGAGAGCTCTCCTAAATATGTAGAGCCAGAACAGGTTAGAGCCGTTCAGTCGAGTGCTAGCTCCGTTATCGCACCAAAGCAAACAACAACCGAGTTGGTTGCCCCACCTACTGAGGGTGAATACATCAGTGGAATTGCAAAAACGTACTTTGATCTTCCTTTGAGGGAGGCAAGAGATTTGTTTGAGAAGGCGTATTTTGAACATCAAATGCAAATCATGGGCGGCAGTATGACCAAGATTTCAGAGTACACAGGTCTAGAGCGAACCCATTTGTACCGCAAACTGAAGGCCTTGGGAATAGATACCTCACGCAATAAGGGCGAGAGCTAGGTGACCGCCTAATAAGGGCAAGTACCACAAAACCTAGAAATCACGGGGTACTAAGCAAATTTGAGGATGATCCAACCCAATTCGTTATAATTCCAAGTCTTGGCCTGGTAGCTCAGTCGGTAGAGCAGAGGATTGAAAATATCCTGTGCGACGGCTCAAAGCCATTGTTTATAAGGCTCTCAGGGCGATAGCAAAAATGGTATGTGACACATTGTGTGACACACTACCCACAAAAAACTTTCACAGTACAAAAACTTTTTAGCAAACGTGGCGAACAGCGCGGGGAATATTTTTTCGTGTGGTGTGTTGCAAAAGTGTTAATGCTCGGGGGTATAGGTAAAAAATCACCAGCCCGAATCTGTAAGTACTTCACCATAATTTTTAGCGCGGTAAATTTTTTTGGACGCTAATACCATTTTCGCTATGCCTGTCGTCACCATACCCAATCTTTTCTGTAGCACTAGCATTTCACCTTAAATACCCGTCTTTCGGTGCTGTAGCTTGGTTTGAGGGTGGTATGGGTTGGGTGACATTAGTGGTGGGGGTTGGCAAAGGCTTGCGTGGGGCTACAGCAGTTTGTATGGGGGTTGGCAAAGGGGTGGCTTGCTGTACTTGAGGGGTTGATGATTTATTAGGTGGGGGTTGGTGTGGGGTTGATACACGTTTACCCATACGTCTGCCACCCTTAGCTTTACGTGGCAAAGCCCTAGCCTGTGCCTTGCGCTGTGCCTCAGCGTCCTTTTGCTGTTTAGCCTGTTGCGCTATAGCCGTCCACGTGTTGTCAATAATTACTCGCAGTAGCCCTAGTTGCTCTTCTGCATTTGTAAATTCATAAAGTCGCATTGCCTCTCTCCTTTCCTTATATTTAGCGAGAGGCTGTAATTAATAAACTTCTGTTGGTAAGTGAACAATATTGTCTTTGCCATATTGCCCTTGCAGTAGAAAGTAAGCGTCTTGTGAATTGCTTGCAACTATAAGTGTCTTAACAACAATGCCGCCTGCACGTACATAAGCTTCAAACGTTTTCATTAGTTCTCCAAAATTAAAAGGACTAATACTAGAAGTAGCATTAGTCCCGTTGTGCTCACTTACCAAAACCACTTTTTGTTAGCAAACTCATTTCATTAAGTGCTTCATCAAATTCACCATTAGCGGTTGCAAGTTTTAATTCAGTTAATGCTTTGACAAGCTCATCGTTGTCATTTAACTCAATTGCATTTGCTCCTTTTTTATTAAGCGGAATTGTTCTTGCTCCGTACTTAATAGCCAAATTAATTTTGCCGTTCTCAGCAACCCAAAACCACTCACGTACACGCTTAACTTTTTCTACAGTCATACGCTCGCCAGTTAATTTATTTGTGTAGCTACGCAGGTGTTTCGGCGCATACGTATTTCCGTTGCGTTTTGCCTCACACAGCATTAATTGGTGGTGAAGTTGAGAAATGAGCTTATTTCGCTTTACTACTATTGGTGCAACGCTTTTGCCCTTGTTTCCAGTCACCAGTTTTAGACTTGGTAAAAATGCCATTTTTGACTCCTATTTCACATTGTGGAATTACTAATGTACTGTCAGATATACTTTTTTCCTACGAAATTGCCTAATTTTTAGGCATCGTAAGTCTATGAAATATAAGGAAAAATAAGAAATTTTTAGGCTTTATTTGGTATAGCTAAATAAATGTACAAATGAGATATAAAAGTTGGCACGCTGAAGGTAATAGTGCTGTGAAACCCGTTCTGACGTGTGACGGTACACAATCGAGTTGCTCATTACTTGCCTCTTCGCACTACCTAGCCTAAATGGCTAGATGCTTAAAACGACGTCCCTGTGTGACAGTACCGTTTGCGAAGCTGTAATAGTTGGTAGCGCAGTAATGCGTGAATGTAGGCAAATACATATGTATAGGCTGAAAGTGAATGGGAACGCCACGATTTAACCCATAAGCACTCCACAAAGCTACTGATATAGGCTGTGGAAGTGTTGCGTTAGGCAAGCACATAAAAGGTGACAGCAAAACCTACCTTATCTTGTTAGTTCAAGTTGTGTGTATATCAGTTGTTAATCCTCAGTAAAAAGTGATTGGCTATAGCTACGCCCTTTAACAGGGCGTGGCTTGTGCTTCCTAGTAAAAAGGATTTAACAACAAAATTCATTAAATCAATAAGAAAGAAAAATGCGGAGAGCGTAAGCGATACGCAAGCTAACTACGCAGTAGTTTGCTTTTCACTCTTAAATCAAATAGCAAGTAGATATACTAGTGTTAATAAATTTAATAATTAATAGCTAAAAAATGTTTTTTATATATGCTGACAATTTAAGGCACGGGAAGATACAGCTAGGAGTTATGCTGTTAATAGCTTTACAAATATTATTCTTTTGTTTAAATGAGGTATATGGAAGCATCAGTTTTGGTGAAGACTATCCGCTTCAATTTGTGCCTATATTGTTCAGCTTAAAGCCAGTTGTTTATTCATACACATTAATTACGGCTACATTTCTACATACGGGTTTTTGGCATTTGTTTGGAAATGTAATGTTCTTTCTTGCTTTTGCAAGGACGCTGGAAAGACTATTTGGTACGCTGGTATTTCTTTCTGCCTATGTGTTTATTGGTGCATTGGCATTTATAGGCGATTGGATATTAAATCCAAATTCACTTACCCCTATTGTTGGAAGTAGTGGCGCAGTCTCTTTTTTAATGGGCGTTTATTTAATGCTCTTTCCTAAGTCCAAGCTACGATTAATCATTACCATCCCGCCTTTTTATAAAAGGTTTTGGATATCAGCTTACATATTTTTATTGCTATGGATTGGATTGCAGGCGTACGATATATTGACTGACAAAGGGCAAAGCGGTGTTGCGTATGCCACGCATATTTTTGGTTTTATTGTCGGCGTGATTGCGGCAATGGCGTGGAAAGAAATGGCGCCAGATACAGATAGGAAGTTAGGGGAATTAATGGAGAAAGAACAATGAATAGAAATGACGGATTACATATCCAAATTATCGCGTTTGCCCTACTAACGTCAGTACTCACGGCGCTAGCTAATTTATTGGTTGAAAATTGGTTTGGAATAAATGTATTTTCATTTGGGCTTTGGTTCATCTTGCCTGTTGGCGCAGTGATTGTTGGAATGGGTGGAGCAAGTGGCGGATTCTTGGCTTGTAAATATTTCAATATCAAACCTAACTGGCTTGATGCACTGGCATTAGCTGTTATTGCCGCCTTCACTATGTACCTAATTTATTACTTGGGATACATCACCCTTTTATTAGAAGACGGAAGTAAGGCTTCTGATTTAGTGGACTTTGGCACTTACTTGGACGTGATTGTGACTAAGTCCCATATGCGTATTGGGCGAGCACTTCAAAACGATACTGGTGAAGTTGGAAACTTTGGCTACCTATTGCTAGCAATTAAGTTTGTGGGTGTTCTACTCGGTGGATTTGCAATATTCGCAAATTTGAAGTCCCTTGCTATGTGTGAAAAATGTGGCGTTTATTACAAGAAAATTGCAAGCAAAGAAACTTCACACGCTACCACCAATGATGCACAAGCTGTTTATGAAAAAATGAATAGTGGCTCAATTGACGACTATAAGGAAGCTTTGCAAACTACAGCCAAGGGCGACTGTGAGGCAAAGATTAAATTTACTTTAATGCGCTGTCCCAAGTGCAAAGATGAATACATTTCAGAAGAATTCTTTGTGAAGGGTAAAGATAAAAACTTTGTTGCAGTTGCTGGACTAACTGGCAAAACTAATATCCCTAAAGATTCAGACTTTCAGCCTTTATTTCAGAAATAGACTTTGCTGAGATTAAATTAATGAATATATAAAAAACAAGACAAGCTATCCTGTGGCTTGTCTTGTTTTGGTGTAGCGACATCAGAAATCTGTGACGCTATTATTTTTAGCTGGCTTGGGCGTGCCGTTAATAATCTTATTGCTGTTTGTGATGATTTCGTTAAGCTCTTCATTTTTAGCGCTAAATGGAGCGGGCTTGCTGGTATCGGCTTGATTACCACTTGCAGTATTGTCTAAGTTGAATTGTGGATACTTATCCCATCTAATTATTGGCACTTCATTAAGCATTGAATATGTGTTGTCAGTCAGCTTCCGCTCTTTCATACAGGCGAGTGGCGCAGCCTTTGGGTTCTCATTTGCCAACTCTTGCAATTTACTGACTGGATACTGGTTGTACATAGTCGATGCTTTTAATGCATAAATTTTCCAGCCATCCTCACTAATAGCGTTTTTGTCTATACCAATTAAACCAACAGCTTCGTTAAGAGATTGGTTAACGTTTGCAATACTCACATTATTGTTTTTACGTATTCTGTAGTTAATGGCTGAAAGCATCATTGCGCTCCTTAACCTACATTCCGTTTCCATTTGTTTAGCGTTCAGTACTGTTGGTTTATATAGTGCAGGCTTATTGTTTTCCACAAGTGGTTTGTAGTGTCCATTCGGATACATACACAAATCCATCATTTGTTGTTGAAATTTCATACCACGTGCGTATGTAAATCTTGCATCAAAATAAACTTCATTAATTGCTTTTTTAATTAAAGCTGGCTGCATACCGCTCTGCTCAAAACTCGCAAGTGTTCCATATGCCTGTTGTGGTGATGCGCCGCTATCGCGCATTGATGCGGCGGTTGAATAAATAACACCAAGTTGAGCGCAATTTACGCCATTATTTGTAATGTCAGCACAGGCAATGTTGCTGAATGCAAGGATTGCGAGACAAATTAAAATATTTTTATTATTCATTAGTAGTTAATTACAAAATTGGCGTCTTTAGCATTGTCCCAGTTGATGATTGAGGCGTGCTTTGCCATATAGTAATAGCCATCTGTATCTAAAAATATATTTGCTTCTGCAACGCACTTAGCCTCTCTTTCTCCAGTTCCTTGTGCCAAGTTGCTTGCCATACCTTCACTACTTAACTCACTACCATACGCTGAAGCCAATTTAGAAAAACTTGCCAAATATTCGGCATTAATATTTTGTGTGCCTAACTGTTCATTGGCTGTGGCGATTATTTTTTTTGCCACATCTTCATAGCTAACCATATTGTTGGTTTGATATCTGTACATAAGCGCAGACTGTAATAGCTGTGTAAATACCCTGCAATCAGCCTTTACTTGTTCTAGACTGAGTTTGTAGTTATTTGTATTTCGCTTTCCTGTATCTATATCCGATTTAGCAGGATTAGAGCTTGTGGAGTTATATGGCTTATTAGTTGCGAAATTAACCAGTGCAATTATGGCTATAAATAATGCAATTATTAGAGAAATTTTTTTAATGTTCATTGCTGGCTGTTATTTTGATAACCAATATTAGTTTTTATAAGCATAGCACTTGATATCCGCCCTACAAACGCTTAATGCATTGGACTGTATGCAACACATACAAAGTTGAGCTAAACAGCTTGTAGGGCTTATACGCAAGCCTGCATATTCCGTAGTCAATAAGCCACAAAATTACTAAATATATAAATGTAAGGAAATACACATTTCCTTACATTTGAGTACTTGCACTACATAAGCTCTTGAATTTTGGAAGGAATTTATAGGTACTCGATACAGCTAAAAAGAGGTAGGAAATTGATACATAAGAAAACACAATTAACTCATACAAATACTTTGATTACAGAGGGGGCTATGAGTAAACAGGCTAAAACACTTACTACAGCAGAATTACGCAGAGTGCTTGACTATGTAGCAACTCGCAAACACTCGGCACGCAATCGCGCCATATTGCTTACTACCCATTACGCAGGCTTAAGGGTTGGAGAAACAGCCAGCCTGCGTTTTGGGGACGTTGTAGATGCTGGCGGAAATATACGTAATGAAGTCCACTTAAGTGCCGCACAAACTAAAGGGGGCAATGCACGTACAGTTTTTATAAACGAAAGGTTGCGTAAAGAGCTGGAAGCGTACATAAAGTCTTATAGCCCTACTAACCCACTACATAAGTTGTTTTACAGTCAGAAAAAAGACAGCGATGGGTTTACAGCAAACACAATGACTCAATTTTTCCACTACTTATATCGTCGTGCTGGAATTGAGGGCGCTAGTAGTCACAGCGGAAGACGCACATTCATTACTAATCTAGCCAGCAAAGGCGTTGGTGTGCGTGTGCTAATGAGTTTGGCTGGACACAGAAATATCAGCACAACGCAAGCATACATAGACGTAAATGATGATATGAAGAGGCGCGCCGTTGAGTTGGCTTAGATTGCCTAGTCCTGAGAAGTAGTCATATCAACACTTAAGCCAATTTCTCTGCCGCCATTGTTGCCGTTAGCTTGCTGTAGTGCTTCTCAATCATTCCAATGCTCGTACCCATTTGCTTTGCCAATGTATGTACGTCAGTTTTATTCTCTATTAGCTCTAATGTTGCGTATGTATGGCGTAAGCTGTAAAGAGTGCGGTTCTGTCCTGTCGCACTATCTTTAAGCAGTCCGCTCGCTTTCATAAGCCATATAAAGGTGGTGTGGAAGCTTTTAGGCTGTGTGCCATCTTTAAATTTGAAGAGTGGCAAGTCGTGCTTCTCATTCAGCACCTCGTCTAATGTTTTGCCATCAAATAAAGCTTCCCTACTTAGTAATCTATCTAATGCTTCTTTTACATTGTGTTTAGCTATTAGATATCGTGCGCCTGTTTTGCCAGTCACCCATATGCGTAAATAGCGCTTGCCAGTGTTGCTGTCTGTGTACCAAGTTATATGCTTCCACCTAATATTTAGGCTTTCCTTGCCACAGCGCATACCTGTGCCAATTAATAATTCAATGTAGTCCCTGCTAAGTAAGCGCATTTCTTTAGCCACGCCACTATGCCCACCTACGCTATATGTTTTTAGATAGTTAAGTAGAAAGTCTATTTCTTCTCTCGTAAAGCCTGGACGAGGTTTGCCCTTAACTCCGCGCCTACTCATACTTGCTATTGGTGTGTTGTCGTTTATCCAGCCACGCTGTATTGCTGTGTCAATAACTCGCCTGTATGCACTTGCGTGATTTGCCAATGTGCTTGTTAAGGGCACTTTGCCCATAAGCTCATTGCGCCACAACTCGTACTTACGCATTACTTCGCCGTCTATGTTTTCTAGTAAATAGTTGCCAAAAAATGGAATAAGGTACTTATTAATTGCCCTTATGTAGTCCTTATTAGTTAAGGGCTTAATGCCCGCATTAATCTCATTTTCCAAGTCCTGTAAGCAAACCTTAGCTATAGCGTGGAATTTCTTAGTTGTATGCGTAATGCCCAAGCGTTCTCTAAAACGTGCTTCGTCATATATGTCGCCAGCCACTTTTATTGCGTAATTTAAGTTGCGGTGCTTAGTGCTTACTCTTCGCCACTCCTTATCAAATAGCTTGTAGCGCATTTGCCATACCCTGCTACGTTCGCGTTTGTATAAAACAACGTCCCCGTCGCGTAAGTACACAAGATTTTCTGTGCGTAAGAGAGTTGCGTTTTCATTTGTTTGCGCTTGCAGAAGCTGTACGTAAGTGCGTTGCATTCGCGTAGCGTAGCTTCGTCTTAGTTGCGAGAGCAACCAGTTTTGAGGTGTGCAATTTCTGCTAATAAAAAATGATAGGCAGGCTGTGAGGTGCGTAAATAAAGGGTGGGGAGATAGTGAGTACACGCACTATTGGAGAAAGATAACGACAGTTAGAAACTTTTAACAACGGAAGAAACAGTTGCGCTATAATCCTAAGTCTTAAATGGCCTGGTAGCTCAGTCGGTAGAGCAGAGGATTGAAAATCCTTGTGTCGGTGGTTCGATTCCGCCCCGGGCCACCAAGAAACACCAAAACCACCTTCGGGTGGTTTTTTCATTTGGTCTTTCGGAAAGGTTGCGTGATTCAGGATTTTTAACCCTGGTTGCTTATCCCAGCTGATGTATGTACAATGTACATATAACTTCGTTACGATTTGAATGGGAACCTAGAAAAGCTTCAGCCAATCTGAAGAAACACGGTATTTCATTTGAAGAGGCGAAATCTGTGTTTTATGACGAAAGTGCCAGGTTAATTTCCGATCCCGATCATTCGGAGGATGAAGACAGATTTATCTTGCTGGGGGTAAGCCATTCTCTTCGTGTGATTTTGGTTTGCCATTGTTATCGAAGCGAGGGTAATGTCATTCGTATTATTTCGGCTCGTAAGGCAACCCCTAAAGAGTCAAAATCTTATTAAAGGTGATGAAGATGCGTAAAGAATATGATTTCTCAAAAGCTCGTAAAAATCCATATGCTTCTATGCTCAAGAAGCCCATTACCATTAGATTGGATGAGGATTCAGTGAGCTACTTCAAATCTATATCAGAAGAGGTGGGCATTCCTTATCAAAGCCTCATTAATCTCTATTTAAGAGATTGCGCCCTTTCGCATAAGAAATTGAACCTTAGCTGGAAGTAGTCTAGAACTAGGATGAGAGTCTCCAGGGGCCTTGGTCGATTCCGACCCGGGCCACCAAGAAATACCAAAACCACCCTCGGGTGGTTTTTTCACCTGGGCTCTGGCTGGCCTCCAAATACGTCAACCCCGATTCCCTCTCGGCGTTATATTAGTAGAACAACGAGAAAGGTGGGTAATATGAATTCAAAATTCTATGCTTCTGTAACTCTAGTTTCCGTATTGGCTTGCATTGGTGCGCCAAGCTATGCTGAAAATGCTAAGTGGGAAAAAAATCATCCTCGTAGGACTCAAGTAAACGAGCGCTTAGAAAATCAAAACCATCGCATTACCAATGAAGTGAAGAGCGGAGAAATTACTAAATCCCAAGCTCAAGCACTAAGACAGAATGATAAAAATATTCGCCAAGAAGAACGTGATATGGCATCGCAAAATGGCGGCCATATTACTAAGACTGAGCAAAATGCTTTGAATCAGCAGTTAAACCAAAATAGTGCGGCGATAGGAAGGTAAAGTTTCTTGCATCCCGGGCCGGGCCCTGGTCGATTCCACTTCAGGGCACCAAGAAGCTCCAAAACCACCTTCGAGTGGTTTTTCATATAACTCAAGCTATCAATTTAAAGTTGCTTATGAATCCGAATACAAAAAAAGTTATTGAAAAATGCGCCCGTGAATCTCATGTTGGTTTTCTAACCTTCCCAGAGGCATTGGGCCGCTTAATTGAGGCTGGCGTTGAGTCCTACTTCGCTGACTATCGTAATCAATCAACCACATATTATTTGTCAAGAAATGAGGCCCTCAGTGTTCCCATGGCGATGCCCACAATTGAAATTCCAAACTCATTTAATAAAGATGGAGTTGTTTCAGCTATTTGTGCCGCTCAAAGTGATACGGTTAGATATCCTGAGTTCCTCAAGTTAACGATGTCTGCTGGCTGTATCGGGTACATCGTTTGGATGGCTGGAAAGTATGTCAGCTATTTCGGGCGGCAAGGTGAGCTTCATATCGAGCACTTTCCGCAAGAATGAGAATTCCTGGGCCCTAATAGATTCCGTTCTTGGTCACCAAGAAATACCAAAACTACCCTCGGGTAGTTTTGGTATTTGGTGTTCTATGATGTCGTTTAAAACGATAATATCAATTTAAGCCTTTGCAGCTTTTTCTAGTGCCCTACTTAAGTCAGAAAAATACTTGTCAGCTTTCTTTGTTAGCTCGATTCTTTTGACGCGGCCATCATTCGTTGGTTTGAGTGTGATATATCCATCATCAACCAATGAATGAAGTCTTTTGTGCAGTGTGGCTTGAGAGCCGAGTCGGTTAAGGGTAAGAATATCACCCACTACAAGCTTGCTCTCGTTCAGAATGATATTTTTGCTGATGTACTCAAGAATATCTTTGCTTAAAGGGTCTAGGGGTTTCTCGCTAGATTTAGTCAGCGTATCAGCGAGTCGTAAAAATCGTAAGTAGGAATTTGCCATTTAGTTATACCTTCTTTTTAAGTATGATAGATCTGTGCTCATTTCTTCAAAAAAATCACCACTAGTTTCAATTATCCTCTTAAAAATAGGATTACCGTTTTGCCTCTATTTTTTAACTTTATATGCGGTTAAAGCTCTACCAATATTAGTTAATCATCCCGAGCTTAGCTATTTTGTTTATCTACCAGCCGGTATTAAAGTTCTCTCGGTATTGATTTTTGGGTGGATGGCGGCTATCGGAATTGGCCTAGCTGTATTTGTTAGGTTGCTGATATTTCAACCGGAACAACCATGGGTAGTATGGTTCATAGTTGCGCTTGTTGGTAGCGCTGTGCTCGTCTTAGTGGTTAATTTAACGCTCAAAGGGCTTGGCGTTTCGAGAGACCTCCATAATTTGAAATATCGCGATGTAATTACCTTGGCGTTGCTTGCTAGCATTGCTCATGGCTTTAGCTACACCTATGTAATTTTTACCATTCATCACTATGCCTTTGATAACTTCATGCGTGAAGGCATGATTATTGTGATGGGCGGATTCTTTGGGAATATGTTGATTATTGGTTTATTGACTTTTGTTATTCAGCGCAACACATGGCTACAAAACGAGATCAAACGATTAAATGATGGCGAGCATCAAGGCTAGAGCCTTGACATCCTAGGCCCTGGTCGATTCCACTCCGGGCCACCAAGAAACATCTTCGAGTGATTTTTTATTTGATCGGATTGGTTAGCCACTATTGGTCTCAGGCCCTCCAACATTCCTCTGGACTCGAGATATTGTTTAAAAAAATCGTTTAGTTTAGGAGTGGCTTTTGGCACCTACCAAGAAACTCTGTTCTGGCTATATTGCGTTCATTAGGATTTATCTTTTCACCAACAGCCCAAATAGCATCAATTTCTGCGAATGACTGCGTGCTTGTATCGTAAATAATGCGTTTACGCTGCCTGGTACCGCTTTCTTCTTTTATAAAGTTACAACTGATGATGTTGGCTTGTTGAGCACAATCATAATCATCAATCTTGTAATTTTGGAACTTATAGGTTCGTGTAACCTGAGGTGTAACTACCTCTTGTTTTGCTTCAGTCTTAATGGCCGCACCATAACAACTTAATGTTAAGTTGTTAGGATTTTGTGAGCAAGCAACCAGTAAGCTAAACAGCGTTAGTACAAGCAATTTCCTCATAGCACCCTTTATAGTTTTAAAAATTATAAGTGATTTTTCTCCCCTACAGTTATGTTGTTAGCGGCGCGTCAATACTCTGCTTGCGCCTATTAGAAAAACTTGTCCTAAGTCAACCTTCTTGCCAAGAGCGGGTAATACTTTAGCTCTAGTGATGATTTTTAGTACTAAAAAACGCTATAAGGATTTCTATTATTGCGGCGCGTTAAAGATTTTTAAATAGCCACCAAGGATTAGACATCCTCGGCCCCAGTCGATTCACCCCGGGCCACCAAGAATCTCAATAGTCTACTTGTTGGGCTATTTTCTTTTAAGGCTTGCCAAGGTTAGGCGCCATTGGTCTCGGATATTGCATGCAAGAACTGCCCTTCAAAAGGGCAAACTAATTTGACTGCCCTGCGTCAATTTAAGCATATAGCTTATTAATGGCGGTTGCTCGCAATATCATTTAAAACGACATTTTTAATGCTCGATGAGGGTAATCACCAACGCATGCCTCTTTAAAAGTAGCTATTCTTACCTGAACCAAAAATACTATGGAGGAGACATCCATGAATTCAGAGAACTTTACCAATAGACGGAAAGTCATTACAGCCGCATTGGCTGGTGGAGCCAGTTCATTATTGCCATCTTGGGCAATGGGCGCAGAGAAAACAAATTTACCTATGGCCTATGGTGAGCGCGAACTCATGGCGTTTCCTGAAAAGAAGCCCATGATTGTGCTGACCTCTAGGCCCCCACAATTAGAAACACCATTTCAGTATTACGACAATCATGTCATTACGCCAAATGATGAATTCTTTGTACGCTATCACATGGCCGGCATTCCAACATCCATTGACCCTAATACTTATCGACTAAAAGTTGGGGGCAATGTAGAAAAGCCTTTAGAGATTTCTCTAGAGTCGTTAAAGAAAAACTTTCCATCGCAACGCATTGTTGCTGTTAATCAATGCTCTGGTAATAGTCGCGGCTTATTTGAGCCTAGAGTGAATGGTGGGCAACTCGGTAATGGTGCGATGGGTAATGCCGCTTGGGTTGGCGTTGCCTTAAAAGATATTTTGAAGGCGGCCAATCCCGGCGGCGGAGCTAAGCAAGTAACTTTCAATGGCTTGGATCAGCCAATTCTCCCAAGCGATTCAGATTTTGTAAAAGGCCTAGATATTGATCACGCCATGGACGGCAATGTGATGGTTGCCTATCAAATGAATGGCACAGATATTCCTTTCTTAAACGGCTATCCAATCAAGTTAATTGTTCCCGGCTACTACGGAACATATTGGGTTAAGCACCTTAGTGAAATTAAAGTGGTTGATGATGTATACAACGGTTATTGGATGAATCCTGCTTATCGCATTCCTGATAATGACTGTAACTGTGTTGCGCCTGGAACCGCACCTTCAAAAACGATTCCTATTAATCAGTTTACGATTCGCTCATTCATTACGAACTTCACAGACAGTAGCGTTGTCGCTATTGGTAAGCCGGTTCAAGCCCGAGGCATTGCCTTTGATGCGGGCTATGGAATAAAGAAAGTTTTGTTCTCGCAGGACAATGGACAAAATTGGACAGAGGCGAGATTGGGTCAAGACCTTGGACGTTTCTCATTTAGAGAGTGGCGCATTGAATTTACGCCAAAACAAAAAGGGATATTGGACTTAAGGGTCAGAGCATTTAATCATGCTGGCCAAGTTCAGCCCATGACTGCAAGCTGGATGCCTGCAGGCTATATGCGAAATATTGTTGAGACTGTAAAAGTCACAGCGGTTTAAGGAGAAGAATATGAAAAAAACTATCCTCCTTCTATCTGCTCTTGCTTTGGCACAAATGGCACAAGCTAAAACGATTGAGTTACCAGCTGATACTGTTTTATGGCGACCATCAGATTTGCCTGGCTATCAGCTGACTTTACAGAAATGTTCTACCTGCCACTCTGCCCACTATGCAGAATATCAACCGCCCAATACAGGAGTTGGCTATTGGAATGCTCAAGTTTTAAGGATGAAAAATGTATTTAAGGCGCCCATTACTGATGAGGAGGTTCCAGTCATAGTCGACTACCTTAATAAAACTTATGGGGCAAACAGGAAATAGAATTAAACATCCTCGGCCCTGGTTGATTCCGTGCCGGCCCTCCAAGAAACACCAAAACCACCCGAGGGTGGTTTTTTATTTAGCAATCTCTCAAGCTTCTGCGCAATTAATTGCATCTGTTTAAGATAGATGAATCTAAGGAGAATAGTGATGCCATTAGTCAGAATTGATTTAAGTAAAAAACACCCTGAGAGTTTTGCTCAGCAAGTCGGGGACATTATCTATAACGTGATGCGCGAGCAAATCAACGTTCCTGAAGACGATAAGTTTCAGGTTATTACTAGACACGACGCATCAGAATTAAATATCCCAAAAAGCTATTTAGGAATTGAATACTCAGAGGGCATCATTTTTATTCAAGCGACCATAAGTTTTGGTAGGTCCATAGAGGCAAAGAAGAAGCTATATAAAGCCATTTGTGAGGCCTTGGTGCAACAGCTTCAAGTCAGGCCTCAAGATATTTTTATTAACTTGCTTGAGGTAAGCAAAGAAAATTGGTCATTTGGCAATGGCGAAATGCAATATGCAGACAAGGATTAGGCATCCTGGCCCCAGTCGATAGGGTTATTGCCCATTTAAGCTTGGTGACTAAAAGAACAAACTGGCTTTAGTTTTCATAGTTATTTTTAGAGGCCGGGAGAATAAGTGAGTGTTGACGATCCAAATCAATTGGTTGAGCTGAGCTATATCAGCAAAGCAACTCATGAAATGGGCCTTTCAAGCCTAGTCCATCTGTTTGATGTTGCCCGAAAGTGGAATTTAGACCATGAGCTTACGGGGGCTCTTTTCTACGAGAATGGCCATTTCGCCCAGATTCTTGAGGGTAAGCGAAAGGATGTTTTGTTCATTTGGGGAAAAATTCAAAAAGACTATCGTCATAAGGTTCTGCATCGAATTGAGCTCGATGAGATTGACCAGAGATTGTTTCCCAATTGGGCCTTAAGGTTTTATGGGGGTGATCAAATTGCTAAGGATGTTCCGCATCTAGTTGGCCTGCTGGATGGTCTTCCAAGCCATGATGTTGAATTATTGAGAATCATGCGCTTAGTAGCTAAGGGCGATCAAAATTAGGATTAAATATCCTCAGCCCAGTTTGTAGGCATTGTTTAAAACGACAAATTTGGTAATCAGGTATAGAATTTGTCCATGTTGCTTCGTAGTAAAACACTCGTTCTATTGATATGCCTCTTCTTGATTGCATTTAAGGCGGCAGCTGGAACTATTTTTATCCAGTCTGCAATTGAGCGGGCAGAGCTTGCTGGCAGCTATAACAATGCCTCAGCTTCACAGCAAGCACATAACAGCTCTGATTCGACCGATGACAAAGAGCAGGTTCATACGATGTATCTGATGAGCCATGTAACCGCAAATATTAGCGAGATTGGAATTGCTGTTTTTCTTCCATCAACTACCATGCATCAATTTGCTATGACAAATGAAGTTTTGTTGACGCAAAACTTTCCCGACTCAGCGTTTAAACCACCCAAAGCTATAGCCTAATTTTCTTAGGTTGGGCATGCTTTAGTGGCGTGCCTCTTTGCTATTTGGCTACTAAGGTGTAGCCATGTTTGGGGAAACCTCATCATGTTTAAATTTGTAAAAATAGTGCCATTGGCATTATTGGTTTTATTTGTTTCCGCTTGCAGTAGCGTTAAGTTAGATGATGCCAATGGCGTCACCACTGTTAACGCTGGAGGCTCTTCTACTTACGATCCAATTAGTGATCCGAAGTCTAGTGTTTATGGTAAGCGCTCAATCTATTTTGAGTTTGACAGCTATACCGTAGACCCAAAATATGCATCAACAATCTCCGCGCATGCTTCTTACTTAAAGGCATTTCAAAAGCAAAAAGCTTTTGTGATCATCCAGGGCAATACCGACGATCGTGGAACTACCGAGTACAACCTTGCCCTAGGTCAAAAACGATCAGAAGCCATTAAGAAGGCGTTACTTGCCCAGGGCGTCAGTGAATCTCAGTTAGAGGCGGTGAGCTTTGGAAAAGAAAAGCCAGCTAACCCAGCTCAGACAGAGGCGGCATTTAAAGAAAATCGCCGCGCTGATTTTGTCTATCAATAACTAATGGGCCACTCAATGAAAAACATATTTAAGTTAAGTTTGATAGGAGTTACTTTCCTGGGGGGATGTGCGACAAGCGTTATACCCAATAACCCAGTACAGGTTGCTAAGGCACAATCACCAATGATGGCTCCAGCACCAGATCACTCGGGGTCTGTAACTAAGCGACTGAATGATTGCATCATTCACAGCAATCAAAGTGCTGATGCGTTGTTGGCGGACAGTCAAATCATCGCTGTCACAAGAAGCAATCCTCACGCCAAAGCCCTCTTTAGTTCCGCAGATAAATTAACGGATCAGCAAGCTGCGGCATTGACAAATTATTTGGCTGAAGCAAACTCCTGTCGACCCATTGCTTTGGAGGGCTTAAGCCCCGAAAAGAAAGCGGTTTACGAAGATTTTTTTAAAAAAATTGATGGTGTTTATGCAGATCTTATAGCCAGAAAGATCACTATTGGAGTGGCCAATCAAGAAAGGCAATTGCTTATTCAAGATGCCCGCATGAAGAAATTAGCGCTTCAATCTAAAAAGAATTAGCGAGATACATGTATGGCTAGATATAAATTTGTGTGCCGCTCTTGTAAGTTTGAATGCATTAGTAGCATAGGCAGAGAGGTTGGTCTTCACTCTTCTAGGGTGGCGATGGTTTGTAAATCTTGTTCAACGATTGATGCTTATACAGTGGCTCATCCAGGAAGTATTAATACTGAAATTAGTAGGGCACCGGTTTGTACTAGTTGCCACTCGAGTAATCATCTGTCTGAGTGGGATGGCCTTACCTGTCCGCATTGCAATACGAGCATGAGGGCTTTAGGCGGTGATGTAGATGCTGAAAAGCCTTTTAAGTACTGGTAATCAAGGATATATGCCAATCAGGGGCCTGCTAGCAGATGTTGGTTGAGGCCTTAAATTTTGTGCTGCGCTTGTTATAGGATGTAGGAGACACTAAAACCACCTTCGGGTGGTTTTTTCATATTGGGCAATATCGTTAAAGCGACATGCGATGCTGAGGTAAGTCCATTAAACCAGCATCAGCAAGTTAGAAAGGTAAAGAGCATAATAAAAGCACATTAAAAATAAGAGGCAACAAAATGGTAGATACGCTTATTTTGAGCAGAATTCAATTTGCTTCGAATATGACTTTTCACATTCTTTTCCCAACAATATCGATTGCATTGGGATGGGTGCTTTTTTATTTCAAAGTTAAATTTAATAAAACTGGCGACTCAGTATGGAGCCAAGCCTATCAATTCTGGGTCAAGATATTCGCTCTAACTTTTGCCCTGGGGGTTGTTAGTGGTATCACGATGAGTTTTCAGTTTGGAACCAACTGGCCTGGATATATGCAAACGGTTGGCAATATCGCAGGACCTTTGCTTGGCTACGAAGTTTTATCGGCATTCTTCCTCGAGGCAACTTTTTTAGGAATTATGTTGTTTGGCTCCAAAAGAGTCTCTCAAAGAGCTCACACTATCGCTACATTTTTAGTTGCCTTCGGTACATCACTATCGGCATTTTGGATCATTGCTTTAGATTCTTGGATGCAAACCCCGCAAGGGTTTGAGATGATTAATGGTCAAGCACATGCAGCTAATTGGATTGAGATTGTCTTTAATCCTTCCATGCCGTATCGCCTCTTGCATATGATGACAGCATCATTTTTGACGGTAACGTTTTTAATTGCAGGCATTTCCTCTTATCGATATTTGAAGGGCATTGATCTTTCTGGCAGTCGAGCGCTGATCAAGTTGGCGATGACTATGGCGGCAGTGTTAGCTCCACTGCAAATTGTTCTTGGAGACTCGCATGGCTTAAATACGTTGGAGTATCAACCTGCAAAGGTAGCGGCAATGGAGGGAATTTGGGAGACAACAAAAGGTGCCCCCGCCGTTTTATTTGCGATACCAGATGAGAGTATTAAAGCCAATAAATACGAAATAGCTATTCCAAAGCTCGCATCTTTATATTTGACACACTCATTTGCAGGTGAGGTGAAGGGTTTGGATTCCTTCCCTGGTGCAACTCCACCAGTCGCCCCCATTTTCTTTGCCTTTCGCATTATGGTCGGCATTGGCATGTTGATGCTCTTAACCGCATTCGTTGGGTTTTATCTCACAAGAAAAAATAAAGAACTACCAAACTGGCTCTTAAGGGCTCTCAGTGTGATGACTTTTTCTGGTTGGGTTGGCGTAGTTGCTGGCTGGTATGTGACGGAGATAGGCAGACAGCCCTACCTTGTTAGTGGAGTACTAAAAACTGCTGACGCAGTTACTAAAGTTCCTGCCAATATGGTTTTGGGTACGCTCGTGATGTACCTTGCTCTGTATTTGGGACTTATTGTTTCTTATATTTGGGTTGTTTTTTATTTGGCAAGACAAGCTAATCCCGTACATATTATTGATGGGCAAAAACCAGGTTTGACTAACGGTATTGCTGGAGCATAAGAATGATTCCTAATTTATACGAACCATCTGGTTGGTTGCCCCTTTTCTTTTTGGCGGCAATGGGCATTGCAATGATTGCTTACGTTGTCTTAGATGGATATGACTTAGGCGTTGGCATCTTATTGAATCAGGCAAGTGAGTCAGAAAAAGACATCATGATTTCATCAATCGGTCCTTTTTGGGATGCTAATGAAACTTGGTTGGTGCTCGGAGTCGGAGTTCTCTTGATTGCCTTTCCAATGGCGCATGGAATTATTTTGACTGAGCTCTATTTGCCTGTAGGCATCATGTTGGCTGGTTTAATTTTACGAGGCGTATCTTTTGACTTTCGTGCAAAAGCCCATTTGAGTCAGAAGGCAGTCTGGAACTTTCTATTCTTTTTTGGCAGCTTCTTGGCCGCTGCATCTCAAGGGGTTATGGTTGGTAGAGAGGTGATCGGTTTTGACTCCGGATACTTGGGTTGGATATTTTCTTTTATCGTGGCGCTTTGTCTGCCTGCTGGATATTCCCTATTGGGGGCTGGCTGGCTGATTATGAAGACTTCTGGCGAGTTACAGCTAAAGGCGGTGGGCTGGGCAAGAAGATGCCTCTTATTTACGGCCCTGGGTGTTGGGATCATTTCTGTGGCGACACCATTCTTTAGTGCAGAGATTGCGGCAAAGTGGTTTAACTTTCCCAATGTCTTTTTCTTATTGCCATTTCCAGTTTTGACTTTGGCTTGTTTTATCTTTATCGATTTGAACTTGTTAAAAATGCAGAAGAATAAGCCCGCTCCTGTTTGGGTTCCTTTTGCTTTAAGCGTAGCCATCTTTGTCTTAGCATTTCTAGGAATCGCCTACAGCATGTTCCCTTACATCGTTGTAGACAAAATGACGATTTGGGAGGCGGCTTCAGCTACGGAGTCATTATGGGTCATATTCTGGGGGGCTATAGTTGTGCTGCCAACCATCATTGGATATACCATTTATTCCTACAAAATCTTTTGGGGAAAAACCGAGCCACTGAGTTATTACTAAAGCAATAGTTAGAGCGCCCCCTCAATGGGTACTTCACCAACTGATTAATCGGTGTGGGCCTTAGAATGTAGTTTCAATGCCAATTAAGTTCATTCAGCTTTTAACTAGCGCTCAGCGCTCTCATAAGACTAATGTTCAGCTGGGCGCCTATATGGCATTTGTAGCGGGTGCGGTGAATGCGGGTGGGTTTCTAGCGATTGCTCGTTATACCTCTCATATGAGTGGCATCATTTCTGCTATTGGCGATGACCTGGCTCTCAATAATTTTATTTCTGTTTTAGGTGGCATCTCGCTTTTGCTCTCGTTTCTGTTTGGGGCGGCAACCACTGCTATTCTTATTAATTGGGGGCATAGAAGAAAAATTCATAGTGAGTTTGCTTTGCCCTTGTTGGTTGAGGCCATCCTGCTACTAGTGTTTGGTTTGGTGGGGGCCAACTTGAATATCTACTTGCCTATAACTGTCCCGGCGATTGCTCTTCTTTTATGTTTTGTGATGGGCCTACAAAACGCCATAGTTACAAAAGCCTCTAGAGCAGAGATAAGAACTACACATATGACGGGAGTCATTACTGATATAGGTATTGAGTTGGGTAAGTTGATCTATTGGAATAAGTCACCAGAAGCCAATGTGAGTGGTTATGTCATGGCCAACAGGGAGAAACTCAAAACCCACCTATTTATTTTTGGAATGTTTTTGGTGGGTGGAATTATTGGTGCGGTAAGCTTTAAAAGGGTTGGCTATATTTCAGTAGTGCCCTTATCCCTTTCCCTTATCTTCATTGCCGGCTTACAGATTTATCAAGATATTAGGGTTGCAATGAAGGATCGATCATTCTGAACTTCTGGTTTGGCTCCGTCCTGGGCGACCAAGAGACACTAACACCCCCTTCTTTGCTAGTATCAGGTAATGGATAAAGAAATAGAAGATCACGAATCACAAACGCCTGCCAAACAACAGGCCGGGAAGAAGAGCACATTGGTTAGTGTCGTTGTGAACATCGGCCTGACAGTTTCTCAAGTATTTGCAGGTATTGCGTCTGGCTCTCAGGGTTTGATTGCAGATGGCATTCACTCCGCGACAGATTTAGTTGCAGACTTTGTAGTGCTCTTTGCCAATCACCATAGCGCTAAAGATGCGGATGAAGATCACCGCTATGGCCATCAACGATATGAAACTGCTGCCTCTCTATTTTTAGGAATCTCTTTATTGGCTGTTGGTGCGGGCATGCTTTTTAAAGCCGGGGAAAAGATTATCAATCCAGTAGCGGCCGGACAAATTCAAACCCTAGCTTTGTATGTTGCATTGGCCTCCTTAGTTGCAAAAGAGCTTCTTTTTAGATACATGCTGGCAGTAGCTCAGCGTGTGCGATCTTCAATGTTGGTAGCTAATGCTTGGCATGCCAGATCTGACGCAGCTTCTTCATTAGTCGTTTCTATTGGTATTGTTGGCGCTCTATTTGGGCACCCAATCTTTGACGCTATTGGCGCTTTAGTGGTTGGCTTAATGGTGGCAAAAATGGGTTGGAAGTTTGGTTGGGATGCCCTGCATGACTTAATGGATAGGGCGGTATCGGAGGAAGAGCATCGTCAGATAGAGGACATCATTAAATCTACTGATGGCGTTAGAGGCTTTCATGATCTGCGTACTCGTAAGATGGGCGATATGATTTTGGTAGACGTCCATATTGATGTGGATGCCAATGCCACCGTCAAGGTTGGGCACGACATTGCTTTAAACGCGGGCAATGAAATCAAGAAACAATTGCCGGTGCTCAATGTCATGACGCATATCGATCCTGTATAACCCTCAGGCACTGTGGGGCCAATACAAGAACTTCTAAAATTACCTAAGATATCGATATGAATAATTTTTTGGATCCAGCAATTCTCTTCTTTGTCTTTGGTGCTTTTGCTGGCGCCGTTAAATCCAATTTAGAAATTCCTCAGCCCATTGCTAGGTTTTTATCGCTCTATCTATTGATGGCGTTGGGTTTGAAGGGCGGCTTTGCTCTGCATAAATCAGGATTTACTCTTGAGATAGGTTTGGCGCTTGGGCTCGCAGTATTTTTGGCAATCATCATTCCTCTCATGGGGTATATGGTTTTAAGAGCCAAACTCAATAACTATGATGCAGCCGCCATTGCAGCTACTTATGGTTCGGTTAGTGCCGTTACGTTTATTACTGCGACACAAGCACTTGATCAATATGGGATTGCGTTTGGTGGACACATGGCGGCCGCTATGGCTTTGATGGAGTCGCCGGCAATCATTCTGGCAATCTTGTTGGCGAATAAAGCAAGATCATCAGCTACTAATTCGACGCAGTCCACAGGCATGTCAAAGATTCTTCATGAGTCATTTACTGATGGCGCACAACTACTGCTTTTGGGTTCGATGATAGTTGGCTTAGTCAGTGGCGACAGCGGACAAAGAATAATGGCCCCATTTTCAATCGATTTGTTCAAGGGAATGCTGGCCTTCTTCCTGCTAGATATGGGTTTGATGGCGGCTAAGAACTTTGAGGGATTAAAGGGTAAGCCACCCATTACTTTGCTTTATGCAATCGGCGCCCCTTTGGTTCATGCCTCAATCGCATTGGGGTTTTGCAAACTACTTGGCTTACCATTGGGAGATACTGTTTTATTGATGGTGCTTGCCGCGAGCGCTTCTTATATTGCTGTGCCAGCTGTATTAAGACACGCACTTCCAGAAGTAAACCCCGCTTTATATATGGGAATGTCGTTGGGAATTACCTTCCCCTTCAATATCATTTTGGGGATTCCACTTTACGCTTATATTGCGGGTCTAACTTACTAGATGTGGCTGGTTGACTCTGTCCTGACCGGGATTAGAATGGTTCATAACCAGCAGGAGATGAGGCGATGATTTCTAAAAAATGGGTAGTTGGAGCGCTATTTAGTGTTGCTGTAATTTCCTTGGCTGCTGCTGCCATCCCCGAGCCACCAAATCCTTTGGCCAATATCAATCTCACCTTTGATCAGCGCTTTGAACAGATGAAGCAAATAGATGCTGCATTGCTGAAGGCAACACCAGAAGAGCGCAAAGCTTATTGGCATCAGGGGCGCGATCAAATGAAGGCCTTAAGCCCTGAAGATCGCAAGCTAGTTCAGGAAAAAATGAAGGCACAATGGCGATCCATTACTCATGAACAAAAAGAAAAAATGAAAGCTGAGAAAAAATATTTCTTTGATGGACTAACACCAGAAGAGCAGGCAGAAATAAAAGCACGAAGAGCTAAATGGGACAACATGAGTCCTGAGGAAAAGCAGAACCGGTTTAAAAAACCGAGTTAGGCTTGCCATCCTCGCCCCTTAATGCAATGAGTGAATTTATTGGATTTAGTCCGAAAGCTTTCAAATTTCTTGAAGAGCTTACCAACAATCAAACTAGGGTTTGGTTTTCTGAGCATCGTTCAGAATATGAAGAATTTGTGCGCGAACCCATGAGGCACTTTACAGACGCCCTGTCTGAGGGTCTCGCTAAAAAAGATGTGCCCTTGTGGGGTGATCCTAAAAAATCTCTCTTTAGAATTAATCGAGATGCTCGGTTTTCAAAAGCAAAGCATCCTTACAACATGCATGCCAGCGGGCTCTTTACGAGAACCGGCGACAAGCACTCTCCCGGCGTTTTGTATTTTCGTTTAGACCCCTTAGGAAGTAGATGTGCTGCGGGTTATTTACAACCAGAGGCCCACAATCTCAAAAAACTCAGGCAGGGGATTTTAGATAACCCTAAGGCCTGGCTATCTCTTGAGAAGTCTCTAAAAAGAAAAGGCTATGAGCTGGATTATTCCAACACATTGGCCCGAATTCCGAGAGGCTTTAATGATGTTCCTAAAGAGATTGAGGGAGCTATCAAGCTCAAGGGTTGGATTATTAGAAAGCAGTTGCCCAGATCAACGATTTGCTCGAAAGAGTTAATTAAAGAAGTCACTAGTTTTGCTAAAGATATGCTTCCCCTGCTTAGTTTTGGGTGGCATGCGTTGGCTAAATTTTCTGATTAAATGACAATAGAAATTCATACTAGAAAGCAAGAAACACATGTATAAGTTAATCGCTTTTGATGCCTATGGCACGTTATTTGATGTGTATTCCATGGGGCAGTTGGCAGAAGACTTATTTCCGGGTCATGGGCAGGCCTTTGCTTTAATGTGGCGCGATCGCCAAATTGAATACACTCGCCTGGTGACGATGAGTGATCCCAATCCCAATGGCAGTTCGCACTATCTCCCATTTTGGGAGCTAACCATTCGCTCATTGCGATATGTCTGTAAGCGCATGAACCTAAATCTCACCCCTGATTATGAGGGGCGGTTGATGGACCAGTATGCCAAGCTCACTGGCTTTGAAGATAGCCTTAATGTCCTCAAAACAATAAAACAGAAAGGAATCTCTACTGCGATTTTGTCTAACGGCAGCAGAGAAATGTTGGCAACCGTAGTCGAGAGTAATAGCTTAAAGCCTTACCTGGATAAAGTTGTCACCATCGAGGATGTGCGCTTATTTAAAACGGCCCCACAGGCCTATGAATTGCTATTAAAGGCATTTCCTGTGAAGAAAGAAGAAATTCTCTTTGTATCGAGCAATGCTTGGGATGCTCTAGCTGCAAAGTGGTATGGTTTTGATGTATTTTGGGTCAATCGTCTTGGCCACCCTTTTGAAGAGATTGGTGAAAAACCAAACTATGAAGGTAATTCTTTAAGCAAGGTATTAGAAGTTATCTAAGGAGATATGAATGCTTTTAATTACATCCATCATTACCGCCATCCTAACAATTATTTTTATCAAGCTCTCTTTTGCGGTCATTGGTTTAAGAAGAAAAAATAAGGTTGGCTTAGGAAGTGGTGGTCACGAAGATCTCGAGAGGGCTATTCGTACCCAAGCAAACTTTGCCGAATACATTCCTTTGGGAGTTATCTTAATAGCTTGTCTTGAGTTAAATGGCGCCCCTTGGTGGTTGATGGCTATTCCAGGTGTCTCACTCATTATTGGGCGCTTGATTCATGCAAAAGGCATGAATACTCCGCCGCCAGATTTCAGCAAGCGTGTGCTTGGAATGAAATTCACTTTTTTCACGCTTATTGCATTGGTTGCATTGAACTTGGGATGGTCTCTCTACAGGATCGCTGTGTAAACGATCCTTTGCCGTTAGGGTCTGCTATAAATCGAGCATTACTTATGGAAGCTATATGACTGCATCATCACGCCGCAATTTTTTAAAAACTTCCGTTGTTGGCATCGCGGCAGTTGCCAGTACACAAGCTCTAGCCCAGGCCCAAAATTTGCCACTAAAAACCATCGCCGAAGTTGAGGCCTTGGCAGCTAAAAAAGATGTTGAATCTACGGCGAGTTGGAATGATGGTTTGGTTCATCCAGCTCCATTTAAGAATCCGTTTGCGCAAGGGAAGGATCGAGGTTTGGCGTTGGGCGGTGGCGGAACTCCATTGATTGCTTGGTATGCCGGGTACTGTAATGCACTTAAGAAGGCCGGCGTAGATTTAAGTGTTGCAGATGTTGTGGTCGGAACTTCTGCAGGTTCAATATTTGGTGCAATGCTGACATCTGGGCACATGTGGCGCCTTATGGGTGAGATGGATCTTTTTGCGGATTTCCCAAAATTGCTTGCAGAAATGATGCCCGCATTAAAATTTAATGCTTCTCAATTAAGGGCGCAGCGTGCCGAGTTGACTGTGCACGATGGATCTCTTGCATCCATTCAGCGCATCGGCAAAGCTGCGATGGCTTCGTTCAATCCTGATGGTGTAGCCAATCACTACAAGGTAATGAGGAAGCTGCTAACGGCGTCTGCTTGGCCTTCAGATGGAATGTTTACTACGGCTATTGATTGCTTTACGGGACAGCGTATTGTTGTGTCAAAAGCCGATAATGTTCCTATTGACGTTGCTTGTGCCGCAAGCTCTTCAGCACCAGGCCAGGTTGGCCCTACATTCATAAAAGATAGGTTATGTATGGATGGCGGCATGAGCCAAAGTAGCACGCATAGCGATGTTATTGCCGGCGTTAAACGAGCCATTGTGATTTCTTTGGGCGATGGAACGATCAATGAGCAAAAGCAGGGATTGCGTTTATCTTCTCTGCCCAATACGATTAATCAAGAGGTGAAGGATTTGGAGGGCGGTGGCACAAAGACCAAGCACATTGTTGTTGGTCTTCCGCCTGGTTTATCTAAGGTAGAGAATCTTCTTGATCCAAAATGGATTGCACCTTATTTGAAGTATGGAAACGATAGGGGCATTGCTGATATTGCAATGATGAAAGAATTTTGGGCCTAATACAAAACTATTTATAAAGCTGTATTTCCAGTGAGGTATCGCAAATGAACAAAATATTCCTAGCTTTGACGATAGCTTTATTATCTCTGGTCTTGAGCGGTTGTCTTGCCAGCACCACTTCTCCAGAAGGGGTGAATTGTGATTTCAGCCAAGGCAAGCCTTTGTGGGAAATGCCTTTGGCTTGTCAAGGACGTTAATATGCCAATGCAAAATTTAACCCAGATGGGCGACTTTGTCTGACCTGATTCTTCAGGCCTTAGTCCTCGGTTCGCTGGGCCTGGGCGCTGGGGTTTTAGGCGGCGTCATTGGTTTTGGTACCACCATCATATTGATGCCCGCTTTGGTCTATTTTTATGGGCCCATTCAGGCAATTCCCGTCATAGCTTTGGTTGCTACCGTAGTTAATCTTTCTCGCATTTTTTTGTGGTGGAACGTAATTCAATGGCGTGTATGTTTTGTATATAGTCTAGCTGCAATACCATTCACGATATTGGGCGTGAATACGCTCGTACAACTTAATGAGCGATTAATTGAAATAACTTTAGGAATATTTTTAATCGCGTTAATTCCGATTCGTCGCTGGATGCGCAACCAAAATTTTTATCTAAAACTTTGGCAGATGGCCCTGGTTGGGGCTGTTATTGGCTATTTGACTGGGATTGTTGCGACTACTGGCGCTATCAACACCCCCTTCTTTTTAGCCTACGGCCTCACGAAGGGCGCCTTCTTGGGAACAGAGGCGGCAAGCACCCTATCTATTCTGTTTACCAAGGGAATTACATTTCATCAGCTAGGCTTTCTCAATGTAACCGCAATCATTCAGGGGCTTCTTATTGGAGGCTGTGTTTTGGTGGGCTCGATCTTTTCTAAGAAAATTGTTCTGGCGTTACCGGAAAAGAAATTTTTGCTGCTGATGGAGCTGGTGATGTTAATTTCAGGCTTGTCGATCTTGGCCATGTCTTTCTAAAGTCGCCATCTAGAGTAAGCCAGCTTCTATCTTCTTACTTAAAGCGATACGCAAGTGCCATAAAGACATTGTCTTGGAATGAGCGATTCATGACTGGGCTATTATTAATTCCGCCACCCATCCATTTACGTCTGCCATATACATTGATATACCAGTTATCCACTACCGGAATCTCTACCATGAGTCCTGCTAAAAGATTGTTCGTCGCTGGTGCGCTATAAGCTCCATAACCAGTAGCTGTCGACTCTCCAGGGCTGATGCCATAGTAGTAGTTAGCATATTGACTTGACTGTCGTTCTATACCAATTTGCGGATAGAGGATTACTTTTTTATAGGTTTCAATTTCGGCGAAGTATAAAAATTCATAGAGCGCCCCTTTTGATTTACCAAAGTCATGATAAGCATTAACAAAAAATCCCCCGATCGGCGTCTCTTGAAAGGTTCCCAGGCCAAGGGGTATTGGGTCGCTTCGGTTGATAGAGTTGCCATTGATTGACGACTTTACTTTGTAGGTGTCTAAATTAATTTTTCCGATGACTTCAAAGTAGCCGTAACCCATCTTGAAAGTCTTAATCCCCACCTCATCAATGCGAGCGAAAAAACGCTGATAGTCAAAAAAGGCATAGGGCAGAGCTAAGGATTGAGTCCCTTCGGTGCCAATATGTAAATTAGAGGTGTAAACGGCCGCACCGATATCGCCAACGATGCGATCCGGAAGCGCGTCCGGAATATCATCCAACGCGTAGGCGGGAATATGGATTGCAGTGGCAATTAAAAGAGCCGTTATGCGAAAAATCGATTTCATGTATGCATCATAAGCCCTTACGGGCCATTAGAGATCTAGATTATCTAGAGCCAAATCCTGAAGGTGGCTTATATCTGCCCAGCTATTCACCTTCCAGGCAAGTCCATCATGACTGATCCAATTGAGAGAGGCGTTAGGTACGGTAACGGCCTTTTCTGCATCCAAGGCTTGATTGCTCGCAATTCTGTACATCATATCCAATGCGCCTCCATGGCTTACCAATAAAATAGTTTTGCCTGAATGTTCTTCGCAGATTTCCACAAGCGCAGCTTTAATTCGATCTGCAAATTGTTGAATGCTTTCTCCATTGTGTAAGCTCTCTTCAATATTTCTGCTGAGATGAGATTTCCAAAGTTCTGGCTCACGTATCGGGGCTTCATCGGTAGTGAGTCCCTGTAGAGCACCAAGATGACGCTCTCTTAACCCAGCATTGGGTATCGCAGAGGTTTCGAATACATCTTCAATCGCTTGTGCAGTCTTTGCTGCTCGCTGAAGATCGCTGGTATATAGAACGTCAAATTGAAGCTTCATATTTTTGAGGGCACGCGCCATTTGCCCTGCTTGAGCTAAGCCTCTGGCATTGAGGTCAATATCAGTGTGGCCTTGAAGGCGTCGTGCGGCATTCCAGTCAGTTTCACCGTGGCGAACTAAGCAAAATCGAGTAATAGTCATATGGCAATGATAAAGACCGAATTACTTTTTGAGAGTCCAGGCGCGCGGATTGTGTTCAAAGCCAATATGTCCGTAATATTCATTTGCCTTAGGCGCTGCTAAAAGTACGATCATGCATTCAGGACCAAGGCGCGCTTTGGTTTCCTCAATCAGTTGCTTGCCAATCCCAGAGCGTTGATATTTTTCATCAACGGCTAAGTCCGCAAGATAGGCTACATAGGAGAAGTCAGTTAGCGAGCGAGAAATGCCCATCAAAGTTTCGCCATCCCAAGCGGTAATAGTGAGATTAGCGTTATTGAGCATGTCCGTAAATGTTTGAACGTTGTGAATAGGGCGCCGCTCTCCAAGAGTGGAGCGCTTGTATAGATCGATTGCTTGCTCAGCGCTAATTGTGGCGTTGTCGCGATATTGAATCATGTCACTCCTCATCTCTTATGAAGAGCTTATCACCCGCAGCCAGGACTCCGGAGTTTAAAACCTCAGCTCGAATGCCGCCACGCCCCTCGAATGCCTCCATGAAACTAGGCTTGCCGAGTAATTGCGCCGGTCTTTCACAGGGGGTGCATAGTTCTGTGCCAAGTAGCTGAATGTCACCTAGCTGAAATCGTTGGCCCACGAGCGCATTGAGTTCAGATGCCGTAATGCCTGCAAGCGCAATATTACGGCGTGTTTCAGAGCCATCAAAAGTCGGTTCATCCCCAGCTGTTAACCAATCATTTGCTGTATCGATGGCAGATAGGGCGATGATGCTGATGTGACGCACTTTAGTTGGCTCGATGGCTGAATAGGCGCCCGTACCTAGCGCATAACGGTCACCTTCAAGGCCAATGCCAACTATGGCTTTGGCAGTGCTGACAGATAGCATCTGCTTGCTAGCAGACGCTGCTAGATAGATGGCTTGAATATAGGCATTGAATTTCATATGGAGTGTTTACATATTACAACTCATGCTTTGATGATTGTTAATACAATAAATACAACACAAGAAAAAGGGCAACAGTGAATAAAGAAAGCAAGGGAATGCTAATTGGCTTTATTGGCATTCTAATTTTTAGCTTAACGCTACCAGTAAGTAAGATTGCTGTTTTAAGTTTTAACCCGTATTTCATTGCTTTCGGAAGAGCAACCCTGGCAGGACTAGTTGCACTCGCCTATCTTGCTTATAAAAAAGAGAGCACACCCACTAGGGTGGATTTCGTGAAATTTGTGGTCATAGCCCTGGGTGTCGTGTTTGGTTTTCCTATATTTACCACTGTTGCAATGACTCAAGGTTCGTCTTCACACGGGGCAGTGATTTTGGGGATGATGCCGCTTGCTACCACCGTTATTGGCGTGCTACGCTTTAAAGAGCGTCCCTCCTTAGGGTTCTGGCTGGTATCTTTATTGGGCGCCGGTTTAGTCATTCTGTACGCTCTATTAAAGAGTTCCGGCAGCTTTACGTATATTGATGGCCTTTTAGTGCTTGGCGGGATTAGCGCTTGCATTGGTTATGTAGAGGGCGGCGAACTCTCCAGAAAAATGAATCCACGCGCGGTCATTTCTTGGGCCTTGGTCATTTCCTTGCCGCTGAATATTGTGATGACTTGGTTCACTTATAGCCCAGAATATATTCATGCGGATGCCGTGGCATGGACTAGCTTTGTCTATCTAAGTTTATTCCCCATGTTTCTTGGCTTCTTTTTTTGGTATGAGGGACTTGCGATTGGTGGCATTGCACGCGTCAGTCAAGTGCAGTTAATTCAGCCGTTTTGCACTTTAGTAGCAGCAAGTATTTTGTTGGGCGATTCACTCACGGCGATGAATTTAATCTTTGCTATATTGGTTGTGTCTACTGTCATCCTTGGGAAAAGAATGTTGGTAAAAAGAGCGTAGTTTTATTTGTAACCATGAAATTAAATAGCCCCGATTAAACGGGGCTATTTAATTATGCGGCAACAACTTTGTGTTTGCTGAGTGCGCGCAAGATTTTGCTTTTCTCTTTGGGTTTGGTGATCGATTCTAGTAACTTAGTAAGTTGAGCGGTATTCAGGGGGCCTAAGCGCGCTTTTCCCGTTTTGGTGAGCATAGAGTCATTTTTTCTGGTTCTTTGATTTTGGCCTACAGCCATGGAGTTTTCCTAGGGTAATGGAATGATGAATCTCAATGACTTTCGCAAGAGATTCCCCTGTCTAGGGCGCACAATAGTGATCACAGTCCAGAATAACAGTTAACAAGTCTAGAAGCTATGATGTAGCCATGATCAGCCTACCCAATCTCATTTTTGCCCTGGTTATGGGATTCTTAATGTCCTCAAGCATTACGCTTGCTACTACATTTGTTCGTATTGGCCTTGCAGAAAATTTCTTCTGGGTATGGTTTGAAGTTTGGTCAGTAGCTTACCCAGTGGCCATTGTTTGTATTCTGATTTACAGGCCATTTGCTAGCAAAATCACTGCAAAGATTATGAAGGTGCTGGAGCTCAATAAGCTCTAGCTTACAGATGAGGAATGATTAAATGAATGTATTGATGAAGTCTTCTATTTTGACTATATGTTGCGCATCTATTTTGAGCGCTTGTGCTGCGGTATATACCGATGCATCAGATTCTAATCACGTTACTTTTCTAAATAGTAGTGGTGAATCAATTGAGCAATTAACTCAGAAGGCCGGCGCCTATTGTGCGCAGTACGGCAAGATTGCCTCGTTTAGAAGTAGTGATACGCAGTTAGTTGTCGTTTTTGATTGCAAAACAACACGCTAATTTAGTACAACCGCTGGACGAATTAGCCTGCCAAATCGGATTGATAAATTAAGCCAGCATGCTCTCTGAGGGCATGGAATTGAATAGACTCCCAACGTTGTTGGGCAACATCCAGTTCTGATTTATGTGATGCCAAGAAAACGGATGCGCCCACCACGTCTTCTGCCATACGGTGGATATTTTCTTGGGTAAATTTTTTCAGGGCAACAGGATCGTCTGAGCTAACCCAGCGAGCCAGGCTATAGCGGGCAGGTAGAAGACGCACTTCTGCACCGTATTCAGTTTGGAGGCGATGGCTTACCACCTCAAATTGAAGTTGACCAAAGGCGCCAAGTAGCATGGTGCCCCCAGCCATTGGCCTAAAGACCTGAATAGCGCCCTCTTCACCCAATTGCATGAGTCCAGTACGCAGTTGCTTAGAGCGCAAAGGGTCGGCAGATTCAACCATGCGGAAAATTTCTGGTGCAAAGAATGGGAGCCCCGTAAATTGCAATTGCTCACCTTCGGTTAAGGTGTCACCCAAGCGCAGCAAGCCATGATTTGGCAAGCCAATGATGTCGCCTGGAAAGGCCTCATCCAAAATATCGCGTCTTTGCGATAAGAAAGAGAGCGCATTATTCGTTCGAACTTCTTTGCCGTTGCGACAAATCTTGAGTTTCATACCGCGCTGAAAATGGCCAGAACAGATGCGTAAAAAAGCTACACGGTCACGATGTGCGGGATCCATGTTGGCCTGAATCTTGAATACAACCGCTGAGAACTTGTTCTCGGCAGGGCTGACCTCACGTTGCAAGGCTTTACGTGAGCCTGGCGATGGTGCAAGCTCAACCAATGTATTGAGAATTTCGCGCACACCAAAATTGTTGATGGCTGAACCAAAGAAGACCGGTGACTGGCGGCCAGCTAGAAAGGCTTCGAGATCAAAGGCTGGCATTGCTTCTTTGATCAGATCCACTTCAGCCAGGGCATTTTCTAAGTCTGTGCCCAGACGCTCTTTAAGGGCTGGATCATTTATAGCAACTACTGCATGTGAGTCTTCGGTCACGCGATCTTCACCTGCTTTGAACATGCGCATACGAGCATGGGCGATATCAATCACTCCAGCAAAGGATTTACCCATGCCAACTGGCCAAGTGAAGGGCACTACTTCTATGCCAAGCGCAGTTTCAATCTCATCCATTAATTCCATTGGAGGCTTAACTTCGCGGTCCATCTTATTAATGAATGTCACGATAGGTGTATTGCGTGCACGGCAAACTTCAAGCAAGCGCAATGTTTGAGATTCAACACCATTGGCCGCATCAATCACCATGAGAGCGGAGTCGACCGCAGTCAAGACACGATAGGTGTCCTCGGAGAAGTCTTGGTGGCCTGGCGTATCTAATAAATTAATGACGCAATCGCGGTATTCCATTTGCATCACCGAGCTTGCTACAGAGATGCCGCGCTGCTTTTCAATTTCCATCCAGTCAGATGTTGCATGACGGCTGGCTTTGCGTGCTTTAACACTTCCTGCGATCTGAATGGCTCCCGCATACAGCAGTAACTTTTCTGTAAGCGTAGTTTTACCCGCATCTGGGTGGGAGATGATCGCAAAGCTGCGACGTCTAAGTACTTCTACGCCTGGAGTGCTGGAGGTAAGAGTTTCGATGATAATTCTGCGTTGAGTATCTAGGTTCGGAGGCCATTATAAGCGTGCCAAGGTGCTTCAGAACTGCTCATGAGCCCCTACGTAGCGCCATTGCCCGGGAGGAAGCGGCCCCAATGAGATGCGACCCATTCTGACGCGTTTGAGACCTATCACTTTGAGGCCCACCATCTCACACATTCGACGAATTTGGCGCTTACGACCTTCACGCAACACAAAGCGAAGCTGATCTTCATTCTGCCAGCTAACCTGTGCAGGCTTGAGTTCTACCCCATCAAGAGAGAGACCATGTTTTAAGCGATCTAAATCTTCAAAAGAGAGAGCCCCCTCTACGCGCACTAAATATTCTTTTTCGATTGGGCTGTTTTCACCAATCAATAATTTGGCAATGCGGCCATCTTGAGTTAGAACTAGCATGCCCGTAGAGTCAATATCTAGCCTGCCTGCCGGTGCTAGCCCTTTCGTGTTAAAGCGAGGACTTCTACCTCTATCAAGCGGGCTGGTAAAGTAGTTTTCAGGGGTAATCAAAGAAGCCGCCGGTTGATATTCCTGCTCATCGTCATAGTGAGAAATATAGCCAACGGGTTTATTTAGAATGACGGTAATGCGAGAGGCTTGCTGTGCTTTGGCGCCAGATTGCAACTCAATTTTTTGATGACGGTAGGCGCGAACACCTAATTCATTCACCACTTCGCCATCTACTGTGACTAAGCCTTGCTCAATATATGAATCCGCTTCACGACGGGAGCAAAGGCCAAGCTCAGAGAGTAATTTTGAGACGCGTACTTTTTCTTCCATGCTTGCATTATCCGGTATCAGCGCTAAATACTGGCCTGGAGTTAATATGAGGGCAGACGAAATAAAAACGCCTGCTCATAATTTAATAAAGGATGACCAAATGACTGTTGAATTAAAAAAACCACCAATCTATAAAATCCTTTATTTTCAAGTACTTACAGCTGTTGTAATTGGCGTTCTACTGGGCCACTTTTACCCAAGCTTGGGTACGGAAATGAAACCATTTGGAGATGCCTTTATTAAAGGCATCAAGATGTTAATTGCCCCCATTATTTTTTGTACGGTGGTTCTCGGTATTGCCGGCATGGAAGACATGAAGAAGGTAGGCAAAACTGGTGGGCTAGCACTGTTGTACTTTGAGATTGTGAGCACGATTGCTTTGATGGTCGGCTTGGTTGTGGTAAATGTGCTTCAGCCTGGCGCTGGCATGAACATCGATCCAGCAAGCTTAGACACCAAAGGAATTGTTGCGTATACCGGGCCCGGAAAAATGGGCACTACTACGGATTTCTTAATGAATATTATCCCGAGCAGTGCGGTTGATGCATTTGCTAAGGGTGAAATTTTGCAGGTCCTTTTCATTGCAATCTTGTTTGGATTTGCATTGCATAAGTTCGGTGGTCGTGGAACTATGGTGTTCGACTTAATTGAAAAAACATCCCATGTTCTTTTTGACATGATTGGTGTGATTATGAAGTTCGCGCCTATTGGCGCATTCGGCGCAATGTCATTCACTATTGGCAAATACGGCATAGTCTCCTTGTTCTCTTTGGGCAAACTCATGGGCGCGTTTTATTTAACCTGCCTGCTCTTTGTGTTCATTGTCTTAGGAATCATCGCGCGAATTAATGGGTTCAATATTTTTAAATTCGTGCGCTACATTAAAGAAGAGTTGTTAATTGTTTTAGGTACTTCATCATCCGAATCCGTCTTGCCACGCATGATGGAAAAAATGGAGCTGTTGGGCGCCAAGAAAACTTGTGTTGGCCTCGTTATTCCAACGGGTTATTCATTCAACTTAGACGGTACTTCTATTTATCTAACAATGGCCGCAGTATTTATCGCACAAGCAACCAATACGCCAATGACACTCATGCAGGAGGTCACACTCTTGCTGGTGCTGTTGCTGACGTCTAAAGGTGCAGCGGGTGTTACTGGTAGTGGTTTTATCGTTTTGGCAGCTACTCTTTCTGCTGTCGGAGATGTTCCTGTTGCTGGTTTAGCCATCATCTTGGGCATCGACCGCTTTATGTCTGAAGCACGAGCGCTGACGAATTTAGTTGGCAATGGTGTGGCTACGATTGTGGTTGCTAAGTGGACTGGCGAGCTAGACCAAAAGCAATTAACTAGTGTGCTAAATCGCGACAATTGGATTGAGGCACAAGAGCCGGAACTAATCTTAGATCAAAAGCAGGACAAAATGCGCTGAGAATTAAGTGCGCACAATGTGAACGCTACAGGGAGCCTCTTCGACGATTTTGGTCATTGAGGTTCTCCAAGGCGTTACCTTATTAGGTAGCTTATGTGATGCTCCAATCAAAATGAGGGAGGCATCATTGTCTTTGGCAAATTCAACGATTCGAGAGGCGGGATCAAGTGCCTCAAGTACATGATAGGAAATTCTTTCGGGCGGTAATTTGAGTGGCTTAGCCCACTCCATCAGCTGTACTAAGTGGCCGCGGACGATGCCGCTAGCTGTTTGACTTTCATGATTGCCTTCATAGGTTGGTGTGCTGGCAATCGTGCTCAAGCAAATTAGGCGACTTTCAGGATGGGCCTGTAATAAATTTTTTGCCGTAATTTGCATGCGCTCACGCAGAGCCTCATCGGATTGACGTGTATCTATCGCAGCAATCATGAGGGGTGCATCAAGGCTGCCCATACTAGGCCGGGGGCTGGGAGAGGGCTCGTAACCAGCGGCTTTGAACATACCTTTGAGGTTTTCCCAAAAGCTAGGTGGCTCAACGCGGTCGGCGCGTTCGGTGAGCGTAACGCCCTCGGGGTCTCGCAATACTTGACGTAATCGCGCAGCGCTTTGATAGCGATCGGCAGCGCGTGGCTCTAGACATCTCAGTACTACCTCTTGTAACCAGCGAGGAATTTCTCTGCGAATAGCGCGTGGTGGAAAGGGCTCTGCCCACATCCGTTTGCGTAGACCACTCATTGTTTGGGGGTTGCCAAATGGCAGTTCGCCAGTCAGCAGCTCGTACATGATCACGCCAATAGAAAAAATATCACTTCGCGAATCAGAGCGAATACCGGCTACTTGTTCAGGAGAAATATAAGGTGCAGAGCCGATACCTTTTCGCATCTCTTCTGCAAGCAAGTCTGGGTATCGAGCGTGGTGCGACAAACCAAAATCAATGAGCGTTAACTTTCCCTTCTCATCAATCAAAATATTTTCAGGTTTGACGTCGAGATGAATGGCGTCCTGCGAGTGAAGTGATTGAACGGCTTGCGCCAAATCTGCGCCAATGCGCACTACCTCATCAATCGTAAATACCTTGCCTTCTTTGATGTAATCCTCTAATGGCCGGCCCCCAACCCTTTCCATTGCAATATAAGGACGCGTGGCCATATTGCCCGAACCTAAATATTGAGGAACATAAGGACTTTTTAGGGACCGCAGGATGGTGAGTTCGGTTTCAAAGCCAATCAAACTTTCAACCGGTTGATCTCTGCCAACACGCGGGATTTTTAGCAAGATAGGGACATTTATTCCCTCTTTAGTTGCTGAAAAAAGACTAGCCATTCCACCGCGGTGAACTTCCTTGCCTAAGACAAATCCATCTACTACTTTGCCTTCTTGAAATATATCGTCTACTGCTTGAATGTCGGTATTGATTGGCATTGTTTATTTGCCAGTGATGAGGCGGTTTGCCAGGTCTTCTGGCAGGCCAGCGCGACGTACTTTCTCTGCGGCAGTATAGTGATCGTAGGGCGTACGATGAAATGTAAGCACTTCTGAAGCGGGCTCAAAAACAGCAAAGCAGGCTTCTGGATTGCCATCTCTGGGCTGACCAAGAGAGCCGACAACACCTACCCATTGGCGATGAGGTAGTACCGGAATTTCATCACCAGGGTGTGGTGCAAATCGAATGAGTTTCCCAACAGCGCTTTGATAAAAAAGCGCTTGCTCATGCGCATGACCAACAAAAGTGTAGTTTTTCCCAGAGCTTTGTACACAACGCCATGCACTCATGCTGTCAGTAATGTAATTCCACTCTGCTGGATTGTAAGCGGAGGCATGCACAAAACAAATCTGATCTTCTTGAACCATCAGAGGAAGATTTTTAAGGAAGCCTACATGGTCATTATTTAGTTGAGATTTAGTCCACTCAATGGCGGCATTGGCACTGGCGTTCATTTGATTGCGGCTATCTTTAAAAACAGCCTCATCATGGTTGCCAAGAATGGCAATCGCTTTTTTGTTTTCTACGAGCGCGGCAACGCGTTCAAGCAGCGCAACAGGATCAGCGTTATAACCCACGAGATCACCCAGAAACACCATGCGAGTAACGCCAAGTTCCTCGGCGCGAGCCATGCAGGCATCAAAAGCTTCTAAATTGCTGTGGAGATCGGCAAATAGCCCAATACGTTCAGTCATCTCTTAATGATAGGACAAAAGGCCCCTAGTTAGAAGGGTTATAGGGGCTCGGACCATTATCTGGGCGATTTTTAAAGCGCTTGTGAACCCAGTAGTATTCCGCCGGCCGAAGTCGAATTTCTTCCTCAAAGCATTGATTAAGGCGTGCGGTGTCTGACTTGGGGTCTGCCCCAGGAAAATTCTCTAAAGGCTTCCCAATTTCGCAAAGGTAACCTGACTCATCTGCTTTTAATGTGGTGGTCATTAAGCATACGTCTGCGCCAGTAATTTTTGCTAAGCGAGAAATGGTGGTGATGGTATTTGTTTGAATTCCAAAAAATGGCACAAATTCAGAATCCTTAAGGCCTAAATCAAGATCCGGCGCAATGATGATGAAGTCTCCATTACGAATTTCTCTGATGATCGCTTTTGCATTGCCTTGGCGATCAATTGAATTTCCACCAAAGCGATTACGCCATTCCACAATTCGTTTATTAAAAAATGGATTCTTCATTCTCTGGAAAAATCCTGAAGTACGCGGCCAATGTTTTGTTTTAGAGAGCGCGCTCAAAATAATGCTGCCCTCAATCCCTGTGAAATGCATGTTTACTAAAATGCGCGGTTTCTTGCTTGAGAGATCAACCGCTGACTTCACCTCAATCATATTAATCAGTTGTTTAGAGCTGCCACACCAGATAATGCTTTTCTCTACCAGACTACGCCCAAGCAATCGCCAGTGCTCTTTGGCAAGACCGTCGATTTCAGCTGCACTTAGTTTTGGAAAGCATAAATGGAGATTTGTTTTGACCACTCGACTTCTATCGCTTGGAATTCGAGCCGCAATATATCCAAGGCCGTAGCCCAGCGCAACCAGAAGCCTGTATGGCAAAAGGGTAAGCAGCTTGAGTAGAACGACGACTACTTGATTGGAGAAAGACTTCAGCAAATTAGTTTTGCTCTGATTCGTAACGCTTTACGGATTTAGCATAGCGCTCTGCCATTTCTTCAATAGAGCTACTTGACATTCCCAAATCATTTACTAGGCCAGTTTCAAGGCGATAAGCCCAGCCATGAACAGTGAGATCTTGCCCGCGTGCCCAAGCATCTTGCACGATGGTTGTTTCGCATACGTTAACTACTTGCTCAATGACATTGAGTTCGCAAAGGCGATCTTGACGCTTAGGGGTTGGAATAGTCTCGCCTAAATACCGCCCATGTTTTTGATGCACATCCTTAACGTGACGCAACCAGTTATCTGCAAGGCCTATGCGTTTATCAGTTAGTGCTGCATGGACGCCTGAGCAACCATAGTGGCCGACTACCAGGATGTGTTTGACCTTGAGAAGGTCAATCGCAAATTGGATAACGGATAAACAATTTAAATCGGTGTGAACAACTACATTTGCAACATTTCGGTGAACGAATAATTCACCAGGTAGTAGGTTCACGATTTCATTCGCTGGCACTCGACTATCGGAGCAACCAATCCATAGATATTCAGGGGCTTGTTGAGAAACGAGGCGCTTAAAGAAATTGGCATCTTCCGCCACCATGCTTTCGGCCCAGGTACGATTATTGGCAAATAGCTGTTCTAGCGCTTGAGAATTCTTCATCGTCATGCTTTCAGTTTAAAGTACTTTAATGATGCCTCATTGGTTAAAACAAACCCCCACCGGAATTACCTTAAATTTACATTGCCAGCCAGGAGCCAAGGTGACCAAGGTCGTTGGCCTGCATGATGGCTGCTTAAAGATTTCTTTACAGGCACCTGCCTTAGAAAATAAGGCTAACGAGCTCTTATTAGCCTGGCTTTCTAAGCAATTAAGAGTGCCTCAAAAACAAATTCAATTCGTTTCTGGCCAGAATAGCCGCAAGAAACGAGTAGAAATTTGGGGGCCTATTAGTCCCGAGCAAATTGTGCAGTTGTTGAGCCCTTGATTTAAAGGTCGGCGCTTACCAAAATATTGCCCATAAGATTCCCAAAATAAGCACCCACTTACCTACGTAATAAACTGAGCGATGTTTTGCTTTGAGCTTTTTGGCTTGTGCGCGGAGATGGTAAAAATAGGTAAACAGAATATTTACAAAGCCTATTTTCTCGCCTTCAACATTTTGAGATGATGCAGCGCTCATGACATACCGCCCAAACCAGCGATTAAATAGAGCGACTGCCTTAGTGTGAACCGGGCGTTCGACATCGCAAAATAAGATGATTCTTTGCTGATCTGTTTCATTGGCAGCGAAATGAATGTAAGTTTCATCAAACATGACCGCTTCGCCATCTTTCCAGAAATAACGCTCTCCATCCACATCAATAAAACATTTGGGATCGTTGGGAGTCGCTAGGCCAATGTGATAGCGCAAGGAGCCTGCATAGGGGTCACGATGGCGCACCAGCGTTGCTCCAGGCGGCAGAGAGGCGAACATGGCAGCCTTGACCGAGGGTATTGATTTAAGCAGTGCAACCGTTTTGGGGCAACCTGCTTGGGCCGAGGGCACTTCTTTTCCATACCAGCAGAGGTGAAAACGCTTCCATCCAGTGCGAAAAAAGGAGTTAAAGCCAATATCGTTGTATCCAGTTGCCGCAGCAATAGAGCCACCTTCCTGCAGTGAAAGCGCTTCTTGTCGAATCATTTCCCAGTTATCTTGGATGGGCTGCATTTCAGGAAATTGGCTTACTGGAATAAAAGCACCAGGTTTTACTTTTGAAAATAAATACAAAAGTGCATTTACGGGAGCCAAAAGCACTTGGTAGTCGGTAAGGGATCTAACGACTCCAAAACGAATCTTTCCTCTGAAATAGACGTAAACGGCCGATGCAATAAAAATAAAAAAGATGATGTGGCGAATTTCCATGAGTTTTGTCTAAGTGAGGTAATTATTAATATTTTAATTTGTATATCAGATCTAAATTGACTATTTCTTATGCTTGGATGCTCATATACTTCAAGCAGAGGGTTTGAAAACCGGCCTAGGGTTTATGTGGAGTTTTACTAAGGATGATCTTATGAATAGCTTTATAAAGTGGCTCTTAAGCCTTGTTTTAATTGGGTTAGTGGGTATTTCAGTCTATACATGGGGAATGCTAACTTGGAGCTATGGCAGTGGTGAGCGTGCAGGGTATGTCCAGAAATTCTCTAATCGCGGTTACGTATGCAAAACTTGGGAAGGCGAATTAGCCATGGTTTCTATGTCGGGCACGATGTCAGAAAAATTCTTCTTTACGGTGCGCGAAGATGCTGTGGCGCAAAAAATCAATGCTAATTTAGGTAAAAAGGTGGCCCTAAAGTATGAGCAACACATTGGTTTGCCAACTACCTGTTTTGGCGATACCGAGTATTTTGTTTCTGATATTACTGTTTTGGATGAGTAATTTGTAGTCGTAGTAAAAAATTGCTGTAACGCAACTTTATTTTTGTAATTTTTTGTGGTTAAAATCATGTAAGCGTAATGTGCGCTGACATCAATATCTATAAGGAGCTTCACTTGAACAAAGCCGAACTAATCGCAGCGATTGCTGACGACGCGGAGATTTCTAAAGCCAAAGCTGAATTCGCATTGAATTCTGCAATCGACACAATTATCAAAGCTGTTACTAAAGGTGACTCAGTACAACTGATCGGCTTTGGTACTTTTGCTTCTGGCAAACGTGCAGCACGTATGGGTCGTAACCCAAAAACTGGCGAGCCACTCAAAATTGCTGCTGCAAAAACTGTTAAGTTTTCTGCTGGTAAAGCATTTAAAGATTCAGTTAACAAGCGTAAGAAGTAATTCTTCCTTTGTTGATAAAAAAGCCCGGCATGCCGGGCTTTTTTATTCCTTCAAAAATCTCAATCAATCAGATGCAACACTAAGCTGAGTTAGCTTTGCACTAAACGACGGTGACGATGGATGCTCATTAATATCCCTGCGCCAAAGCCAAGTGTCACTAATGCAGTGCCACCATAACTAATAAATGGAAGTGGCACACCAACTACTGGCAAGAGACCACTCACCATGCCAATGTTGACAAATGCATAGGTAAAGAAAATTAAAGTCACTGACGCACCTAAGAGACGCGTAAATAAGTTTGGCCCGCTCGCCGAGATCGCTAAACCTCTTTTAATGAGCGCGAAGAACAAGGCAATCAATATCAGATTACCCAATAAGCCAAATTCCTCAGAGAAAACTGCAAAGACAAAGTCAGTATGTTTTTCTGGAATAAATTCTAGATGTGCTTGCGTTCCTTGGAACCAACCTTTGCCAAAGAATCCGCCAGAGCCAATTGCAATCATGGATTGAATGGTATGAAAGCCCTTTCCAAGTGGGTCGCTAGTCGGATCTAGCAGAGTGCATATGCGATGCTTTTGATAGTCGTGCACAAATGGCCACACTACATCATGGGCACAAATAGTGCCGCCAAAAATAATGATTAACAAAATACCAATAACACCCAAGCCAACAAACGGCAGTATCCATTTCCACGGTAGGCCCGCCAAGATGATGACGTATAGTCCTGCTGCAAAAACGAGTAGCGCCGTTCCCAGGTCCGGTTGGCGTGCAATTAAAAAAACTGGTATCGCTAAGATCACAGTAGCAATACCATAGTCCCAAGATTTTTGAATGCCTTCTCGCTTTTGAAAGTACCAAGCAAGCATCAGTGGCATTGCAATCTTCATGATCTCGGATGGCTGAATGACAACTCCAATATTGAGCCAGCGACGAGCACCCTTTTTAATGAGTCCGAATGCGGCTACTGCTATTAAGAGGGCAACACCAAATCCATAAATCCAAACTGCACCCATCTCCAACCACTTAGGTGGAATACGTGAAACGATCCACATCACTAAAAACGAGAGTGCGAGGTTGCGCAATTCATCTGTAATTTGTACGGGAGTATTTTGACTTGCAGATAAAAAAGTACAAAAGCCAACAGCCGCTAAGCCAAGCAGAATAAGGCCTAGCTGGCGGTCTAAACCAGCGAAGATGCTGGAGAAAAATACTTTAACTTTGATTAAGGGGCTCTTTTCCATTCAGGAACCTCCTTGGGCCACTTGCCCTCAATGTAGTAGTCCAATGCTTGACGTGCAATCGGAGCAGCATACTGTGCGCCGAAGCCTGCGTTCTCTACAACCATTGCAATCACAATGGTTGGTTTATCCGCTGGAGCAAATGCGATATACAAGGCATGGTCGCGCAAAAATTCTGCTGTGGATCCATGCTTGTAATCTTTGGAGTTCAAGCTAAATACCTGCGCAGTTCCAGTTTTCCCACCCACTTGATATCCAGTGCCTTTAAATGCTGCGGCAGATGTGCCGGAGTTATTAACCTCGACCATGGCCTTCTTAATCACTTCAATATTCTCAGCATTGAGATCGATGCGATAACTTTCTTTTGGAGTTGTCAGTACTCTGTTGCGAGTAAATGGATCTTCAATGGCTTTGACTAAGTGGGGCTTCATCACAATTCCGTTATTAGCTACGTTTGCCATGGCATGGGCTAATTGCAAAATTGTGAAAGCGTTGTAACCCTGTCCAATACCCAGGGAAATAGTTTCACCCTCGTACCATTTTTGCTGCTCAGGTTTTTTGAAAGTATTTTTCTTCCACTCGGTAGATGGCAAAACACCCCTTGCTTCGCCTTGTAAATCAATGCCAGTAATTTGACCAAAGCCCAATGGCTTCATAAAATCAGCAATCATGTTTACGCCCATGTCTCGGGCAAGCATGTAGTAATACGTGTCACAAGATTCAACAATCGACTTTTGCATATCGACTATTCCGTGACCACCTTTTTTATCATCCCGGAAGGTGTGGTTGCCAAAGTCAAAGTAGCCAGGATCCGAAATTGTTTGTAATGGAGTGCGCTTTTTATTTTCTAAAGCTGCTAATGCCATGAAAGGTTTGTAAGTAGATCCGGGTGGATAGATTCCTTTCAGTGGGCGGTTATAGAGCGGCTTCTGTGGAGAGTCATTCAACTCTTTCCAAGTCACCGAATCAATGCCTTCCACAAAATCATTCGGGTTGAAGTTGGGCTTAGAGACAAAAGCCAATACATCACCTGTCGCTGGTTCAATAGCCACAAATGCACCGCGGAAATTTCCATACAGTTGCTCAACTAAATATTGGAGCTTGATGTCAACTGAGAGAACTACATTTTTGCCCGGAACTGATGGTGCGCTAGAAAGCGTGCGCACTGGTTTGCCGCCCGCAGTAATTTCTACTTGATCGTAACCAGGCACGCCACGTAAAACATTTTCATAACTTTGTTCCAGGCCAATCTTTCCAACGTATTGAATGCCCGGCAAAAAAGAAGCCTGCAAAGCATCGGGATCATCGGCCTTGGCGCCCTCAATTTCAGTCTGCATGCGCTCTTTGTCGCGTTGCGAAACGCGGCCAATATAGCCAATCAGGTGGGAGGCCAATTCGTTATATGGATACTCCCGAAAGCTTCTGGCCCGGATTTCTACCCCAGGAAAGCGATAGCGATTGGCCATAAACCGTGCAGTTTCGGTCTCGTTGAGCATGGATCGCAGGGGGAAAGTGCCCATATTGCGAGAATCTTCTAGGGAACGCTTGAAATTGCGACGATCCCGGGGCGAAATAGCAACGATTTCAGAAAGCTCATTGATGAGCTGATCTACGTTTCCTTTGACTTCTTCAGCATTCACATCCAATGTAAGGGCAGAATAATTTCGACCAATCACGATGCCATTGCGATCAATAATGAGTCCGCGATTTGCCGGCGCCGGAACCAGGGCAATGCGATTGCTTTCAGCCAGAAGTGCGTATTTCCCGTGGCTTACTAGTTGTAGCCATACAAGACGGGTGATGAGTAGTAAAAAGCAAAATGTGACAAATAGAGTCGCAATATGAATGCGCTCTTGAAAGGAGTCGAGATCGGGTTTTTTAAAAGAAACCATGCCGCCTCTTAAAGGGGTCGATTGTGATCAACATCTATAGGGCGACGTTGCGGCGCAAGCAAGATGCGAGTGGCTAGCGGCCAAAGCATCGCTTCAATCAAAGCCTGGATTGCGCCAGTTAAAGCCCACCAATAGAGCTCACCGCTGAGCAGCCAATGGGCGAGCACAGGAAATAGCGATACCAATAAGAAAATGGGAAGTAGGTGTAGGGCTTGCGAAAGAACGGTGAGAGCCACAATGCGCCTGTGCCATGAGATAGCAAGGTAGGCGACTAGGGAATAACTAAAGGCGTGCAATCCTAATAAATCGGAATTATGTACATCGATCATCAAGCCCAAAATGAAGGCGGTGATGACGCTGACATAGCGATGTTGATGAATGTTCCAAAACACAATACACAGGATTAACCAATCTGGCACCCAACCGTAATTACCAATGGGCAATAGGTTTAATAGCAGCGCACAAAATAAGCTGAAGTAAATGAAGACCGGATTTACCGGGCGCAGAATATAGCCGCTCTGGAAATCGATCATTGCATACCTCGCGCACGCGTTTGGCGTCTGCCGGGTGTATTGCTTAGTGGTGCACCAGAAGTGGATTTGCTATTCACAGTTGCCGCTTTGGCATCAAGTTGCGGATCGTACAACAGTGCAAGCGCTTGACGATAGCGATTTACTGCCGCAACGGGAACACAAAAGACGTTAGAAGAGTTCTTATCAACATTGCGCTCTATTTTGCTAATCACTGCTACTGCAAACCCTGGGGGGTAAACGCCATCAATGCCCGAGGTCAGCAAAATATCGCCAACCTCCAAATCGCTGGCTACCGGTAAATAGCGTAGCTCCAATGGATTGCCACGCCCCGCGCCAAATACAGCCGCACGAAGGCCGTTGCGGGCCACTTGAACTGGAACCGCAAAATCACGGTCTTCCAGCAGGGAAACCTCGGCAGAGCGCTCATAGAGGCGAACCACTTGACCCAAAATGCCAGAATCATTGGCAATCGGATTGCCAAGCTTTAGGCCATCATTGCTGCCACGATTGATTACGATGCGCTGCGAGATTGGATTGGGTGGATTAAATAGAATTTCTACCGGTAATGTTTTGAATGGAACCTGTTTTTGCAAAGTCATAAGCTCGCGCAGGTTTTGGTTTTCCACCATCAAAAATTCAGATTGATTTGCCAGCAAAGAAAGCTCTGCTTGACGTACTTTCATTACTTGGTTTTCTTGATCAAGAGTTGATCGGGTGGTGAAATATTCTGATGTTGCTTCGAAGGCGTTACGCGGTGCCATCATCACATATTCAAGAGGACGCAAAATCCAGTTGACATTATTGCGAATGGGGTCGAGTGCTTTGAAACGAAAATCGATCAGCATCAGAGCGATGCTGATCGACAGACAGACAATCAGTTTAAGTAAGGCCGGAATGCCCTGTCTGAAAAGTGGTGGAGCGCTATGTTGCAATTCCCTGGTCGACGTGTATGTCGCTTACTCGTGCGAGAACACTCCGCCTAACTTATCCATGCGCTCGAGTGCGATACCGCAACCACGAGCCACGCAAGTTAAGGGATCTTCTGCCACATGAATTGGCAAACCAGTTTCTTCAAGCAAGAGGCGATCGAGGTCGCGCAATAAGGCTCCGCCGCCAGTAAGCATCATGCCGCGTTCAGCAATATCGGACGCCAACTCTGGTGGAATTTGCTCGAGAGCTGCTTTTACCGCAGTCACGATTTGATTCAATGGATCAGTCAACGCTTCCAGAATTTCATTGCTTGTAACAGTGAAGCTACGTGGAATACCCTCAGAAAGATTGCGACCTTTAACTTCCATCTCGCGCACTTCAGCGCCAGGGAAAGCGGAGCCAATTGTTTTCTTAATCAGTTCAGCAGTTTGTTCGCCAATCAACATCCCGTAGTTACGACGAATGTAATTGGTAATCGCTTCATCAAACTTATCGCCACCAACACGAACAGAGCCTTTGTAAACCATGCCGCCTAATGACATCACGCCAACTTCAGTTGTGCCGCCACCGATATCAACCACCATCGAACCAGCAGCTTCTGAAACCGGGAGGCCAGAACCAATTGCAGCTGCCATTGGTTCTTCAATGAGGAACACTTGCGATGCGCCGGCACCTAATGCAGATTCGCGAATCGCACGACGCTCAACCTGGGTAGAACCACAAGGAACGCAAATGATGATGCGTGGGCTAGGCTTTAGTAATTTGCTTTCGTGCACAAGCTTGATAAATTGCTTGAGCATTTGTTCGGTGATGGTGAAGTCGGCAATTACGCCATCTTTCATTGGGCGAATGGCCTCAATATTCCCTGGAACCCGACCCAACATCGCTTTTGCCTCTTTGCCGACGGCCAAAATGGTCTTTTTGCCGTTTGGACCGCCTTCTTGGCGAATTGCCACAACCGAAGGTTCATCGAGGACAATACCCCGCTCACGCATATAAATTAAGGTGTTGGCGGTTCCTAGGTCGATGGCTAGGTCATTGGAAAAGTAGCTGCGGAAAAAACCGAACATGATGTAGTGGGAAAATAGAAAGTGTTAATGAAAATATATAGGAATGATACTCTCGTCCCATGAAACTTGATGATGTCCAGCGCATTGCGCACCTATCTAGGCTTGAGTTAAATCAGGCAGAAGCCGAGGCAGTTTTACCTCAATTACAGGCCATTTTTTCTTTGGTTGAGGAAATGCAGGCCGTGGAAACCACTGGTCTTGAGCCATTGGCTCACCCAATCCTCTTTTTGCGGGATTTGGCCCAGCCCATGCGCGTTGATCAAGTTACTGAATCAGATCATCGTGCCGAAAATATGCAGTCAGCCCCTGCTCAGCATGACGGCTATTTCTTGGTGCCAAAGGTGATCGAATGAGTTGGCACAACACCCCTATCGCCTTAATGGCAAAAGCACTTGCTGCAAAAGAGGTATCCAGTACAGAGCTAACCCAGTACTTCTTAGACCGTATTGAGGCTGGAAAACAGTGGAATGCCTATCTTGATGTGAATGCTCACTTAAGTTTAGAGCAAGCAAATAAGGCAGATCAACTGATTTCCTCCGGCAATGCTGGAAAGTTAACAGGCATCCCCGTTGCGCACAAAGACGTCTTTGTAACGCGTGGTTGGAAGTCAACAGCTGCCTCCAAAATCTTGGCTGGATATCAGAGTCCTTTTGATGCCACGGTGGTGGCTAATTTGGGCATTCCCGATGAAAGTAATCCCCATGGTGCTGGCATGGTTTGCCTGGGCAAAACCAATATGGACGAGTTTGCGATGGGCTCCTCGAATGAAAACTCTGCCTTTGGGCCGGTGTTAAACCCTTGGAATGCTGCTCACGTAGCGGGAGGCTCGTCCGGTGGCTCTGCTGCAGCTGTAGCAGCGGGATTGGCTCCGATTGCAACTGGCACAGATACGGGTGGATCAATTCGCCAGCCAGCAGCATTTTGTGGATTAACCGGCATTAAGCCTAGTTATGGGCGCGTATCGCGCTACGGCATGATTGCTTACGCTTCATCGCTCGATCAAGCTGGGCCGATGGGCAAGACTGCAGAAGACTGCGCCTTGTTGCTTTCTGCAATGTCTTCGCATGATCCGCGTGACTCAACCTCTTTGGCTGACTCTGGTGAAGATTACGGTCGTTACCTCAATCAACATTGGAAGGAAGGCAATGCCAATCCCGCAAAACCATTGGAGGGTTTGCGTGTTGGTTTACCTAAAGAATTTTTTGCAGAAGGTTTAGCCGCTGATGTTGCTAAATCCGTTACTGAAGCCACTAAGCTTTTAGAAAATTTAGGCGCTACATTAATTGAAGTCAGCTTGCCTAAAACCAAGTTATCCATACCGGTGTATTACGTTTTAGCGCCAGCAGAAGCATCGAGTAACTTGAGTCGCTTTGATGGTGTGCGTTATGGGTATCGTGCCAATGAGTATCGTGATCTCAATGATATGTATGCCAAGTCACGCACCGAAGGTTTTGGTGAAGAAGTGAAGCGCCGCATCATGATTGGAACCTATGTGCTATGTCATGGTTACTATGATGCTTACTATCTTCAGGCACAAAAAATTCGTCGCATTATTGCAGCGGATTTTCAAGCTGCATTCAATCAGTGCGATGTCATCCTGGGGCCTGTAGCCCCTGACGTGGCTTGGCGTTTGGGCGAGAAATCTAAAGATCCCGTGCAAATGTATTTAGAAGATATTTATACGCTCTCTACTAACTTGGCAGGCTTGCCAGCGATGAGTGTCCCTTGTGGATTTAATACAAACAACTTGCCAATTGGCATGCAGCTCATTGGTAATTATTTTTCTGAAGCGCGCTTGTTGCAAGTGGCTCATCAATATCAGCAAGCCACTGATTGGCATTTGCGTCCAGCAAGTGAGGTGGCATGATGCAATGGGAAGTCGTTATTGGTCTAGAGACCCACGCGCAGTTGCAAACTCAGTCCAAGATTTTTAGTGGCGCAAGTACGCGCTTTGGCGCCGCGCCAAACACGCAAGCGTGTGCGGTGGATTTAGCATTGCCTGGCGTTTTGCCTGTACTTAATCGTCAAGCGGTAGAGCATGCGATTCGATTTGGTTTAGCAGTAAATGCGAAGATTTCGCCGGCAAGTATCTTTGCTCGCAAGAATTATTTCTACCCAGATCTACCCAAGGGCTATCAAATCAGCCAGATGGAGATCCCGGTTGTTGTTGGCGGGTATCTTGAGATCTTGGTTGGGGATGAAATAAAAGTAGTTGAACTCACTCGCGCCCATATGGAGGAGGATGCTGGTAAATCAGTCCATGAAGAAGGCTTTACAGGCCCTCATGGCGAGCCCTCTAGCGGGATTGATTTGAACCGCGCCGGCACACCACTCCTCGAGATTGTTACTGAGCCAGTGATGCGCAGTGCCGCTGAGGCCGTTGCCTATGCCAAGGCTTTGCATGGCTTGGTGGTGTGGCTGGGAGTTTGTGACGGCAATATGCAAGAAGGCTCTTTCCGTTGCGATGCGAACGTTTCTGTTCGCCCTAAAGGCCAGGCTGAATTCGGTACCCGTTGCGAAATCAAAAACTTGAACTCCTTCCGCTTTTTAGAGGAAGCCATTCAATATGAAGTGCGTCGTCAAATCGAGCTGATTGAAGATGGCGGTGCCGTTGTTCAAGAAACCCGACTTTACGATCCTGACCGTGGCGAAACCCGCAGTATGCGCAGTAAAGAAGATGCTAACGACTATCGCTACTTCCCCGATCCTGACTTATTGCCCGTTGTGATTGATGATGCATGGATTACAGATGTGCGCAGCAAGATGCCAGCATTACCTGCTCAATTACGCGAGCAGTGGCAAACCGAGTTTGGCTTAAGTGCATACGATGCGCAGTTGCTCACGCAAGATCGCGACACAGCAAAAGTATTTGAAGCATTGTTGGTAATCGTAGGTAAGCCATTGGCAAAGGCCGCAGCCAATTTAATTGCTGGTGAATTTGCTTCCTCCTTAAATCGTGCAAGTATTGCTGCAGCTGACGCGCCATTAAAAGCGGAGCATTTAGCGCCACTACTGACGCGTGTGGCAGATGGCACTATCTCCAACAAGATTGCTAAAGATATCTTTGCCATTCTTTGGGAAGAGGCGATTGCAGGTAAAGCTATTAGCACGGTTGATCAGGTGATTGACGCTAAAGGATTGAAGCAAATTAGTGATAGTGGAGCCATTGAGGCCATCATTGATCAGGTGTTAGCCGCTAACCAGAAATCGGTTGAAGAGTTCCGCTCGGGCAAAGAGAAGGCATTTAACGCTCTCGTTGGCCAGATCATGAAAGCCTCTCAAGGCAAAGCAAACCCTGGTCAGGTGAATGAGCTCTTGCGTAAAAAGCTTGCTTAACCAAAGAACATATTTAGAAAGAAATACATGAGTGCAATCGATCCAAAGCAAGCCGAACAAGAAGAGTTAGTTGCTGAGTGGTTGCGTTCAACCCCAGGCTTCTTTGAGCGTTATGCCGATCTCTTTAATGAGATTCGGATTAAGCATCCACATGAGGATCGTGCGATCTCTTTGCAAGAGCGTCAGATGACGATATTGCGTACACAAAATCAAGAGCTCAATCGTCGCTTAAGTGAAATGTTGCACTTTGGAAGCCGTAATGACAAAACCCAACAAAGTTTGGTTGCTTGGTTATTGTGTTTGATGAAGGCCAACAATAAGGCTGATGTGGAGTCTGCGATAACTTCGGGCTTGGCCGAAGTATTCGAAGTAGAGTCTGCACAATTACTGTCGCCTAACTCTGCTTTTGGCCCTTGGGTAGACACCCCGTTATGCGGCTCCGCTAAGGAGTTGGCGGCAGCCAGCGTAGATTTGTTAGCAAGCCAGACAAGCATTGATTCTGAATGGCAAAGCATGGTGGCCATTGGGTTGCCATTAGGCAAGAGTATTGGTGCCGCTCAATCGCCCGCAGTATTGCTGTTAGCCAGCAAGGATGAATCCCGCTTTACGGCAGATATGGGCGCTTTCTATTTGCGTCAGATTGCTGAATTAACTGCCGCAGCTTTGGATCGTATCCAGGCTTATGAAATTAAAGTCGACTGAACTACACCCCCTCATGCAAGAGTATTTGCATGAGTTACATGTGTTGCGTCAGCTCTCGCCGCATACGCTTAAAGCGTACGGCATGGATTTGAGCGATCTACAAAATTTCGCCCTTGAGGACAATATTGAGTTGTTAAGAGTGAGTAACGGCCATGTGCGTCGTTGGGCTGGCCGTTTGCACTCCAAAGGTAAATCCTCAAGAAGTATTGCGAGAGCGCTTTCTGCATGGCGTGGCTGGTATGACTGGCTTACCGAGAAAGATGCCAGGCGTGATGCCCGTGCTGGTAAGGTAACAAGCAATTTAATTGCTAACCCGGTTGACGATGTAAAGGCGCCTAAGCGCTTGAGGTCTTTGCCCAAGGCTTTGTCGGTCGAGCAGGCGCTTGCCCTGGTAAACCAAGCCGTGAAAGAAGCGGAAGAAAAAAAGGATTTGGAATCAATCCGAGATGCAGCCATTATTGATTTGCTTTACTCATCAGGCCTGCGTCTTTCGGAGCTCTTGGGAATTGATGTGATGCAAAGCAAAAATCGTCAGCATGAATCTGCTGGTTGGTTGGATTGGGATGCTGCTGAAGTAACAGTTTTAGGTAAGGGCGGCAAGCGACGTTCAGTACCTGTTGGTGTGCCTGCAATGAAATCACTTGCTACCTGGCGAGAGCTGCGTGATGCTGGAAACTATTCAGAAGAATCCATCGCCTTGTTTTTGTCAGCAACGGGTAAGCGCTTATCACCGCGTACCGTACAAGCAAGACTGCGGACTTTAGCTATGCGCGCTGGATTGCCCACCCATGTGCATCCTCATATGATGCGCCATAGCTTTGCCAGCCACGTGCTGCAATCCTCACAGGATTTACGTGCAGTACAGGAGATGCTAGGGCACGCCAGCATTGCTAGTACCCAGATTTATACCTCTTTAGATTTTCAGCACCTAGCTCAGGCATACGATAAAGCGCATCCGCGCGCAAAGGCTGGCAAAGGCTGAGGAACTCGGTAAGATAGAAGGTTTCCCGCTTTGGGAATTGTTGGCTTTTAGATTTTGATTGGATCATCCATGGCATTAATTCCAGTAACGATTTTGACGGGCTTCTTGGGAAGCGGCAAAACCACTTTGCTTAAACACATCTTGACTGAAGAGCATGGCAAAAAAATTGCCGTCATTGAGAATGAATTCGGTGAAGAGAATATTGATAACGACATCTTGGTGCAAGACAACCAAGAGAACATTGTGCAAATGAGCAATGGTTGTATTTGCTGCACCATTCGTGGCGATCTCGTGGATGCTTTAAACGAGCTTTGGGAGCAACGCAAAGATAAGAAGATTAGTTTTGATCGTGTCGTGATTGAAACCACAGGCGTTGCTAATCCTGGCCCCGTCGCTCAGACATTCTTTATGGATGATGATGTGGCAGACCATTATGTTTTAGATGCTGTAGTGACCCTGGTGGATGCCAAGCACGGTCAGCAACAACTCAATGAGCATGAAGAGGCTCAGCGCCAAGTTGGCTTTGCCGACCAAATCTTTATTACTAAGACCGATTTAGTGACGCCTGCTGAAGTAGATGCCTTACGTAATCGCCTGATGCATATGAACCCAAGAGCGCCTATTGCAGGCATTTCTAAGGGTGTGGTGCCCTTGAATGCTGTCTTAGACCTCAAGGGCTTTAATCTCAATGCCAAGTTGGATATTGACCCTCATTTCTTGGAGCAGGAAGATCATGACCATGCGGATTGCGGTCATGACCATAGTCACGACCACGACCACAGTACCTGTGGCCATGACCATAGTCACGACCACCAGCACCAACACCATGGCCATGCTGGCCATACTGATCGTATCCAATCCTTTGTTTTTCGTAGTGATAAACCCTTTAATCACAAAAAGTTGGAAGACTTCCTGGGAGGCATTTTGGAGGTCTTTGGAGAGAAGATGTTGCGCTACAAGGGTGTACTCTATGTGAAGGGAAGTAGCCGAAAAGTGGTGTTTCAGGGGGTTCATCAGATGATGGGCAGCGATTTAGCCGGTCCATGGGGCACAGAACCCAAGCAAACCCGGATGGTCTTCATAGGCATCGATTTGCCCAAGGACACCCTATTGGCAGGGCTTGAGGGCTGTTTAGCCTAGCAAGATTCGGGTACAATCCGCCGCCACGGCCCATATTGATGAATATTAATAAAGGGGTCGTAAAAGTTTGGCAGAATGAAGCAATAATGCTTCAAACCAGGAAAGAATGAGATGACGGTAAAAACAGCAACAAAACCAGCAACCGCTGCAAAAGCTAGTAGTAAGGCTGCGAGCGCTAAGGTTGCAAAAGGTGCTCCATTGACTGAGGCCGAATTGCTCAAGATGTCCGATAAGGACTACATGAGTGCTGCGCAGTTAGATTTTTTCCGTCAAAAACTACTCACTCTCAAAGATGACATTTTGAAGAATGCGTCCGAGACAACAGAACATCTGCGTGAAAATATTTTGGTTCCCGATCCCGCCGACCGTGCAACGATCGAAGAGGAGCATGCATTGGAATTGCGCACGCGTGATCGTGAGCGCAAGCTGCTTAAAAAAGTAGAGCAAGCATTGGCTCGCATTGAGTCAGGTGACTATGGATGGTGCGAAGAAACTGGTGAGCCAATCGGCCTGAACCGTTTAATTGCAAGGCCTACAGCTAATTTATCTCTTGAGGCTCAAGAGCGTCGCGAACTCCGTCAAAAATTATTTGGCGAATAAATTTTAAGTAGCGATGACTAAGCATTTACCAACCATTAGTGATATCTCTCCTTTATTAAAGGCGGAGATTCTTGCTGAGGCTTTGCCTTATATTCGTGCGTATCACGGCAAGACTATTGTGATTAAGTATGGCGGAAATGCCATGGTGGAAGAACGTCTCAAGGAAAGTTTTGCGCGTGACGTTATCTTGTTAAAGCTTGTTGGCATGAATCCAGTAGTAGTTCATGGGGGAGGCCCACAAATTGATGAGGCCTTGAAGAAGATTGGTAAGACCGGTACTTTTATTCAAGGTATGCGCGTAACCGATGAAGAAACCATGGAAGTAGTGGAATGGGTTCTAGGCGGCGAGGTGCAGCAGGATATTGTGATGTTGATTAACCACTTTGGCGGCCAGGCTGTTGGCTTGACTGGTAAAGACGGCGGATTGATTCACGCTAAGAAAATGAAGATTCCTAGCGATACAGAGCCGGGCAAGATGGTGGATATCGGTTTTGTTGGCGAGATCGAGGCAATTAATCCTGCGGTGGTTAAAGCTTTGCAAGACGATGCGTTTATTCCAGTAATTTCTCCTATTGGCTTTAGTGCAGAAGGCCAGGCTTACAACATTAATGCTGACTTGGTGGCTGGCAAGATGGCAGAAATCCTGCATGCAGAGAAGTTGGTCATGATGACCAATATCCCGGGCGTGATGGATAAAGACGGTAAGTTGCTGACAGATTTAACCGCGCGAGAAATTGATGCGCTCTTTGCTGATGGCACTATTTCTGGCGGTATGTTGCCCAAGATTTCTTCCGCATTAGATGCCGCTAAGAGCGGTGTCAATTCAGTGCACATTATTGATGGCCGCATTGAGCATTCATTATTGTTAGAAATTCTGACCGAGCAAGCATTCGGCACGATGATTCGCTCTAGATAAGCAGATAACCATGAGCGAATCTTTAGAGCCAGTAAACATCAACGACAGCAACGCTGACGCTGGTGTAGCTCGTAAGCGCCCTCGCCCAGGTGAACGCCGCTTACAGATTCTGCAAGTGCTTGCTGAGATGTTGCAAAACCCAAAGGCTGAGCGTGTCACTACAGCCGCTTTAGCGGCCAAGATTGAGGTTTCAGAAGCAGCTCTTTATCGGCACTTCGCCAGCAAGGCGCAGATGTTTGAAGGCCTCATTTCTTTTATAGAGCAAACCGTTTTTGGATTGATTAATCAAATTAATCAAAAAGAAGAATCTGGCCTTGCTCAGGCGCGCGGTATCTTGCAAATGCTTTTATTCTTTGCTGAAAAGAATCCTGGCATGACTCGCGTTTTATTGGGCGATGCTTTATTGCAAGAGGATGATCGTCTTCAAGAGCGCATTACTCAAGTGCTTGATCGTGTCGAAGCATCTCTTAAGCAAGCTCTACGTATTGCCCAAACCCAAGGCGGTAATTGGGCTCAGCTAGGCCAAGAAGAGGTCAGCATTCGTGCGGCCATGTTGATGAGTTTTGTTTTGGGTCGTTGGCATCGCTTTGCCCGTAGCGGATTTAAGAAGCTGCCAACTGAAGCCTCCGATGTTAGCCTGCGCCTTCTCCTTTCAGAATGAGCGAGCTACACCTCTCTAGAAATACTATTCATTTTGCCGAGCCCCTGCCTTTGCAGAGTGGCGCCATTTTGTCTGGCTACGATTTAGTGATTGAGACCTACGGCAAACTCAATGCCGATAAAAGTAATGCTGTTCTTGTTTGTCACGCTCTCAATGCATCTCATCATGTAGCTGGCCCAAGCCCAGATAATCCAGAAGACATTGGTTGGTGGGACAACATGATTGGTCCTGGTAAGCCAGTGGATACCGATCACTTTTTTGTCATTGGCGTCAATAATTTAGGCTCTTGTTTTGGTTCTACTGGGCCAATGAGCATCAATCCTACTAATGGCAAGCCATATGGCGCAGATTTTCCGGTGGTCACGGTTGAGGATTGGGTGAATACTCAAGCCCGCTTGGCGGATAAGTTGGGTATTCGTAAATTTGCTGCTGTAATGGGTGGAAGCCTGGGTGGCATGCAAGCTATGGCTTGGGCTATTCAGTTTCCTAAGCGCATAGACCATTGTGTGGTGGTGGCATCTACCCCAAGGCTGAGCGCACAAAACATTGCCTTCAATGAAGTGGCTCGTAATGCCATTCTGTCTGATCCTGATTTTCATGGGGGCAACTACTACGAGCATGGCGTTGTACCAAAGCGGGGTTTGCGTTTGGCGCGCATGGTTGGTCACATCACCTATTTATCTGATGATGACATGGCAGAAAAATTTGGACGAGAATTGCAGCGTCCTAATGGCGAGTCAAATGACTATCGCTTCAGCTTTGATGTTGAGTTTGAGGTTGAAAGTTACCTACGCCATCAAGGTGATAAGTTTTCAACCTACTTTGACGCCAATACTTATTTATTGATTACGCGTGCACTAGATTATTTTGATCCTGCACGTCGTTACGATGGCAGTCTGAATCGCGCCTTAGCGGAGGTACAAGCTAAGTTTTTGGTTGTCAGCTTTTCAACCGACTGGCGGTTCCCGCCTGATCGCAGTCGCGAGATTGTGCAATCTTTGCTGAGCAATAAGAGTGAAGTAACCTATGCTGAGATCGACGCGCCACATGGGCATGATGCTTTTCTGCTAAATGACGAGCGTTATCACAACCTGGTCCGAGCTTACTTTAAGCAAATGCGTGAGGTTCAAGCATGAGCAATTTTAATAAGCGTGCCGACTTTGCTGCCATTGCTAATTGGATTGCACCCAATACTCAAGTCTTGGATCTCGGTTGTGGCGATGGTAGTTTCTTGGAGTTTTTGCAGAAGCAAAAACCGGTTCACGCTTATGGTGTTGAGATTGATGATTCACGCGTACTCTCTTGCGTGCAAAAGGGCTTAAACGTCATACAGCAAGATTTAGAAGGCGGCTTAGCGCTCTTTGAAGATGGTAGTTTTGACACAGTTGTGCTGTCACAAACTCTGCAAACTATTCATCAAACTGAAAAGATTTTGCGTGAGGTAGTGCGTGTAGGCAAGGAGTCAGTAATCTCTTTTCCAAACTTCGGCCATTGGTCTCATCGATTGGCTGTTGGTCTAGGCCGCATGCCAGTTTCTAAGAGTTTGCCTTATCAGTGGTACAACACGCCCAACGTACGCGTTCTCACGGTTGCTGACTTTGAGAAGTTAGCCTCAAGCCTTGGCCTGAAGGTAATCGATCAATGCATCTTGCATGAGGGTCGCCAGGTGACTTTGATGCCAAATTTATTTGGTAGTCTCGCTTTATTCCGCATTCGTCGTGCCTAACAAGCAACTCCATGTAGTGAAGTCCTGGCTTCAAGACTTTCGGGTTTATCTCGAATGGTCTTGTTTGCGCATGTTGTTCTTGGGCTTTTCCGCAGGACTTCCTCTATTACTTATTCTAGGAACTCTGAGCTTTTGGCTGCGTGAAGCCGGCATTGATCGCAGCACCATTGGTTACTTAACTTGGGTTGGTTTGATATATGCTTTTAAGTGGGTTTGGGCTCCGCTTGTTGATCGCTTACAAATCCCGCTCTTAACGCAATTGTTTGGTCGCCGTCGCAGCTGGTTACTCTTTGCGCAAGCACTCATCATTTTGGGTCTGGTCGGTATGTCGACTTTAGATCCCAAGCTGGCACTCAATTCCATTGTTTGGTGTGCGCTCTTGGTGGCTTTTGGATCTGCCACTCAAGATATCGCATTAGATGCTTTCCGTATTGAGTCGGCCAATGGTGACCATCAAGCAGCCCTTGCTGCTACATATCAAACTGGATATCGTCTTGCCTTAATTTGGGCCGGCGCCGGTGTGCTTTGGCTTGCTGCTCGTGCTGAAACAGGTAGTGGTTACGATGCGGGTGCATGGCAATTTGCCTATCTTTGTATGGCGGCCTCAATTGGGGTAGGTGTAATTACAACCCTTTTAAGCAAAGAGCCTGTGAAGTATGAGTTAGCAAAGGTCCGTACTGCCAAAGCATGGCTATATCAGACCTTAGTTGAGCCTTTTGCAGAATTTATTACACGCTATCGCTGGCATGCTATTTTGATCTTGTCATTAATTGCCATCTACCGTATTAGTGATGTCGTGATGGGCATTATGGCAAACCCCTTTTATGTAGATATGGGTTACACCAAAGATGAGGTTGCTGCAGTAAGCAAAGTGTTTGGTGTAGTGATGACCTTAGTTGGTGCTTTTGTTGGTGGCGTGCTGACACTTCGTTTTGGCGTCCTACGCATTCTGTTTGTAGGTGCAATTCTTTCGGCTGTCAGTAACTTGCTATTTGCTTGGCTAGCTACACAAGGTCATGATCTGCATGGTTTGATTTGGGTGATCTCCGCAGATAACTTAAGCTCTGGCATTGCCAGTGCCGCCTTTATTGCTTTCTTGTCTTCGCTTACCAATATCCGCTACTCAGCCACTCAGTACGCTTTGTTTAGTTCGATGATGTTGCTGCTACCCAAATGGTTGGCGGGCTTCTCTGGAGTGTTTGTTGATAACTTTGGATATCAGGCATTCTTCTATGGCACCGCCATTATTGGCGCCCCAGTCCTACTACTTATTTGGGCAACGATTCATTTCAAGATCGTTCAGATCAAAAAGGAAGGGGAGTAACTTCCCTGGCGACTTTTATTAACGCTTAAAGCTTCCAGTCGTAATCTACGGTAAGTGGTGCGTGGTCTGAAAACTTCTCTTCTTTGTACACCGCAGTTTTCTTGGCGGTAGCGGCAATGCTAGGAGTGGTGATGTGATAGTCAATGCGCCACCCAACATTCTTGGCATAGGCTTGACCACGATTGCTCCACCAGGTGTAGCAAGTTTCAGTTGCCTCTGGCTCTAACTGGCGATAGACATCGACATAACCTACTTTGCTAAATAAGTTGGTAAGCCATGCGCGCTCTTCGGGCAAGAAGCCAGAATTTTTGAGATTGCCTTTCCAGTTCTTCAGATCAATTTCTTGATGGGCAATATTGACATCGCCGCATAGGACAATTTCACGACCTGATTTTTTGAGGGAGATGAGATGCGGCAGAAAGCTGTCGAGGTAGCGATATTTAGCTTCTTGGCGCTTGGGGGAGCTTGAGCCTGAGGGCATATAAACAGATATCACTGATATACCTTTAAAGCGGGCTTCAACATAGCGCCCTTCAGCATCAAACTCTTCATTGCCATAGCCGTACAAGACCTCATCTGGCTTATGGGGCGTATAAATACCGCAACCACTGTAGCCCTTTTTCTCCGCATGATGGAAGTAGCCATGCATGCCGTCAGGGTTCAGAATGGCGTCCTCTAGATCATCGCGCTGAGCCTTAAGCTCCTGCATACAAATGAAATCAGCCTTTTGCTTTACAGCCCATGGCAGAAAGCCTTTTTTGACTGCAGAACGGATACCGTTGAGGTTCGCGGAAATGATGCGTAACATATAGGCCTATGAGCTCAAATAATTCAAATCAAGATAACTTTATTCGTTTTGCCTTAGAGGCAAGGGTTTTGTCCTTCGGGGAGTTTAAAACCAAAGCGGGAAGACTCTCACCTTATTTCTTTAATGCGGGTGAATTTAATGATGGAGCTCGTCTAAGCGCCTTGGGTCGTTATTACGCCAAAGCCTTGCAGGAATCGGGCATTCAGTTCGATATGCTTTATGGACCGGCATACAAGGGAATCACACTTGCAGCGGCAACAGCCATTGCGCTGGCAGATGATGGGATTAACGTTCCATATGCTTACAACCGTAAAGAAGCTAAGGATCATGGTGAAGGTGGCATGCTGGTTGGTGCGCCAGTAAAGGGCAGGGTTGTCATCATTGATGATGTAATTTCTGCTGGCACTTCAGTTAGGGAATCCGTAGATCTTATTCGCAAAGCGGGAGGAGAGCCTGCAGCGGTATTGATCGCTTTGGATCGTATGGAGCGCTCAGGCAATGCTGTTGAAATTGGAGACAAGTCTGCAGTGCAGGCCGTAGAGCAAGAATTTGGTTTACCGGTGATTGCAATTGCGAATTTAGCCGGCTTAATGTCTTTCTTAACTTCATCAAGCGATGTGCAGTTAACAAACCACTTGCCCTCAGTAAAGGCCTATCGTGAGAAATACGGAATCTAAGAGCAACCGCTTTTAGATTGTTGTTTCACCCTCAAAGACAGTAACTGCTGGGCCGGTCATGATGACTGGCTGAGCAAGGTTATCAATAGTCCCGCCCCAGGCAATCTGCAAGTCGCCGCCCCGCGTATGCACCTTTACTGGCGAGTCTAGTAAGCCTCTGCGAATCCCTGAAACCACCGCTGCACAAGCGCCGGTACCGCAGGCTAGCGTTTCTCCAGCACCGCGTTCAAAGACACGCAATTTGATTTCATTGCGATTGATTGCTTGCATGTAACCCACGTTTACTTTTTTCGGAAACGCTGCAAACTGTTCAATTTCTGGGCCTTCTTCTAATACGGGTGCACTATCAACATCACCAACTACTTGGACTGCATGTGGATTGCCCATTGAGAGGACGCCCATCAAACTATCGTGAGTAGCGGGGTAATTCAAAGGAAGCGCATAGAGAGTCTCTTGAAACTCTTGAACGCTTGCCAACCCGGCTGCATTAAATGGAATATGACTGTGCTCAAAAATTGGTGCGCCCATATCCACCTCAACCTGGCCATCCGGATGGGACTTGAGAGTCAGAACGGTGTGTGCCACTTCCACACGTAATGGATTCTTATTGGAAAGACCTTGATCTAATACAAAGCGTACAAAGCAGCGCGAGCCATTGCCGCATTGCTCTACCTCACCGCCGTCAGCATTAAAAATGCGGTATCTAAAATCAGCATCAGGACGCGTGGCTTTTTCAACCAGGAGAATTTGATCGGCACCAATGCCAAATTGACGATGGGCTAAGGCTTGCCATTGATCCTTGGTAATGCCACTCAAGTCTTGGTCGATACCATTGAGCACAATGAAGTCATTGCCAGCACCATGCATTTTGGTGAAGCGTAGCTTGCGTGCTGGATTGTTAGTATTGGTGCTCAAAATATTTCCGTTTAATCGTAAAGACTAGGTTCGCCTTCAGGCCTGTGTTTAAAACGCTTATGAACCCAATAGTACTCTGCTGGTCTTTCTCGAACAAGTTCCTCGATATATCGATTTAGGCGAGCAGTATCTTTTTCAACATCATCGCTAGGGAAGTTTGGCAATGGCTCACTAATATGGCAGGTATAGCCCTTGCGGTCTTTGTTTAAGGTAGTTGTCATTAAACATACTTCAGCGCCACTGAGTCTTGCCAGGCGGGAGACTGAGGTAATGGTGTTGGTCTGTATGCCAAAGAAGGGCACAAAGATAGAGTCACGTGGACCCAAGTCAATATCGGGGGCGATGAAAATAAAGTTGCCTGTTTGAATTTCACGAATCAGGTCACGTAAGCGGCTCTGTCGCTCAATGGACTTTCCGCCAAAGCGATTTCTCCACTCAATCATTTTTTGATTGAAGAATGGGTTCTTCATATTTTGATAAAGTCCTGCGCCACGTGGCCAGTCGTGTTGATTGGCTAAGACGGAAAGTGCCATGAAGCCGCCTTCAAGTCCAACAAAGTGTGGATTAATCAGTAGGCGTGGCTTGCGATCTCCCAAAGTAATCGCTGATGCAATGGTGACGATATCGGTAATTTGTTTGCCACTACCCAACCAGATGCGACTTCTCTCTAATACGCTGCGGCCAAATAATTTCCAGTGCTCAGTCGCCAGATCATCAATTGCTTTTTCGCTGAGATTGGGAAAGCACAGGCGTAAATTGGTTTTCACTACGTGGGTGCGGCTGTTTGGGGTATGGGCAGCAAGCCAGCCCAGGCCATAGCCCACATGGACGGTAATCGTATAAGGCAGGAAGGCAAAGAGGCGCAAAAGACTGAGCGCCAAAAAATTGAAGAGGTTTTGTAACCAGGTCATTTCAAAAATGATAGCGAATTTATTTAATTGCTTGGGGGCAATTCTGCACCGGCAGGATGCTTATAGCGGTTGTATGACCAAATGAATTGTTCTGGCGCGACCAGAACTGCATTTTCAATTGCAACGTTGAGTTCTGCAGCGGCAAGATTGGCATCCTCAGATAAAGGCACAAGGCGATTAGCCTGCATGAGCCATCCTTGGCCAATACCTTTGCGCTTAGCGGTAAACATGACTACTGGCGTGTTATTCCGATTAGCTAGACGCGCTGGTAGTGGCGTTGTGTAAGCAGGACGCCCAAAGAATGGGACCCAAACACCTTCGCCACCACTAGGCACTTGATCTGGAAGAATGCCAATCGCTTGGCCTCGGGTGAGCGCTCTAGTCATTTGGCGCACGCCATTGAGGTTGGTCGGCACGAAATGCATATTTGGATAGGCGCGGCCTTCTTCCACTACTTCATTGAGCCATTCTTGGCGTGAAGGTCGATAGAGAATCGTTGCTGGGAAATGCTGTGCGAGAACACGTGGAATGATCTCAAAGCCACCGAGGTGAGGAGTCAGCATCACTAAGCCATGCCCTTCGCCGATCGCCGCTTCAACCACATCCCAGTTTTGCACTTCCACTAATTTCAGTGCTTTTGCAGGGTTGCGCCAAATCCACAAGCTGTCTGAAAACAGCATTCCAGAGGCTCTTACTGCATCCCAAAGCTTGAATGTCAGACCCCGTGCATCAACTACCGCTTCGTATTGGGGTCTAAAGAGTGAGCGATATTGCTTGGAGCCAAGGTAAGCCAACATGCCTAAACAGGCCCCAATCACTTGCACAAGCGCAAGAGGAAGCACGGCAATCGCATTAAGGCAGAGCTTGAGAAGGAGTTTTCGCACCCCCTAATGATATTCAATGACGCTCTGAGTGTGTGGATTTCAGGTTGATTTGCTGAATTAAGTACTTTTCAGATAAAATTGCTTCATCGCTGAGTTAAGGCAACTTGCAGGGCGATTCATAAATTCTGCTAAAGCGTCGCCGTTGTAGTTCCTGGCACGTCGAGTTGTCCCAATGATCGTGTTAATTATTAAAGGAATATGCAATGGCAAATGATTACTTCTTCACCTCAGAATCTGTTTCTGAAGGTCACCCCGATAAAGTAGCAGACCAAATCTCTGATTCGATTCTCGATGCCATTTTGGCTCAAGATCCTACTGCACGTGTTGCAGCGGAAACTTTGTGCAACACCGGCTTGGTGGTTTTGGCTGGTGAAATTACTACTGACGCCAATGTTGACTACATCCAAGTTGCTCGCAACACTTTGCGTGAAATTGGTTATGACAACACTGACTACGGCATCGACTACAAAGGTTGTGCAGTATTGGTTGCTTACGACAAGCAAAGCCCTGATATCGCTCAAGGCGTTGATAAAGCGCATGATGACGGCTTGGACCAAGGCGCTGGTGACCAAGGCCTCATGTTTGGTTACGCTTGTGATGAAACTGCTGAGCTCATGCCTTTGCCAATTCACTTATCACACCGCTTGGTTGAGCGTCAATCACAGTTGCGTCGCGATGGCCGTTTGAACTGGTTGCGTCCTGATGCGAAGTCACAAGTGACCTTGCGTTATGTGGATGGCAAGCCTGATTCTATTGATACTGTTGTGCTGTCTACTCAACACGATGAAGAAATTTCTCTCGAAAAATTACGTGAAGCAGTTATTGAAGAAATCATTAAACCAGTATTACCTAAGCATTTGATCAAAGGTGCAATTAACTTCTTAGTTAACCCAACAGGTCGTTTCGTTATCGGCGGCCCACAAGGCGATTGCGGTCTAACTGGTCGCAAAATTATTGTGGATACCTACGGCGGTGCAGCCCCTCACGGTGGTGGCGCTTTCTCCGGTAAAGATCCCTCTAAGGTTGACCGCTCTGCTGCATACGCTGGACGTTATGTTGCGAAGAACGTAGTGGCTGCCGGTTTAGCTAGCAAGTGCTTAATTCAGATCTCTTATGCGATTGGTGTTGCTAAGCCAACTTCAGTTATGGTGAGCACATTTGGTACTGGCAAGATTTCTGATGAGAAGATTGCTCAATTGGTTTCTGAGCACTTTGACTTGCGTCCAAAAGGTATTGTGAAGATGTTGAATCTCTTGCGCCCAATTTATAAAAAGACTGCTGCTTATGGCCACTTTGGTCGTGAAGAGCCAGAATTTACTTGGGAGCAAACAGATAAAGCAGCCGCATTACGTGCCGCAGCAGGCCTGTAAGCAGGAAATACGCAGTTTGTAGGTGTATTGAGGCGAAATATGCCGTAATTGTTTACAATTACGGCATATCTTCAAGGAGCGTTGCAAGGAATGCTGAGACCCAGCACTTCCCCAGGCTTGAAGGGAGTGGGCTCTAAGGTAACCCCCAGAGTTTGCTAATTGCAACCGCGCTCGCTAACCCATGATTCAATGGCTAGCGAGTTTCTACTCCAGCATTGGATCGTATTTAGCTGGAGCATTAATGAATACCGTAACTGACTTAAATAACTTTGTTGCAACTCGTTGCGCAATTGCTGATATTTCTTTGGCTGACTTTGGCCGCAAAGAAATCGCTATTGCTGAAACTGAGATGCCTGGCTTGATTGCCATTCGCGATGAATTTGCTGCACAACAGCCATTGCGTGGCGCACGCATTACTGGCTCTTTGCACATGACTATTCAAACTGCGGTATTGATCGAGACGCTTGAAGCGCTCGGTGCTGAAGTTCAATGGGCGTCTTGCAATATTTTCTCTACACAAGACCATGCTGCCGCTGCAATCGCTGCTAATGGCACGCCAGTATTTGCGATCAAGGGCGAAACCCTTGAGCAGTATTGGGACTTTACTCACCGCATTTTTGAGTGGGCTGATGGCGGCTACACCAATATGATTTTGGATGATGGCGGCGATGCTACTTTGTTGTTGCACCTTGGTGCACGCGCTGAGAAAGATCAAGCTTGCTTGAATAATCCAACTAGCGAAGAAGAAACTATTTTGTTCGCAGCCATTAAGAAAAAATTAGAGCAAGATCCAACTTGGTATTCAACACGCTTAGAAAAAGTTAAAGGCGTTACAGAAGAAACCACTACTGGCGTACATCGCCTGTATCAAATGTTTGCTAAGGGCGACTTGAAGTTCCCTGCAATCAACGTAAATGACTCAGTTACCAAGAGCAAGTTCGATAATCTCTATGGTTGCCGCGAGTCCTTGGTTGATGCAATTAAGCGCGCTACTGACGTAATGGTGGCCGGTAAGGTTGCTGTAGTTTGCGGTTATGGCGACGTGGGTAAGGGCTCAGCCCAAGCATTGCGCGCTTTATCAGCTCAGGTTTGGGTGACTGAAGTAGATCCAATCTGCGCATTGCAAGCTGCAATGGAAGGCTACCGTGTTGTGACGATGGATTACGCTGCTGATAAAGCGGACATTTTTGTTTCTGCAACGGGCAACTATCATGTGATTACACATGACCACATGGCTAAGATGAAGAATCAAGCTATCGTTTGTAACATTGGCCACTTTGATAATGAGATTGATGTTGCTGGTATTGAGAAATACAAGTGGGAAGAGATCAAGCCACAAGTTGACCATGTGATTTTCCCAGCCGCTAATGGCAAGCCTGAAAAGCGCATCATCATTTTGGCCAAAGGTCGCTTGGTTAACCTTGGTTGCGGTACAGGACATCCTTCATACGTAATGAGCTCTTCATTTGCAAACCAAGTGATTGCTCAAATCGAATTGTGGAATGCAGTCGGTACAGATAAATACCCAGTCGGCGTTTACACATTGCCTAAGCATTTGGATGAGAAGGTTGCCCGTTTACAGCTCAAGACTCTGAATGCAGAGTTAACAGTGTTGTCTGATCAGCAAGCTTCTTACATTGGCGTAACGAAGGAAGGCCCATACAAGGCTGACCACTATCGTTATTAATCCAATCACTGTTCAATAGATCCCTAGGCCCAAAATCATGGAATTAAGCGTCGAATTCTTCCCTCCAAAAACACCTGAAGGTGAGAGTAAGTTGCACCTGGTGCGCGAGCGTTTTTCTGAAACGCTCAAGCCCGCCTTTTATTCCGTGACCTTTGGTGCCGGTGGCTCTACTCAGTCTGGCACATTAAAAGTGGTGAGCGATATTCATGCTGCTGGTGCAGCTGTTGCTCCCCATTTGTCTTGTGTCGGTAGCTCACGTGAAAGCGTGCGCGAGATGCTCAAGCAATATCAAGCCTTAGGTGTGAAACGCATTGTGGCTTTACGCGGTGATTTGCCATCTGGCATGGGTCAGTATGGTGAGTTTCATCATGCCAATGAATTGGTTGAATTTATTCGCACAGAAACAGGCGATTGGTTTCATATTGATGTAGCTGCTTATCCAGAAACGCATCCACAGGCAAAGTCGCCTGCTAGTGATATCGATTTCTTTGTGCAAAAGATGAAGGCGGGTGCAAACTCTGCTGTCACTCAGTATTTTTACAATAGCGATGCGTACTTTCGCTTTGTCGACGAGGCTTATGAATTAGGCGTTACACAGCCGATCATTGCCGGCATTATGCCGATTACCAATAGCAGCCAATTACTGCGATTCTCTGATGCCTGTGGCGCAGAAATTCCACGCTGGATTCGTTTACGTCTTCAATCCTACGGTGATGACATTGCGTCTATTCGTGCATTTGGTGAAGAAGTAGTGACCGACTTGTGTGATCAGTTGTTAACTGCCGGTGCACCTGGCATTCATTTCTACTCGCTAAATCAGGCTGATGCAGTTTTAGCGATTGCAGACAATTTGGACTTAACGAAGTAAATCAACTAAGTAAGCCAGACTCCGTCAATAGCATATCCAAGGGCTCGTCATGTGTTTGAGCGGCCCATTGAGAATCATCTAATTTTTGCCAATCAAATCCAATCCCCATGCAAATGAGGCTTGGATTATCTTTTCGTAGTTGGGCTAGGGTTCGATCAAAATACCCGCCGCCATAGCCTAGTCGCCAGTAGTTTGCTTTTCCGCTCACAACAGAGCTAGACCAGCCTACGCACGGAATTAGGATGCAGTCAGGAATAAGTTGTGGCCTGGCGGTGTTTTCTGGGCTGGGCTCAGGCACGCCGTGCGCGCTTGGAATTAATGCATCCCCCTCCTGCCACTCGTAGAAATCAAGATGCTTATCTGGACGCGCATAGGGCAGTGCTAAGTGACGCTGTGGGGCATTCTTCATCCAGCTTAATAAAGTTGGGCGTAAATCAATTTCATCTTGAATGGGCCAATAAAGGGCGATTGAGTGAATGGATTTGCCCTCATCGACTAAAAAATGATTGAGACCTGCAATTAGACCTGCTTTTGCAGAGGCGTAGCTATTCCCAGAAGTAAATTCATTGCGTTGTTTTAATAAATTCTGGCGAAGAGTTTTTGGTGAATTACCGTGCATATCGACCATTATCAGGCGAAAATTAAAGGATATAGTAATCAAGTGCTGCCAGGCCTCTAGCCTTGCAAATAGAGATAGGGTTGGATTGGAAGAATGAAGTTTGTAACAGTAAACAGCAAATACCTTGGATGGGCCAAAATTCTGGTTTTGGGCCTAGCCCTAGGCGCGTTCAATTCCTATGCCGAAAAGCTGAAGAAGCCAAGCCTGCCTAAGTCTTATGAAAGCAAGGTAGCCCCTGCTGAAATTACCGATACCGATCGGATATTTATCGATTTGCGCGAAGCTGCAAAAAAGAATGATGTATTTCGTACGCAGCAACTTTCATCTAATTTGGCTAATTACCCATTTGATGACTATGTAGCCTACTTCCGAATTAAGCCGCAATTATTTGATAGTGCTGGCGGTGCACGTAATGACTATGGCGCAGATGCTCAAGTAGTCGCATTCTTAAATCAATATCAAGGTACAGCATTGGCTGACCGTATGCGTAATGATTGGTTATTGGTTTTGGGTAAGCGTAGAGACTGGGCACGCTTTGATGTGGAGTACGCTAAGTTTGTATTGGATGACGATACACAAGTGAAGTGCTATTCCTTGTTGTCTAAATTATCTCAAGGCGAAAACCCAGCTAAATTAGCCATTGATGCACGAGCAGTGTTATTGGACCCAAGCTATTTTGGACAAGCATGCCAAGAATTGGTTCCATCTTTAGTTGCTGCAGGTGGTATATCCCCAAGTGAGGCCAAAGCTATTGGGCGTGCGGCGAGTGAGAAAGGCTACGACACCATGGCACGACGTCTTGGTGGTGAAGATCCGATAGCCGATATTGTTAAAGCTGCAAAGGCTGATCCAGCAAAGGCCTATCGCGACTTTTCTCAAAACGCTTCACGCTATAGCAAAGAAAACCAGGCCGTTGCTTGGGGCGTGATTGGACAATTTTTAGCCAAGAAATTAGATCCTAATGCGGATGATGCCTACCGCTTGCAACAAGAGCTAGGCTATAACGAGCTTCTTTCAGTCGAGTCACAAGAGTGGAAAGTGCGCGCAGGCTTGCGTGCTAAAGATTGGACCTTAATTAAAAATGCGATTGATGGCATGAACCTGGCAGTGCGTGCTAAAGATCCCGCATGGACCTATTGGTATGGCCGCGCATTAAAGGCCGAAGGCCAAGATGCAAATGCCAAAGACAGTTTTGAGTTGATTGCCGATCAATACAATTTTTATGGCCAGCTTGCGCGCGAAGAATTAGGAAAATCCAATAATGCGCCTGCTAAAACGAAAGTGACTGAGCAGGAGATAGATGCGATGGCCAGCCGCAAAGGCTTTATTCGGGGCGAACGCTTATATGCCATGAATCTTCGATTTGAGGGTAATCGTGAGTGGAATTGGGAATTACGCAATATGACTGACAAGCAATTGTTGGCCGCTGCCGAGTATGCAAAGCGAATCAATTTATATGACCGCGTCGTCAACACTGCCGATCGTACCAAGCAAGAGCACGACTTTAGCTTGCGCTACCCAACTCCGTACAAAGAGGAGCTATCTCCGATTGCGCGCCAAATTGATCTCAATCTTGCATGGGCTTATGGCTTGATCCGTCAAGAGTCGCGCTTCATTATGAATGCTGCCTCTTCTGTGGGTGCTTCTGGCTTAATGCAGGTGATGCCGAATACTGCAAAGTACGTAGCCAAGAAAATTGGGATGGCCAATTACACCAATGACAAATTGAGCGATACGAATACCAATTTAACTTTAGGTAGTAATTACCTCAATATGGTTTTGATCGATTTAGATGGATCTTGGGTTTTGGCTTCCGCAGCCTATAACGCAGGCCCTTCGCGTTCAAAGGCTTGGCGGGAAAAATTATCTGGCCCAACAGAGGGGGCTATTTTTGCTGAAACTATTCCATTTACTGAGACACGTGTATACGTGAAGAACGTACTCTCTAATGCAAATTACTATTCATCGGTGATGAGTGGTCAGCCGCAATCTTTAAAGCAGCGCTTGGGTGTCATTACACCGAAGGCTGCTACTCAATCTGAGCTTCCTTAAACAATCAATCACCTAGCTAAGCAAAGAAAGCTTCTTATGAAATATGACATCCTTTTAATCGGGGGCAATGGATTTGTGGGGCGTGTAATTGCTGCACAGCTTCAGCTAGCTGGTTATTCCGCGCTGGTTCCAACGGGTCATTTGGGTGCTGCACGTGAATTGCGTATGTTGCCCCAGGTACACGTCGAAGAGGCTGATGTTCATGAGTTTGATGAGCTGCAGAGCCTTTGTGGGCGCATTAAGCAAAATGGTGCTGTGATCAATTTGGTCGGCGTGCTACACGATAAGCCTGCCAAGCCTTATGGAAAAGTATTTAAGGCTGCCCATGTGGAGCTTCCTAAAAATATTATTACCGCAATGCAGTTGCATGGCTTAAAACGCTACTTACATATGAGTGCATTGGGTGCCGATTCTCATGGCCCATCGATGTATCAGCGCAGCAAAGGTGATGGCGAGGCTGCAGTGAAGGCCAGCAATTTAGATTGGACCATCTTTAGACCTTCTGTCATCTTTGGCGCCCAAGATCAATTTATTAATTTGTTTTCTAAGTTGACTAAGTTATTTCCGGCCATGCCTTTAGCCAATTCCCAGGCGCAGTTTCAGCCGGTGAGCGTAGATGATGTTGCAAGTGCATTTGTTAAATCCTTATCGATGCCTCAAACAATTCGTCATTCCTATGACTTAGTTGGCCCAACGGTTTACACCATGAAAGAGATTGTTGAGTTTGCTGCAAGTAAGGCTAAAACCTCGTGCCTCATTATTCCTGTACCAGCTTTTGTGGGTTATCTGCAAGCATTGGCATTTGAATACTTGCCCGGCCCTACATTGATGTCTCGTGACAATATTGCCTCTATGCAAGTGCCCAATACTTTGCCAGTGAATAGTGTTGATGCGTTGCTGGAAGTATTCAAAATGAGTCGTCGCAGCCTAGAGGGTATGCAGTAATGAAAATCTACGCAGTAGGCGGAGCCATTAGGGACACCCTCATGGGTTTGCCTGTGCACGACATTGATTATGTTGTGGTGGGCTCCAGCGTAGAAGAGATGATTGCTAAGGGCTTTCGTCCGGTGGGCAAAGATTTCCCAGTGTTTTTGCATCCAGAGACGCAGGCTGAATATGCACTGGCGCGCACTGAGCGCAAGACTGGTAAGGGCTATAAAGGCTTTAACTTCCATGCCGATCCTTCCGTCACTCTGGAACAAGACTTAGAGCGTCGTGATTTAACAATCAATGCGATGGCGCAAGAAGTAGGTGCTGATGGAAAGCCATTTGGGCCGATTATTGATCCTTATAACGGCCAAGAAGATTTAGCTGCCAAAGTATTTCGTCACGTGTCAGATGCATTTGCAGAAGATCCATTGCGTCTCTTGCGTATTGCTCGCTTTGCTGCGCGCTTCCCCGAATTTAGTGTTGCTGCTGAAACGCTCAGTGCTTTAAAAGCGATCGCTCAATCAGGTGAGTTAAATGCTTTATCCGCAGAGCGTATTTGGCAGGAGCTGGCTAGAGGCTTGGTTGCCTCTAGGCCGATGCGCTTGTTTCAAGTCTTATTAGATGCTGACGCAGCCAAAACAGTATTGGCGCCTAGATTGACTGCCGAGCTGTCTGAGGAATCGTTTCGCGAAGAGCTCATCGTCTGTTTTTCCTTAGCTGGAAATAGTATTGAAGAGCGCTGCGCAATTGTCTTAATGAATTTACCTGCAAATGAAATTCGTTCATGGGCTGAATGTGTACGCATGCCAATTGATGTGCGAGATTTCAGTGAAATATTCAGCGATCTGAGGGTCTTGGTCAAGAAATATTCCGATACTGCTTATCAGGCAGTAGATGTTTTAGCTTGGTTCAACCGTGCAGATGTTTGGCGTAAGCCAGATCGAGCCCAAGCACTTTTGAATCTTGCGGACAAATTGGGAATGCCTGTTTCCCCTTTGATCAATGCAATGCGCACCACTCAAGCCATCAATACCGCCGAAATAATTGCTGGGGTTGCTGCAGAAGATCGATCTAATGGTGAGCGCATTGGTAGTGCATTTGAGTCTGCTCGGTTGTCTGCAATTGCTGCTGCTCTAGCGGCTTAAAAAACTTCTACAGCCTATTTCTGCCGCGTAGACCTGGCAGATCTTCAAGTACATATCCCGGTAGTAGGCTCTCTAATTTCTTAGAAAATGCAAAAGTTTTAAAGAGTTCGCCCATCTCTGCTTCAGACAATAATTTTTGCAAAGAATTTGAGATTGGCAGGAAGGTTTCTGGATCGCTTGGATCGCCAATTTCTAAAGCAATTTCACCAATACCAGCATCCAATAGATACGCAGCCTGGTTTGTAAGATATACATCATCTACATTTTCAGCCAATGCGCTACGAGCAATTTGCGACCATTCAACGTGTGTTGTTAAATCACAAAGACCAGGTAGATGAAATGGATCTTGAATTGCATGATGGCGATGGTGGGCCATTAAGGTGCCTTCAAGTCTTTGCTGGTGGTAATACTCGCTTTCTGGAAAGCCATAGTCAAACGTGAGGAATAGGCCGGCATCTAAATGTTTTGCAACCTGTTGCATCCATGCATTTGCTGGCGCGTGTAGTTCAGTGATATAGCCTTCTGAGAAGTTGCCGCTGAGAAGGCCTTTAGGAAGTAGTTGTTGCTCGACTGGCAAGCCTGCCCTCCAAATGAGCTTATCGTTTTCAAATGCAACACCGTACCAATACCAAAATCCATTTTGATAAATGATGGCATCACAAGGAATGGCATCGATCACTTCATTGGCCAGAATGATGCCTTTGAAATTTTCAGGCAACTCCGTTAACCAATTGCATTGCGTCTTAAGATTGAGTAGCCCAACGGAGCCTCCAATTCTTTCTTGTTGTCTCTGGGCTAAGTCAGGTGAAATTTCGATAATGTCGTAGCGATCCAAATGAAAGCCGAGATCATTAAGACGAGTGAGTATTGAAGTGGCGAGCTTGCCCGTCCCGGCGCCAAACTCCAGGAGTTGAGTGGGAAGACCTTTTCCCCTTAACCCCTCGAGCACTGGCAAGAGAGTAGAGCAAATAGCTGCGCCAAAGAGGGGGCTTAATTCCGGGGCAGTAGTGAAATCGCCGCCGGCACCTAGTTTGTGAGCGCCAGCGCTGTAATAACCCATTCCGGGCTCATATAAAGCCATCTCCATATAGCGAGAGAATGGCAGCCAGCCGCCCTTTAGGGCGATTTGAGAGGCTATTTTGGCCTTTAGAAGAGCACTATGCTCCGTTTCAAGGCTGGTCAAGGTAATATCCATAGCTCGCTAGTCTAAGAGAATTTAATTGAACCCTAGTTCAAAGCCCCTATCCCAGCAAGGAAAAGCAGTTTTAGTGACTGGCGCCGCAAAGCGTCTAGGTCGCGAAATTGCCTTGCAGTTTGCCCGTCAGGGCTGGGATGTTGCCGTTCATTATGGGCGATCTGAGCAGGAGGCCCAAGAAACTGTCAGAGAAATCGAAATGATGGGTGTGAAAGCCCAAGCTTTCCAGGCGGACTTGGCTGATGAGGTCGCCACTAAAAATCTTTTTTTAGCTATTAGCAAGACATTCCCTAATTTGGTCTGCTTAGTAAATAGCGCGTCTATCTTTGAATATGACCGCGCCAACTCCAGCACCCCGTTAAGTGGGAAAAGTTTGCAAGACCATATGCAAGTCAATTTGACTACACCAATTTTGTTGTCTCAGATGATGTTTGAGTTTCAAAAAAGTAAGCCAAATACATCCGATACGATCTCAGCATTGATTCCAGTAGTAATTCAATTGCTAGATCAAAAGTTGATTAACCCTAATCCAGATTATTTGTCTTACACATTGTCTAAAGCAGCGTTACTTTCTTCCGTTGAATTATTGGCAATGGATTTTGCGCCTCATCTAAGAGTCGTTGGATTAGCGCCCGGAATCTCTTTGCCATCAGGTGATCAAACAATGGATGGTTTTTCCAAGGCCCATCAAATGACGCCGCTAGGTAGATCCTCATCGCCTGCAGATATTGCAAAGGCAGCCGTATTTTTGGCTGACTCTAGTGCCATCACCGGAACTACCTTATATGTAGACGGCGGGCAACATTTATTGCCATCATCACGTGATGTGATGTTCAAAACTAATTAAGTATTTTAAAAAGCAAATATACATGCACGCTATTCTTTCTCATCCCGCCCTTGTCGACTGTCGCCGTTTATTTCTCCGGGACTATGAGATTTATATCAACATCGGAGTTCATGACTTTGAGAAAAAAGCAGAGCAGCGCGTCATACTCAATGTGGACTTATATATTCCCCTTGAAATGAATACGCCAACCAATGATCAGTTGGATGAGGTGGTCGATTACGACTTCATGCGTGAAACTATTAAGGCTCGGGCCTTTCAGGGGCATATTCATTTACAGGAAACCTTTTGCGATGACATCGTGACGGCAATGTTGTTACACCCAAAGGTGTTGGCTGCGCGTGTGAGCACTGCTAAGCCGGATGTCTATCCTGATTGCCACTCTGTGGGTGTTGAAGTATTTCGTATCAAGACTTCTTAAATAGAATTTAGAAAAGAACTCTTATGGGCGATATTCGTAAAGTGGTCTTCGAAGAAAATAAGCTAGAGAAAAAACTCTGTCGCTTGGTAGGTCAGGCCATTGGCGACTTTGGCATGATTGAAGAGGGCGACAAAGTGATGGTGTGTGTATCGGGTGGCAAAGATAGCTATGCCATGCTCGATATCCTGATGAAGTTGCGAGAGCGCGCACCGATCAATTTTGAAATTATTGCAGTGAACTTAGATCAGAAGCAGCCTAATTTCCCCGCTGAAATCTTGCCCAATTATTTGAAGAGTTTAGGTGTTCAGTATCACATTGAAGAACAAGATACTTACAGCATTGTGAAGCGCGTTATTCCAGAGGGTAAAACCACTTGTGGATTGTGCTCACGCTTGCGTCGTGGCATTTTGTATCGTGTGGCGGATGAGTTGGGCGCAACGAAGATTGCTTTAGGTCATCATCGTGATGACATTCTAGAAACTTTGATGCTCAATATGTTTTATGCGGGCAAGCTAAAAGGGATGCCGCCCAAGTTGCGCTCAGATGATGGCAAACATATAGTGATTCGCCCCTTGGCATATGTCCCCGAGAAACTGCTTGAACGTTATGCGGCAGACATGAACTTCCCGATTATTCCGTGTGATTTATGTGGAAGTCAGCCTAATTTGCAGCGTCAGGTCATGAAAGAAATGCTGCGCGATTGGGAAAAAAAGCATCCAGGACGGGTAGAGAACTTATTTCGCTCTATGCATCACATTGTCCCCTCCCATTTGATGGATGGCGAAGCTTTTGATTTCAAAAATCTGGAGATTTCCACGGAGTTAGCGGGTATTGCTGCTAGATCTTCTGGCGACAGGGCAATTGATGAGGCCGAATTGGATGAATTAGCCTGTGGAACCATGATTCAGGGGACTTATAATCCCCCTTTATGAATATCGTCATTTTGGCTGCTGGGCAAGGAAAGCGGATGAAATCCGCGCTGCCCAAGGTCCTGCAAATTCTCGCAGGCAAGCCCCTGCTCCAACACGTTCTCAATACCGCGCTTTCACTACAAGACAAGAAGTCTAAATCTGGCCCCGTTGTAGTGATTGGTCATGGCGCAGCAGATGTAAAAACATTCTTGCTAAACACAAGCAAGGAAGACCCAAGCTTTGACAAAGTAAGCACTGCGCTGCAAGCTGAACAAAAAGGAACGGGTCATGCGCTATTGCAAGCCTTGCCTAAATTAGATGTTCAAGAGCCCACTTTAGTTTTATATGGCGATGTTCCCCTCACTACAAAAAAGACACTAGCCAAATTAGCGAAGTTAGCTGATGGTGTTCGCGGTCAAGACAGTGCACTCGCGCTCCTAACTCAAAACCTTGCCAATCCAACTGGATACGGCCGGATTGTTCGTGATGCAGATGGTTCTGTGAAAGAGATCATCGAAGAGAAGGATGCGACGCCTGCACAAAAATCGATTCAAGAAATTAATACCGGCATCATGGTATTGCCAACGAACTCATTAAAGAGGTGGCTCAAGTCTTTACGCGCCAGCAATGCACAGGGCGAGTACTACTTGACTGACGTGATTGCCATGGCTGTTAAAGATGGCGTGCCGATTCGCACAACGCAAGCTGATGATGAGTTTGAAACGATTGGCGTCAATAGTCGTGATCAACTCGCCGCATTAGAGCGTGTGCATCAACTCAATATTGCCCATCAATTAATGGATGCTGGCGTATCGCTTGCTGACCCTGCACGTATTGAGGTGCGCGGTACCTTAGAGTGCGGCACTGATGTATCAATTGACGTGGGGTGCGTATTTGAAGGTTGTGTCACTCTAGATGCTGGTACGAAGGTGGGACCATATTGCGTTATTCGCAATAGCGTGATCGGCAAAGGCGTAGCTATTCATGCATATAGCCATGTGGACGGCGCAAGAGTCGGCAATCAATCATTGATTGGCCCCTATGCTCGTTTGCGTCCTGGCGCAGATTTATCAAATGATGTGCATATTGGTAATTTTGTGGAAGTGAAGAACAGCAAAATTGCAGCCAATAGCAAGGCTAATCATTTAGCTTATGTTGGTGACTCCATTGTTGGTTCACGAGTCAATATTGGTGCTGGCACCATTACTTGTAACTACGATGGCGTTAACAAACACCAGACCATTATTGAAGATGATGTCTTCATTGGCTCTGATACTCAGTTGGTTGCACCAGTGCGTGTTGGCCGTGGTGCAACATTGGGCGCAGGAACAACCTTGACTAAAGATGCGCCTGCCAATCAGCTTACAGTATCCAGAGCAAAACAAATTTCCTTACAGTGGCAACGCCCTGTAAAGCAAGAAAAGAAACCAGTGAAAAAAGTTGCCATCAAGAAAGCAACCCCTAAAAAATCAGCAGTAAAGACGGCTGTGGATAAGCCCGTCAAGAAGACGGTTAAAAAAACTGCAAAGGGTAAAAAATAATGTGCGGTATTGTTGGCGCGGCCTCCCATAAAAATATTGTTGATGTTTTGGTTGAGGGTTTACGTCGCCTAGAGTACCGTGGTTATGACTCTTGTGGTTTTGCGGTCATTAATGGCGAGGATGCCAAGCACCCCATCGAAAGAGCTCGAACTACCGCACGTGTTTCTGAATTAGGTGAGCAAGGTAAAGATTTTTTCGGCACCCTGGGTATTGCACACACACGTTGGGCTACCCATGGCAAGCCAGATACCCAAAATGCACACCCACATACTTCAAACGACTTAATTGCTGTCGTACATAACGGCATTATTGAGAACTATGAAGTTCTGCGTTCAGATTTAAAAGCTGCTGGATATGTGTTTACCTCTGAAACAGATACCGAAGTTATCGCCCATTTAATTCACCAGCAATATGTTGCTAGTGGCCAAAAGGATATTGCGGCATCAGTAAGAGCAGTGCTTCCTCAGTTGCATGGTGCATACGCTATTGGTGTGATCGCACAAGATAATCCAAGCACTTTAGTAGGCGCTCGCGTTGGATCCCCTCTAGTGGTTGCTATTGGCGACCATGAGCACTTCTTAGCCTCTGATGCTTTGGCTTTAGCAGGACGTGCTCATTCCATGATGTATCTGGAAGAGGGTGATGTCGCCGTGCTTAAGGCAGATTCCGTTGAGGTAATTGATCAAGCTGGTAAGGTCGCCCAAAGAGAGCTGAAGCCTATGCCTGCTCAAGCTGACTCAGTTGATCTTGGCCCTTATCAGCATTACATGCAAAAAGAAATCTTTGAGCAGCCTAGAGCAATTGGCGACACGCTTGCCAATATCGCTGACTTTGGTCCTGGGCTATTTGAAGCAAAGCCAGAAGATTGGAAAGCTTTTGAGCAGATTTTAATATTGGCATGTGGCACAAGTTATTACTCCGCATGTGTTGCTAAATATTGGCTAGAAGATATAGCTGGTATTCCAACACAAGTAGAAATTGCTAGTGAGTATCGCTATCGCACAACCGTACCTAATCCAAAAACACTCATTGTGGTGGTTTCACAATCTGGTGAGACAGCAGATACCTTGGCAGCATTGCGTCATGCCAAGAGTTTGGGTCACCGCTTTACATTGGCTATTTGTAACGTTGCCAGTAGCGCCATGGTCCGTGAAACCGATTGGCATTTCTTGACCAAGGCTGGTGCTGAAATTGGAGTGGCCTCAACAAAGGCATTTACTACGCAGCTTTTAGCGCTTTATCTCTTAGCAGTTTCGATTGCTAAACGCGATGGCAGAATATCTCCTGAGAAAGAAAAGGAGTTACTCCGTGAGTTGCGCCACTTACCGAAAGCACTTCATGCAGTACTGGCGCTTGAGCCACAAATCATTGCCTGGAGCGATGCTTTTTCTAAGTGTGAAAATGCGTTATTCCTTGGGCGTGGAATGCACTACCCAATTGCGCTTGAAGGTGCATTAAAGCTCAAAGAAATTTCTTATATTCATGCTGAGGCATATCCAGCAGGTGAGTTAAAGCATGGGCCGCTTGCTCTAGTTACAGACAAGATGCCGGTTGTTACTGTTGCACCTAATGACGTCTTATTGGAGAAGCTCAAATCCAATATGCAAGAAGTCAAAGCGCGTGGTGGCATGCTCTATGTATTCGCCGATCAAGATACTGAGATTGTTAATGGCGATGGCATTCATGTCATTCGATTGCCAGAGCACTACGGCAATCTCTCGCCTATCCTTCATGTAGTGCCACTACAGCTATTGGCTTATCACACAGCCTGCGTACGCGGCACTGATGTTGATAAACCCAGAAACCTTGCAAAGAGTGTTACGGTCGAATAATTTTCGATTGTTTGACATTCATCTAAAGTTGTGAACAAAATTCAGTAGATAAATCAGGGCTTTACGAAGCTCTGATTGCATTTCTGTGGTCAAATAACCCTTGTAAAAGAGGATATTTGTTGTAACTTATGTTTCTGTCGATACCCCATCTTTCAGGTTTGAAATTGCTTCCGCTAATTTGTGCGCTAGCTCTCTCTGCATGCGCGGTCGGTCCAGACTTTAAGCAACCCGAGGCGCCCAACACATCTTCCTATACTGAAACCCCTCTAGCTAAGAAGCTCGCTACTGCGCCTGGTGTGCCAGGTGGTACAGATCAAGAGTTTGTTGAAGGTGCAGATATAGGGGCGCAATGGTGGGAGCTTTATAAATCTCCTGAGCTTGATGCGCTGATTAAAAGAGCGCTTGAGCAAAATCCAAATTTAGGTGCAGCAGACGCAGCATTGCGTGCTGCGCAAGAAAATGTCAACGCACAGATTGGCGGCCAATACTTTCCAGCGATTGGTGTTGGTGCAAATGCCATAAGACAGAAACAACCTTCAGCCGTATATGGCATGAACTACGGTTCTGATACTTATAACCTCTACAACGCCACAGTTAATGTGACTTACAAGTTAGATGTGTTTGGCGGAGCTCGGAGAGCGGTTGAAGGTGCGCGCGCGCAAGCAGAAGTTGCACAGTTTCAATTAGAGGGCGCTTATCTTTCGTTAACGGCTAACGTAGTAACAAGCGCCGTTAAAGAGGCTGCGCTTCGTGCACAAATGCAGGCCACAGAAGAAATTCTGAAGGCTCAAACGAATCTTGCTGAAGTCACTGAAAAGCAGTTAATCATTGGTACGGTTTCTAGAGTAGACGTCACTTCACAGCGTACCTTGGTATCGAACTCTCAAGTGGATCTCTTTAACTACGAAAGAAATCTCGCATTTGCACGCAATCAATTGGCAGTATTAGTGGGAGAGATTCCGAGCAACGCCAATATTGCAAAGTTTGATTTGGCTAATTTGCATTTGCCAGAGAAGCTGCCTCTATCGGTCCCATCTAGCTTAGTGCGTCAGCGCCCTGATGTGCGGGCAGCCGAAGCCCAGTTAAAAGCGCAGAATGCTTTCGTGGGTGTTGCAACTGCCAATTTATTGCCGCAATTTAATATCACGGGATCTATTGGTGCGGCCGCGCTGACATCTAGTGGGCTGTTTGGGCCGAACTCTGCCTTATGGAGTTTGGGTGGCGGCATCTTGCAGCCTTTATTTCAGGGTGGTGCTTTGCTGGCGCAACGTCGTGGCGCGATTGCGAACTACGAGCTAGCAGCATTTCAATATCAAGCAACCGTCTTAAATGCATTCCAAGAAGTAGCCAATGCATTACGCGCACTAGAGACTGGTGCACAGGCACTCAAGGCAGCTTCAGATGCAGAGCGTTATGCCTACGAAACTCTGGACTTAGTGCAGCAACAGTACAAACTCGGTACAGCCAGTTATTTAGCAGTGCTCTATTACCAAAATCAGTATCAGCAAGCAAAAGTGAAATCTGTTGCAGCACAAGCAACTCGCTTCTCAGATACGGCAGCTTTATTTGCAGCATTAGGTGGCGGCTGGTGGAATCGTGAAGGCCCTGCTTTTAAACCAAAAGACATAGCGAACAAAGATCAAAATGAAACTTCTGGAACAAATTAAGAACAAGCTCGTTGCTTTGGTTCTTGCCTTGTGGGCATGGATGCAACGTAAAGCAATTGAATGGAAATTACGTGAGAGAGCAATTGCTCTGTGGGAAAAGACCAGGGCCTTTTGGGCGAGCATGGGTCAAAAATGGCGCGGTACCAAGGCTCATGAAAAGCTCATGGCAATGGAGCCCTTGCAACGTCGTATGACCATCATGCTTTGCGGTGTATTTTTATTATTGGGCCTGATCTTCGCTTTCAATCAGCTGAAGACTTTCATGATTAAGCATTTCATTGCGGGCATGGGATTGCCTCCTGCAACGGTATCCACCCTGGTGATTACAAATGCAGAATGGCAGCCTAAATTAACCAGCGTAGGTAATGTCCGTGCATTTAGGGGTGTTGAGCTCAGCACTGAGATTGGCGGCTTAGTGCAGACTGTACCCATTAAGTCAGGTCAAGACGTTAAAGAGGGGGAACTCCTCATTAAATTAAACGATGCATCTGATGTAGCTCAGCTGAATTCTTTAAAAGCAATGGCTGATCTAGCTAAAGTCATTAATGAGCGAGATAGACAGCAGTTAGCAATTCAGGCAATTAGTAAGAACGTATTTGATACGAGCGCTGCTGATTCCAAATCAAAACAAGCGCAGGTTGAGCAACAAACTGCTTTAGTAGCCAAGAAAAACCTCAAAGCGCCATTTAGTGGTCGTGTAGGTATTGTTTCTATCAATCCAGGGCAGTATGTAAACCCTGGCGATAAGTTACTAACGCTACAAACCTTGGATCCTATTTTTGTAGATTTCAACTTACCGCAAAACAATGCCGAACTCATTCAGGTTGGCCAAGAGGTTGAGGTGACTACCGATGCATTTAAGGATGCAAGCTTCACAGGCAAGATTACTGCTGTTAGTCCAAAGGTCGATACCAATACACGCAATATTCAAGTGGAGGCGCAACTCGCTAATCCGGATAAGAAAATTTTGCCGGGCATGTTTGCTAATGTGAATATCAAGCTAGGTGATCAAGTGAAATACCTGACCCTGCCTCAGACAGCAGTTACTTATAACCCATATGGCTCGACCATCTTTATTGCTAAACCTACCGGCAAGAAAGATAAGCAAGGCAATCCAGCCCTTGAGGCACAACAGGTATTTGTAACGACTGGATTAACTCGTGGTGATCAAGTGGCTATTTTGAAGGGTGTTGATGAGGGCGCAACGGTGGTTACTAGTGGCCAACTCAAACTCAAGAATGGCACGCCGTTGATTATTAACAACAAAGTGCAGCCAGCTAACTCACCCGATCCAAAGCCGCAGGAATAAATAGCAGATGAATTGGACTGACATATTCATCCGTAGGCCAGTGCTCTCCATGGTGGTGAGCGCTCTTGTATTGATTTTTGGTTTGAAGGCAATTGGCTCTTTACCTGTAAATCAATATCCGCAAACGCAAAATGCGATTGTGACCATCACTACGGCCTACTATGGTGCCGATCCTGAAACGATTGCAGGCTTTATTACTCAGCCTCTTGAGGCATCTATAGCTCAGGCGCAAGGGATTGATTACTTATCTTCTGCCAGCGTGAGTGGAGTCTCCACCATTACTGCAACGCTCAAACTGAACTATGACTCAAACGCGGCATTAACGCAGATACAGACTCAAATTAGTGCGGTAAAGAATCAGTTGCCACCACAGGCGCAACAACCTATTTTGACAGTGCAGGTAGGGCAATCTACTGCCGCAATGTACATGGGTTTCTATAGCGATGACATCCCCAACAATGCTATCACCGACTATCTACTGCGAGTTGTAAAGCCAAAGCTGGATTCTGTTGAAGGGGTTCAGAATGCAGAGATCACTGGCGGACGTAAATTCGCCTTACGCGCCTGGTTGGATCGAGAGAAGATGGCCGGTCTTGGTGTGGGCGCCGATGATGTGTATAACGCCATGTCAGCCAACAACTATTTATCAGCAGTTGGAAGCACTAAAGGCGAGATGGTCTCGGTTGACTTGGTTGCCGGTACCGACTTACATACTCTGGATGAGTTTCGCAAGTTAGTCATTAAAAAAGATGGCGTGAATATTGTGTATTTAGACCAGGTGGCTAATGTCACCATGGGGTCTGAGGACTACAACACGAACGTTGCCTTTAGCGGTAAGAGGTCAGTGTTTATTGCTATTAAGGTTGCGCCGCAGGCCAACCTGTTAGACGTGGCACAAAGGGTCCGCGATGTCGTACCAGATATTCAGAAGCAATTACCCATTGGCATGACAGGCAAGATTGTTTACGACTCTACTAAATTTATTACCAGCTCTATTGATGAGGTAGTGTCCACCTTAATAGAGGCCTTGGTGATTGTGACTGTGGTGATCTACCTCTTCTTGGGTAGTGCTCGTGCGGTTGCTGTTCCAGTGATTGCAATGCCTTTATCGCTCATTGGTACTTTCTTCCTCATGCAAGTGCTGGGCTACTCGATTAATTTGCTTACCCTATTGGCTTTAGTGTTGGCAATTGGATTAGTGGTGGACGACGCCATCATCGTGGTGGAAAACGTTGACCGCCACATGAAAGAAGGTAAGTCACCGCTAGAGGCATCTTTAATTGCTGCCCGCGAATTAGGCGGACCTATTTTAGCAATGACAGTGGTACTGATTGCGGTGTATATCCCGATTGGCTTTCAGGGTGGCTTGACGGGTGCGCTATTTACTGAGTTTGCCTTTACTTTGGCTAGTGCCGTAGCTGTTTCAGGATTAATTGCCTTAACACTCTCGCCCATGATGTGTTCTCGCATCTTCACAGAGGAGCAAGAGGCGTCACCTTTTGTGCAGAAGATTGATCGCATATTTGAGAAGGTGCATCACAGCTATCAAACTACTTTACGTGATTTGCTCAGCACTTGGCAGGTCATTATCGTGATGGGAGTCATCTTGCTGGGGGGCGTAGCTTATTTATATTCAACTGCGCGTGCTGAATTAGCGCCAACCGAAGACCAGGGCATTGTTTTGATGCAAGCATCAGGACCCCCTAATAGTACGGTGACGCAAATGCAGACTTATGCAGATCAAATTTACGCAATTGCAGCTGCAGAACCAGAATATGAACAGGCTTTCCAGATCACGAGCCCAACTTCGAGCTTTGGTGGTATCTTGCTGAAAGACTGGGGTGAGCGCAGTCGTAACGCAACCAAGTTCCAAGAAGATATGCAGCAAAAGTGGAACTCTATTGCAGGCGCGCGCGTTGCTGCGTTCCAGTTTCCAGCCTTACCTGGCGCTCAAGGCTTGCCTGTACAGGTTGTTATTAATACAACGGAGTCTTATGCAGCGTTAAATGAAGTCTCACAAGCAGTACTTGATAAAGCGCGCCGCAGTGGCAATTTCTTCTTCGTAGATTCTGACCTCAAGATTGATAAGCCACAAGATGTTTTAGAGATTGATCGAGAAAAAGTTGCTGCCCTAGGCATGACTCAGCAACAAGTCGGTTCAGCCTTATCTGCTGCTTTAGGAGGTGGATATGTGAATTACTTCTCGGTGGCCGGACGCTCTTATCGTGTGATTCCACAAGTAAAGCAAGTGGATCGTCTCAATCCAGATCAAATATTGGATTACTACATACGTACACCAAGTGGCGCGATGGTTCAAGCGCGCACTATCGCAACGATTAAACAAAGGGTGGTGCCGCAGTCTATTAATCACTTCCAGCAATTAAATTCAGCAACGATCTCAGGTGTAAGCACACCATTTATTTCGCAAGCAGATTTATTGGAGTACATGCGTCAGACTCTGAAAGAGGTTGCGCCTAATGGTTACACCATGGACTACGCAGGCCCGTCACGCCAATTTATGGCTGAATCTGGCGGCTTCTTAGTTACCATGTTCTTTGCGATTCTGATTGTGTTCTTGGTGCTTGCAGCACAGTTTGAAAGTTTCCGCGATCCCATTGTAATTTTGGTTTCTGTGCCGCTAGCCTTATTTGGCGCCTTGATATTTATTAATTTGGGGTTCACGACCTTAAACGTCTATACCCAAGTTGGCCTAGTCACACTCATGGGCTTGATTAGTAAGCACGGTATTTTGATCGTGGAGTTTGCGAATGAACTTCAGGAAGCAGGGCGCAGTAAGCTCGATGCCATCGTTGAAGCAAGTAGCGTTCGTTTGCGCCCGATTTTGATGACAACTGCAGCAATGGTTTTAGGCGTATTGCCTTTGGTGATTGCTTCTGGCGCGGGTGCCGCAGGACGCAAATCTATGGGCATTGTGATTTTCACTGGCCTATCAATTGGTACGCTGTTCACACTCTTTGTAGTGCCGGCAATGTACTTATTTATTGGTGCCGATCACCACGCCAAGAAATTTAAGCAGCAGTAAAAATGAAAGACAGAAAAACTATTTAACGATATTGAGTTCTTTTTCAACAATATCGTTAAAGTAGGTTTCTATTTCTAGCCGCTGCAACCAGGCATCGATATTCTTAAGAGGCGCACGCTCGCCAGTTTGCTGCGGGAAGGCTTGATTCAGAAGAATCCAACGGCTGACACAAAGGGCTAAAACAATATCTCCAGGCTGAAATTGATTGCCCGCGCAATAGCTTTGCTTAGACAATGTTTGATCTAGCAATCCAAGCAGCCGATTAGTTTCTTGATATCCCTTGAGAATCGATTCGTATTGACGTTCTACCTCGGGTGTTCTAGTAAGACCCAGAAATGCTATGCGCAGCGCTGGCCACATCGTACCCAATTGCCAATCCATCCATTTCTCAGATTCGTACTGAGTTCTGATATCGGTAGTAAAGCGCCCAGCCCGATCATGTTGACGAGCCAAGTAACGCATGATGGTATTGGATTCCCAAAGCACTACCTCCCCATCTTCCAGTGTAGGTACTAAGCCATTTGGGTTGAGATTTAAGAACTCTGGAGTGTTATTGATCCCGAATTGCAGGCCGGCATCAATTCGCTCAAAGTCTTTGCCTTCTTTTAATCCAAGCTCAGCAAGGCACCACAATACTTTTTGAACGTTAATAGAACTTTTGCGACCCCATAAACGCATCATGGCATTTCCTTACAAAGATGAAGTGGTATTAGCTGGTTTTGGTTTCTGTGAAATCGAGACCTAAAAATTGGCTGCGCGCAAAAATGAGCGGCTCTCGTTCAGGATGATTTTTTAAGTTAATTACTTTGGCAACAATGATGTTGTGATCGCCGCCTATATGAACACATACAGTTTCACATTCATAGTAAGCAACGCAATGATCTATTTGCGTTAGTCCACTAGCTGCTGGCTTGTGATCAATTCCCTTGAATTGATCTGTCTTCACGGTAGCGAAATGCATTGCCAGATTCTCTTGCGAGCGCTCTAGCACATGAATCAGATGTTTCTTGCCAAGCTCAACCCAAGGCATTAGACGTGAATGCTTCTTGAGACTCCAAAGAATGAGTGGTGGCTCGAGTGAGACAGTGTTGAAGGAGCTAATCGTAATGCCGTGAGAATTGTTTTCCTCATCCAGGCAGGTGATAACAGTGACCCCAGTTGCAAATGATGCGAAACCTTTGCGTAGCTCTTGTGAAGTAAATGGGGTCATTAATCTTTACTTATTTAGCTTCAGCTTTTGCTGTAGCGGTCAGTGTTGTGCCGGGAATGGGATTTAAAACTTCATTCTCTTCAGCTTTTACGCACTTGAAGCGATATTCTTTGCCTGCCTTGGACAGAAAGCTGGCGCCTTCATAAAAATCATCTTTACAGGTCTTAGTGGCGAAATCCATGACATCCTGCGGTGCAGCGCTAGAGGTGATCAGACGCATATTGCCCATGGACATATTAATTTGGGTGGAATAGCAGCCAGACAGCACCAAGCCAGAAATCGTAGTTAATAGTAGAATTTTTTTCATGGAAACCTCCATAATCAGCAATGCTCGTTAGGATAAACCTATTAAGCAATTGCTGCGGGGAAATACCTCGCTCTAAAAGGAAGAGACATGTTTAAAGCAATATTGGTAAATAAGGATGACCAAGGGTATCGCGCAGAATTAGCCCAGGTCGATGAGGCTAACCTCCCAGAGGGAGATGTTCGCGTAAAGGTCCTGTATTCCACCCTCAATTACAAGGATGGCCTGGCTATCACGGGCAAAGGTCCGGTGGTTCGCAGCTTCCCAATAGTGCCGGGCATCGATTTTGCCGGTGAAGTGATGGAGAGCACCAACCCCGACTTCAAGACTGGCGACATGGTGCTTCTCAACGGCTGGGGAGTTGGGGAAGGGCATTGGGGTGGCTTAGGTCAGCAGGCTCGTGTGAAGGCCGATTGGTTGATTCCGCTGCCCAAGGGGTTTACTGCTAAACAAGCATTAGCCATTGGCACTGCAGGTTATACCGCCATGCTCTGCGTCATGGCGCTACAAAAGCATGGGCTTAAGCCAAGCGATGGTGAGGTTTTGGTCACTGGTGCTGCAGGCGGTGTTGGCAGTTTTGCCATCACGCTTCTCAGCAAGCTAGGTTTTACTGTTGTCGCGAGTACAGGCCGTATGGCCGAAGCAGATTACCTGAAGAAATTGGGTGCAACTGAAGTGATTGATCGCGCCATCTTATCTGCTCCTGGCAAGCCATTGGCAAAAGAGCGTTGGGCTGCAGTAGTTGATAGTGTGGGCAGTCATACCCTGGCTAATGCGTGTGCGCAGACCAAGAGCGATGGCGCAGTAGCTGCTTGTGGCTTGGCTCAGGGCATGGATTTTCCTTCAAGTGTCGCACCATTTATTTTACGCGGCGTGACTTTGTACGGCATTAATAGTGTGACTGTGCCACGTGCAAAACGCATTGCTGCCTATGAGCAGTTGAGTAAGTTAGTGGATCTGAAAACCTTAGATGAAATCTCTCATGAGATTACGCTTGAGGAGTCAATAAAATACGCGCAAGAATTAATGGCAGGAAATGTACGCGGGCGCTTGATTGTCGACGTCAATAAATAAAAAAGAAATAACAAGCAACTAAAGATTAGCTTTACTGTGGTGCTTGGGGTTTGCGACTAGGTAGTTGTGACCAAACCTCAAGCTTCTCAGGATTAGTCAGCTCGGACCAATCAGCAATTTCGGTCAGGGTGCGATAGCAGCCGCGACAGTAACCATTTTCAGGGTTAATGTCACACCAATTAATGCAAGGCGATGGAACTGTTGTCAAAGCAAACCTAGAAGTAAAAAATCAATCAATAACACTAAGCCATGAATACTCAAAACAAAGCAAGCGCTGAAGCTGCAGTTCATTATCCCTTAGGAGACGCCCTTCCGGAAGTGGGTAGCAGCATAGAGGTTGCGCCAGGTGTTCGCTGGATCAGAATGCGTCTGCCCTTTGCTTTAGATCACATCAATCTTTGGCTGCTGCGCGACGAAATTGATGGTCTTGCGGGTTGGACGATTGTGGACTGCGGTATTGCTAATGAAGAGACAAGAAACTCTTGGGAACAAGTGTTTGCTACTCAGCTTGAAGGCATGCCAGTCTTGCGCGTCATCGTGACGCATATGCATCCTGACCATGTGGGTCTATCGCAATGGCTCTGTGAAAAATGGCATGTCCCCATGTGGATTTCCATGACAGATTATTTAACTGCCCAATGGTTAAGTTGCAAAGAGGGTGGCGCCGCAGTTGGTTCGCGTGCTGGCAGCGGCGGTTCCGCAGATCACTTTCAAAGACATGGTTTAACGGGCTCAGACGATTTAGAAAAAATTCGAGGGCGCTCCAATTACTATAGCAATATGGTTCCTGGTGTGCCGCGTCAATACCGCCGCATTATTGATGGCGAGTCTATTTTGATTGGTGGTCATGCGTGGCAAGTCATCATGGGTTATGGGCATGCTCCAGAGCACGCCTCTCTCTTTTGTGAAGAGCTTGGAGTATTAATCTCTGGAGATATGTTGTTACCCCGTATTTCTACTAATGTGAGCGTCTATGATGCTGACCCAGATGCAGATCCGCTAGGATTGTATCTGGACTCTATTGAAAAATATTTAGTGTTGCCTGAGGATGCGTTGGTGCTTCCTTCACATGGCAAACCATTTACTGGAATTAGGCCGCGTGTTGCGCAACTCAAAGCGCATCATGATGATCGCTTGGCGGATACTTTGGCCGCATGTAAAAAACCGGCACATGCTAGGGAGATTGTGCCGGTTTTGTTTAAACGTGAATTAGATATTCATCAGCTCACATTTGCAATGGGTGAGGCTATTGCTCATCTGAATTACCTACTTCGTCGAGGAAAGTTGCGTCGCCAGCTTTGCGAGGACGGCGTGTTGCGGTTTTCCGTGGTTTAGCGCTAGTTGTTTTAGTCTTGGATTCTTCCTTTGGGGCGCTTGTTGAGCTGGCTGCAGCGCCAGCCGCTGAGACGGCATCACCAAAGGATTTGAGCGCCATCATGGTGGCATGCTGAACTTCAAGACCCTGAATAGTTGATTTGAGGATGTTGAGGTTCAAATTGAGCCAGTTTTCAACGCTTTTCAGGTCCTTGATGCGCTTTTCAAGCTCATCTACATCCAAGCCAGGAAAAGCCGATGCAAAGCCGCCAGCAGCCTTAGAGGCGTCTGCCGTGAAGGGGAACTGTCCGGCCTGACCTGCAGCGCCTTGTCCCCACATGGTTTTAAACATATCTAGGCTTTGATTGAATTCTGGAATGGTTCCAAACATAAGGGCTCCGGGGTGAATGAAAAGTGGCTTTTCCAATAGAATAAGGGATTCTAGAGATTAATCCCGGTTTAACAATGCAATCTAATGGTTTGTCCCAGCCTTATACCCGTGGTCAAAAGCTTCCCGAGCTTTTGAAGCAGCGCATCCTCATTTTGGATGGCGCCATGGGCACCATGATTCAGCAATATAAGTTGACCGAGGCCGACTATCGTGGTTTGCCGGGAAATACCCGATTTGCCGATCATCCCGGCGACATCAAAGGCAATAACGAGCTGCTAGTTCTGACGCAACCACAAATTATTAGCAAGATCCATGAGCAGTATTTGGATGCTGGCGCAGACATTATTGAAACCAATACTTTTGGTGCAACCTCAGTGGCGCAAGAGGACTACAAAATGGCTGGCTTGGCTCGTGAGATGAATGAAGTCTCCGCCAAATTAGCGCGCGCAGCTTGTGAAAAATACAGCACCCCAGAAAGACCTCGTTTTGCTGCTGGCGCAATTGGCCCTACACCAAAGACAGCGAGTATTTCGCCGGATGTTAATGACCCGGGTGCACGCAATGTGACCTTTGATGTATTACGTGCTTCGTATCGTGAGCAGATTGAAGGATTATTTGCGGGTGGCGTTGACTTATTTTTGGTTGAAACTATTTTCGATACGCTCAATGCCAAAGCGGCACTCTTTGCCCTCGATGAATTTTTTGAAGAGACCGGTGAGCGTTTGCCGGTAATGATTTCTGGAACGGTGACAGATGCATCTGGCCGTATTTTGTCTGGTCAAACAGTTGAGGCGTTCTGGAATAGTTTGCGTCACATCAAGCCACTCACCTTTGGTTTGAACTGTGCATTAGGGGCTGCTTTAATGCGCCCCTATATTGCAGAGCTAGCAAGAATTTGCGATGCGGCAGTGTCTTGCTACCCCAATGCGGGCTTGCCTAATCCGATGAGTGATACGGGCTTTGATGAGACCCCAGAAATCACTTCTAGCCTAGTAGATGGTTTTGCTAAAGATGGCTTAGTTAATTTAGTAGGCGGCTGCTGCGGCACGACACCCGATCACATTCGCGCAATTGCTAATGCGGTTGCCAAACGGAAGCCACGCGCTTTCTATCGTGAGAATGCGGAGGTATCAGCATGAGCACGACGGAGAAAAAAGCGATGCCAGCGATGAAGCTTTCTGGTCTTGAGCCATTTAACGTTACAGCAGATGTTGGCTTCGTCAATATTGGTGAGCGTACCAATGTCACAGGCTCCAAAGCATTCTCTCGCATGATTTTGAATAATCAGTTTGATGAAGCGCTCGTAGTGGCGCGTCAGCAGGTTGAGAATGGCGCACAGGTTATCGACATCAATATGGATGAGGCGATGTTAGATTCTGAGGCGGCGATGACTCGCTTCCTCAACTTAATCGCTTCTGAGCCTGATATTGCTCGTGTTCCCATCATGATCGACTCCTCCAAGTGGAGCGTGATTGAAGCGGGTCTGAAGTGTATTCAAGGTAAGCCAATTGTGAACTCGATCTCCTTAAAAGAGGGTGAGGAGTCCTTCAGAAAGCAAGCGCGTTTAATCCGTCGTTATGGTGCTGCCTCAGTGGTGATGGCTTTTGACGAGGTAGGGCAAGCTGATACCTTTAAGCGTAAGACAGAAATCTGTCAGCGCTGCTATGAGATCTTGGTAAACGAGATTGGCTTCCCAGCAGAAGACATTATTTTTGATCCGAATATTTTTGCAATTGCTACCGGCATTGAAGAGCACGACAACTATGCGGTCGACTTTATTAATGCCACCCGCTGGATTAAAGAAAACCTACCGGGTGCTAAGGTTAGCGGCGGCGTTTCCAATGTGAGCTTCTCATTCCGCGGTAATGACCGTGTGCGTGAAGCAATTCATACAGTGTTCTTGTATCACGCTGTCCAAGCTGGTATGGATATGGGCATTGTGAATGCTGGTCAATTAGGTGTGTACGCGGATTTAGATCCAGAGTTGCGTGAGCGTGTTGAGGACGTTGTTCTCAATCGCTTTAAAGAAAAGGATGGCAAAACACCTACCGAGCGTTTGCTCGATATTGCTGACCAATTTAAGGGTGGTGGCGCTAAGCAGGTCGAGAACCTAGTGTGGCGTGAAGCGCCTGTACGTGAGCGTCTAACGCATGCCCTAGTGCATGGCATCACCACCTTTATCGAAGAAGACACCGAAGAGTTGCGCGCAGAAATTATGGGCGCTGGCGGCAGACCTATTGAGGTCATTGAAGGCCCTCTGATGGATGGTATGAATGTCGTGGGCGACTTGTTTGGTGCGGGCAAGATGTTCTTGCCTCAGGTAGTCAAAAGCGCCCGCGTGATGAAACAAGCGGTTGCCATCTTGATTCCGTACATCGAAGAAGAAAAGCGCCAACATATTGCAGCAGGCGGCGAAGCCAAAGCTAAGGGCAAGATTGTCATGGCAACCGTGAAGGGCGACGTGCACGATATCGGTAAAAATATTGTGACTGTTGTTCTGCAATGTAACAACTTTGAAGTAGCCAATATGGGTGTGATGGTTCCCTGTGCAGAGATTCTCAAGCGTGCCAAAGAAGAGAATGCAGATATTGTTGGTTTATCTGGATTGATTACACCTTCGCTAGAAGAGATGACTTATGTTGCGCAAGAGATGCAACGTGATGATTGGTTTCGCGAACGCCAAATTCCGCTGATGATTGGTGGCGCAACAACTTCACGCGTTCATACGGCGGTAAAGATTGCCCCGCATTACGATGGCCCAGTGGTGTATGTGCCTGACGCATCTCGTTCAGTTTCAGTGGCTTCCAGCTTGCTTTCCGATGAAAGTGCTAAGAAATTTATTCAAGATTTGCGCGATGACTATGTACGCATTCGTGAACAGCATGTCAATAAGAAGGCGGCGCCAACGATTTCTTTAGAAGCAGCACGTAAGAATCGCGAGATGATCGACTGGTCTGCTTATGTTCCAAAGAAGCCGAAGTTCATTGGCCGTCGTGTATTTAAAAACTTTGCACTGAGCGATATTGCTAAATATATTGACTGGACACCATTCTTTCAGACTTGGGACCTTGCAGGTAAATTCCCAGCAATTCTGGATGATGAAGTTGTTGGTGTTGAGGCTCGCAAGGTGTTTGCTGACGCCCAAGCTCTGCTCGATAAGTTGATTAAGGGGCATTGGCTACAAGCCGATGCGGTGGTGGCTTTCTATCCCGCTAATACCATTGGCGACGATATCGTTTTGTATAGCGATGAAGCACGCGAGCATCCTTTGTTTGTTTGGCATAACTTGCGTCAACAATCCGAGCGTCCAGTTATAGAGGGTGTACGCAGACCTAATCGTTGTTTGGCCGACTATGTTGCGCCAAAGGACTCGGGCGTCGCTGATTACCTGGGTTGTTTTGCAGTGACCACCGGTCATGGTGTTGAAAAGAAAGTAGCTGAGTTTCAGGCAAAGCACGATGACTACAGTGCCATTATGTTGAAGGCCTTAGCTGACCGATTGGCAGAAGCGTTTGCTGAACTCATGCACCATCGTGTGCGCACTGATCTGTGGGGCTATGCAACAGATGAGATTTTGACCAATGATCAGATGATTAATGAGGAATACCGCGGTATTCGTCCGGCACCTGGTTACCCAGCCTGTCCTGCACATGAAGTTAAAGAAGATCTATTACGAGTCATTGGCTCTGAAGATATTGGCATGACTCTGACCGAGTCAATGGCCATGAATCCAGCTTCAAGCGTGAGCGGTTTCTATTTGGCCCATCCGGATGCGCGCTACTTTAATGTGGGCAAGCTATCGGATGATCAGGTTGAAGACTTGGCTAAACGCCGCGGTCAAAGTATTGAAGACACCCGTCGCCAGCTGGCAAGCTTGCTAGATTAGACGCCCCACATGACGGGTTCGTCTGTGGCTTTGGATTGCTTCATCAACTCCAGGAATGGGTAGGCTCGCTGTCCAAGGCGATCGGCCAGCTTAGGCTTCTCAGCACCCTTCTCGGACTCGTCATTTACTTTAGCCCGCTCCTCAAGATCTTTGAGGATGGCAGTTTCTAGGGCAGTGATGAGGTCAGGAAGTTGCTCAACGGTCAAAATTCCGCGAGGCTCCAGGGGGCGCCCCAAAATATCAAAAATTCGTTTAGTCAGATCCGCCAGCATGATGACATCTGGACCAGCCTTTGAGCGAAATTGATAGATCATTTCGATAGCTTACCACCTGATAAACTCACTAATCTATGTTGTTAACCAATAAAAATCGTTTAATTCAAATGCTGAGTGCTGCACTTGCGGGCTTGGCTCAGGAGCGCGACCTAGGAGAGGCTCCTACCCCCCGTTTGGAGCGTCCCAAGGCTGTTGACCATGGTGATGTCGCTTGTAATATCGCCCTTCAGCTAGCAAAGGCTTGGAAGCTTAACCCGCGTGAGCTGGCACAGGCTTTGGTTGAACGCTTGCAGCAGCAAGCGGGATTCAATGAGCTGATTGCATCCTGTGACATCGCTGGTCCTGGCTTTATTAATTTTCGCCTTAGTAATGCAGCTAAGACTACCGTAGTTCAGGAGATACTTGCTGCAGGGACTCATTTTGGTGAGTCTGTGCAAGTCGGCGAGTCTGTTCCAAACGCCATGATTGAGTTTGTCTCTGCCAATCCAACTGGACCATTGCATGTTGGCCACGGTAGACAAGCAGCGCTGGGTGATGCCTTAGCTAATTTATTAGCCACCCAGGGAATCAAAGTTCATCGTGAGTTTTATTACAACGATGCCGGTGTGCAGATTGCGAATTTAGCCTTGTCTGTTCAAGCTCGCTTACAGGGTTTGAAGCCTGGTGATGCCAAGTGGCCTGAGCAGGCATATAACGGCGAATATATTGCAGAGATTGCTAGTGCATTTCAAACTTCTCCAGAATTTAAAGATGATCTTGAGGCCATTCGCCAATTTGCTGTTGCTTATTTGCGTAATGAACAAGACATTGATTTGAAAACTTTTGGCGTGAAATTTGATTGCTATTACTTAGAGTCCTCTCTATATACCGACGGTAGCGTTGCACAAATTGTTGGCGACTTACAAAGCATTGGTAAGACATATGAATCCGAAGGTGCGCTCTGGTTGAAGAGTACGGATGATGGCGATGATAAAGATCGCGTGATGCGTAAGTCTGATGGTAGCTTTACCTACTTTGTGCCTGATGTGGCCTATCACACCAGCAAGTGGAATCGCGGCTTTCAGAAAGTAATTAATGTGCAGGGTAGCGATCACCACGGCACCATTGCCCGTGTCCGCTCAGGCCTGCAAGGCGTAGCACAGAAGCGTGGCTGGGATATTCCTAAAACGTATCCAGAGTATGTGCTGCATAAGATGGTTACGGTTATGCGCCATGGTGAAGAAGTCAAAATTTCTAAGCGTGCGGGCTCATATGTCACTGTGCGTGATTTGGTTGAATGGTCAGGCGGCGTTACTCCAGAGATGACGCCAGAAGAGAGGGAATTGGCTTTGCAGCGCGGTCGCGATGCTGTGCGCTTTTTCTTGATTTCGCGTAAAGCAGATACCGAGTTCGTTTTTGATATTGATTTAGCCTTGCAGCAAAACGATGAGAACCCAGTGTTCTATGTTCAGTATGCGCATGCGCGAATTAATTCAATCTTGCAACAGTGGGGTGGCCAAGTATCGGATTTGGCTACGGCTGATTTATCGCTCTTACAAAGTAAAGCATCGGATCATTTGCTGCGTCGTTTGGCAGAATACCCAGAGGTTCTGACGGCCGCTGCCGAAGAATTAGCGCCCCATGCATTGGCTTTTTACCTGCGTGACTTGGCTGGTGATTTCCATACCTTCTATAACGCGGATCGTGTCTTGGTTGACGATCAAAACTTAAAGCAAGCGCGTCTTGCATTGCTGCTAGCAACCCGACAAGTTCTACAAAATGGCTTAAAAGTACTCGGGGTATCTGCGCCAATAAAGATGTAATAGCGAGGTATGAAGTGAAGATGTAAGATGAGGAAATGATGAAAACACCGAATCAACAAAACTCCCAATACGGCGGCACTATTCTCGGCTTTATTTTGGGTTTGGGCGTCGGCCTTGGAATCGCCTTTGTCATTGCCTTTTACCTTTCTAAAAATACCCCTCAAGAAAGACCGGGGATGCGTGCCCCAAGTCTGCCTTTGATGATTAAGCCTTCTACAGCACCTGCGGAGGGTGAAGCGGGCGCCCCTGCTGAGCCTGTAGATTTGAATAAGCCGCTCCAGGGTAAATCACCCGCCCCTGCGTCACCCGATCCGATTGGAGATTTGGTAAATGGCAAGAAAACTGCTGACAAGCCAGCGGACGCATCCCCTGCAAGCAAATCAGACGCCATGTATTTCTTGCAAGTGGGCGCGTTTACAAAGCGTGCTGATGCAGATGCGCAAAAAGCGAATTTAGCTATTCAGGGAATTCAAGCCCAGCTAAGTGAAGTCACGAGTGACGGGAATACTCTTTGGCGCGTACGTGTAGGTCCTTACAACAGTGTTGATGAGAGTAACTCAGTGCGAGATAAATTGAGTGGCATTGGCATTAAACCAACCTTAATCAAATCCAGTAAATCATGATTTCATTCAGCAAAAGATTCATTACTTTATTAGCACTGCTTTCTTTAAGTAGTTTCGCTAGCGCACAAGCTCAAAAAATCGAAGAAGGTTTTGATTACCGTATATTGCCTGTTGCGCAGCCGGTCGAAACCAAGGGAAAAGTAGAAGTTATTGAATTCTTTTGGTATGGTTGCCCACATTGCTATGACTTTGAGCCTGAGCTCAGTAGCTGGGTAAAGCGTCAACCTAAAGACGTTGTTTTCAAAAGAGTCCCTGTAGCCTTTCGCGATGACTTTTTGCCGCATAGTCAGATGTACTACGCTCTAGAGTCGATGGGCAAAGCTGATGCTCTAAATGAAAAAGTCATGTACGCAATACACAAAGAAAATAAACATCTCCTCACGGAGACGGAGATCGCAGATTGGGTTGCGTCTCAAGGCATTGATCGCAATACCTTCTTGGCGACCTATCGCTCTTTTGCAGTAGTTTCTAAAGCACGTGCTGCCAAGCAATTGACGGAAGCCTATCGTATTGATGGAGTGCCAACCGTTGTGATGCAAGGCAAGTACGTAACATCACCATCCATTGCTGGATCTAAGGCTAAAGCAATCGCAGTAATGGGTTATCTAGAAGAGAAAATTCGTAAAGATAAGTACAAGTAGTAAATTCGAAACAGCTTGCTACGTAACACTTTAGCGCCGCTTAAATTTTGACGAAGCGGCGTACAATCCAAAAGTAGATTGGGTAAGGCAAGATTCTCAGAAACTTTAAGAATCTTGTGAATCGCTTAGGGAAGTGAATATCAAACTCCCCCTTCTGAATGCCGGCCAATATCTCACTGGCTGCTTCCTCGGCACTAATTAAGGCTGGCATTTCAAAGTCATTTTTTGCGGTAGCCTCAGTAGCTACAAATCCTGGCGAGATCATGTGCACACTGACTCCTGTCGGCAGCAAGTCGTAATATAAATTCTCACAAAAATTAATGATGGCAGCTTTACTTGGGCCATAAGCCAAAGCTTTTGGCAGACCGCTATAACCTGCAACACTGCCAACAATAGCAATATGTCCTGAGTGAGCTTTGAGCATTTCCGGTACCACTAGAGCAACCGCTCTCATTGGTCCTAAAAGGTTTGCATCAATGATCTTCTCGGCAACCTTGATATCAAAATTATCTGCGCGTAGTGGTACATACATGCCCGATACAAAAAGGAGCAGATCAACCCCATCCCAGGCCTTCATAATGGTTTTATAGCCATCTTGCAGTTGAGCATCATCTGTGACATCCAATGGAATAACGAGTGATTGATCAACCTCTGCAGTACTGGCAATTTCATTTAATCGTTCAGCTCTTCGGCTGGAAAGCGCTACTTTAGCGCCCTTGAGAAGAAGGGTTTTCGCACAAGCTTCACCAATACCGCTGGATGCGCCTATGACCCAGACTCTTTTGCCTGAGAAGTGAGCTATTCCGCTTTGTTTCATGCGCTTAATGTATCAGAAGATGCTGGTGAAGATTGATGGCTCAATGTGAATTGCACTACATCGATATTACGCTCAGTAAAGCCAGCGGCACAATACATGAGATAGAAGTTCCAAAGACGTATAAATGCTTCATCAAAGCCAAGTTGGCGTACCTCTTGCAGTTTTTGATTAAAGCTATCACGCCACAAGCAAAGAGTTCTTGCATAATCTCCGCCAAAGGCGAACTCGTCATCAATTCGTAATCCAGCTTTAGCAGCGCTCGCTTTAAAACTTGCCCTAGAGGGTAGCATGCCACCAGGAAATACATACTGTTGAATAAAGTCAGTGTTGCGTCTGTAGCGATCAAAAAGATCCTCGGCAATCACAATCGTCTGAATGCAAGCTTTGCCACCCGCTTTTAGGCAATGAGCAATCGTTTCAAAATACTCCGGCCAATGTTTTTCACCAACTGCCTCAAACATTTCGACGGAAGCAATGCCATCAAATTTTTCTTGGCAATCACGATAGTCCTGAAGGCGCACTTCAAATCTAGGAGGGTTAGCAATTTGACTTTGCACTTCTAGCAAACGTTTCTCTGCAAATACTTTTTGCTCTGTAGATAGAGTTAGACCAGTAATGGCTCTCTTGTTACGAAGAGACTCCTCCATAACGCCGCCCCAGCCACAACCAATTTCAAGTATGTGCTCCCCTGGCGTAGTCTTTAAGGAATCTAGAATGCGCCCAATCTTCGCACGCTGCGCATCAGCTAAGACTTGCTGAGCGCCTTCAGAAAACCAGGCGCTCGAGTAGCTCATCGTGGGATCAAGCCACAGCGTATAAAAAGCATTGCCTAGGTCATAGTGCGCATGAATATTCTTGCGACTTCCCGCTTTGCTGTTATCACGCAACCAATGCTTTAGTCGATAAAAAATCGAGCCATACCAATTGCCATAGATGGCTTTTTCTAAAATGGTTCGGTTGCGTATGGCTAGCTCAAGGAGCGCCTTAAGGTCGGGGGTATTCCATTTGCCCTTAATGTAGCTCTCGGCAAATCCAATATCTCCGTGGGACATGATTTCTTTAAATACAGACCACTCCAAGATATGAATTTCCGCATGTAATTGATCACTTTGAATGCCAAACTCGCGCTTTTCGCCATTGGGAAGGGTAAGCTTTAAATGGCCACTGCTTAGCTTCGTCAAAAGAGTTAGGAGTGCCTTAGCTTTAATTTGGTGTTGTGGCGAAGCGCTATCCCGCCCTTGCGGACGAGAAAAGTTGAGTCTGGAGAGAAGGGATTGTCCTGGACGATTCATCTGCTAACTTCAAGTTCTGGTGGTTTAGGCTTTGAGTGAAAGGGTACACCTTTTACCCACAATTTCAATGCTTGCCAATGTATTCGAAAAATGACGCCCACGCTCATTAAAGGGTAGCGAAGTAAGGCCAGAATGATATTGGCGCGACTAAGTGGGTGGCTGATGCCACTAATGCTGGTGTTGATGAGGGGTTGGCCGTCCTCATGAAGCTCAATGCGACAGACATTATTCTTGCCGCTACTACTATCTTGCGGAAATAAGAAGCGGAAATGGTAATCACCACGTACTGCGCAAAATGGTGAAACGTGAAATACCTTTTCACTACTAAGTGTTTCGCCAGAGTGCAATGCCTTACCCGAATCTTTGTGTAGTAAATAGCAATGACGCTCACCAAAGGTATTGTTAACCTCAGCCAGTACCGCTTGTACTTTGCCGTCAGCGCGCGTGCAGATCCAAAAGCTCACGGGATTAAAGACGTAACCCAATACCCTTGGAAAAGTCTGAAGCCAAATTTCTCCATCGATATGCTGTACATGATTATCTGCCAGAATCTTTTCGATCCAAGCAAGGCTATTGGATTCTCCTAAGCCATGGTCCTTATCAAAAAATGCACAGAGGCCCCAACGGTTATCGCTTAAGCCGTTCTGACTCAGTAAATTCGGGTTAGCATTGCGAGTACGCATAGGGATGGAGATGGTGAAAACCCCATAACCAAAGGCATTCTTAGCCGGCCTCAAGCGCTGGTGTTTTACTACCCCAAAGTTAATTTTGGCATCTGACATCAACTACACATCTTGTTTGGTTTTGATCGGCTGATGAATGCTTTCAATTAAAGCTTCTGCCACTAATTCTCCGGAGCGTAAACCATCTTCATGAAACCCAAACCCCGTCCAGGCGCCACAATACCAAATCGATGCTGTGCCCTGAATTAAGGGTAGCTCCTTCTGAGCTTGTATCGCACTCATATCAAAGACAGGGTGTGAATAGTGAATCTCTTGATACACAAGCTTTGGATCTGGCTCTTCCGAGGGATTTAAGCTCACAATAATTTGGGTATCTTGAAGTTGAGCTGGCAGAGGTTGTAGACGATTAATTAAGTAGTTAACGCTGACATGTTGCTTTGTGTCTGGTTTGGCACCAGATTTGGCGGTGTAATTCCAGGCAGCCCAACAACGTTTTGCGTCTGGCAAGAAGCGAATATCGGTATGTAATATTGCTCGATTCTTTTGGTATGGAACTGATGCCAGGATATTTCTTGATTGTTGGTCAATGCCATGAACTAAATCTAGTGTTTGGTCGCTATGACAAGCCATGATGACTTCATCGAAGTGAGCCGAGCCAGCCTGACTGATAACCTCAACTGGCCCGCCATCATGACCTGTATTTACTCTCAGGACACATTCCCTTTTAATGGCAACCCCATGCTTTTCTAGTGCTGTCACAAGGCGCTTTACATATTCTCGTGAACCGCCCTTGATGGTCAACCATTGCGGACGATTTTGGATTTGCAAAAGGCCGTGGTTATGGCAGAAGCGCACCATGGTTTGAATGGGGAACTCTAGCATCTGTTCGATTGAACAAGACCAGATGGCACCGATCATGGGTAAAAAATAATTTTCTTTAAAGCTTTGGCTGAAACGATGACGTTTTAAAAAATCGGCAATTTTTTCATCAGGCTCTTTATATTGATGACCAGCTTCAATTTGATCATGCGCTAACTGAGTGGCCAAACGATTAAAACGCATGATGTCATAAGCCATCCTCCAAAATGATGGAGACAGGAGATTGGATCTTTGTCCAAAAAAAGAATTGATGTCATTACCAGCCCATTCAATCTTTTTCCCCGTCCCAGATTTGTTGGCTGTATCAATCGATACGGAAAACGACATTTCTGAGGGGGCTACTGGCGCTTGAATTTCTTCGAATAAACGAACAAGACGTGGATAAGTCTTACGGTTAAATACCAAGAAACCAGTGTCTACGCCATGTGTGATGTCTTTGCCACCGATATTGCAAGTGATATCAACGGTATTGCTGTGGCCACCAATGTGATCGCCAGCTTCATATAAGGTAATTTCAAATTCAGGATGTTGTCTTAAGGCGTAGGCACAGCCTAATCCAGAGATGCCTGCGCCAATAATGGCAATTCTTTTTTTACTCACTGAGCTTTTTCTCCTAAAAGCTTTTCAACTTCATTTGTCATGCTGCTACTGGTGGGTTTGGTAACGCTTCCAAACGAATCAACCACATTACCATTTCGATCGATTAAGTACTTATAAAAATTCCATTTTGGAGTTGTGCCAGTTTTAGCTATCAACATCTTAAATAATGGATTTGGGTTGCTGCCGGAAACCCCACTCTTAGCAAACATCGGAAATTTCACGTCATAGGTGTTCTTGCAGAAATCGGCTATCTCTTTATTGCTGCCAGGCTCCTGTTGCCCGAAGTCATTAGAAGGAAAGCCCAGAATGACAAAGCCTTGCTCTTTGTATTTGGCGTAAATCTTCTCAAGACCTTCATATTGGCTTGTAAAGCCGCAAAAGCTGGCTGTATTTACTACCAATATGACTTTCCCTTGGTATTGACAAAGGTTTTGCGGCGCTTCATCCTGCAGGCGAGGAAAGGTATGGGAGAGCAGGGGGCTGCAAGTGGGCGCAGCATTGGCAAGCTGAAATCCAGACAAGAATGCAAATAGCCCAAATAGGCAGTTCATTACAAAACGAGGCATATTGCACCTTTTTTATTCACGAGTGAGAAGCCAAGTCTAAGACATTCTGGGTAATATCGCTGGCCTCGCAAGATTGCCATTAATATTGGGTTATGAGTCATTTGCCACCCCCCTCTTTTGAAGCAAAAGTCTGCTCACCAGAACAGCTTGCTGCTCGCCTGGAAAATCTTCCTAGACCATTGGTATTTACTAATGGAGTCTTCGATATCCTGCACCGTGGCCATGCCAGCTATTTGGCCCAGGCCCGCGCCTTGGGGGCTAGCTTGGTCGTGGGTGTGAATTCTGATGCCTCAGTGAAAATGTTGGGTAAAGGCGACGACAGGCCTATTAATTCAGAGGCTGATCGCCAGGCATTATTGGCTGCATTGGAAAGCGTGGATATGACGATGTTGTTTACTGAACAAACACCAGTCAATTTGATTGAAAAAATTCGTCCTGATATTTACGTCAAGGGTGGTGATTACGATATCGATACTTTGGCAGAAACCCATCTGGTAAAAAGTTGGGGTGGTAAAGCAGTTGCGATCCCTTTCCTATACGAGCGCTCAACTACAAGCTTATTGGGTAAGATCCGCTCTTAAAGGTTTTGCAGTAACCACGCCCAAATACCTCGAAGTACTAATCCTTCGGTTACTTCCACGGCCCGCTTGATTGGTAAATTATTTTTTGTAATTTCTTGCGCTAGGACCTTGGCATTACCGCCATCAAGCCAAATTTTTTCGATGGGAAAATTTAACTCTTTTGCATGTTGTATGCCATACAGAATTGCACCAATTTGCGCTGCATCGCAACCTCCAATGATTGCGTCGTTAGTGGAGAGTCCAAACCCATGATGTTCTGCGCGTGTAGCCAAGCCTAGCTGCGCAGTATTGTTTGCCAAACTTTCTTGCATTAATCCAAGACCAGGCAAAATCCATCCACCGTAATGTACGCCGTTAGAACCGAGTAAATCAATGGTAGTAGCAGTACCGGTATTCACAAGCAAGGTGTTTTTATTCGATAAGACGCGTGCCCCAATCAGCGCGGCCCAGCGGTCAGCGCCGAGCTTTCTGGGATCTTGATACAGGCTACGCATCCCAGCATAAGCGCTATCCCCTTTGAGCTGCCTCCAATCCAAATCACTCCATTGCGGAAATAGTGATTTGAGATTGGCCATGGCTGCTTGGCCAGCAACGCAGGCAAAACCAATAGCTGTAGGTTTCGGTAAGGTTTTAGCAATATAGTCAGCCAACTCAGCTCGATGTTCTGCTGATTGCAAAGACTTGCTACTAATGGAGCCCGAGTATGCCCACAATTTTTTTTGTTGAGCGCTAGGATTTTGTGTTGACTCCACAGCCGCCCACTTCAGGCGCGTATTACCAACATCAAAAAATAAATAAAGGCTCATGATTGAATCCGCAAAGAAACATCACCCGCATGAATGGCGATGATTTTTTTTTCTTGTTGCAATAGTAATGCCCCTGTCTCATCCACACCTTTTGCAATGCCATAAATAGCCTCTTTACCAGCGCCCGAAATGTACACGGCCTGATCTCGATAAGCATCCCAGCTCATCCAACGTTCTTTGTAGAACTTAAATCCATGCAGGTCAAATTCTGCAAGACTATGTTCGAGTGAGGCGATTAGTTTGAGCCAGAGATATTCTGTATCAGGAAGTAATTTTGTCAGCTGAGCAAGTGAGCCCACTTTCAGTCCAGTATCTAGATTTGCTTCAATTGTTTCTGGATTGCGCAAGTTAATACCAACCCCAATAACCATCCAAGTAAGATCACCCGATTTTGCTTGGCCGCCTTCAATAAGGATGCCGCCGAGTTTATGCTTGTTCAGCAATAAGTCATTGGGCCATTTCAGTTGCAGGCCGGCCTGTTGAAGCTCTTCCTCGCTCAGGTTGCAAGCTTGTGCAATACCGTCTATCACTGCAAGACCAACCAATAAACTCAGTCCGCTGAGTTCGGCCGGAGTTCTTTTAAATGGAAATGCGAGAGAGAAGCATAGTGAGTCCTCGGGGTTGGCTAGCCATGCTCGGCCTGCCCGGCCCTTGCCCGCAGTTTGTTTGTGGGCAATCCGAGCCACTGGATCAATGAGTTCCCCTGCACGCCAGCGACTCATAAGATCATCATTGGTGGATTTAGTCTCAGTAACGCGCTCAAGTATGCAATTTGCAGTCATTCCGCCATTGTAGAAAGGTCTGGCCTAGAATTGTGGGATGGATCAAAAAGATCAACGACCTCGGAAGCTGGTATGGCCACTACAGGCTATGCCCTTAGCGAGGGCTATGAGCTTAAGCTACGCGCTTTTGATCATCTACGTAAGCCTGAACCCCTTTGACTTTGATTTTCAGAATGGGATCTTTGCTTGGGCATGGTTGGATGCTCCTTTGCCTCGTTTTATGACTTTATTTGATGTATCGGTCAATATCTTGGCTTACATTCCATTCGGATTTTTGGTGATGTTTGCTGCCTATCCCCGTTGGCGTAACTACGTAGCTCTTGGAATTGCCCTTAGCTTGAGTGCTGGCCTGGCGCTAGGTGTAGAAACTTTGCAGTCTTGGCTGCCTACTCGCATACCGAGTCAGATGGACTGGTGGGCCAATCTATTAGGAGGGCTGTTAGGTGGCTTATTAGCGATTCCGCTAGGACCACAATGGCTTTCTGGAAGCGCAATTCGTCGGCGCTTTGATCAATGGTTTGGCCTTAATTGGGCAGCATGTGCCCTGTTCTTATTATTTCCCTGGTCACAAATTTATCCACAAAGCTCTTGGCTTGGCACGGGCGTATGGGGGCATGCCATCTTTGGCTCCGTTGATTGGGGTACTGTGGTGATTAATCAGGTCATTCAAGAGGCGGCAATTACCTCGCTAAGCTGGCTTGGAGTGGCCTTGTTGCTCTCTCTGGGTTTGCGCACCAAAGCCCCCCAGTGGCGCATTCTCAATGGACTGCTTGGCCTAACAGTGATGGTAAAGACTTTATTTACCGCCCTTCAATTTGGCACTGAGTTTAGTTTGATCTGGTTTACCGCTGGAGCTCTATGGGGAATGGTACTGGGCAGCATCTTATTAAGATGGACCTTAAGGCTCAAGCAAATGACTAAGTTTTGGTTAGCTTTGATTTGCTTGCTGGGAACCACAATAGCGGTCAATGTTTTGCCAGACAATCCATATTTCATTCTGACGCTCAGACACTGGTATCAAGGACGCCTATTGCACTTTAATGAGTTGATGCAATGGGTTTCCGTAGTATGGTTACCTTTGGCGCTGATTTGGATGGTTCGAAGTGCCGTTGAATTTAAACCGAAACATTGATGAATATAATTTTTCTATGAGTTTTTCACACCACCTATTTTTTTGTCTCAATCAGCGCGCCAATGGTGAGGATTGTTGTGATCAGCACAATGCTTTTGCCTTATTTGACTACGCCAAGAAAAGAGTGAAAGAGCTTGGTCTTGCGGGCCCAGGGAAAATACGCGTGAATAAGGCGGGTTGCCTAGATCGCTGTGCTGACGGTCCTGTCATGGTCGTCTACCCAGACGGCGTCTGGTACACCATGGTTGATGTGGATGATGTTGAAGAAATCATCCAGTCTCATTTAATCGCAGGGCGTCCAGTAGAGCGCTTGCAATTAGTCTAGCCATTACAGAGAGTTGAAAGTTTTTTATGAATAGCCGTACAAAAGTAATTCAGATTGAAGGCATTGTTGGATCAATGGAAATGTCTATTGATCTGCCGGATGAATTAAAAAATGATCCTGCATTTGCCGTTCGTGGCTTAGCCCTTGTTGCACATCCCCATCCATTGATGGGTGGAACGATGGATAACAAGGTAGCGCAAACCATGGCACGTGCTTTTAACCAGTTGGGTTACGTGAGCGTGCGCCCAAACTTTCGTGGTGTAGGCGGAACCGAAGGCGTTCATGACGATGGCGTTGGTGAGTTAGAGGACTTGCTTCATGTAACCGATTGGATGCGAACACCATCAAGCTGGAGTCAATTTGTAGCAACTGCGAATCAATCCTGGATAGGAGGGGCGAATACTCTGCCGCTAGTAGTTTCAGGTTTTTCTTTTGGAAGCTTTGTTGGTAGTCACTTAGTGCAAAGGCTTTCAGAATTAGGCCGTCCAGCTGAGCGCCTGGTAATGGTGGGTAGCGCCGCAGGCAAATGGACTCTGGCGCCAGTACCCGCGGATACGATTTTGATTCATGGGGAGTTGGATGAAACCATTCCTTTGATTGATGTTTTAGATTGGGCGCGTCCGCAAGAGTTGACTGTGCAAGTAGTGCCTGGCGCAGATCACTTTTTCCATCGCCGCTTGCATTGCATTCGCAACATCATTACTGGCGCGTGGTTGGGCATGCCAGATCATCGTAAGTAATTAGAAATAGAAAGACAATATGGCCGAAGAAAAATCATTAATCGAGTACCCATCCTTATTTCCCATCAAGGTCATGGGTAAAGCAAACCCAGAATATCTTCCAGCGATAGTGCATATTGCCAAACAATTTGATCCTACGTTTGATGAGAGTAAAGTTGAGCAGCGCCCTTCTAAGGATGGAAATTACCTCGGCATTACTTTGCCAATTACTGCGACTAGTCGTGAACAGTTAGATGAGCTGTACAGAACCTTGTCTACCCATCCATTGGTTAGTGTTGTTCTGTAATTAATTCATGGCAGCTTTAGTAAAACAATTGGGTTTAGCAGATTACGCCTCTACGTATGAGGCGATGAAACTCTTTACTAAAGAGCGCACTAACGAAACGCCCGATGAAATTTGGGTCCTAGAGCATCCTCCTGTTTTCACTTTAGGTTTGGCGGGTGATGCGGGTAACTTGCATTCACCCAGCAATCAAATTCCACTCGTGCAAGTAGATCGGGGTGGAGAGATCACCTATCACGGGCCAGGCCAAATCGTGGTTTATCTTTTGCTAGATCTAAAGCGTTTGGGGATTTTCGTAAAAGAATTGGTCTCTCGTATAGAGCAAGCGCTGATAGATACGCTCGCAGATTTTGGGATTAAGGCTGAAAGGCATCAGGGGGCTCCAGGAATTTACGTCTCTCAGCAGCCAGGAGTACCCTCAGAATGGATTGGCGCTAAGGTGGCGGCCTTGGGCCTCAAAGTCTCCAAAAGCTGCTCCTATCATGGTCTAGCCCTGAATGTCGCTACCGATTTAGAGGCCTTTCAGCGTATCCACCCCTGTGGGTATGAGGGTTTAAAGACAGTCGACATGCAAACTCTTGGGATCAAGGACAATGTAGACACTATTAGCCAAAGGCTTTTGCAGCATTTACAAAAGCAACTGATGCCATCATGACCACAAATAAGCCTGACACCAAGACACCCATCGAGGCGCGCCAAGACCTCAATTACGACGCATCACGTAAACAAAAATCGAGCGAGAAGACTGCGCGCATTCCGATCAAAATCATTCCTTTAACAGAGGTATTGAAAAAGCCTGATTGGATTCGGGTGAAGGCGGCCTCAAATAACTCCCGCTTTTCTGAAATCAAAAAGATTTTGCGCGAGAACGAGTTGGTAACCGTTTGCGAAGAAGCCAGCTGTCCCAATATTGGTGAATGCTTTGGTAAAGGAACTGCTACATTCATGATTATGGGTGACAAGTGCACGCGTCGCTGCCCTTTCTGTGACGTAGGCCATGGCAGACCAGATCCTCTTGATACAAAAGAGCCTGCTAATTTAGCGCGTACTATTGCTGCGCTCAAACTGAACTATGTGGTGATTACGAGCGTAGATCGTGATGATCTGCGTGATGGCGGTGCAATGCACTATGTTGATTGCATTTCTCAATCACGTGAACTCTCCCCGAATACTCGTATTGAAGTATTGGTCCCAGATTTTCGTGGCCGCCTAGATAAAGCGTTAGATATTTTTTCTGAGCATGCACCTAGTGGTTTGCCTGATGTGATGAATCACAACCTCGAAACAGTGCCTCGTTTATACAAACAGGCTAGACCGGGTGCAGATTACTTGCATTCGTTGAAGCTCTTGAAAGACTTTAAAGAGCGTTTCCCACATGTCCCTACTAAAAGCGGTTTGATGGTTGGCCTTGGTGAAACAGATGAAGAAATCTTAGAAGTGATGCGCGATATGCGTGAGCACAATATCGACATGCTCACTATTGGTCAGTATCTGGCCCCGTCAGGACATCATCTACCTGTTACGCGTTACGTTCATCCCGACGTCTTTAAGATGTTTGAGGAAAAGGCGTATGAAATGGGCTTCTCTCATGCGGCTGTAGGCGCTATGGTGCGCTCAAGCTATCACGCAGATCAACAGGCGCACGGAGCTGGGGTTGTTTAGACGGGTTTCTAAGGCCGCCACCGTACTAGCGGCTTTCATTTTTCTCATTGCATGTAGTCCTAAATTAGATTGGCGTACAGTCCAAGCGCCGCAAGAAAGATATACCGCTTTATTTCCTGGCAAGCCAGATAAATTAGAGCGCCGCATTCATTATCTTGATCAAGAACTCTTACAGACACTTGAGGCGGTAAAAATTGATGATGATATTTACTCGGTTAGCACTATCCAGTTGCCGGCCAATCAAAGTGCCTCACTAAGTAAGTTACTTTCGCAATTACAGGCTAACTTAATTGACAGGGCAAAAGCATCTGGTGGCGTTGTCACTGTTGAGGATGCTTTTTATAAAATAGCAGACCGACAGCGTTTGCCGATCAAAGATTATTTTCTGGATTTGAAATCCAGCGGTAAATCACAGCAACTCATGCGCGTTCGTTGGATCAATCGAGCTGCGTCGAATGGTGATATCTGGGTTTATCAAATATCAGTGCTGCATATGAATGCAGGCACGGAGAATGCAAAAACTTTGTTGTCTAAAGAAGAGTATGAAAACTTCTTTAGTGATTTTTCTCCAGAGTAGTCTGAAGAGAAGATCATTTAATTATTGTTTTTCTAGTGCAGCAACTTTAGCTTCAAGCGCTTCTAGCTTTTCACGTGTCTTGGCGAGCACTTTAGTTTGTAGCTCAAACTCTTCGCGTGTAACCAAGTCCATTTTCTGAAATCCTTGGTTCATCATGGCGCGTACATTCTTTTCAATTTCTTGAGCTGGCGAATTGCGGATCGCATCACCAACTTTGTTCTGCATATCGTTAGCGATACGTTGGATTTGTTCGAGGATTTCGCCTGGTTTTTGCATGATGAGAGATCGCAGTTCTATTGAGAGTTGCAGAAAAGATACACATTCGTATTTTAAGTTGTATGCGTAAAACTGCCCAAAAAGGGGTTAAAACCCGATAAATGCCCCATATTCACCTTTGAGGTGCATTATTTAGCACCAAAAAAGGGCATTTGCCTTATTTGGGGGATTTGTGGCAAAGCTATGAACCCCTGGGGATTCAATATCACCCCATGCAATAAGCATTCAACCCATTTTTTATTACAACCAGTAAGGAGTAGTTCATGAAAACTTTGCAAAAGACAGCAATCTCTGCAGCAGCAGTAGCTTTGTTGGCAGGTCTTTCGACTGTAGCATTCGCGGCTGATGAGCCAGCGGCACCAGAGGTAAGCCCAGTTACAGCTAACGTTACCGTAACAAATAACTACATCTATCGTGGTTTGACACAATCAAACTACAAACCAGCTATTCAAGGCGGTTTTGATTACGCTCATGAGAGTGGTCTCTACATTGGTAACTGGAACTCATCTATTAGCTGGGTATCTGATTACCAAATTGCTAAAAGCGCTCCAATTGAAATGGACTTCTACGGAGGCTTTAAGAAGGAGTTAATTGCTGAAGGCTTTGCTTCCGACTTCGGTATTTTGCAGTACTACTACCCAACCAACGGAATTAGTACCGCTGGCGGTTTTGTGAATCCTAATACGACTGAACTTTATGTAGCTCAAAATGCAACATTTGGCCCCGTTACTGGTTTCTTAAAGTTTTCATACTCATTGAGTAATACTTTTGGAACCAATAACAGTACTGGATCGAACTATACCGATTTAACTGCAAATTATGACACTGGTTTTTATGGCATTACTGTAAACGCTCACGCTGGTTACCAGAAAATTGCAGGTCAATATTACAGCGCCGGTCAAGCATCAGCTAGTTATGCCGACTGGAAGTTGGGCCTGACCAAAGACTTTGGCGGCGGCTTATCAGCATCTGCTGCTTACGTTGGAACAAACGTTAAGCAAGGTAGCGGTGCTTTTGCAGGTGTCTACGCTTATGCAGTTCCAGGTGGCAGAACTCAAGGTGGCAATACTGGCTTGATTTCCTTAACTAAAACTTTCTAATTTCCACTCTGAACGGAGAAACACATGAAATTAATTACCGCAATCATCAAGCCCTTCAAGCTTGACGAAGTGCGCGAAGCTCTCTCGGAAGTGGGAGTTTCGGGCATTACCGTCACTGAAGTTAAAGGCTTTGGTCGTCAAAAAGGTCACACTGAGTTGTATCGCGGTGCTGAGTATGTTGTCGACTTTTTACCTAAAGTAAAAATTGAAGCTGCTGTTGAAGATGGCATCTTGGAGCGTGCGATTGAAGCAATTGAAAAATCAGCACGTACTGGCAAGATTGGTGATGGCAAGATTTTTGTCTCACCAGTTGAGCACGTCATTCGTATTCGTACCGGTGAAACCGGCGCGTCAGCACTTTAAAGAGAGGTTCAAAATGTTAACTTGGATGAAACGACTCGTTGCTGGTGGTGCTATGGCCTTGGCTATTGGCGCTACTGGTGTAATGGTTACTTCGCCAGCGCATGCTGATGAAGTAAAAAAACCAGCTGTAACAGCTCCTGCTGCTACTCCTGCTGCTGCAGAACCTGCTCCTGTTCTTTGCTCTGAAAAGTGCAATAAAGGTGACACTGCTTGGATGATGGTTTGTACAGCACTAGTGCTGTTGATGACACTTCCTGGCTTGGCGTTGTTCTACGGCGGCTTAACACGTAGCAAGAACATCTTGTCTATCTGCATGCAATGTTTCATGGTCTTCTCTTTGATTTCAGTGCTATGGGCGATTTATGGCTATAGTTTTGCATTCACGGAAGGCGGGGCATTCATCGGTGGATTAGATCGTCTCTTCTTGGGCGGCATGAATCCAGACTCAGTAGCGGCAACCTTTAGTAAGGGTGTTGTGATTCCTGAGTATGTATTTATGGCTTTCCAAGCGGTGTTCGCAACAATCACTTGCTGCTTGATCATTGGTTCTTTTGCTGAACGCGCTAAGTTTTCTGCAATCTTAGTGTTTATGGTGATTTGGTTTACTTTCAGCTACTTACCAATCGCTCACATGGTTTGGTTCTGGCCTGGTCCAGATGACATCAAAGATGCTGCATCACTCGAAGCAATTACTGCTCGTGCTGGTTGGTTGTGGCAAAAAGGTGTTCTCGACTTTGCTGGCGGAACTGTTGTGCATATCAATGCTGCGATCGCTGGTTTGGTTGGCTCCTTTGTTATCGGCAAGCGTTTGGGCTACGGCAAAGAAGCAATGAAGCCACATAACTTAGTTTATGTAATGGCTGGCGCTGCTCTCTTATGGTTCGGCTGGTTTGGTTTCAATGCCGGTTCAGCTCTTGAAGCAAACGGTAGTGCTGCCTTGGCATTCGTGAATACTTATTTAGCTACTGCTGCTGCTGTATTGGGTTGGTCAGTTGCTGAGTGGGTTCTCAAAGGTAAGCCATCAATGTTAGGTGCTGCATCTGGTTGCGTAGCTGGTTTGGTTGCAATTACTCCTGCGGCTGGATTTGCTGGCCCAATGGGTTCAATCATCATTGGCTTAGTTGCTGGTGTAGTTTGCCTCTGGGGTGTTACTGGTCTCAAGAAGATTTTGGGCTCAGACGACAGCTTAGACGTATTTGGTGTTCACGGCGTAGGCGGTATTACTGGTGCATTGTTGACCGGTGTATTTGCTGACCCAGCATTAGGCGGATCTGGTATTTGGGATTATGTGGCTAACGCTGTTGCTCCTGATTACTCAATTGCTAGCCAATTGTGGATCCAGGCTCAAGGCGTGATTACCACTGTAATTTGGTCTGGCGTAGTTTCTTTCGTAGCCTTCAAATTGATCGATATCGTGATTGGTTTGCGCGTTAAGGAAGAAGAAGAGCGCGAAGGCTTGGATATCAGCTCACACGGTGAGACTGCTTACGAGTCTTAATCAGTAGATTTACCCCTCACTGGGTGGCCCTGGTTGGCTGCCTAGTTTTAAGCGCGGGATCCTCGGATCCCGCGTCTTTCTTTTAATAATCTTACAATGGTGGAATGGTTCCACATCTCATTACTGCACTCACCGGCCCTTTGCTCGAATTAGAGTCAAAGGTTCTAGAAGCGACCCCAACCATTGAGCGTTGGTTCAGGCTGGAGTGGCAAGAACATACCCCGCCTTTCTACTGTTCTGTCGATTTACGCAATTCTGGTTTTAAGTTAGCTCCAGTTGACACCAATCTTTTCCCTGGAGGGTTTAATAACCTTTCACCACAGATGTTGCCGCTTGCTGTTCAAGCTGCCATGGCTGCCATTGAGAAGATTTGTCCTGAGGCTAAAAACTTATTGCTGATACCAGAACGACATACACGCAATACTTTCTATTTGCAGAATATTGCGCGCTTGTCTTCGATTTTGCGTCAAGCTGGATTGAATGTTCGACTAGGTACCTTCTCCGAAGAAATTAAAAAGCCAACCTGGATTGACTTGCCTGATGGCAATCGCTTGTTGATGGAGCCGCTTTCTCGATTGGGTCTCAAGAAGCAACGCTTAGGCCTAAAAGATTTTGATCCTTGCTCGATCCTATTAAATAACGACTTATCCGCAGGCATCCCTCCGATTTTGGAAAATATCTATGAGCAGTACTTGCTGCCAGGCTTGCACGCTGGTTGGCATGTGCGTCGTAAATCTAATCACTTTGCCGCATATGAAGAGGTGGCAAAGAAATTTGCCAAAGTAGTGGATATCGATCCATGGATGATTAATCCTTACTTTACTAGTTGCTCCAATATTAATTTCCACGAGCGTAAGGGTGAAGACGAACTTCAAACTGCTGTAGAGCAAGTTTTAAAAAAGACCGCTAAGAAGTATCGTGAATACGGTATTAAAGAGAAGCCTTATGTTGTCGTAAAAGCTGATGCCGGTACTTACGGCATGGGCGTGATGGTAGTGAATGATCCCTCGCAGTTAAAGGGCTTGAATCGTAAAGACCGCAATAAGATGAGTGTGGTCAAGGAAGGTCTTGAAGTCAGTGATGTACTGATTCAGGAGGGTGTTTATACCTTTGAGAAGGTCAATGAAGCGGTTGCTGAACCGGTGGTGTACATGATCGATCGTTATGTCATTGGCGGCTTCTATCGCGTTCATACTGACCGTGGACCAGATGAGAACCTGAATGCTCCAGGTATGCATTTTGTGCCTCTAGCCTTCGAGCAAAACTCGATGCCTGATCTCGGAGCTAAGCCGGGTAGTGCCGCTCCAAATCGCTTCTATCTATATGGTGTGGTTGCTCGCTTAGCGCTGCTTGCTGCATCATTGGAGCTAGAGCGAACTGATCCCAATGCTGAAGCCGCATAAATAAATCACTAATCTCTCAATAGAAATAATGAACCTTCTTTTTATTGCAGATCCCCTTGAATCTTTTAAGATTCAAAAAGATTCCACACTCGCAATGATGCGAGCAGCGCAAGAGGCAGGCCACCATTTGTGGTTTTGTCAAAGTCGCAATGTGTTGTGGAGAGATGATTTCGTAGTGGCTGATTGCCAATCTTTAGTGATTAAGCCCAGCTCCACTCACTGGTTTGAGTTAGGTGATATTGAGTCTCGAACACTCAAGTCTTTTTCTGCTGTGCTTATGCGCACAGATCCTCCTTTTGATATTGAATATCTCAATACCACTTGGTTGTTATCGGCCGCAGCACGTCAGGGCGCGAAAGTATTTAATGAGCCAAGCGCTGTTCGAGATCATTCAGAAAAACTATCCATCACAGAGTTTCCAGAGCTGATTCCGCCTACCTTAGTCACGCGTGAATTAGCTGCAGTAGAGCTTTTTCATCAAGAACATCGCGATATCGTGATTAAACCGTTAGACGGCATGGGCGGCATGGGTGTATTTAGAGTTGGGGCTGATGGCCTTAACCTTGCGAGCATTGTAGAAACCCTTGGTGAGAATGGCGCAAGAACCCTGATGGTTCAACGCTTTCTTCCAGAAATTGCCCAGGGTGATAAACGGGTACTTTTAATTGGTGGAGAGGTGGTGCCATTTGCGCTAGCCCGCATTCCGCAGGGTAGCGAAATTCGGGGTAATTTGGCTGCCGGCGGCAAAGGCGTAGCGATGCCTTTAACCGAGACTGAAAAAAGGATTGCTGAAAAATTAGCACCTGTTTTAAATCAGCGTGGATTATTCTTAGTTGGGCTGGATTTAATTGGTGGTTATCTCACTGAAATTAATGTGACGAGCCCTACTTGTTTTGTAGAAATTACTGACCAAAGCAACTTTAATGTTGCGCAATTTTGGTTAGCAGCGCTAGAGAAAGCATTGGCATAAATATGGTTGGAATTGTCATCGTTGCTCACACACCGGTTGCCAGCGCAATGCTGGGGTTTGCTGAGCATACTTTTGGTGTATTGCCTGAGCGTGTTCGAGCAGTGGATATCCCTCCTCATGAAGATACCAAGGCAAGCTTTGATCGCGTAATGAAGGCGGCTTATGGTGTGAACACAGGCAATGGCGTCCTGATCCTGACAGATGTTATGGGCGCAACCCCCGCTAATGTGGCCTCTAAGCTTGAGGCCTTAGGGCCTTTATCGGGCCTAAATGCTCCTGTCATCGTCTTAGCGGGATTAAACCTTCCTATGCTGATGCGTTGCATTTCTCATCGCGGTGAGAATCTCGAAGAGTTAGCGCAAAAAGCCCTTGCCGGTGGGCAGAATGGCATCTTACGCTTAGGTACAAAAGTAAATCAAGAATAGATAAGGTCCAGCACGCTATGCCTTCGGCAGAAATCGAAATCATCAATAAATTAGGCTTGCATGCGCGCGCATCTGCCAAACTGTCTCAATTAGCGGCTCAGTTTCCTTGTGAAATATTGTTGTCACGTAATGGGCGTCAAATTAATGCGAAGAGCATTATGGGTGTGATGATGTTGGCGGCCGGTATCGGCAGCACTGTGACCCTTGAGACTGTGGGCGAAAAAGCGGATGAAGCTATGCAGGCACTCACTGCCTTAATTAATGACCGATTTGGTGAGGGTGAGTAAATAGCATGACTTTTGCATTGCACGGAATTCCAGTATCGAAAGGCATTGCCATTGGCAAGGCGGTACTGATTTCTCGTGCAGCATTAGAAGTGAGTCATCACCTGATTGAAGCTGGTAAAGAAGAGGCTGAAGCACAAAAGCTATTAGACGCATTTGATCAGGTTCGCCTAGAGCTTGAACAATTGCGCCAAGGGTTGCCAAAAGATGCCCCACAAGAGATGGCTGCATTCTTAGACGTCCACGGTATGATATTGGCGGATCCAGCATTGGCTGAGAAGCCCATTAAACTCATTCGTACGCAACGATTAAATGCAGCATGGGCTTTAACCACTGAGCTCAATGATCTTCTAGAGCAATTTGCAGATATTGAGGACGCTTATTTAAAGGAGCGTGCTAACGATATTCGGCAGGTTGCTGAACGAGTCATTAAGGCATTAAATTCCCAGAAAAAAGATCCATTAAATGATTCTGATTTTTTGCCAACAAGCGATATTGGTATTGAGTCAATTATTGTTGCTCACGATATTGCTCCGCACGACATGCTGCGTTTTAAAGAGCATGCGTTTACCGGATTTGTAACGGATCTTGGCGGCAAGACCTCCCATACTGCTATCGTGGCGCGCAGCATGGAAATACCCGCAGTAGTTGGCGTACGTCACGCGAGCGAAATGATTCGCCATGGCGATTGGTTGGTACTAGATGGCGATCGAGGAGTTGTAGTAGTTGCCCCAGATGAGCAACTGCTAGCCGAATATCGCAAACTACAAACGCAGGTTCTGAAAGAAGCTCGTAAGCTCCAGCAGTTAAAGCATGCAAAAACAGAAACAGCTGACCGTGTTGAGATTGAGTTGTTTGCCAATATTGAATTACCAGAAGATGCTATTCAGGCGGTAAAGCTAGGGGCTGTAGGGGTTGGTTTATTCCGTTCTGAATTTTTATTCATGGACCGTAAACAGGCCTTGCCAGATGAAGAGCAGCAATATCAAGAATACCGTCGCGTAGTCGATTTAATGCAGGGCTTACCTGTCAACATTAGAACCATTGATGTTGGTGCAGATAAAGCATTGGGCGGCGGTGGCGATATTTCTCAAACAGGAACTTCACCACTGGGATTGCGGGCAATCCGCTGGTCTTTAACGGAGCCTGAAATCTTTTTAACGCAGCTCAGAGCAATCTTGCGCGCATCAGCCCATGGTCAAGCGCGCATCATGATTCCTATGTTGGCGCATGCTAAAGAGATCGATGAAACTTTTAGGCTGATTGAAAAAGCCAAACAACAGTTGCATCAGCGTGGCAAAGCATTTAATCCGAATATTCAGATTGGCGCGATGATTGAGATTCCGGCTGCTGCTTTAGTCTTGCCTTTGTTTATTAGCCGATTCGATTTTCTCTCTATTGGAACGAATGATTTAATTCAGTACACACTGGCGATTGATCGCGCAGATCATGCAGTTGCCCATTTATATGACCCATTACATCCAGCCATATTGAATTTATTAGCCAATATCATTGAGCAAGCTAAACGTGCCAATGTGCCTGTGGCTGTTTGTGGTGAGATGGCTGGCGATCCTGCATTAACAAAGTTATTGCTTGCCTTGGGCTTAACGGATTTCTCAATGCACTTCAGCCAGTTATTACTGGTCAAGCGAGAAATTCTTCAGGCCAATGTCGGTTTATTAAAAGCTCGCGTTAATAGGGTCTTGAAGGCGTATGAGCCCGAAGAGCAGGAAAAGGCTCTAGAGCGACTGCTGTCTTAACTACTTAGCGAGTTGCTTAGTGGGCTGAGCCGCATACCGAGCACTCGGAATTACGGCTAATACGGATTGCATCGATTTGGGTCGTACGCCCATTCCAAAGTAACATGCGGCCCACCAAGGGCTCTCCAAAACCAATTAATACCTGCAGGGCTTGAGCGGCTTGCATGGCTCCAATGATCCCTACTAGAGGCGAGAAGATACCCATGCTGGAGCAACTGACTTCTTCAAATACTTCATCGGGAGAAAAGATGCAGGCATAGCATGGTGAGTTTGGATTTCGCAGATCAAAGACACTCACTTGACCATCAAACTTGAGTGCTGATCCAGAAACTAGAGGAATTTGATGTTTAACGCAGGCGGCATTAATGAGGTGCCGAGTTGTAAAGTTATCCGTGCAATCGAGAACAACATCAACGCTTGGCAATATTTCATCTAATAGCGAAGCTGTGGCTTTAGCCTGAATGGTTTCAATCTGAATGCTGGAGTTAAGACGTTGTAAAAATTCTTTTCCTGAGACAACTTTACTTTTGCCAACGCTACTTTCGGCATGCATGATTTGGCGCTGCAAATTGGTGAGCTCTACATCATCATGATCTACTAAGGTGATGAGTCCAACTCCGGCAGCAGCTAAATAGGGGGCGGCAGCACTACCTAAGCCGCCGGCACCGATGACTAAAGCATGTGATTGGAGAAGCTTCTCTTGGCCAGCAACATCAATCTCGTCAAGCAGTAAATGCCTGGAGTATCGAAGTAACTGCTCGTCATTCATGTGCCAGCCGCAGAGATTAAAAGGTTATTCGAGTTTGGATGAAGAGCGCTTCACAGGCTGGCCATTAATAAAGGCCACCGCTTGAGAAAGCATGAAGTCATCCGCACTACCTAGTTCTGTAGGCTTCTTATTTTTATCTTTCTCTTTTTCTTCAGGAGTCTTCTTGGCATTTTTTTCTTCAATGCGCTGCAACTCTTCGATACGACGTTGTTCCCGATCTTTAATCAACTTATCTTCGGCAGACTGCTTATTGCGGAGATGTTTTTCGCTATCAATCTCACGAGTGATTAATACATCATCTGGATCACCATCTTTGTTTTGATCTACTGGGATATCTGGTTTCACACCAAAAGCCTGAATCGACTTGCCACTTGGGGTGTAGTAATAAGCGGTAGTAATCTTCAGTGCTGAATCATTGGTCAGGGGGCGAACGGTTTGGACAGAGCCCTTACCAAAGGTCGTTTTTCCAATAATGGTTGCGCGTTTATAGTCTTGGAGTGCGCCAGCCACAATCTCGGAAGCTGAGGCGGAATAAGCGTTTACCAAGACCACCATAGGCAATTTCTTAAATATCGCTGGAACACCCGCCAAAGGGTCGCCAGACTCATTTAGGCGATACATCGCTGGCGTTGCATTAAATACCTGTTTTGAATCTGGGGACTGGCCCTTAGTGGAGACAATGACTGCGTCAGCAGGCAAGAATGCTGCAGCCACACCCACAGCTCCTTGTAATAGACCGCCGCCATTGTTGCGAAGATCAAGAATGATACCTTTGAGTTTTGGATCTTGATTGGCAATATCAGTTAGTTTCTTGGCAAGATCGGGAACGGTGCGCTCTTGAAAGCTTGTGATGCGTACCCAAGCAATATCGTTATCCAGAATTTTTGTTTTGACTGATTGAACTTTAATCTCTGCGCGAGTGATTGTGACCGGAAAGCTACGCTCCTCACTCTTACGAAATACCGTCAAAGTAATTTTGGTTCCAGGTTCGCCGCGCATAGTCCGCACAGCTTTGTCTAGAGACATACCACGAACAGGTTTGTCATCAAGGCGTGTAATGAGGTCTCCAGCTTGAAGGCCTGCGCGAGCAGCAGGACTATCTTCAATTGGATTGAGTACTTTCACTACACCATCTTCAGAAGTGATTTCAATGCCAAGTCCAGCAAACTTTCCAGAGGTCATCTCTTGCATTTCTGCAAAATCTTTTTTATCTAAGAAAGTGGAATGAGGATCAAGACTACTGACCATTCCTTTAACGGCATCTGTTAGTAGTTGCTTATCTTCTATGGGCTCAACATATTCACGCTTAATTTGGGCAAAGACATTGGAGAGCGTGCGGAGCTCATCCAGCGGTAGCTGAGGGCTTTGCTGGGCGGTCGCGGAGAGCTGGATCGTGGCTGCTACGCCGGCGATAAGGCCAACGGCTATCAGGGCGAAATTCTTTAGAAATTGGCGCATATCTCTTTTGCTTTAATCCAAATAAAAGTGTTGAATGGGTTTGAGGTTGTCGTCTAACTCATAAACAAGTGGCACACCATTAGGTACATTCACTTCCATGATGGCTTCATCAGACATTTGATCTAAATACTTAATGAGTGAGCGAATACTGTTGCCGTGCGCCACTAATAAAACGCGTTTGCCAGCTTTGAGTGCGGGTGCAATAGATTCATTCCACAAGGGTAATACTCGCTCAACATTATCTTTCAGGCATTCGCCCAAAGGAATATCGGAAGGATTGAGCTTTGAGTAACGGGGATCATTTTTGGGGTGACGCTCATCATCATGCTCAAGTAGCGGTGGACGTACATCATAGGAGCGACGCCAAATATGAACTTGTTCATCGCCATATTTAGTTGCCGTTTCAGCTTTATTCAATCCGGTGAGTGCGCCATAGTGACGTTCATTTAAGCGCCAGCTATGAACAACAGGGAGCCACATCAAATCCATGGCATCTTGAACGTGCCAAAGAGTGCGAATGGCACGCCTTAAAACAGAGGTATAGGCGATATCAAATTCATAACCTGCATTTTTGAGGTTTTCACCTGCTGCGATGGCTTGTTCTGCGCCTTTAGGGGTTAAGTCAACGTCCGCCCAGCCAGTAAAGCGGTTTTCAAGGTTCCAGGCGGATTCGCCATGACGAATAAGGACAAGTTGTTTCATAGAGCCATTCTATAATCCGGTGATGAACTTTCTCACGCAAATTGATAATTTAGCGCTTATTGCCCTGTTGTTGGTTTCAGGCATAGCGCTTTTCCTACCCTCATTATCTACGCTTATTGGCGGAAAAGGCTTGTCGCCTACCGAAGCGACGATTTGGATTAATCGACGCAAAGCCTATGTCTTGGACCTGCGCTCGGAAGAGGCCTTTAAATCGGGTCATTTACCTGGCGCCAAATTCGCTAATGCTGCTGGTTTAACGGCAGCGATTGAAAGGCTCAAGCTTGACCGTAAGCACCCAGTAGTCCTGGTTTGTGAAACCGGATCTCAGTCACGCAAACTCGTGGCCGAAGCTCAAAAGTTGGGCTTTGCCGAAGTAGGCGCCTTAGATGGCGGTGTGCAGGCTTGGAAAGCAGCAGCTCTGCCATTAGTGAAATAAGGATAAATCGATGCCTCCAGTAACAATGTATAGCACCCAAGTTTGCCCTTACTGCGTCATGGCGGAAAAGTTGCTGGCTAAAAAAGGCGTTGCTAATCTCGAAAAGATTTTGATTGATCGTGATCCGGCCCAACGCGAAGTTATGATGACACGCACTGGCCGCCGCACTGTTCCACAAATCTATATTGGTGATACGCATGTTGGTGGTTACGACGACTTAGTGGCATTAGATCGCGCTGGAAAGCTTGATCCTTTATTAGCTTAATAGATTTAACATTCAAAGAAAGTTAGCAATGACTGAACAAACCCCAGCACCTCAGGCAGGCACCGATCAAGCTAAAGAACCTGGATTTCGTATTCAGCGAATTTACTTAAAAGATGTATCTCTTGAGCAACCAAATGCTCCGCAAATTTTGTTGGTTGCGTCTGAGCCACAAGTCCAGGTTGAGATTGATATCTCCGTTGCACCCTTAAGTGAAGGTATCTTTGAGGTAGCTCTAAGCTCCACTGTGACTGCTAAAGTCGATACCAAAGTACTATTCTTGGTAGAAGCAAAACAAGCCGGCATCTTTGAATTTAGCAACATTCCGGTTGAGCAAATTGATCCTATGCTTGGCATTGCTTGCCCAACAATTTTGTATCCGTATTTACGTTCAAATATTGCCGATATTATTAGTCGCGCAGGCTTCCAGCCAATTCATTTGAATGAGATTAATTTCCACGGCATGTACGAACATCGTTTGATGCAAGCTCAACAAGAAGCTGCCGCCAAGGATGGCGCAGCCGCTGAGAGCAAGCCTCACTAAGCTCAACGAGCGAGCCCACAGATCATGAAGGTGACGCTGCTTGGTGCTGGTGCCTGGGGAACGGCGATGGCTGCACAAGCAGCTCGCTTTCTCCAAGAAGGTGATGTTGTTTTATGGTCTCGTAGCAAACAACAGCTAAAAGAAATTGAAGAGAGCGCTGAAAATCGCGCTTATCTTTCAGGCATTCAGTTGCCTGCAAGCCTTAAGTTTGAGAGCAACTTTTCTGCTGCCATCAAGCGACTTTCGAGCAATGATTTATTGGTCATTGCTACACCAATGTCAGGGCTTTCAGAAACTATCGCCCAAGCTTTAAAGATTGCTGAGCACCCACTTAATATTATTTGGCTCTGCAAAGGGCTTGAGCCGAATACCGCCCTATTGCCCCACCAGGTAGTAGAGCGTGAGAGCAAGATGCATTCTCATGGAATAACGCATTCGTATGGTGCCTTATCCGGCCCGAGCTTTGCACGTGAGGTTGGTGCGGGTATGCCTTGCGCTTTAACTGTTGCTAGCAAATCTCCTAAGTTATGTGAGGCAGTGCAAACCGCTTTCCATCACGGCAATATGCGTGTGTATTCAAGTGATGATTTGATTGGTGTGGAGTTAGGCGGCGCTATTAAGAATGTCTTGGCGATTGCTGCAGGTATTGGTGATGGCTTAGATTTGGGCTTGAACGCACGCGCTGCTGTTCTCACACGCGGTTTAGCAGAGATGATGCGAATTGTGAAAGCCGCAGGCGGTAAATCCGAAACTTGCATGGGTCTTACTGGGGTTGGGGACTTGATCTTGACCGCCACTGGAGATCTATCGCGTAATCGGCGCGTTGGTCTTGAGCTTGCTGCTGGTAAGTCGCTGCCTGAGGTTCTTGCCAGTCTTGGTCACGTTGCTGAGGGTGTGCTTTGTGCAGAGGCGGTTGGCAACTTGGCAAAACGCTTAGGGGTTGACATGCCGATCACTACGATGATGGGTGAAGTGCTCTCTGGAAAATTGAAGCCACATGTTGCCGTTAAAAAACTTATGGGGCGTGATCCTAAAATCGAATCGTAATTACAGCATCTGGGTCAATTTCTTATTGACCGCCAGCAAGGCCATTCTGGCGCCATGCTTCATACACTACGATTGCTACAGTATTTGATAGGTTCAGACTGCGACTACTATCTTGCATTGCCAGACGCATGCGATTCTCATTCGGAATCGAGTCTCTGACTTCATCCGCAATACCTTTGGTTTCAGAGCCAAATACAAAATAATCATCGGGCCCGTATTTGCCTTCATGAAACTTGCCCGAGCCCTTGGTAGTCAATGCAAAGAGATGCTGAGGATCGGGTTGCTCATCCTTTAAAAACTGTGCCCAATTTTTATGTACTTTGACTCGTGCAAACTCGTGGTAGTCCAGGCCCGCTCTACGCAACTTAGCATCTTCCATCGGAAACCCAAGCGGCTCAATTAAATGCAGCTTGGCGCCAGTGTTTGCACACAAACGAATAATGTTTCCAGTGTTAGGTGGAATCTCGGGTTCGAATAAAACAATATTAAACATACGGCACTCTTTAGATTGGTCGCGCAGCTCGAAGTACTACCCAATTAATGACGCGAGATACACCATTGTCCTTCAGAACGCGCGCAATTTCATTAAGAGTTGCGCCACTTGTCATCACATCATCAAACACAATCACAGTCTTGTTTGCGAGCTGATCAATATAACGCTCTTCAAGGTAAAACATTCCCTGAATGGCTAGGTGGCGATTGCTTAAGGTGCTTCCGGCCTGTCGCTCTGCATAATGATGGCGCTGCAGCACATAAGGTGATTTTTGAATATGCACTCCACACTGAATCCGTTTAGCAATTTCCCAACTTTGATTGAAACCACGCTGCGCTAACTTCTCAATACTAAGCGGCACTGGCAGTAAATAATCAGCAGAGATATCTTCAAATTCCTGACTAAAAAGTAAGTTCCATGTTCTGCCAAGGGCATTAGCAAATGCAATGCGTTTTTGATACTTCAATTCATGTAGCGGAGTTTGTAACAATCCATCGTAGCGATCTAAGCAATAGGTTTCATCAAAGCATGGTTGAAAGGTTTGGCATTGCATACAGCGTTGTTGTGCAATTTCTGAAACCTGAAGTGTTATGCCACATTGGTAGCAACATTGATAGTTCAATAAACCTTCATCGCGTAATTGATTGAGACAGCGATCGCATAGGGATGATTTTTGGAACCCCTGACAAGCAATACAAGCTGTCGGCAAAAGCTGTTCACAAATGGCTTGAAAAATGTTCTCTGGAAATCGCATGGGGCGCTGAGTATACTGAGTCAATGACCCAGCCCCTTAGATGGTTACAAGACGAAATTGCAGCTCGCATGCTGCAGAAATTAGACATTGTTAAGCTTGATGTAAAAGACATCTTAGTGGTGCCCGATTTTGCTGGTAAGCATTTAGATACGCTCGCTCAGCGCTATCCAAAGGCGCGCATTTTTAGCATCACCGAAAAAGGTGTTTCAGGATTTCAAATGTGGCGCGCTAAAGCGCTGAGTAATTGGCGTTCTTTATTTGCGAGTAACACTAGCTCCTTGACAAGCTATGCCTCGTCTGGAAGATTCGATATTCCCGATAATTCTGTTGATTTAGTGTTCAGCGATCTTTTGCTGCACGATTTGCCTGATCCGAAGCATTTTTTGCAGGAGTGTTGGCGCGTTCTGCGCGAGGGCGGCTTAATCACATTTAGCTATTTAGGGCCTGATACCGGAAAAGAGTTGCGCGCCTTAGAGCTTTCGGACGTAAAGCTGAAGAATTTATTAAGTCCTTGGGATATGCACGATATGGGAGATGCTTTGCTTGGCGAGCGGTTTTCTGATCCTGTAATGGACATGGAGTGCCTCACTTTGGATTACGAGAAGCCTGCTTTATTGCTGGCCGATATGAGTGCGCTGAAATTGGTGCATTCCACCCCTCCTGAAGTCACTGAAAAAGAGGTTTTGCCGCAAAAAATCACCTTAGAGGTGGTTTATGGGCATGCATGGGCACTCGGAAAGCACCTCGCAAAGGCAAAGGACAACGTCGCCTACATTGATCTAAATCAAATTGGGCACAAGACTAGGCCAGATTCTGCCTAAGTGTAAGTGCTTACTATCATTTAAACCTCGACCAAGATTGGTTCAAGCTGGGTTAACCCGGTTTGTTCTTGCGCTTAATTCACCCTATAATCACGGCTGTAAGTATTAGCTTAAGACCGTTTTTTGGGCATTTTGTGGCATTTTTGCTGCTTTGCTCACGACAATAAACAGAGAATAAGATGAATTTATTTGGAAAAGTCACTAGGGCTTCGCTCTATTTCGCAGTAGCTTTTGGTACTGCATTTGCTCATGCAGCAGAGAATATGCCTGGTGGGCCAGCTGTTAATCAGCTGAATTTTGCGCCTCCTGCTACCAAAATCATGCAAGAAATCCATTGGTTACATTGGATGATGTTGGTCATTTGCGCAGTGATTTTTATTGGTGTTTTCGGAGTGATGTTCTATTCCATCTTGAAGCATCGCAAATCATTGGGTCACAAATCAGCTTCTTTTCACGAGAGCACAACTGTTGAAATCATTTGGACAGTCATTCCGCTGTTGATTGTGATCGGCATGGCATTGCCAGCAACAAAAACTGTTGTGGCGATGAAAGACACCACTAACTCTGACATCACTATTAAGACCACTGGTTATCAGTGGAAGTGGGGTTACGACTACATCAAGGGCGAAGGCGAAGGCATTAGCTTCTTGTCTACCTTATCTACATCACGTGAAGCAATTAACAACTTGGCACCCAAATCAAATACCTATTTGATGGAAGTGGACAATGAAATGGTTGTGCCTGTTGGCAAAAAAATTCGTTTGATCACTACTGCTAACGACGTTATTCATGCTTGGACTATCCCAGCGTTTGGCGTAAAGCAAGATGCGATCCCAGGCTTTGTTCGTGACACCTGGTTTAGGGCTGACAAAATTGGCACATTCCGCGGTCAGTGTTCTGAGCTCTGCGGTGCAGAGCATGCCTTCATGCCTATCGTAGTGAAGGTAGTTTCACAAGAGGATTACAGCGCTTGGGTTGCTGAGAAGAAAAAAGCAATGGGTGCTGGCGGTGACGATCCATCAAAGGTTTACACCTTGGATGAGCAAAAAGAGCGCGGCGCTAAAGTTTACGCAGCGAACTGTGCCGCTTGCCACCAGCCGAATGGCAAAGGTGCTGGTGCATTCCCTGCATTGGATGGTAGCAAAGTGGTTAATGGACCTAAAGCGGGTCAATTTAATATTTTGTTGAACGGTAAAAATGCAATGCCGAAGTGGGGCGGTGTCCTTTCCGACGGAGATATCGCAGCCGTAATTACCTATACCCGTAATTCATGGGGTAATAAAACGGGCGAAGTGATTCAGACCCAGGAAATTATTACCGCACATGGCGGCAACTAATTCATTAACTAATACAGATAAAACTAAACCGGAGTAATCCATGAGCACAGTCTCTACTACCCACGACCACGCACACGATCACGCGCATGATGATCACACGCCACACGGATGGCGTCGTTGGTTATTTGCAACCAACCACAAAGACATCGGTACGATGTATTTGATCTTCTCGTTTGTTAGCTTGTTGGCTGGCGGCACGATGGCGTTGGGAATTCGTCTGGAATTGTTCCAGCCTGGTTTGCAATTCTTCCGCCCTGAGTTCTTTAATCAGCTAACAACCATGCATGGCTTGGTAATGGTATTCGGTGCAATCATGCCGGCATTCGTTGGCTTCGCGAACTGGATGGTGCCTTTGCAAATTGGCGCATCTGATATGGCGTTTGCTCGTATGAATAATTTTAGTTTCTGGATTCTTCCAGTAGCTGCAACATTGTTATTCAGCTCATTCTTAGTTCCTGGTGGCGCTCCATCAGGTGGCTGGACTATCTATGCCCCATTGACCTCGCAAATGGGGCCTGGCATGGACATGGCAATTTTTGCCCTCCACTTATTGGGTGCTTCTTCCATTATGGGTTCGATCAACATCATCGTGACCATCTTGAATATGCGCGCTCCTGGCATGACTTTGATGAAGATGCCAATGTTCTGCTGGACTTGGTTGATTACTGCTTATTTATTGATTGCCGTGATGCCTGTATTGGCTGGTGCAATCACCATGGTTCTGACTGACCGTCATTTCGGTACCTCATTCTTCTCCGCAGTTGGCGGTGGCGATCCAATCATGTTCCAACATATTTTCTGGTTCTTTGGTCACCCAGAGGTTTACATCATGATTCTTCCTGCATTCGGAATCGTCAGTGAAATTATTCCAACATTCTCCAGAAAAACATTGTTTGGTTACAGCTCAATGGTTTATGCAACCGCATCTATTGCGATCTTGTCATTCATCGTCTGGGCTCACCACATGTTTGCAACTGGTATGCCTGTCACTGGTCAGCTGTTCTTCATGTACGCAACCATGTTGATCGCTGTTCCAACTGGCGTGAAGATTTTTAACTGGGTTGCAACCATGTGGAAAGGTTCAATGACCTTTGAAACTCCAATGTTGTGGGCCATCGGCTTTATCTTCGTTTTCACCATGGGCGGCTTTACTGGTTTGATTCTGGCAATGGCACCAATTGATATTGGTGTTCAGGATACTTACTACGTTGTTGCTCACTTCCACTATGTATTGGTAGCGGGCTCATTGTTTGCCATGTTCGCTGGCTTCTACTACTGGTGCCCTAAGTGGACTGGTCGCATGGCTAATGAAACTCGCGGCAAGATCCACTTCTGGACCTCCATGATTTTCTTTAACGTGACCTTCTTCCCAATGCACTTCTTAGGCTTGGCAGGTATGCCACGTCGTTACGCTGACTACCCAACGCAATTTGCTGATTTCAATATGGTTGCTTCAATCGGCGCATTGGGCTTTGGCTTGTCGCAGGTCTATTTCTTGTTCTTCGTTGTGCTTCCTGCATACCGTGGTCAAGGTGAAAAAGCACCAATGAAGCCATGGGATGGAGCTAAAGGTTTGGAGTGGACTATTCCTTCTCCAGCACCACACCACACTTTTGAAACTCCGCCTAGTGCTGAGCAAATGCATGAAGCAGGAATTTAATTCTTCAGAGAAACAAGCCCTTGCTGCGAATAATCGTAGGATGGGCTTCATTCTTTTGAGTGTTGTATTGGTATTTTTTATTGGTATTGTGATTAAACGGAGTATGTTGGGTTAATCCCGCAATGACGATGGTTTCAACTCAATCACTGAATCGCCAGATTTTATTAAAGCTCTTAATTGCAGCGGTAATGATGTTTGGATTTGGTTATGCACTAGTCCCAATGTATAAAGCCTTGTGTGAAGCTACTGGGATTAATGTTGTAACGAGCAAAAATGACTATGGCGTTAGAGCTTTCAGCCCAAATAGGGTTGGCAATACCCAAGTTAACTATGCACGTACGGTGACGATTGAGTTTGACTCTAATAGCCGAGGCCCGTTTACTTTTAAGCCGGTAAAGAATTTTTTAGAAGTGCATCCTGGTGAAATGACCGAGATTGTTTATGAGGTCACTAATAATCAGAATCGTCAAGTACGAGCACAGGCAATACCAAGTTATGCGCCTAAAAGCGCAACAGAATTTTTTACAAAGTTAGAGTGTTTTTGTTTTCAGGAGCAGACACTAGCGGCAAATGAAACAAAGAAGATGCCAGTAGTTTTTGTGATCGATGCGGGTTTACCGGACGATGTGAAAACCATTACTTTGTCGTACACCTTCTTTGAGCTGGGCATGGGTGGCACACCACCTGCGCCAAAGTCAAAGGTGGTGTCATGAAGAAAAAAAGTAGTTTTATGCAGTCTATGAAAGCCGTGATGTGGGGTTTCTTGGGGGTGCGTAAACAATCAGGTTTGCAGGAAGATGTCGCTTCACTTAGTTTTGTTCACATTATCATTGCAGGTGTTGTTGGCGCCTTGATTTTTATGGGTGTTCTCCTGTTGATAGTGAAAGCAGTTGTTTCCCATTGATTATTTTTTGATTGAATAGAGAGAATAAGATGTCATCCAATTCAACCCCATACTATTTCGTTCCTGGACTATCTAGGCATCCTGCCATGGCCGCCGCCGGCTTAATTGCATTTGGCGCTGGTATGTCTGGCTGGGTAAATCACACTTCTTGGGGCGGTGCCCTAAGTTTGGTTGGTGTGGCATGGGTTCTATTTGTGCTCTATCACTGGTTCGGCGATACGATTGCTGAGTCCAATGCTGGTAAGAATGGTATCAACGTTGATATTTCTTATCGCTGGTCAATGGCTTGGTTCATCTTCTCAGAAATCATGTTCTTCGGCGCATTCTTTGCGGCCCTCTTTTACGCACGCAATATTGCAATGCCTTGGATGGGTGACGTTACGAGCAAATTACTTTGGCCTAATTTCCAGGCTGTCTGGCCAAATGATGGTCCTGCTGGATTGGTTGAGAAGTTCACCACCATGGGCCCATGGCCGATTCCAACTATCAACACATTATTGTTATTGAGCTCTGGCGTGACGATTACTATTGCTCACCATGCATTGGTAGCGAACCACATGAAGAAGGCCATTATTGGCTTGGCTGCAACTGTTGGCCTGGGTTTTATCTTCTTGTGCTTCCAGGTTTTTGAGTACTACCACGCTTACCATGAGCTCAATTTGAAGCTCACATCAGGTATCTACGGCTCTACATTCTTTATGTTGACTGGATTCCATGGTTTCCACGTATTCCTTGGCGGCACTATGCTGGCCATCGTATTGCGCCGTATGATTCGTGGCGACTTTACTGCTAAACACCATTTTGCTTTTGAAGGCGCTGCTTGGTACTGGCACTTCGTTGACGTAGTCTGGCTTGGTCTGTACATCGCTGTTTACTGGATGTAGTTTGAATAAAAAATCGGGGCTTTAAAGCCCCGATTTGTTTCAGCGCTCTTGTGTTGTTCGCTAGCGACTAGTTTGTTCCCACCCTGATGCCGGTAGCTTCAATGAGACCAAAGTAGTGGGCTAGCAAAATTCCTAAAAATAGCGCGACGGATAATCCAATGCGTAGCATCAGTGAATGAACCATGCGGGAGCTATTCCCCCTATCTTTCATCATGTAATACAAAGCCGATCCTAAGCTAAAAACAATCATTAGTAGGACAATAGGAATAATCCACTTCATTTCAAATCCCTCAATTGAATAAGCTGTTTTTTGCCCTCGTTGCCAAGCGCATAGTCGCTACTTTATCAGCCTTGCTGGTGATTGGGATCGGCTGTGGTGCTGGGGTCTGGCAATTAAGCAGGGCTGATACCAAAATTGCCTTGGCAGCGAATTTACAGGCTCGCCAACAAATGCCCATCTTAAGTGCCAATGCAACACCATGGACTTTGGAAGAGGCTAGTGAGCGCCGTATGATTGCTCGTGGGCGATATGTTCCTGAGGCAGCAATTTGGCTGGATAACAGGCCAAGACCCATTCCTCCTGTTGGTAGCGCCACTGCACAGTCCGGCTTTTACCTGATGATGCCATTGAGGCTTGAGGGGAAAGACGAGGTTCTTTGGGTGAATCGGGGTTGGGCGCCGCGCAACAATGAAAATCGCGAAACCCTTCCACCCGTGCAAACCCCAAATACAGTAGTCAATATTGAAGGCGTTGTATTTGCTCATCCCGGAAAAGTCTATGAGCTTGGGAGCAGCAAGATTTCTGCTGATATAAACAAACCAAGAATTGAGCAAAATTTTGATTTAACAACTGAAGGCAAGTTACATGGCTGGAGTCAAGCGCCCTTTATCTTGCGTGAGATTGAGATTGGCATAGAGGATGGCTTAATCCGCGATTGGGCGCCTCTGACAAGTGGGGTCGATCGCCATTATGCTTATGCATTCCAGTGGTTTGCTTTGGCTTTTGCTGGATTTTTATTTTGGTTGCTAAGTGGCCTGCGGCAATACAAACGACAGGGATTAGTGAATGGGGATCAAGAGTGAGTGATAAAGAGTTATTAATTCCAGCTTCACAGGTGGATGCATCTGCGATTAATGCGCGTACGCGTCGTGGCCGTATTCAGATGTTGTTGTTATTGCTTGCCTGTGCCTCACCAGTTCTCGCCTCTTACTTTGCTTATTACGTAATTAAACCTGAGGGTGGAAAAACCAATTTCGGAACACTCGTATATCCAGCCCAAGAGTTCAATGCGGCGTGGCTTGACGCCCCCCTCCAGGGTAAATGGACTCTCTTGGTTGCTCGTCCAGCTGGTGAATGCCACATCAAAGATGAGAAATGTATTGAAGCTTTATTTCTGATGCGCCAAACCAAAGTTGCCATGGGTAGAGAAAGCGAACGCTTGCAGTTAATCTGGGTTAATACAGATGGTAAGCCTGTTGACCCTCAAGTCCTCAAGATTTATGACGAAAAGACGGCAGGGCTTAAGGTGCTTACGTTGCCTTCAGACCCAAAGCAGAAGGCGGATTTTGAGGCTTGGTTAAATAAAGAGGGCGTAGGACAGCAAATTCAGTTGATTGATCCAAGCCCGGCAAAGATGATGTATTTCCCAGTGACCAATTCACCTAAAGAATTTTCTAGTATGAAGAAAGACTTGGAAAAGCTTCTGAAGTTAAATCACAAAGGCGAGAATTTGTAATGCCCAGTTTCCTTTTATTTCTGGAACTGGCAGCCATCGCTATTATTTTTGCTGGCCTACCACTCTTCTTCATTTGGAAAAAGCCTGGCTATAGCTTGTTGCAAAAACTCAATTGGGTCTTGGTCTTCATGACCTTTGATCTAATTGTATTTGGCGCATTTACACGCCTCACTGACTCAGGGCTGGGCTGCCCTGATTGGCCTGGATGCTACGGTACTTCCAATCCTTTTCATGCGCTAACCAATATACAACAGGCACAGATTGCTTGGCCTACTGGGCCGGTCACAATTATTAAAGCCTGGATTGAGATGATTCATCGCTATTTAGCCATGACAGTAGGTACATTGATTTTGGTACAAGTGGCTATTGCATTTTCTAAACTAAAGTCCTTGGGAAAAAATCCTTTGCTCGGCAGCTTGGGCTTGCTTTTATTGGTCTGCATTCAAGGCGCCTTTGGTGCTTGGACTGTCACCCTGAAATTGCAACCGATCATTGTTACAACACACCTGATGTTGGCCTTAGTCTTGTTGGCTTGCTTAACGGCGTATGCGCAGCAGTCATGGGAGGGTAGGTCCTCTGCAATTCGCACCATTCGGGTACGGCCGCTTTCTGCGCAACTCCTCACCCTTTCTTTTATGGTTTTATTCATCCAAATTTTTCTAGGTGCGTGGGTGAGTACTAATTACGCTGTATTAGCGTGCCCTGATTTCCCAACCTGTTTGGGAAGTGCTTGGCCTGAGACTAATTGGAGCGAGGGCTTTACTCTTTGGCGTCAGTTAGGCCTGAATGCGCAAGGAGAATTCATCTCTCCTGCGGCCTTGCAAACAATCCACTGGGCGCATCGCCTTTTTGCCATGCTGGTATTGGTCGTGCTTGGTACTCTGGGCTGGAGTGCTCTTGCGCTGGCAACCCCAGTTCTATCAAGCCTTGGTCAAGTGGCTAAGCTATTGCTAGGAGTGCTTTTATTGCAAGTCATCACTGGTATTTCTAATGTGGTGTTTCAGTGGCCGTTATTGGCGGCTTTATTGCACACTGCCGGCTCTGCGGCTTTGGTATTCTGTTTGGTCAGAATGAGTTATTGGGCTTCTTGGAAGCCTTTCATTCAAAAGAAGATGGCGTAAATATGAGCGACTCTAAAACAAGCGCACCAGTGGCTATGCCACGTTGGCGTCAATATTGGGTTTTAACTAAACCCAGAGTGACTCAGCTCGCCGTTTTTTGTGCAGTGATTGGTATGTTCTTGGCAACGCCTGGCATGGTTCCGTATCCAGTGCTCTTTGGTGGCATTGTTGGGATCTGGCTTTTAGCTGGCGCTGCATTTGCAGTGAACTGTTTGATTGAGCAAGCCGTTGATGCCAAGATGAAGCGCACTGCTTGGCGTCCATCAGCCACCGGCGAAGTGACGCCTTTTCACATCATTATTTTCTCAATTGTTCTGGGTTCGCTCGGAATGATTATTTTGTGGAATTTTTGTAACCCATTAACGATGTGGTTAACACTTGCTACCTTCGTTGGTTATGCAGTGATTTATACCTGGTTACTAAAGCCTGCCACGCCACAGAATATTGTGATTGGCGGTTTATCTGGTGCGATGCCACCAGCCTTGGGCTGGGCTGCAGTGACCAATACCCTTTCTGCAGAAGCCTGGCTTTTGGTTCTGATTATTTTTGTGTGGACCCCTCCACATTTCTGGGCACTTGCTTTGTATCGTCGTGATGACTACGTTCAATCGGGTTTACCAATGCTGCCAGTGACTCATGGCGAGCGTTTCACACTGCTGAATATCGTTCTCTATACCCTTATATTAATTGCAGCTACGATGCTGCCTTATATCTATGGCATGAGCGGTATGGTCTATTTAGTTTCAGCAATCATCTTGGGCTTAATGTTCCTGGCCTATGTCATTGCCTTGTTTATTTCCTATAGCGATGCTTTAGCCAAAAAGACCTTCCGCTTTTCTATTACCTATCTTTCGCTACTCTTTGCGGCGCTTTTGATAGACCATTATTTCCTCTGAGAATCATATGAATTTTTTACGCTTTTGCTTTTTAGCAATTCTTTGCTTTGTACTAGCTGCTTGCAGTCCAAAGCCAGAGTTTAAAAATATCGATATCACTGGCAGCACCGTTTTCGGAAAAGACTTTAGTTTGGTGGATCCCGACGGCAAGGTCAGAACCTTGGCGGACTTTAAGGGCAAAGTGGTGGTAATGTTTTTTGGTTACACCCAGTGCCCTGATATTTGCCCAACCACCTTAACTGAAATGCAGCAAGTCATGACTCTCTTGGGGCCCCAGTCCGATAAGGTGCAAGTACTTTTTGTCACCGTAGATCCTGAGCGCGATACCGCAGAGATTCTCAAGCAGTACGTCCCTGCGTTTGATCCTCGTTTCTTGGGTTTGCGTCCCGCAGATGAGGCAGCCTTGGAGAAGGTGACCAAAGACTTCAAGATTTATTACAAGAAGGTTCCGGGATCTAAGCCGGGCTCTTACACCATGGATCACACAGCGGGTAGCTATGCATTTGATCCTGAGGGTCATCTACGTTTGTATATCAAGCACGCTCAAGGTCCAGAGACCTTGGCGCATGATTTAAAAGAACTGTTAAAGTAAGGGAATTAAAGAAGTTTGCTACCTGCAAACTTCTTGATTGATTAAGCTGCTTGCAACAGGCCGCGCATCTTTTTTAGAGCAGCGGTTTCAATTTGACGAACGCGTTCTGCGGAGATGCCATATTCGCTAGCAAGATCATGTAACGTCTTAGTACCATTGCCTTCGGCATCCATAGCCAGCCAACGAGATTGCACAATATTGCGACTACGCTCATCTAAAGCCATGAGTGCCTGGTCTAGTTTGGGACCTTGCAAGGCATCTGCTTCAGCGCTGGCAATGCGAGCAGTAGGCTCTTGTGAGTTATCCGCTAGCCATTGAATAGGGGCGTAAGCAGATTCATCATCGCTGTCATCGCCCTCTAGAGCGACATCGCCACCAGCAAGGCGCATTTCCATTTCTTTAACATCAGAACCTTTGACATCAAGTGCTTTAGCCAAGGCGTCAACCTCACTAGGTGTAAGCGCACTCAAGGTAGGCTTGTTGCTGCGTAAGTTAAAGAATAATTTGCGTTGTGCTTTGGTGGTTGCAGTTTTTACTAGGCGCCAATTCTTGAGAATGTACTCATGAATCTCTGCTTTGATCCAATGTATTGCATATGACACTAAACGTGCGCCATTGTCTGGGTCATAGCGTTTAACAGCTTTCATCAAGCCAATATTGCCTTCTTGAATTAAGTCAGCATGCGGGATTCCATAGCCAAGATATTGGCGAGCAACAGAAACGACTAAGCGTAAATGAGAGAGCACTAAAGTTTTGGCGGCATCGACATTTTCAGTACGACGAAATTCCTGCGCAAGATGTAACTCTTCCGCAGCACTAAGCATCGGCACTCGATTAACATACGAAATGTATGAATCGAGAGTGCCAACCCCAAGAGTTGGCAACATCTGAAATGCAGACGCCGACGCAGTCTGCGCGACTGGCAGCGTTTGCAAATTCGGGTTGTCGGATTTCTTTTGAACCATTTTTTCTTATAAAGATGAGGTGTTAATAGAGATCTATTTTAGCACTCTTGTCAAGAGAGTGCTAATGGTTTTAATGAACTGTAAGCTATTGATTTAATTGAATAATTCAGATGAATATTGCCCTGCGGTGAAGGGGGCTAAATCCTCAATCCCTTCGCCCTTGCCTAGGGCTAGAACAGCGGGTTTTGGGCCATCCTGTAGGGTGTGGGCTAAGGCACAGATCACGCCGCCCTTAGCGGTGCCATCAAGCTTGGTAACGATGATTCCAGTCAGGCCAAGAGCGGCATGGAATGCCTTTACTTGGCTCAAGCCGTTCTGCCCAGTATTGCCATCTAAAACAAGCAGGGTGTGGTGAGGCGCCCCAGGAAGTGCTTTACCAATGACACGTTTTACTTTCTTGAGCTCTTCCATGAGGTTGTCCTGGGTGGCGAGACGGCCTGCAGTGTCAATGATGAGAATATCGTTCTTGCGAGAGATGGCAGCATGAATGGCATCGTGTGCAACGGCTGCTGCATCACCACCTTCTTGAGTAATAACGTCAACCTGGTTGCGTCCACCCCACTCCTGAAGCTGGTTGCGTGCCGCAGCTCTAAAAGTATCGCCGGCAGCCAAGAGAACTGATTTTCCCTGAGACTGAAAGAGTCGGCAAAGTTTGCCAATGGTCGTAGTCTTGCCGGCTCCATTTACCCCTACAACCAACCACACCTCTGGAGTGTTAGGCTTATCACTTGTAAATAGTGGGTTTGGTGAAGGTTCAATAGCAGTCAATAGTGCGCTGACTTCTTGAATGAGAAGAGTTTGCAACTCCTCTGGACTAGAGGCCTTTTCAGACTTTGCTGCTTTTCGTAGTTTGGTGATGAGTTGTTCAGTCGTAGGTAGACCCACATCACTTTGAATGAGTGATTCTTCTAAAGTTTCAAACCAAGATTCATCAACCTTGCTTGATTTGAAAAGGGATCCGAGGGTTTTACGTAAGCCGAACATAATCGATACAATTTAAAACTTGCATCTTATCAATTTAATTCTAGGGATATGGTGATTTAGCAGATGCTTTCCAATTTACTCCGAATTTCCTTTTTATTCTTTGTCTTTAGCCAGCATACTTGGGCTGCTGGTCCTGATTCAGGGGATACGCATGAGTATCGATTGAGCAATGGCCTCAAATTGATTATCAGGGAAGACCATCGTGCGCCAACAGTAGCTCATATGGCTTGGTATCGCGCCGGATCCATGGATGAGGTCAATGGGAAGACGGGTGTTGCCCACGTGCTTGAACACATGATGTTTAAGGGTACCGATAAAGTGAAGGCGGGTGAATTTTCTCGCTTGGTAGCCGCGGTCGGTGGGCGCGAGAATGCATTTACCTCGCGCGATTACACGGCTTACTTTCAGCAAGTTGAAAAATCAAAATTAGAAGACGTGATCAAACTTGAAGCAGATCGTATGTCTAACCTCAATTTTGATGATGCAGAATTCTTGAAAGAAATTCAGGTCATCATGGAGGAGCGTCGCTTACGAACAGAAGACAATCCTAGTAGTTTACTCAGCGAATCATTAATGGCAACCGCTTATATGAGCTCTCCATATCGCCATCCGGTCATTGGTTGGATGAATGACTTAGAGAATATGAAAGCGTCCGATGCGCGAGATTGGTATCGTAGTTGGTATAAGCCAAACAATGCAACCGTAGTCATCAGCGGTGATGTGGATGCTAAAAAGGTGTTGAATATGGCGGAGAAGTATTACGGTGTTGCCGCTGCTCATGAGTTGCCAGTGCGTAAGCCGCAAATTGAGCCGCCTCAAAAAGGGATTAAGCGGGTCCAGGTAAAGGCGCCAGCTGATAGTGCTCAACTGACTATGGCTTGGAAGGTGCCGCGCCTCGATCCCGGTAAGCCAGATGATCCCGAGCCGTATGCTTTAGAGCTTCTGACAGCAGTGCTGGATGGCTATGACAATGCCCGCTTAAATCGCACGCTCGTTAAGCAGGAAAAAGTAGTCAATGATGTAGGCGTGGGGTACGACATGATCTCCCGGGGGCCAGAACTATTTTTAATTAGCGCCACGATGGCTAAAGGAAAAACAGTCGATCAGGCTCAGGTAAGCATCCGGAAGGCGCTTGACGAAATAAAGCAAAAAGGAATTCTGGAATCTGAGCTCAAAAGAATTAAGGTTCGCATCCTGTCGGAGCAAATCTATAAGCGCGACTCTATCTTTGGTCAAGCAATGGAAATTGGCAGTACAGAGATGGCAGGATTTTCTTGGAAGGACATCGATTACATACTGGAGAAAATGCAAACCATTACACCTGAGCAAGTGCAAGCAGTTGCAAAAAAATATATGGTTGATGAGGGTTTGACGATTGCGGTATTGGATCCTCAGGCGCGTCAAGCTGCAGGTAAGGAGAGCAAGTGATGAATCTCTTCGTTAAAGGTATTTCAGTTTGCCTCTTTGCTTTTGGCTTGCTTAGTAACGCGCACGCCATCTTACCGATCGAGAAGTTAGATTCTTATAAGGGTGCCAAGGCATATTTAGTGCAAACCAAAGCGCTGCCGATGGTAGACATTGAAGTGAGCATTGATGCAGGCGATCGCTATGACCCTGCTGGCAAAAGTGGCCTAGCCGATATGGTTGCAGGCCTCATGAATTATGGGGTTAGGGGTAAAAAAGGGGCTCTCACTGAAGCTCAAATAGCTGATGAAATCGCTGATCTTGGAGCCAATATTGGCCTATCGGTGAGCGGTGAGCGAGCAATCTTGCGCATTCGCAGTTTGAGTCGAAAAGACTTGCGCGATAGAGCGGTACAACTAGCCTCTGCTATGTTGAGCGAGCCGACTTACGATTCAAAAATTGTTGAGCGTGAGAAACAAAGAACGATAACAAGTTTGCTTGAGGCGGAAACTAAACCCGAGTTTGTTCTAGAGCGTCGTTTTAAAAAGTCAGTGTATGAAAACTATCCTCTAGCTGATTCGCCAACAATAAAATCAGTTGCTACTGTAAGCGTAAATGACTTAGTGCAATTTCATAAGCAGTTTTATCGCGGTGATCGCATGATTGTGAGTATTGTTGGCGATGTTGACCGTGCTCAAGCAGAAGAAATCGTTAAAGCTTTGTTAAAGCAGATTCCAGCTTCGGGTCAGCCCATCGCAAAGTTGCCCGAACTCGAGCGCTCTCCTGTAGAGCCTCTGGCGCAACGAGAAATTCAAATTCCTTTTGACTCTCAGCAGGCCCACATTGCTATGGGGATGACGGCGGTTGCTCGCAACAACCCTGATTACTTCCCATTGCTGGTTGGTAACTATGTTTTGGGCGGCGGCGGTTTTGTTTCTCGTTTGATGGCTGAGGTGCGCGAGAAGCGCGGTCTTGCGTACAGCGTGTTTAGCTATTTTATTCCTGGAAAAGAGAATGGCATTTTTCAAGCGGGCCTACAAACCAAGAGTGATCAGGCTGCGCTGGCTTTAGAGGTGATGAGTTCTACCACTGCTCAATTTATTGCTGATGGACCCACTCCATCTGAGCTTTTGGCTGCTAAAGCAAACCTAGTGAATGGTTACCCATTGCGGATTGATAACAATCGCAAGTTGTTGGACAACCTCTCTTCAATTGCATGGAATGGCTTGCCGCTCGATACGATGGATGTATGGACAAAGCAAGTTGAGGCGGTAACTTTGGAGCAGGTCAAGACTGCATTCCAAAAATACCTTGCAATGGATCGTATGAAGATTATTGTATTGGGAGCAAAAAATAAATAAGCCCAATAAAGTAAGCAAGCCTTTAAAGACTGAGCCGCCGAAGAAGGTGCGGATTATTGGTGGTAATTGGAGAAGTCGTTTGCTAACGGTTTTGGACCTGCCTGGCCTACGCCCTACAACTGATCGCATTCGGGAAACGCTCTTTAATTGGTTGGGACAAGATTTAACAGGTTTACGATGCCTAGATCTTTTTGCGGGTACCGGTGCTTTGGGTTTTGAGGCCGCATCAAGAGGCGCTGCATTGGTTGTGTTGCTGGAGAAAGAAAAAAAGGCTTACACAAATTTAACAGCCAATTTTGCTTTATTGCAGTCTTCACCAGCTGCTGGCCTTGTAGAAATTTTGCAGCGAGATAGCCTTGAGTTTCTGAAGCAGCAGGCAGATCGTTCTAGCAATTTAATTTTTATTGATCCACCATTCCAGGATTCGGGTTTATTAGATCGCGCCGTTATCCAGGCAGCTAGGGTTTGTGATGACTCGGCAGGCGGTGGTATTTATGTGGAATTTCCCTCTAGTCGACCACGCGAGGAGGTGGAGGCCCTACTACCGGACTGGCATTGTGGAAAATACTTAGAGGCTGGACAGGTAAAAGCCTGTCTATTTCGGGGTGGAAGAGGCTAAACTCTTGCCTGTAGCCGATAAAGCCTTAGGAACGTTATGACAGTTGCCGTATACCCTGGAACATTTGATCCATTTACTCGTGGTCACGAGGACTTGGTCCGCCGCGCATCGAGCATTTTTACGGAGTTGATTGTGGGTGTTGCCGACAGTCGCAGCAAACGTCCATTCTTCAATTTAGAAGAGCGCATTGCTATCGCCAAGGAAGTACTTGGCCACTATCCGAATGTAAAAGTCGTTGGCTTTACTGGCTTATTAAAAGATTTTGCACGCGAGCATCAGGCGCGCGTGATCGTGCGGGGGTTACGTGCTGTATCTGATTTTGAGTATGAGTTCCAAATGGCAGGCATGAATCGTTACCTGCTTCCTGACGTTGAAACTTTATTCTTAACCCCATCCGATCAGTATCAATTTATCTCAGGCACTTTCGTGCGTGAGATAGCTTCAATGGGTGGTGATGTGAGTAAGTTTGTTTTTCCATCAGTGGAAAAATGGCTCGTCAGAAAAATTGCTTCAGGCACTCAGAATAAAGAGTGACCAAATGAAATTTGGCGAGTAAATCATGGCATTAATGATCACGGACGAATGCATTAACTGCGATGTCTGCGAGCCGGAGTGTCCAAATGATGCTATTTACATGGGTCTGGAGATTTATGAAATCAATCCCGATAAATGTACCGAATGCATAGGTCACTATGATGCCCCCCAATGTCGCCAGGTCTGTCCAGTCGACTGCATCCCATTTAATCCTGAGCACACAGAAACTCAAGAGCAGTTAATGGTGAAGTTCACGCGTTTAACTGCTGCCAAAAAAGCCAATGCAGCTTAACTGAGCAGCTTAGTTCAGTAATTAGCCCTTGGAGTGCAACTCCATCATAGCGTTTTGAGTGTCGCCTTTTAAAAAGAGCGGCAAAATTTGCAGGCTATTTTCAATGCTGATATCAATAAGTTTTTGCTCGTCCAATTGAGGTCTACGCAATACATAATCTGCAACATCCATCGGGCGTCCATCACCAGCTAAATCTCTGGGGTGGCCAATGCCTAAGCGTAAGCGCCAATAATCTGGGGTACTTAAATGCGCTTGGATATCTTTCAAGCCATTGTGACCGCCAGTGCCGCCACCTAACTTCAGTCGTGCAGTACCAGGCTTCAAATCCAGTTCATCTTGGACTATCAAAATATCCGCAGGAGTGATTTTGTGAAAGCGGCATAGCGCGCCAACCGATTGCCCACTCAGGTTCATGTAAGTGCTTGGCTTGAGTAAGTAAAGATCTTCGCCTTCCCATTTAGCTTTAGCTACTTTGCCATGAAAGCGTTTTTCAGATTCAAAACGAGTGCTTAGTTGTTTTGCCAAGACGTCAACAAACCAGAAGCCAGCATTGTGCCGATCTTCTTTATGCTCATCTCCAGGATTGCCTAGGCCAACAATTAATTTAGTCATGTTGAGAGTTTAAAGATATAAAAGTATTTCGCCAAAAAAGAGTGAAAACTTAGGGCAATAAAAAAGGCCCGCTTGCGCAGGCCTTCTTGTACAAGCGATTGAGCTAAAAATTAAGCTTTATCTTTTGGCGCCTCAGCTGCAGAGGCTGCGGCTGCTGGTGCAGCAGGCGCGTCTGTAGGCTCAGCACCTTTAACTGCTGGGATACGTGCGTTAGCAAGCACTGGATTCTCTTGCTCAACATGCAATACCAAGGTAACGCCTTTTGGCAATGCGATGTCTTTAGCGTGAATACCGTGACCAACTTCAATCTTCGCCAAGTCCACTTCAATGAACTCTGGCAAGTCTGCTGGTAAGCAAGAAACTTCGAGTTCAGTGAGGATATGGCTAATAACAGCGCCTTGCAATTTCACAGCAGCTGAAGTGTCAGCATTAGCGAAGTGCAATGGAACGCGCATATGAACTTTCTCAGTCGCAGATACGCGCTGGAAGTCAATATGCAATACCAATGGCTTGAATGGATGCATTTGGTAATCGCGCAACAACACTTTTTGTGTCTTACCGCTAATTTCCAAATCCAAAATGGATGAGTGGAATGCTTCCTTGCGGAGAGCATGGAACAACGCGTTGTGGTCTAACTCGATGACCAAGGCTGGATCTTTACTACCGTAAACGATTCCCGGAGTTTTTCCGGAATTGCGCAGACGGCGGCTCGCACCCGTTCCCTGTACGCTTCTTTCAAAGGCAACTACTTTCATGATGATTTTCCTAATTAAGGTTAATTTCCGTTCGCGACCAAACAGAAAAGCCTTCAATTATATCGTGGGAAAGAGTGTTTTTGCCTACAAAAGGCTTAAAACTGCCAAAAACCGGGGTAAAACGGTGATTTTTGACTTATTCAGCAAACATCGACATCACTGAATCACCTTTGCTGATGCGGGAAAGGGTTTCAGCGAGGATCGGAGCAACGCTCAATTGGCGAATTTTGGATACTTTCATGGCCTCTGCAGTCAGGGGAATGGTGTCGGTAACAACCAACTCATCCAATTCAGAGGCTGCAATACGGGCTACAGCACCGCCTGAGAGCACGGCGTGAGTACAGTAGGCGGTAACGCCCTTAGCACCGCGCTCTTTAAGCGCTTCAGCGGCTTTACAGAGGGTTCCACCGGTATCGATGATGTCATCCATGATGACGCAATGGCGGCCTTCTACCTCGCCAATGAGGTGCATCACTTCGGATACGTTTGCTTTAGGACGGCGTTTATCAATAATCGCCAAATCAGTGCCTAATTGCTTAGCCATTGCACGGGCTCGAACCACGCCGCCAATGTCTGGAGACACAATGATCAAGTCTTTTTTAGTTTTCTGTGCCTCCAAGTCAGCCAAAAGGACTGGGGAAGCATAGATGTTGTCTACCGGAATATCAAAGAAGCCCTGAATTTGGTCAGCATGCAGATCCATAGTCAAAACACGCTCAATGCCAGCTACTGACTGAAGCATGTTAGCCACAATCCGAGCGGAAATAGCTACGCGGGCAGAACGAGGGCGGCGGTCTTGACGGGCATAACCGAAGTAAGGAATCACTGCGGTTATGCGACTTGCAGATGCTCGTTTCAGAGCATCAATCATGATCATGAGCTCCATTAAGCTGTCATTTGTAGGTGCGCAGGTTGATTGGATCACCACGACATTCTTGCCGCGGACGTTCTCTTGAATTTCTACTTGAATCTCGCCATCAGAGAATCGGCCAACAAAGGCTTTTCCCATTGGGAGTTTGAGTTCTTTGGCTACAGCCTCAGCCAAAACGGGATTTGCGTTGCCTGTGAAAAGAGTCAATAAATCTGCGTTTGTGGAGGACATAGTCTTATGGGTTTTGTGGGGTCAAAAGGTTATCTTTATCGTTTCTACAGTACTTGGCAGGGGAAGAAGGATTCGAACCTTCGCATGCTGGAATCAAAATCCAGTGCCTTAACCAGCTTGGCGATTCCCCTACAGGTCAATCTGAAGAAATCAAATTGTAAGCGGGATTTTTATTTAGCCCCCGAACAACCCGACCTACCCACCCTTCAGGAAGATTTTGCAGAAGATTTTCTAGTTTTGCGGTGTCGGTCTTAGGGTCTAAGACTGCGAAAACGCTACTACCAGAACCAGACATTCGGGGCTGTGAGCCCGGTACTGCCTGGGTAATCCAATCCAAAGCTTGCTTCACTTCTGGGCAAATCCGCATCGCTACAGCCTGACAATCATTCGATTGATATGACAATGGCGATGCAAGAAAGCCATCAATTGTAATCTGAGCGTGATCTCGGGTCAATTCCGGGTCTAGAAAAATGCTTGCTGTTGAGATGCCTTGATTGGGAAATATCACCAAAAAATCAGGGGTTTGGAGGGAAATTTCTTGAATTTTCTCCCCAATGCCTTCAACAAGGGCATTTTGACCAAAAATGAAGAAGGGGACATCGGCACCGAGCTGAAGCCCAAGGGTGCAAAGCATTTCTTTAGAGAGATTGAGATTCCAAAGGGCGTTAAGACCAATCAATGTAGTTGCTGCGTCAGAGGACCCGCCCCCCATACCCGCCCCCATCGGAATTTCTTTATGAAGATGGATTTCAACGCCAGCCTCAATCTTGCAAAAATCTTTTAGTAGCTTAGCTGCGCGAACCACCAAATCTTGTTCTGGCGGAACTCCGGGAATGGGATTGATGCGGCGCACTTCATTTTCAGAAATGCTTTTTAGGTGGATGGTGTCACACCAGTCAATTAGTTGAAAAACAGACTGAAGTAGGTGATAACCATCTGCTCTACGTCCGACGATGTGTAAAAAAAGATTGAGCTTAGCCGGCGAACGAAGAGATAAAGAATCGGGTTTCGCCATTGTTCTTTTGCTTAGTCATTCGGGCGGTCAAACACGAGGCGTATATCAATCGATCCGATATTCGAGCTACGCGTCATGGTGAGTTTTTCGAGGCGATTGGTATTGCTCCAGGTGTATACCAAGTCCCAGCCATCCTGACTAATTTTACTTACTTGACCATTTGCATTTCTATCAACACTTGCCTCGCTTCCAGGACGCACTTCGCCTCTTAACCAGTTTGATAATCCGCGAGCTGGTAGTGGTAGGCCTAATGTGTTTTGCAATAAGGTATCTGCATCAACTGCAGTAACTACTTTGCCATCACTTTCGAGTGTGGCTTCACCTGGCGTAATAGTAATTTTTGCAATCGAGCCACCCATGGGATTGCGTATTTCTAAAACATCCTTTAATGCTTCTTGGGTCAAGGTAAAGCCACCAGAGCCACCTTGGTTTTGTGACTCAGTTAAGCCAATGACTTTGACGGCAAAGCGCCCATCCCATGAGCCCTTAGATGCTTGGTCATCCCTTGCCCAGTCTGGCTTTAGACGTTGTAAGGTTTCTTTCAGGGTTGGATTATTGGCGTCTATTTTTTGTCCCTGGCGCCACATCTCTTCAGCTTCCGCACGGCGATTCATGGCCCACAACACTTCACCAGTATGAGCCGCAATATCAGCTTCTGGTTTCATAGCAAATGCTTGTTGTAATTGTTCTAATGCGAGGGTATTTTTACCTAGACGAAAATTGACCCAACCCAAGCTGTCCAAAATAAAACTATCTTTTGGAGACAGTTGATGTGCTTTACTGATGAGCGCATATGCCTCAGGTAACTTCAAATTACGGTCAGCTAGAGAATAGCCAAGGGCATTAAGAGAATTTACATCGTTTGGGTTCTTGCGCAAAATGTCACGCAGTGTTTTTTCCATTACATCCATGTGACCTACTTTTTCAGCAGACATGGCATAGGTATAAAGCAGGCCCGGATCTTTGGGTGGAATCTTGACAGTAGATGCGATTTCATAAAAAGCGCGTAAAGCATCCGACTCATCTTTCGCTTTAGCAAGCAATGCTTGTAATTGCAAAAGAGTATTCTCCTGTTCGGCGGGAGTTTGTTGGCGCAATAGAGTAATTGCTGGCTTGACAGCATCAGACCAGCGATTACTTAAGATCAATAGCGTTACCAGGACTTCTTTAGGTTTGGTATCCGAAGCTGGAGAGAGTTCATCCCAAGCTTTCGCTGCTTGCATGGCTAAATCTGGGGAACCTCCAGCAATCGCAATTTCCATAGCTCTTTGAGCAAGCCTGGGGTCCTGGTATTGACGCGCCATCTCCAGGTAGGTGTTGTAAGCCAAGCCAGCCTCACCCCGCTGAAGGGCGATTTCAGAGGCGAGCACCTCAAAGACCGCTTCGCCAGTTTGTAATCCATTTGCCTGGGTTTGGGCATGAGCTGATGAAATGACTCCACCAGTGAGGGCTGCCAGGAATAAACCCTTTAAAAGAGGTTTCAGTGTGAATTTACTCATAAGCACATTCTAATCCGCGAATCTACAATCCATTTATGCCAGAACTTCCAGAAGTAGAAGTCACCCGATTAGGAATCGCCCCCCATCTTGAGGGGCGCAAGGTCAGCGCCGTCAATATTATTGATGGACGTTTGCGTTGGCCAGTGCCCGCCAACCTCTCTAAAAGCTTGCCTGGGCAAAAAGTGCATGCTATTGAAAGGCGTGGGAAGTATCTTTTATTAGAAATGGATACGGGCTACTTACTGATTCATTTGGGGATGACGGGAACTTTGCGTGTACTCTCAAGCTCGGACCCCCTTAAGATTCATGATCGCGTGACGCTAGAGTTCGGTAAGTTCAGTTTGCGTTTACATGATCCACGAAAATTCGGCGCCGTCTTATGGCATCCTAAATCAAAAGGTCCCATTGAAACATTTGCGCTTTTGCAAAAGCTAGGAGTGGAGCCGTTTTCTCCAGAGTTTGCGGGTGAGCTGGGCGCAGATATTTTGTATCAAAAATCCCGCAAACGTAGTGTTGCTGTGAAGCAGTTTCTTTTGGCGGGGCAAGCGGTTGTCGGGGTTGGCAATATTTATTGTTCTGAAAGTTTATTTGAGGCGGGTATTCATCCAGCTAAAGCTGCAGGAAAGCTCACACGTCCGCAATGTTCTCGTTTGGCTGAAGCGGTGAGATTGATTTTGAAAAAAGCGATTGCAGCTGGCGGCAGTAGTTTGAAAGATTTTGTAAATAGCGATGGTGATCCTGGACACTTTATGGTCCAAACCAAGGCCTATGACCGCAAAGGACTTCCGTGTAAGGTATGTGGGACGCCTATTAGTCAAATAGTGCAGGGCCAACGTTCCACTTATTTTTGTACTCAATGTCAAAAACGCTGATCAACACATTTGCATCAAAGCTAGTTGCTTGGCATGCGATCAGTGGGCGCTCAGGCTTGCCTTGGCAAGGTAATCGAGACCCTTATGCGGTGTGGGTCTCAGAAATCATGTTGCAACAAACTCAAGTGGCTACTGTCCTTGAGCGCTACCCACGTTTTATGGAGCGCTTTCCTACAGTTAAAAAATTAGCTTGCGCTGATATCGATGAAGTATTGGCTGAGTGGGCGGGATTAGGTTATTACTCGCGCGCTAGAAATCTACACGCTTGCGCAAAGCAAGTCATGACAGAGTTCGGCGGCCAGTTTCCAAGTGACCCCATTTTGCTTGAGCAATTAAAAGGGATTGGGCGATCTACAGCTGGCGCAATCGCTGCATTTGCTTTTCATGAACGAGCACCTATTTTGGATGCGAATGTGAAGCGCATTCTGGCGCGTTTATTTGCGATTGAAGGTGCGATGCAGGATAAGAAAATCAATGATCGACTATGGGATTTAGCAATTGATTTACTACCAACTAAGCCTACAGATATGCCAGTCTATACCCAGGCGCTGATGGACTTTGGCGCTACTTGGTGTATGTCACGCAAACCAGTATGCTTAGGGTCTGAAAAAAAATGCCCATTCACAAAAGACTGCCAAGCTAATTTAAGCAATCAGGTCCTTTTGCTTCCACAAAAAACCAAGAAGACGAAATCTCCAGAATTTGATTGCAATATGTTGTTGATGCGTTCGGGTAATTCCATCCTCTTGCAAAAGCGCCCAAGTAAAGCCATTTGGGGTGGTCTGTGGTCTTTGCCTGAAGGGCCGTGGACCCCTAGGATAGCTCGTGAAAAAGTTATTGAAATAAGCCCGCAGGAATTATTTGCAGCTACATTGCCCGAAGAAAAATTAGCAGCACTTACAAAAGCTTTTAAATCATTAAAGCGAGCCGAAGAAATTAAGCATGTCTTTACGCACAGACGATTGTGGATGCAGATATGGCAAGTAAGTGCTCAAAAAGAGTTAGTCTTTTTAAATCCAGATCTGAAGTGGGTGCCCTTGGCTCAGCTAGGACGCCATGGCCTGCCGCAGCCGATTAAGCTTTTGCTGCAGGGATTGAATCTAGTTCGCGGTGACGATCTAAAAAATTAAGCTGCAAGTCCATGAGGTCCTTTTGGGCGCGGAAGTGTTCGCTCAGGCGGCCTACGAGATAGACAGAGCGATGTTGGCCGCCAGTACAACCAATAGCAACCGTTAAATAACTGCGACCATCAGCAATGTAATGGGGCAACCACTTGTTAATGAATTGGGTGATGTCAGATTCCATGCTCATCACCTCTGGAATTTTTTCCAGAAATTCTTGCACGGGCTTGTCGTTGCCAGTAAGGGGCCTCAGTACTTTGTCATAGTGAGGATTTGGTAGACAGCGCACATCAAAAACTAAGTCCGCTTCGCTGGGCACACCCTTTTTAAAACCAAATGATTCAAAAACTACTGTGAGACCTACCGGTTTGTCTTTGAGAAGATCTTGAATCCAGGAACGCAGTGCATGAGCAGGTAGGTTGCTGGTATCGATGCTGTGCGCCTGGGCACGTAAGGGCTCCAGCAAATTACGCTCTTTATCAATTGCCTCAATCAGGGTTGCCGATTGAGATTGTTTGCCATTAGTAGATAAGGGATGGCGACGACGGGTTTCCGAGAAGCGTTGCACCAAAGTATTGGTATCGGCATTTAGAAATACCACTCTGACCTGATGATTTTTACGTAGGTTCTCGAGAATGGACGGCAAGTTTGCAATAGATTGTCCGCGACGAGCATCTATGGCGACCGCAACTTGCTCGCACTTTTCTTTTTCAAGAGTGGAGATGAGGTTTTCTAGAAGCGAGACAGGAAGATTGTCAACGCAGTCATAGCCTGCGTCTTCAAAAGCCCTCAGGGCTACTGATTTACCTGAGCCTGAGATTCCGGTAATCAGATTGATTTGCATGGCTTAGAGTAGGCGTCCTTGGGACTTTGAGGATTCTGACTCAGCATTCATCTGAATGCGCTGACGCTCGATAAATTCTTTTAAGGTATCGATACCGCGCAATTGCAAAATGGTATTGCGTACAGCAGCTTCAACAAGTACGGCTAAGTTGCGACCTGCAGCCACCTGAATCTTGACGGTGCGAATTGGCACTCCTAGAACATCGATATGCTGGGCCTCAAGGGGTAGACGTTCAAATTCGCCATCATTTCTGCGAACGAGCTGAACAATGAGGCGTAGTTTTAATTTACGACGTACTGCGGTTTCACCAAAGATTGTCCGAATATCGAGTAATCCCAATCCGCGTACCTCAAGCAAGTTACGCAAGATGACAGGGCAGCGACCCTCAATGTAATCTGGTCCAAGTCGAGCAAAGTCAACCGCATCATCGGCTACCAATCCATGCCCACGAGAAATGAGTTCGAGGCCTAATTCACTTTTACCTAGGCCGGATTCGCCAGTAAGGAGTACACCCAAGCCCAGAATGTCCATGAAGACACCATGCATGGTGATCTGAGGCGCTCCAATTTTAGTTAAATAAATGCGCAAATGATCAATCACTTCCGCAGCAGAAATAGCAGTGGTGAATAGTGGTGTTGAGGAGCGCTGGCAGAATAGTTGTAAGTCTGGATCCGCACTCTTACCATCGGCCACAATGACACAAGGAGGCATCTTGGAGATTAAGCTGGCAATTTGCTCTTGCCTTTGTTTTGGCTCCAGAGCAGCGTGATATTCAACCTCTTGCTCGCCGAAGATTTGAATGCGACTTGGGTGAATAAGGTTTAAGTGTCCTACTAAGTCGGAGCTGGCTGCAGCTATTTTTACAGCTTCTGGCGGGAAGGTGCGGTCGGCACCTTCAAGACCGCCAATCCAAGACAGTTTTAATTCTGAAACATTGTCATCAAAAATCTGCTGAGCAGTTACTCCCTCTAGGAGTAATGGCTGAGTCATTTTGCTGTACCCCAGTGTTGTAAGAGTTCGCAAACTTTTAAGGGGTCTGCAGTAGACGATAAGGACTCGCGAGCATCGGCATCCGATAGCAGCTGTGCAATCGAAGACAAAATCTCTAAATGTTGTTGGGTGGCTTTTTCGGGCACCAATAAGAAAATCAAGATGGAAACCGCTTCACCATCCGGAGCTGCAAACTCAATTGGGTTCTGCAGTCTCATAAAAGCTGCGCTCGGCTGCTTTAAGCCTTTCACACGACCGTGAGGGATGGCCACACCAGCACCGAGGGCGGTGGAGCCTAAATCTTCACGAGCATTGAGGAACTCTATAACGGAGTTGGCTGTTATTCCTGTTTGTTTAGAAAACAGTTCTCCAGCGGCTGCAAATGCATCAGCCCTGCTTGTGGCGGGGATATCTAATGCAATGCAGTCGGGAGTAAAAAGATTGGTCAGGGCATTCATGTGAATTGATTATAGGTGTCCTGACGCACTAGATCACTCAAAATGCTTTTCGTGGTGATGATCTTGAATCTTTTCTTTGTGTTTAACAACTTGGCGCTCTAACTTATCAACCACTGCATCCATGGCGTGGTAGAGGTCGGCATTGTGTGCTTCAGCGAACAGATCTTTCCCCTTAAGGTGAATGGTGATCTCGGCGCTTTGACGTAGGTCCTTCTCTTTGGCTTTATCTACTACCAGGAAGGCAGACGCATCAATGACGTGATCGAAGTGCTTACGAATTTTGGCTAGACCCGCCTCAAGATGAGAGCGCATGGCAGGGGTAACTTCCACGTGACGGCTATTAATTTTCAAATTCATTAGCGACTCCTTTTATAGATGCTATAGATGCGTGCGCATAGTCATGCCCGGGGTGCGCAGCAAGCCCCTGAAATTTTTTGTGCTGTTTTTTTGGAAGATAAACCATGAGCCTCCAGCGTATCAGCGAATTTGCTGAAAACCAAGAGGGAAGTGAAATTATTATTGCTTTAAAAGCGGGAAGCCTCGTCTGGCCTACATCCGGAAGTTTTCGCCCAGATAGACTCTGCGGACGGCATCGTTCTGAATAATCTGATCAGGCTTGCCTTCTGCCAATACGCTACCTTCGCTGATGATGTAGGCGTGGTCACAGATACCTAGGGTTTCGCGGACGTTGTGGTCGGTAATTAGTACCCCAATTTGGCGGTCCCGTAGGAAGCGAACAATGCGCTGGATTTCCCCAACGGCGATAGGGTCAACACCGGCAAAGGGTTCATCTAGCAAGATAAATTTTGGCTGGGAAGCTAGTGCTCTCGCAATTTCTACCCGTCTACGTTCACCACCCGATAGAGAGAGGGCTGGGTTATTGCGCAGATGACTAATTTGGAGTTCGCCCAAGAGCTCATCTAGGCGGTTGGCAATTTCAGCCTTAGTCAGGGGTTTGCCACCTTGAGCTTGAAGCTCTAAGACTGCCTGAATATTTTCAGCTACGTTGAGCTTTCTAAATACAGAGGCTTCTTGTGGTAGGTAGGAGAGACCCATTCGAGCACGTTCATGAATCGGTAAATGCGTAATATCTGCGCCATCTAAAACGATATTTCCACCATCGAGTGGGACTAGTCCAACAATCATGTAGAACGAAGTTGTTTTGCCTGCTCCATTTGGGCCTAGTAGTCCTACCACTTCACCGCATCTGACTTGTACGGATACATCACGAACCACGGTTCTTGAGCCATACCGTTTTTGTAGATTATGGGCGCTTAGTGTGGGCGCATTATCGATGTGGGCTAAATCCGCTGTCATTTCTCTAGGGTTGCTTTTCGTCTTGGTGAAAGGATGGCTCTTGCTAAGGGCAGATCATCCGGTTTTGCATCTTTAGGGGGCGTGACATGATAGTACTGCTTTACATCATCGTACTCAATTTTCCAGCCCTTTAATTGATCGAGCATTTGCATATTGAGCAAGCGCTTCAAGCTGGCATCGCCTGTCAACGTCAGAAATTCTGTCTTGGCGTCATAGGTAACCTGGGCGCCGCGTCCTTGCATGAATTCATCTGCAAGGCCTTCGCGACGTTGTCTAAAGCTCGCAACCGCTTCTGGAGTACCCACGACATCGACAAACTCATAACCCTGGGGATCGACTTCAATGTGGCCATCCTCACCAGTAACAATAATGCTGCCTTTGATCAGTAGCACCTGACCGTTGAGGTCATAGATTTGCTTAACGTCGTTTACAGAAACTTTTTCCGCTTCCAGAATGACGGGTTTATCTTGGTCTGCTTTTTCTGCGAACGACAAAGATGCAAGGGAGAGCCCAAAGCTCAGGAGCACAAGCCGAACCAATAATATTTTCATCGACATCATTTTATTGGTGGTTCCGTGGGGCGCGCTCAATACGTCCTTTAACTTGGCCGCTGAGCACCATACTTTGTTCGATGTTGTTAAACACACCACCTTCAGTGGAGTTCAGGATCGACATTCCTTGCTCAAGGGTAATTGGACGATCGGTTTCAATAATGTCATCGTTAATAAGCACTTTGAAATAGCTTGAGCTAGCCAACATTCTTAAGGTAGCTGGCTGTGATGCAGTCGCCTCTTGAGCTGGGCGAAAGATGCTAGCGTTATCGTATAAATCTAGGATGGTGAGGTCGCCGTCGAGATGTCCTGTATCCGACTTTACAGTTACAGGCGCTTTCTCAGCTTGGAATAGGCGCATGCGCGGCGTCAGAATATCGATAGAAGCATCGTCATCATAGTGAGTGACTTTAACGCCCAACACTCGGTATTTGGTATTGCCTAATTCATTTAGGGCAGATAGTGCACCATCTTTGATGGTGTAGTCAGGCTCATGCAGACGCACGCGTTCTAGGGGGGATTTTTCTGGTGGAGTATTTTTTTGGACCAGCCAAAAAGTTGCCAGCGTGAGTACTCCCATTAATATCAAGGGTAGTAGGCGCAACAAAGCGCGCCCGATGCCGACCTTAATTTGCTGAGGCTTTAACTGCATTGCTTAGCTACGAGCCTTAAGAAGTAATTCTTCGTAGCGATTCTGGGCTTTGAGAATCAGGTCACATACTTCACGCACTGCACTATTACCGCCATTGCGTGTCGTCACCAAGTGGGAAAATTCTTGAACAGCTTCGTGACCTTGTGCTGGGCAAATACGAAAGCCTGCATTTTTCATCATTTGCATGTCTGGCCAATCGTCACCCATAACAGCGCAGTCAGCCGCAGTCAGCCCCAGAGATTGAAGAACTTCTTTCAGGGCAATAGCTTTGTTTTCAACACCCATGTGAACATTTTTAATGCCAAGCTCTTCGCAGCGCGCCAAAACCATTTTGGAGTTTCTGCCGGTAATGATGGCAGTCGGAATGCCGCATTGCTCTAATAATTTGATGCCTAAACCATCTTGAATATCAAAAGCTTTTAACGATTCTTTTCCATCGGCGCCAATCCATACTTGCCCATTTGTTAATACACCATCAACATCCAATACCAAAAGCTTCACTTTGCCTGCACGCTCCCATGCTTGTGGATATTGAGTTAGAGGGTTGGTCTTGTGAGTATTGAAAGCGCTGGGCATGAAAGGGAAACTCGATTACTAATGGAGGTTAAATGACTTTGGCTGCAAATAAATCATGTAGATTTAATGCGCCTAATAAATGGCCTTGGTTATCTGTTACCACTAAATGATTGATGCGATGTTTCTCCATCATCTCGATCGCTTCTTCAGCAAGTAACTCTGCTGGAATGGTGCGAGGATCGGCAGTGGTTGCACTCTCGAGTTTGATGCCGCTCAGGTCAGTAGTTTTTTCTAGAAGGCGACGCAAGTCGCCATCAGTCAATATGCCAAATACTTTTTTGTTGGCATCTAGGATTACCACCATACCCATACGCTTTGAGGTCATCTCTAACAAGGCATCTTGTAGTGATGCATCAATGGAGATTTTTGGTGTGTCTGCAAGGCTGCGCATTACTTCACTGACATGCATCAATTGCTTACGACCTAGTCTGCCGCCGGGATGTGAGCGAATAAAGTCTTCAGCTTCAAAGCCGCGTGAATCTAGTAAGGCGACAGCAAGTGCATCGCCCATGGCTAGTGCTGCAGTAGTGCTGGTAGTGGGCGCTAGATTTAAAGGGCAAGCCTCTTTTTCAACACTGGTATCTAAATGCGCGTCTGCCAATTTGGCAAGGGAGGAATTTGGAGCGCCAGTGAGGGCAATGAGTTTTGCGCCAGTGCGTTTCACGATTGGCACGATAGTCAAAAGCTCATCGGTCTCGCCGGAATTAGAAAGTGCGACAAAAACATCATCTCTAGTAACCATGCCTAAGTCACCATGGCTGGCTTCAGCGGGGTGAACAAAAAATGCAGGGGAGCCTGTGGAAGCAAAAGTAGCGGCAATTTTGCGAGCAATATGGCCCGATTTGCCGATTCCAGAAACGACGATTCTGCCTTTGCAGTCATGTAAAAGTTCAACCGCCAGGACGAGGGCATCAGCATTGGCGCCCTCTAGGCGATCACGCATAGTTTGCAGTGCAGCAGCCTCAATAGTGAGGGTGTCGCGCGCAAGCTTTAGGGTACGTTCACGAGTCTTAGCTATCATCGAGTAAGTATATGCCGTCAGTCCTTCAATTAACCCTCATTCTCCTGGCCTCGGGTGTGGCCGGAGTGGTTATTTTCCGCTATTTTGGCTTACCCCCCATTTTGGGCTATTTGGCCATTGGCGTGCTGATTGGGCCTAATGCCTTGGGCTTGGCGAATGATTCAGCCACAGTGAAGTATTTGGCTGAATTTGGCGTGGTTTTCTTGATGTTCTCGATTGGTTTGGAATTTAACCTGCATAAATTAAGGGCAATGCGATCGATCGTATTTGGTCTTGGTGGCAGCCAAGTCATTTTGACAATGCTTTTAGCAATCCCCGCCAGTTTGCTAATGAATTGGATTTATCCCATCTCATGGCATGCTGCGATCGCTTTGGGTGGTGCGCTGGCAATGTCATCCACCGCAATTGTGACCAAATTGATTTCTGATCGCGCTGAATTAGAGACAGAGCATGGTCGCAATGTCGTGGGTATTTTGTTATTCCAGGATTTGGCCGTGGTCTTCCTGTTGATCTTATTGCCATCACTTGGAAAAAATCCATCGGATTTATTTGTTGCGCTCACTGCGGCCTCAATCAAAATTACCGTTGCTTTGGTGTTAATTTTCTTTATTGGCCAAAGCTTGATGAGTCATTGGTTTAAGTTGGTTGCTAAGTTGCGCTCACAAGAGTTGTTCATGCTCAATCTGTTGTTGATTGTTTTGGGTATGGCAGCGCTTACTGAGCACTTTGGCTTGTCGCTGGCGCTTGGTGCGTTCTTGGCTGGCATGTTGATTTCTGAAACGCCTTATCGCCATCAAGTGGAAGAGGATATCAAGCCGTTTCGCGATGTTTTACTCGGCCTCTTCTTTGTGACGATTGGCATGTTGCTGGATTTCAACGTGATTCGTGAGCAGTGGTTGTTGGTTTTGGTTTTACTGGTTGGTCCGCTCATCTTCAAGTTTGCTCTTATTGCTTTGTTATCACGGGGCTTTGGCTCTAGTCCTGGAATCTCGATTAGAACCGGACTATGCTTAGCTCAGGCGGGTGAATTCGGCTTTGTGTTGTTGAATCAAATTGATGGTTTAGATTTAATTGATCCCATTTTGAGCCAAGCAGTATTGGCAGCGATGCTGATCTCCATGTTCTGTGCGCCGTTCCTCATTGAATATAGCGATCGCATTGCGATGCGTTTCTCCAGTAACGAATGGTTGTTGCAATCGCTTGCATTAACTCGTGTCGCCTCTAAAAGTGTTCGTAATGAAAACCACGTGGTCATTTGTGGTTTTGGTCGCTCAGGCCAAAGTTTGGCGCGCATGCTTGATCAAGAAAAAATTCCATACATTGCCTTGGATTTAGATCCTGATCGCGTTAAAGAAGCTGCGGCTGCTGGCGACAATGTAGTTTATGGCGATGCAAGTCGTGAAAACTATTTAGTAGCCGCAGGTCTTGCAAGAGCAAAAGCAGTTGTCATTACTTATGCCGATACAGCAGCAAGTATGCGAGTATTGCGTCAGGTAGAGCGCTTACGTCCTGGTATGACGGTATTGGTGCGCACTAGAGATGATGCGGATATCGCCAAGTTGCAGGCTGCGGGTGCTACCGAAGTGGTACCCGAGTTAATTGAGGGTAGCTTAATGATTGCCTCCCATGTTCTATTGATCATGGGTGTGCCAATGCGTAAGGTAGTGCGACGCATCACAACAGCAAGGGAAGAGCGTTATAGTTTGTTGAGGGGCTACTTCCGCGGCTCTGCGGACGATGACTTTGGCTCCAATGAATCTTGGCGTTTACATGCCATTACCCTGTTACCCAATTCAAAAGCGATTAGTAAAACTTTAGGCGAGCTTGATCTGGAGAAAGAGGGCGTCAATATTCAGGCAGTGCGTCGCAAAGGTCGAAACGCAGATTATGTGAAGTTGGATCCTACTCCCGATCTCAAGCTTGAGGCTAATGACATTTTGGTGATCTCAGGCAATTCAGAGGCAACCGATTTGGCTGAAGCTAAATTACTCTGAGATCAATCTAATAGCGCTGCGCACTATTATTGCTTTACTTACTTTTCTTTTTACCGGCTACAGGAGTAGGCGCTTTACGAGTTAGCAATGGCGCTAAGTAGTGACCTGTAAAACTCAATTCATTTTTAGCTACGTCTTCTGGTGTCCCGGTGGCAATGATTTGCCCGCCACCGGCGCCGCCCTTAGGCCCTAAGTCAATAATCCAATCCGCAGTCTTAATCACATCAAGGTTGTGCTCAATGATGACAATCGTGTTGCCTTGCTTCTTCAGTGTTTGAATCACAGTTAGCAATAACTGAATATCGTGGAAATGCAAACCAGTAGTTGGCTCGTCCAAAATATATAAGGTTCTGCCGGTGTCACGCTTGGAGAGTTCAAGAGAAAGTTTTACGCGTTGTGCTTCACCGCCAGATAAGGTGGTTGCGCTTTGTCCAAGCTTCACGTAGCCCAGGCCTACGTCTAGCAATGTTTTGAGTTTGCGCTTAACAACGGGCACCGCTTCAAAAAACTCATGGGCCTGTTCGATAGTCATCGAGAGCACTTCATGAATATTCTTGCTCTTGTAGCGAATATCTAAAGTTTCACGGTTGTAACGCTTTCCATGACAAACATCGCAGGGAACATACACGTCAGGCAAGAAGTGCATCTCTACTTTAAGAACGCCATCGCCTTCACAAGAGTCACAGCGCCCACCTTTAACGTTAAAGGAGAAGCGACCCGCTTCATAGCCCCGTTCACGTGATGCAGGAACGCCTGCGAAGAGTTCTCTAATTGGGGTAAATAGTCCCGTGTAGGTGGCGGGGTTGGAGCGCGGAGTTCTACCAATAGGAGATTGGTCAACGCTAATGACTTTATCAAAATGTTCTAAACCCTTAATTGCATCGTGCGCCGCAGGCTCTGCATTAGAACCATAGAGGTGCTGAGCAACTGCATGATGCAAGGTGTCGTTAATTAAGGTGGATTTACCAGAGCCTGATACACCAGTAACGCAAGTTAACAAGCCAACGGGAATTTTTGCATGAACAGATTGCAAGTTATTGCCGCGCGCACCAATGATTTCTAAAAAGCGATCATTTACCGGAATCCGTTTTTCTGGAACCGCGATTGCTTCACGGCCGGCAAGGTAAGCACCAGTTAAGGAATTTGGGTTGGCTTCAACTTCTGCTGGCGTGCCTTGAGCGACCACTTCGCCACCATGAACACCAGCACCAGGACCGATATCAATAACCCAGTCAGAGGCGCGAATCATATCCTCATCATGTTCAACGACTAAAACGCTATTACCTAAATCTCGCAGGTGCTTCAGGGTGCCAATCAGGCGATCGTTATCGCGTTGATGCAGGCCAATTGAAGGTTCGTCCAATACATACATCACCCCCGTTAAGCCAGAGCCAATCTGGCTTGCTAGGCGAATACGTTGGGCTTCACCGCCAGAAAGAGTGTCGGCACTACGCTCGAGTGAAAGGTAGTCTAGGCCTACATCATTTAAGAAGCGTAGACGTGCGCCAATCTCTTTAACAATCTTGTCAGCGATTTCTCGTTTGGCGCCCTTGAGCTCAAGGGTCTCGAAATATTCTTTTGCTTCTTTTAGTGGTAGGGCGCTGATCTCGTATATCGCACGAGATTGTTTCTTCTCACCCACTTTGACAAAGCGAGCTTCTTTGCGTAAACGGCTGCCATTACATTCAGGACAAGTTTGAACATTTTGATAGCGCGATAGTTCTTCACGAACTGTCATGGAATCGGTTTCGCGATAGCGTCTTTCAAAGTTGGCAACAATGCCTTCGAAGGCATGTTCACGAATGCTGTTCTTGCCACGCTCGTTGATGTATTCGAAAGGAATAGTGACATCGCCAGAGCCCAAGAGAATCAGATCTTGCTGCTTTTTGTTCAGCGTCTCAAATGGCTTCTCCACATCAAAGCCGCCATGCTTAGCTAGGGTTTGAAGTAGTTTGAAGTAGAACTGATTGCGGCGATCCCACCCCTTAATGGCACCAGAGGCGAGTGACAAATCAGGATGCGCAACGATGCGCTTTGGGTCAAAGAAAGACTGGTGACCCAGGCCATCACAGGAAGGGCAGGCGCCCATCGGGTTATTAAAAGAGAAGAGACGCGGCTCTAATTCTTGCAAAGAGTATGAGCAAACTGGGCAAGCAAACTTGCTGGAGAAAATCATCTCTTTGCCAGTATCCATATCGACGATCATGGCTTTGCCATCCGCCAAACGTAGGGCTGTCTCAAAAGATTCTGCCAAACGTTGCTGAATATCGGGACGTACCTTGATGCGGTCAACCACTACTTCAATCGAATGCTTATCATTCTTTTTGAGCGCTGGTAATTGATCCACTTCAAAAATCTCGGCTTTTGCTACGTTTGCTGTACCACCACCAGAGCGCACACGAAAGCGCACAAAGCCTTGTGCCTGCAGGTCTTGAAAGAGGTCAACGAATTCACCTTTGCGTTCGCTCACTACTGGAGCCAAAATCATCAACTTCGTATCTTCAGGCATTGAGAGTACGGTATCGACCATTTGAGAAACGCTTTGTGCTTCTAAAGGTAGATCGTGGTCTGGACAATGGGGCGTGCCTGCGCGGGCAAATAACAAACGCAAGTAATCATGAATTTCAGTAACGGTACCCACGGTGGAGCGAGGGTTATGGCTGGTGGCTTTTTGTTCAATCGAAATCGCTGGTGAAAGCCCTTCAATCGTATCGACATCTGGCTTTTCCATGAGTTGCAAAAACTGGCGGGCATAAGCTGAGAGAGATTCCACGTAGCGGCGTTGACCTTCTGCATACAGCGTGTCAAAAGCCAATGAGCTTTTGCCTGAGCCAGATAAGCCAGTAAGGACGACGAGTTTCTCTCTAGGGATGTCTAGATTGATGTTTTTGAGGTTGTGGGTGCGGGCACCGCGGATCTTGATTTCGTTATTCATGATTTTTTAGCGTAACTTGTTAATATAGCTCTTTCCCATGAATCCTTCTGAACTTCGCTCCACTCTGGCCTTAGCAGGCATATTTGGCCTCCGTATGCTGGGCCTATTCTTGCTACTGCCCATCTTTAGCCTCCATGCGCGTGGCTTGCCGGGTGGTGAGCACGCACTTTGGGTCGGCTTGACTCTCGGAATCTTTAATATTGTTCAGGCCTGTTTTTACATCCCTTTAGGCCGTTTATCGGACCGAATTGGGCGTAAACCCGTTGTTTTATGGGGTCTATCCCTGTTTGTGGCTGGAGCTTTAATTTGTGCCGCCAAAGATGATTTGCTTTGGATTGCGATTGGCCGCGGGATTATGGGGGCTGGGGCCGTCTCAGCGGCGATTTCTGCATGGGTAGCGGATTTGACTCGCGAGCAGGTTCGCACTCGAGCTATGGCATTGGTAGGTGGCAGTATTGCCCTCTCGTTTGCTTTGTCTTTAGTGATTGCCGCCCCGATTTATCGAGCGATTAGTCTGAGCGGAATTTTTATCGTTCTGGCAGTGTTGGGTGTGATTGCGATGTTTGTGACTTATTACGTTTTGCCAACGAGTAAGCCTGAAGCGAAAGTGCAACAAGCTTCATTGAAAGAAGTTTTCTTTCGTCCGGACTTGATGCGCTTGAATCTCGGTGTATTTGTATTACATGCAACTCAAGTTGCGATGTTCTTGGTGGTTCCTAGACTCTTGGTGCAGGCAGGATTACCACTTTCTTCACACTGGGAAATTTATCTTCCTGTAGTACTACTGTCATTTGTCTTCATGGCACCCGCCATTATCTATGGTGAAAAGAAGCAGAAGTTAAGAACCATTTTGTTAGTTGCGATTGTTTTATTGCTGGTTGCAGAATTGATTTTTACGCAAGCCAATTCAGTCATGACGATTGCAATTGCGCTACTAGTGTATTTTGTAGGCTTCAATCTACTCGAGGCCTTACAACCTTCTTTGGTGTCTCGTTTTGCTAAAGAATCCAAGGGCACTGCATTAGGTGTTTACAACACTACGCAATCCATTGGCTTGTTTTCAGGGGCGGTCATTGGGGGCTATTTGATGGATAGCCACGGTGATTTATCGGTCTTTGCCATGGGTGCAGCACTCCTCGTTTGCTGGCTTATAATTGCTTGGTCGATGGGTGAAATGCCAACGAGAGCAACAGGTTCCAAGGATGTAAGCACAACGACATAACCGCAGCTTCATTGATTAAATTAAAGCGAGCAGTTTATTTTTTAGCAGTAATAACAGTAGTATTTTTCTTCGGGAGACAACATGGCTTCGGTAAATAAGGTCATCATCGTAGGTAACGTAGGACGTGATCCAGAGACGCGTTATATGCCAAGTGGCGACGCAGTTACAAACATCTCAGTAGCAACATCTGATCGCTACAAAGACAAACAAACTAACGAAATGAAAGAAACCACAGAATGGCACCGTGTTGCATTCTTTGGCAAGCTTGCAGAAATCGCTGGTCAGTACCTCAAAAAAGGTTCGCAGGTTTATGTTGAAGGTCGTTTGCGCACACGCAAATGGACTGACGCTAGTGGCCAAGAAAAGTATTCCACAGAGATCGTTGCAGAAACAATGCAAATGCTTGGTGGCAAGCCAGTAGGTGGAAGTGGTGATGGTGGCGAGAGCTATAGCCGCTCAAAGCCGGCTGAGCAGTCTGCCCCAGCAGCATCAAACGCTGCATCATTAGGCGCAATGGACGACGATATTCCGTTTTAATAACTTCGGAATGCCTAGTAAGTAGTTTTTACTAAAAACCAGGAAAACCCCAATTAGTTATTGGGGTTTTCTTTTATGTGATCGGGATTCTTGGGTGTATGTAAATCTGACATTCACTATTGACCTTAAAATGCCCATATGAATATCAGAGGAATAAGGCAGTTAGTCTTTTTACTATGCGCGGTAGTGCTTGCGGCCATCATACCTAGCTTGTCTTATGGTGCACCCTTCTTCTTTCCGGATATGAACCCTTCCTTTGTTAAAGGAGACTCTCCCGAATGGTTGCAAGAAGGACGGGGCAATGACGGCTACCTAACAATTACTTCTGAAGTGATTCCAGTTAATACATGCACGCAGATGGCTAGTCGTAGTTTCTGGGGATCGGATAAAACTCAGCTTGTTCTATCGGTTGTTACCTATGGGTTTAAGAGCAAGCTTGATAAAGTAGACATTCCAATTGGGACTTTTGATGGCAGGGATAGCGGCTCTGAGTGCTCTTCTCTGAGCACTACACCATTGCAGATAGTGCCAATCACCAGTCTTGGTGCTTACTCAGTATTTAATCCAGGAAATCTATCTTTGGTCCTGAATGTCAGAAGCTCGAATGATTCAAATCAAGACTTTGTAGGTTCTGCAAAATTACTTCTTGGCGCCGCAGCAATGGTTGCCACAGGTGGATCAGCAGCGGCGATTGGGGGTATTTCAGCAACCATTGGTAATTCAGTGATGAGCGATACCCAGAAGAAAGCCAATAGCCTTTTGCAGGGAATGATTGATGCAAAAGTGCCCGTGACATTTAGCTGGTCAGAGTTGCGTCGAGGAATTAGCGCAGTGCAAATCCCTGTATATAAGGTTGATCAAAGCGTAAGTAGTCTGACGGATAAACAAATTCAGCAACTACAAAAAGATCCTAAAGCAGATAAGCAATTAATGTTCACAGTAAAGTTAGAAGTTCAATACTTTAGAAGTATCTTCTATCCAACAGTGGCAAACATTGAGGATTTGGCTAGCCGTGAAAACCTGTCTTCAGACTATATTTTAAATTTCCAGGTGCCTGGTTCTAGTCAAAACTTTATGCAACTCTTAAATAGTTCAGCGCCAAGTCTTTTGCAGCAAGTGACAAAAGTGGAGGGGGCCGATCTCACTCGCGCCTGCTCCATTGCCTTATCGAAATTGAAGTCAGCAGGTCTTGATGACGTTGACAGTGCAATTGTGATGAAGTCATTTATTGATGAGGCAAAAGGCTATGTAGGCTGGTACTTGAACCCAGCTTTAGTAAATAGCTGCTTTTCTCAGGCCCCAAGTATTCATACAAATCTGGAAAAGATATATGGCAAGCCCGCACAAGTAAGCATCCAGACTACGACGCCTTAAGTTTTGACTTATTGACGTGCGTGTCGAATATTTTCTGGCCAAGGGGAGTTGTAGTCAGTACGGAATGGATTGATATCTAAACCGCCGCGTCTTGTGTAGCGCGCATAGACAGAAAGTTTCTCTGGTTTGCACTGATGCTTGATATCAGTAAAGATGGTTTCCACGCAATGCTCGTGGAACTCACCCAACTGCCTAAAGCCAATGAGGTAGCGTAATAAACCCTCTTCCAAAATTGGACGTCCTTGATAACGAATCTGTACGCTCGCCCAGTCTGGCTGGCCAGTAACGGGACAGTTGGATTTCAATAGATGCGAAACCAAGCATTGTTCAATAGGGCCAAAGGATTCATTAACACCCAGTAGGCTTGGGTCTGCTGGTAGGTTTGGATCAATCTCAATATCGAGTCGATCCATCAAAATGCCACCCATTTCTCGCATTCCCTTTTTAGAGACCACTTCTGTTGGGTTAATGCGGGTGGTGATCTTGCTGCCTGCAACTGCAGATAAATCTGTAATGAGGCGCTCTTTAACTTCATTCTCATCTTCAAAGCGTGCGCTGTTAAGGCTGTTGAGATAAAGCTTGAAAGATTTAGACTCAATCATGTTCGGTGAGTCTGCAGGAATCTGAAACTCCGCCAAAGCAATCTGCGGTTTACCTTTTTGATTAAGCCAGCTCAGCTCAAAGGCGTTCCATAGATCAACACCAACAAAGGGTAGGGCTTGATCTTCTTTAAGGCCCAACTTCTTTCTGTTCTCAGACCTGGGGATGGGAAACAGCACACTCGGATCATATTGATCTGGGTATTGCGTTGATTGTCCGAGGGGTAAGGTTGCCATTACAGTATTTCACTTACTTCTTAGGTTTATTTGATACGCCAGATACCACGTGGCCCGTTGGTGCTACAGACGCAGCTGACTGGCAATGACCGGTTTGATCATCAAAGAAAAAGTCTGGTTCGAATTCTCGCAAAAACTCGCTCTTCGAGAGGCCGCCTAAGAACATTGCTTCATCTACATCAATACCCCAAGCCATCAGTGTGCGAATGGCTCGTTCATGGGCGGGTGCAGAGCGTGCTGTAACTAATGCGGTACGAATGCGCATACCGTTTTCACTAGTGGAGCGTTGCAGTCTATGTAAGGCCTCTAGCAAGGGCTTGAATGGGCCGGGAGGCAAGGGAATATCGACCTTCTTGCTTTCGTGGTCCACAAAGGCTTCAAGACCTTTTTTCTGGAAGACTTGTTCGGCTTCATCAGAAAAAAGGACGGCGTCTCCGTCAAATGCAATACGGATTTCATTAGGATGAGACTCAGCGGTTTTGCTGGACTCTGGATACACACGAGCGGCAGGAAAGCCTGCATCAATCGTTGCTCGCACATCATCTTCATTTGCAGACAAGAAGAGATTGGCATGTAGAGAGCGCAAATAATGATACGGAGGTCTACCTCTGGTAAATACGCCACGCTCAAGATGCAGGCCATGATGTTCGGCAGAGCGGAATACACGCAGACCACTGACTGGATCGTTGCGAGAAAGAATGACTACTTCGACACGTTGCTCACCTTCATCATTAAAAGCGAGGAGTTTCTTGACCAAGGGGAATGCCACCCCTTTTTGAGCGGCCTCACTGAGGCGCTCTAACTGCAACTTCATATAAGCGCTGTCATCGGTCGATTCGAAGATGCGATTTTCTTCTTCGAAATCAAACAGGGCGCGCGAAGAGATCGCGACGACGAGTTTTCCAGTGAGTGTGTATGACATTTGAGATTGGGCTTATTTCAGGAATAGGCGATAGGCAGGGTTATTGGTTTCATCCCAATGTGGATAGCCTAAGGTTGCCAAGAAACTCTGAAATTTCTTCTGCTCATTCTTAGGCACCTGAATACCAATCAGAATGCGGCCATAGTCAGCTCCATGATTGCGATAGTGGAACAAGCTGATATTCCAGTTAGGAGCCATGCTGGTTAAAAACTTCATCAAAGCGCCTGGTCGCTCTGGGAACTCAAAGCGATAGAGCAATTCATCTTTAGCCAGCGCTGAGTGCCCTCCAACCATATGGCGTAAATGTGATTTTGCTAGCTCATCATGCGTGAGATCAATGGTTGCAAACTTGGCTTTTCGGAAATGCTTTGCAATCGTCTCGCTATCACCGGATTTTTGTGTGCTGATACCAACAAAAATATGGGCTTCACTTTGATCACCAATGCGATAGTTAAATTCAGTCACGTTACGTTTGCCGAGTAATTCACAGAAGCGTTTAAAGGAGCCACGTTCTTCCGGAATAGTGACTGCAAACACGGCTTCGCGGAACTCACCAACATCTGCTCTCTCAGCTACAAAGCGGAGACGGCTAAAGTTCATGTTCGCCCCACATGCCACAGCCACTAGGGTTTTCTTCTTGATACGTTTTTTCTCGACATACCTCTTCATGCCTGCAATAGCGAGTGCGCCAGCGGGCTCAAGAATACTGCGGGTGTCAGTAAACACATCATTAATAGCTGCACAGATTTCATCTGTATCGACAGTGACAATCTCGTCTACTACTTTCTTGCAGATACGGAATGTTTCTTTGCCAACCAATTTCACAGCAGTGCCATCAGAGAACAAACCGACGTCTTTCATCTCAATACGTTTATTTGCTTTGAGTGACTGATTCATAGCATCTGAGTCAGAAGCTTGAACGCCGATGACTTTTGTTTTAGGGCTAACAGCTTTGATGTATTCGCCAATGCCGGAAATCAAACCACCACCACCAATAGCTACAAATATTGCATCGATGGGTTTTTCGTATTGGGTAAAAATTTCGTGGGCAATCGTTCCTTGACCTGCGATGACATCGGGATCATCAAAAGGGTGGACAAAAGTTAAGCCCCGTTTTTTGCCGAGAATCTCAGAATGTTTAAAGGCATCGCTATAGGATTCACCATGAAGGATGATTTCCACCCAGGATCCGCCTCTGGCCTTGACTGCGTCAATTTTGACGCTAGGGGTCGTAACCGGCATCACGATGACGGCTTTGCACTTCATTTTGGCTGCCGATAGGGCTACACCCTGAGCATGATTGCCTGCGGAAGCTGTAATAACTCCGCGTTTTAAGGCTTCTGGGGGTAAATGGGCCATTTTGTTGTAGGCGCCACGGAGTTTGAAGGAGAAAACCGGCTGGTTATCTTCTCTTTTGAGTAAGACCTGGTTGCCCAAACGCTTAGTCAGTTCTGGGGCGAGCTGAAGTTCGGTTTCTCTGGCTACGTCATAGACGCGAGCCGATAAAATTTTCTTTAAATAGTTCGTTGCCATCCGATGAGCGTACCACGGATGGCTCCTAAGCCCTTAGATTTGCAAGGGTTTATCCCTTTGGGGAGCAACTTTCTCGGAATCCTGCCACTATCAGGTTCACTCAATTAAAATGCTTATTTATCAAATATGTCGCTATGAACGCACCATTAGCTTTGAACCAGTTGCTAGATGCTGAGGCGGGCTCCCCCCGTCTTCGCGAAATTCCCTACAACTACACCTCCTTTTCTGATCGAGAGATTGTGATTCGCCTATTGGGCGAGGAGTCATGGCGTGTTCTCAATAACTTGCGTGGCGTTCGTCGTACAGGCCGTTCCGCTCGCATGTTGTTTGAAATTCTGGGTGATATTTGGGTGGTGCAGCGCAACCCTTTCTTGCAAGATGATTTGCTGGATAGTCCCAATCGCCGCAAACAATTAATCGATGCACTCTGGCATCGCTTGGGCGAAGTCAAGAAGCGCAATAGTGGCGATTCTGCTGACCAAGTAGAAATTTTATTAAGCGCTGCTTATCGTGCAATCGAAAATTTCGAAAACGGATTTAAAGAAGTTGAAGTCATTCGTAAGCGTGCTCGTAAGGAGTTAGGTCGTCATACTGCTGCAGACAATATTTGCTTTGATGGCGTGTCTCGTGCCGCTCACGTTACCGATGCAACAGACTGGCGCGTGGAGTTTCCACTCGTTGTTCTAAAGCCGGATTACGAATCTGAAATTCCCGGCCTAGTTAAAGCTTGTATTGAATTAGGTCTCACGATCATTCCTCGTGGAGGCGGTACTGGTTATACCGGTGGCGCTATTCCGCTGTATGCAATGTCGGCAGTGATTAACACTGAGAAGTTGCAAGATATTGGTGGTGTAAAAGCTAAAAAACTGCCAGGCTTAGATCGCGAAGTATCTACCATCTTCACTGGCGCAGGCGTTGTGACCCGTCGCGTATCTGATGCTGCAGAGCATGCTGGTCTTGTGTTTGCAGTTGATCCTACTTCTGCCGATGCAAGCTGCATTGGCGGCAATATTGCCATGAATGCGGGTGGTAAGAAAGCTGTTCTTTGGGGAACGGCTTTAGACAATCTTGCTAGCTGGCGCATGGTGGATCCGCAAGGTAATTGGTTGGATGTCGAGCGTCTTGAACACAATATGGGCAAGATCCATGATGTGGCGACTGTCCGTTTTCAGCTCACTTGGTCTGATGGCAATAGCGAGCCGGGTCAGCGTATTCTAAAAACAGAATTATTGGAAGTTGAAGGCAGACGTTTCCGCAAAGAAGGTTTAGGTAAAGACGTTACTGATAAATTTTTATCAGGTTTACCTGGTGTGCAAAAAGAAGGTTGCGATGGTTTGATTACTAGCGCAACTTGGGTATTGCATCGCATGCCTAAATTCATGCGCACGGTTTGCTTGGAGTTTTTTGGTCAAGCGCGAGAGGCAATTCCGAGTATTGTGGAAATCAAAGCTTACTTAGATGGTTTAAGCAAGCAAGGTGGTCCAATTTTGGCTGGTCTGGAGCACTTGGATGATCGCTATTTAAGAGCGGTGGGTTATTCAACTAAATCGAAGCGCAATAGCTTGCCGAAGATGGTATTGATTGGCGACATTGCTGGCGATGATGAGGAAGCTGTTGCTGCTGCTACTAGTGAAGTAGTGCGCATGGCAAATTTACGTGTTGGCGAAGGCTTTGTTGCAGTCAGCACTGAAGCTCGTAAGAAATTCTGGCTCGATCGTGCCCGCACAGCGGCGATTGCCCGTCATACCAATGCTTTTAAGATCAATGAAGACGTTGTGATTCCTTTGCCGCGTATGGGCGAGTACACCGACGGTATTGATCGCATCAATATTGAACTCTCTCTCAAGAACAAGTTGCAAGTACTTGATGGTCTTGAGGCTTTCTTGAAAAAGAGCGCATTACCGCTAGGTAAGAGTGATGCTGAGTATGAAATTCCAACAGCAGAAATCTTGGGTGATCGTGTTCAGCAAGCCTTAGAGCTCATTGCCAAGGTTCGTGGACGCTGGGATGAGTGGCTCACTGAGATGGACTCTTATTTCCCGCGTCTGCAGGATTACAGTCTGCGCGCTTCATGGAAAGAGGAAGTGCGCTCAGAGTTGCGCATCATCTTTGGTGGTTTGGCGTTTGAGCCGATTCTGGCAGAGTTAGAAGCAATCCACAAAAACATTTTGCGTAAGCGTGTATTCGTGGCCTTGCACATGCATGCTGGCGATGGCAACGTGCACACCAATATCCCTGTGAACTCGGATGACTACGAGATGTTGCAGGATGCGCATCGCGCCGTAGATCGGATCATGAAATTAGCCCGCTCATTAGATGGTGTGATTTCTGGTGAGCATGGTATTGGTATTACTAAATTAGAGTATTTAACAGAAGCTGAACTCAAAGATTTCCGCAACTATAAGAATCGCGTGGATCCAGAAGGTCGCTTTAATAAAGGTAAGTTGATGCCACATGCTGACCTGAGCATGGCCTACACGCCAAGCTTTGGTTTGATGGGCCATGAATCGATCATCATGCAGCAAAGCGATATTGGTGCGATTGCTGATAGTGTAAAAGATTGCTTGCGTTGTGGTAAATGCAAGCCTGTTTGCTCAACCCATGTACCGCGTGCAAACTTGCTTTACAGTCCGCGCGACAAAATCCTCGCAACATCACTATTGATTGAAGCCTTCTTATATGAGGAGCAAACTCGACGTGGTGTTTCGATTCGTCACTGGGAAATGTTTGATGATGTCGCTGCACATTGCACCGTATGCCATAAGTGCTTAACTCCATGCCCGGTCAATATTGACTTTGGTGATGTGACCATGAATATGCGCAATCTCTTGCGCAAGATGGGTCAGCAGCGCTTTAATCCTGGTACAGCAGCATCCATGTTTTTCTTAAATGCCACTAGTCCAGAATCCATTAATCTCGCTCGCAAGACGATGATTGGCTGGGGTTATAAGTTGCAACGCTTGGGTAATGATGTCTTACGGAAGTTTGCGAAAAAACAAACTGCCCATCCGCCTTCAACAGTAGGAAAGCCGAGCGTCAAAGAGCAAGTGATTTTCTTTGTAAATAAGAAGATGCCTGGCAATCTACCCAAGAAAACAGCGCGTGCTTTGCTGGATATTGAAGATGCGAACTATGTTCCGATCATTCGTGATCCTAAGACAACTTCTGCAGATACCGAGGCGGTGTTCTACTTCCCGGGTTGCGGATCTGAGCGCTTGTTCTCGCAAGTTGGTTTAGCTACTCAAGCGATGTTGTGGAATGTAGGCGTTCAAACGGTTCTGCCACCGGGCTATCTCTGTTGCGGCTACCCGCAGCGTGGTAATGGCGACTTTGATAAAGCAGAGAAGATGATCACAGATAACCGTGTGTTATTCCATCGCGTAGCTAATACTCTCAATTACTTAGATATCAAGACCGTAGTTGTTTCTTGTGGCACTTGCTATGACCAGTTAGCGGGTTACCAGTTTGAACAGATTTTCCCTGGCTGCCGCATTATTGATATTCATGAGTTCTTGGCAGAGAAGGGCGTTAAGCTCTCTGGCGTAACGGGCGTGAAGTATATGTATCACGACCCTTGCCACTCCCCAATGAAGTTACAAGACCCTCTGAAGACGGTGAATGAGTTAATTCAACTCGAAGATGGCAAAGCGATTGCGAAGAATGATCGTTGCTGCGGTGAATCTGGCACATTAGCCGTCACACGTCCTGATATTTCTACTCAAGTGCGTTTCCGTAAGCAGATTGAGATGGAAAAAGCTGCGACTGAATTGCGCAAAGATGATTTCACTGGCGAGGTCAAAGTGTTAACCAGCTGCCCATCATGTTTACAGGGCCTGACGCGTTTTGATGCGGATAGTGACACTACAGCTGATTACATTGTTGTTGAAATGGCTCAAAAGCTACTTGGTAAAGACTGGATGCAGGACTATGTAGCCAAGGCTAACCATGGTGGTATTGAGAGGGTCCTTGTTTAATGATTCCAAGCAATATCGTTGTGCATCAGCAATCCAAGGTCTTGGAGCTCTCCTATGAGAACAGCAATACCTATCGTTTGCCTTTTGAATTGTTAAGGGTTTTATCTCCTTCCGCCGAAGTTCAGGGCCATGGGCCAGGGCAGGAAACATTACAGACGGGCAAGCGTGATGTTTTGATTGCCAACATTGAACCTGTTGGCCACTATGCACTCAAGCCCAGCTTTTCGGATGGGCATGACTCTGGCTTATTTACCTGGGATTACTTATTGTTTCTGTGTGAGAACCAAGAGCAATTATGGAAAGAGCATTTAGATAAATTGGCCGCTGCCGGCTTAGATCGTGATACACCGATGACTCAATCAGGCGGTGCATCAGGCCATTCTTGTGGAAGTCACTAATGAGTAAAACGCACTTCGGGTATCAAAGTGTTGATGAAGCTGAAAAAGCCGGCAAGGTTGCCGAGGTTTTTCATTCGGTAGCCAGTAAGTACGACGTCATGAATGACCTGATGTCATTCGGGCTGCATCGTATTTGGAAAAAAGTGACGATTGCTCGCGCAAATGTTCGTCCTGGCCAAAAGATTTTGGATATTGCCGGCGGTACTGGTGATCTCGCCGCGGCTTTTGCAAAGGCCGCTGATTGGGCGCGCAACCCAGATGCTCAAGTTTGGTTAAGTGATATCAACGCTTCTATGCTGGGCGTGGGGCGTGACCGCTTATTGGATCGCGGCATGGCTTTGCCTTGCGTGCAGTTTGATGCCGAAAAAATTCCTTTTCCGAACAATCATTTTGACGTGGTGACCGTTGCTTTTGGTTTGCGTAACATGACACATAAAGAGATCGCTTTAGGTGAAATGTGCCGTGTGATCAAACCTGGTGGCCGTGTTTTGGTATTGGAGTTCTCCAAGCCTGATGCCTTTTTGCAGCCCGTTTATGACACTTATTCATTTAAGGTTTTACCTTGGTTGGGTGAGAAGATTGCGCAAGATTCAGAAAGCTATCGCTATCTAGCTGAATCGATTCGCATGCATCCCGATGCAGACGCCCTCAAAGAAATGATGTTGGGGGTTGGTTTTGATGAAGTGGAAACCCATAGGATGACTGGGGGTATCGTTGCTTTACATATTGGTATTAAATATTGATGGTTATATAGTTTCTAAGCTCTTAAAAACTAGAGAAGTTCAGTAGTTAAAAGAAGGGGTAAATATAAAAATGAATAAACATTTTTTTAAAGTAGTTCTCTTGAGTTTTACTTTGATCATTGCAATGGTTGGTCAAGTTGATGCTGCTCGCTTAGGTGGAGGAAGAAGTTTTGGACGCGCGCCAAGTGCACCAATGCAACGTCAGGCTACTCCTGTGCAAAAGCCAGTTCAGCAAGCGCAGCCGACTGCTCCAACCCCAGCCCCTCAAGCACCTGCGCCTAGTCGTTTTGGTGGCATGGGTGGTATTTTGGGTGGCTTAGCTGCGGGTCTGGGAATTGGTTACCTCTTATCGCATTTTGGTTTAGGTGAAGCAGCCTCTTCATTGGTTACTGGATTGCTGATCGCAATGTTGGCTGGCTTTGTCATTATGTTCGTGATTCGTAGATTATTGCCAGCGATGTCTGGTGCTGGTCAAAACTCTAATGCTCCATCTCAAGGTATGCAGCGCAATAGCGTTGAGATGCCAAGACAAGAGCCTCCATTTACTCCTGCTGCAAACGCATTTGGCGGGGTGAGTGCAGAACCTGAGGTATTTCAGTCAACCTTGCCCCCGGGTTTCGATCAGCAAACATTTTTGGAAAATGCAAAACAATATTTTGTAACTTTGCAAAAAGCTTGGGACCAAGGTGATCTTGCATCCTTACGTGAATTTACAACTCCTGATATGTTTGCCACGATTCAGCAAGATTTAGCTGGTAGAACTGATGGCAGTAATCAAACAGATGTCGTGACCATTAATGCTCAGCTATTAGGGGTTGAGACGGCAGATGCCCATTATTTCTGTAGCGTTCAGTTCAGCGGCATGATTCGTGAGCAGCAGGGTGCTCCAGCGAGTGAATTCTCCGAAATCTGGAATTTGAGCAAGCCTGTGGAAGGTCCTGGTGGCTGGGTACTGGCGGGTATTTCCCAGTTGGTTTAAGCTTTAGGTACTTTCCGTCGGAAAACCCGCACTAGTGCGGGTTTTTTACACTCATGAACAGACATTTTTCGACTACCCATACGATTGCTTCTGGCGCAGCCTGCCGGGGGATTAATCACGTGTTGGGTAGCGAGCCTTGGGCGTCTACAGAATTGGCCCGTCATGCCAACAAAACCATTTTGCTGCAGTTACCTCTTGGTAATCTGTGTTTTGAGATCAACCCAGATGGTTTATTGGCTAGCTTGAAAGAGATTGAGGCGCCTTCACTCACCTTGGATGTTTCTGCCAAGGCCTTGAGCGACTTGGCTGGCAGCGCCGGCTCTTTGCGAGAGCAAGCTTTTAAAGCAGTCAAAATTACAGGTGATGCAGACTTAGCCCAATTGTTGGGTCGTCTCGCGGGGCAGTTGCGCTGGGAATACGAGGAAGATTTAGCTCGCCTAGTGGGAGATGCACCTGCAAACTTTGCTGTGAGGCAGGGTAAGAAGTTTGTATCTGCTACCCGTTCTGCCGTAAGTGATTTACTGGACAATGTAGTGGAGTATGTCAGCGAAGAAAAGAAAGTGCTTTTAAATAAACGAGACTTTATGGTTCGTAAATCCGAATTAAGTGATTTACGTGAGTCTGTAGATCGTATGGAAAAACGTATTCAACTTCTAGAGCAAAAGGCTAAATAAATCGTGCGTCGAATTGCTCGTCTCTTTTTCATTTTCTTTACCGCATGGCGTTATGGTTTATTGCCACTTCTGCGTGATCTTCTAAAGCCGGGCATTCGTCGCGGATTCTTGACGATGCTTTGCTGGATCTCTCCGGGCAGTCATTTGCCTAGAGGCGAGCGTATTCGATTAACGCTCGAGGCACTAGGCCCTATCTTTGTGAAGTTCGGTCAGGTACTGTCTACGCGTCGCGATTTATTGCCAGAAGATATTGCTAATGAATTGGCTAAATTACAAGATCAAGTTCCACCATTCTCAAACGAAGAATCGCGTCGTTTGATTGAAGCCGATCTAGGTCAGCCAATTGAGGAAGTGTTTATTAGCTTTGATGCAACACCTGTTGCCAGTGCTTCAGTTGCGCAGGTGCACTTCGGAGTCTTGCGTGGTACAGATAAGCATCCTGAATGGGGGGGTCGTTCAGTAGCCATTAAGGTCTTGCGCCCCGGCATTCTGCCAGTGATTGAGGGTGATTTGGCCTTGATGTACGACTTAGCCAAAGTGATTGAAAAAAGCTCCGAAGATGGCCGCCGTTTAAAGCCGCGTGAGAACGTTTCGGAGTTCGATACTTATTTGCATGATGAGCTTGATCTCATGCGCGAAGCCGCTAATGCGAGTCAGCTACGTAGGCAATTTGCGGATTCGAATAAGTTAATGATTCCGGAGATGTATTGGGATTTATGCCATACCAATGTGATTGTCATGGAAAGAATGTATGGCATCTCGATTGGTAAAACTGTAGCGCTCAGAGAGGCGGGTGTTGATTTTAAGAAATTAGCTTCGGATGGTGTAGAAATATTCTTTACCCAAGTATTTGAATATGGTTTCTTCCATGCGGATATGCATCCCGGAAACATCATGATTAGCTTAGAGCCAGAAACTTTTGGCCGTTTCATTTCTCTGGATTTTGGAATCGTTGGCGCGTTAAGTGAATCCGATAAAAATTATTTAGCCTTGAATTTTCTGGCGTTCTTTAATCGCGATTACCGTCGTGTTGCTGAGTTACATATTGAATCGGGTTGGGTTCCAGCGAATACCCGCGTTGAAGAATTAGAGGGTGCGGTGCGTTCAGTTTGTGAACCGTATTTCGATCGCCCTCTAAAAGAAATTTCCTTGGGCATCGTGCTGATGCGCCTGTTCCAAACATCGCGTCGCTTTAAGGTGGAAATTCAGCCGCAACTCACTTTGCTACAAAAAACCCTCTTGAATGTCGAGGGGCTGGCCCGTCAATTGGATCCTGATCTGGACCTTTGGAAAACAGCCAAACCGATTCTGGAAAAATGGGTAAGCAAGCAGTTAGGGTGGCGTGGTCTTATTGATGGCATCAAGGAAGAGGCCCCTACTTGGGCCAAAATTCTGCCGACATTGCCCCGTTTGATTGCCGATAGCCTAGCCCAGGTCCGTTCCCCCATCAAAGACCAAAATGGGGAATTAGAGGTCTTAAAGGCTCTTTTATTACAAGAAAGACGTACACATCGCCTGTTGGCGGGCGCTTTACTCTTTGCCGGTGGGTTTTTGGCTGGAATTTTGATCATCAGCCTAGGCATTTATTAGTCTCTCGCTGATTGGCTGCTAACCCGCTAAAATATCGGGTTAGGCAGAACACATGAAAAAATACTTTATTGCTGGCATCCTCGTTTGGGCACCATTGTCGATCACCATTTGGGTGATTGCTTGGGGCTTGGGTCTGCTCGACGGTGTTTTTGGTTCTGTAATGCACGCCATTATTGTGGTTCTCCCTGAAGATGCTGCGAGAGATTTACAGCATTTCCGCGATCTCCCAGGCGTTGGCATATTGATTGTGATTGTGGTCATCCTGCTCACTGGATTGACTGCGATTAATTTTGCAGGCCAGTGGTGGTTAAAGGTCTGGGATAAATTTGTTAATCGCATACCGATTGTTCGTTCCATTTATTCCAGCGTTCAGCAAGTCTCATCGACTTTATTTTCTGGAAGTGGACAAGCCTTTAGCAAAGCCTTGCTGATTCGCTATCCCCATGCTGATTCTTGGGTGATTGCTTTTCAAACTGGTATCCCAGCAAAAGAAGTGACTGCCAAATTAGGTGAAGACTACGTCAACGTATTTTTGCCTACAACCCCAAATCCAACCTCTGGTTTTTTCATGATCGTGCCACGTGCACAAACTATTGAATTAGAGATGAGTGTTGAAGAGGCTCTGAAACATATTGTTTCAATGGGCTCTGTTCCCCCCAATAGTTCTAGTGGTTTAACTGCATCCCAGTTGCCACACCATTTTTGATTTATAGGAAATTGTTATGTCAATGCGAAGCCATACCTGCGGCCAGGTAACCGATTCACTGATTGGTCAAGAAGTTACTCTTGCTGGATGGGTTAATCGCCGTCGTGACCACGGAGGCGTAATCTTTATTGACTTACGTGACCGCGAAGGTTTTGTACAGGTTGTTTGCGATCCTGATCGCCCAGAAATGTTTGCTCTTGCTGAGCAAGTTCGTAGCGAGTTCTGTATCCAGATTAAAGGTCTTGTACGTGCACGTCCTGCCGGCACTGAGAACACGGATTTGGTTAGCGGAAAAGTAGAGATCCTCTGCCATAGCTTGGTGATTCTGAATGCTTCTGTAACTCCACCATTCCAAATTGATGATGAGAATTTGTCAGAGACTACTCGATTGACTCATCGCGTATTAGATTTGCGTCGCCCACAAATGCAAAAGAATTTACGTTTGCGTTACAACGTGGCGATGGAGTGTCGTCGTTATTTAGATGATGCTGGCTTTATCGATATCGAAACACCGATGTTGACTAAGAGCACCCCAGAAGGCGCGCGTGATTACTTGGTGCCTTCCCGTGTGCATGATGGCCAGTTCTTTGCGCTGCCACAGTCTCCACAGTTATTCAAGCAGTTGTTAATGGTCGCTGGCTTTGATCGCTACTATCAAATTACCAAGTGTTTCCGTGACGAAGATTTGCGCGCAGATCGTCAACCTGAATTTACTCAGATCGACTGTGAAACTGCTTTTTTAAGTGAGTTGGAAATTCGTGATTTGTTTGAAAACATGATTCGTCATATTTTCAAGAAGACCATGAATGTGGAGCTTCCTAATCCATTCCCAACCATGCCTTATTCTGAAGGTATGGCGCGTTTTGGCTCTGATAAGCCAGATTTGCGTGTGAACTTCGAATTCACCGAATTGACCGATTTAATGAAAGATGTTGATTTCAAGGTGTTCTCAGGTGCAGCGAATCAGGTTGGTGGCCGTGTTGTGGGCTTGTGCGTTCCTGGCGGCGCTGAAATTAGCCGTAGCGAAATCGATGACTACACTCAGTTCGTCAGTATTTATGGCGCTAAAGGCTTGGCTTGGATCAAGGTCAATTCTGTTGCTGAGGGCCGTAATGGCTTGCAGTCACCAATCGTGAAGAATTTGCATGATGCAGCGATTGAAGGCATTTTGAAGCGCACTGGTGCAAAAGATGGCGACATTATTTTCTTTGGTGCCGATAAAGAAAAAGTAGTAAACGATGCAATTGGTAATTTACGTTTGCGTATTGGCCAGTCCGCTTGGGGTAAGGCCCATGGCCTCTTTACAGAGGGTTGGAAGCCATTGTGGGTAGTAGATTTCCCAATGTTTGACTACGATGAAGGCGAAGCCCGTTGGGTTGCTTGTCATCATCCGTTTACTAGCCCTAAAGATGAGCACATGAAGTATTTGGAGTCTGATCCAGGTAAGTGTTTAGCTAAAGCGTATGACATGGTGTTGAACGGTAGTGAAATTGGTGGCGGCTCAGTCCGTATTCACCAAGAAGCAGTTCAAAGCCAGGTATTCCGTGCATTGAAAATTGATGCAGAAGAAGCGCAAGCGAAGTTTGGTTTCTTGTTAGATGCACTTCAGTATGGCGCCCCTCCTCACGGCGGTATCGCGTTCGGTCTGGATCGCATCGTAACCATGATGACTGGTGCAGAATCCATTCGTGATGTGATTGCTTTCCCTAAAACACAACGTGCGCAGTGCTTGTTAACTCAAGCTCCAAGCCCAGTAGACGAGCGTCAGCTGCGTGAGTTGCATATTCGTTTGCGTCAAGCGACCCCTGCCGCTTAAAGTAATTTAATTAGTTCCCACTTTGAAAATCCCTATCTCGGTTTTAGTCGTTATCTACAAATCGAATAGGGATGTTTTATTAATGGAGCGCGCTGATCGCTCTGACTTTTGGCAGTCTGTCACCGGTAGTCTTGATGCTCTCGATGAAGACCTGGCTTTTGCGGCCGCCCGAGAAGTTTTTGAAGAGACTGGGATTGCAGTAGATTACCTACCCAAAGGCGCATTACAAAACATGTATCATCAAATCGAGTATGAAATCTATCCTGAGTGGCGCTTTCGTTATGCCCCAGGGGTTACCCGAAATATCGAGCATTGGTTTGCGTTAGAAGTTCCAGATAACACCCCAATTACACTGGCTCCTAGAGAGCATGTTGCATATGAGTGGCTACCTTATGAAGAGGCTGCTAAGAAATGTTTTTCTCGCAGCAATGGCGAGGCTATTCTGAAATTGTTCGCTGCGAACTAAGGCAAGTCAAATAGTGAATTAGGAATAAGATAGAGCGATGAGACATTCATCAGGACATCATCACGGTAGCGCAGATTCAAAAACACCAGGGCGCGGTGATTGGCGCGTCATTCGTGATCTTCTTCCTTATCTTTTGGAGTACCGCTTTCGGGTAATCATTGCCCTTAGCTGCCTGATTGCAGCTAAGGTAGTTAATCTGGGCATTCCGATTGTGATGAAAGAGTTAATTGACTCTTTGGATATCATAGCAAGCTCTCCTCAAGCCCTTTTGGTTGTTCCCTTGGGAATTATTCTGGCTTATGGCTTATTAAGAATTTCCGCATCCTTGTTTACAGAGTTGCGTGAAGCTTTATTTGCCAAGGTTACCCAGAATGCCGTCCGCAAAGTGGCTCTTCAGGTATTTGAGCATTTGCACTCACTAGCGCTGAGCTTTCATCTAGCTCGTCAGACGGGTGGTGTGAGTCGAGATATCGAGCGTGGTACCCGTGGTATTCAGTCACTGATTTCTTACTCGCTCTACAGCATCCTGCCAACAGTAATTGAGTTTTGTTTGGTGCTGGGCTACCTTGCCTATTCATACGATATTTGGTTTGCCGCAATTACATTCATAGCCTTAGTTCTCTATATTGTCTTTACGGTTGTAGTTACTGAGTGGCGTACCCATTACCGCCGCACCATGAATGATATGGATTCAAAAGCCAATCAAAAGGCCATTGATTCGCTCTTGAATTTTGAAACAGTGAAGTATTTTGGTAACGAGGCCTTTGAGGCCAGGCGTTACGATGAAAACTTGCTGCGCTATCAATCTGCAGCAGTGAAGTCACAAAAGACCTTGGCCGTATTAAATCTTGGCCAGCAGATCATCATTGCCACGGGCTTAATGTTAATTCTGTGGCGTGCTACTGTCGGTGTTGTCAATGGCACGATGACTTTGGGTGATCTGGTGCTGGTAAATACCTTGATGATTCAACTCTATATCCCACTCAATTTCTTGGGGGTGATATATCGAGAAATTAAGCAGTCATTGACTGATATGGATCGGATGTTTTCTTTGCTGAATACCGATAAAGAGATTGCTGATTCTCCAGATGCAAGGCCACTGCAAGTTCACGACCAGGGACATGGCCCAGATGTTAGGTTTGAGCATGTCTCGTTTCACTATGATGCGAAGCGTGAAATTCTGCGTGATGTCAGTTTCAACATTCCTGCTGGAACCATTACTGCAGTAGTAGGTCAAAGTGGCGCAGGTAAAAGTACTCTCGCCAGATTGTTATTCCGTTTTTATGATGTGCAGTCAGGAGAAATTCTGATCGCTGGACAGAATATTCAAGATGTGACGCAGGCTAGCTTGCGTAAAGCAATCGGCATCGTTCCGCAAGACACCGTTTTATTTAATGACACGATTGGTTACAACATTGCCTATGGCGATCCTTCGGCGACGATTGAAGAGGTCCAAGAGGCGGCTAGGGCTGCTCAAATTGATGGCTTTATTAAGCGCTTGCCAGACGGCTATGACACTCAGGTCGGCGAGAGAGGCTTAAAGCTATCTGGAGGTGAGAAACAGCGCGTGGCGATTGCGAGAACGCTCCTCAAGAAACCAGCCATGTTGATTTTTGATGAAGCGACTTCAGCTTTAGATTCCAAAACAGAACGCGCATTTCAGGAGGAGCTGCTCAGTTTGGCCAAGAACCGGACGACCCTCATTATTGCCCATCGTCTTTCAACCATTATTCATGCCGATCAAATTTTAGTGATGGACCGGGGTCAGATTGTGGAGAGAGGAACTCACGAAGCGTTGCTTGCAGCTCAAGGAAGATACGCGGAGATGTGGCAGATGCAAGAGCGTGCCACTGTTGATTAGAATAGCTGGATGACTCAAAACAGTTCTTCTCCCTCTATGGCAGCAAGTAAAGAAGCAATTCTTAAAAATGCTTTTGCTGCTGCAGTTGCAGCGGCTGATCCACAGGTCATTGTTCCCCAGTACTTAGCAAAGATATTTCCGGTCGGGCAGGAGCCTAAGGGTAAATGTTTGGTAGTGGGTGCAGGTAAAGCTAGTGCTTCGATGGCTAGTGCATTGGAAGCTTATGCCAAATCTCATTGGCCACAGGTGAAATTAGAGGGCGTTGTGCTGACGCGTTATGGTCACAGCTCACCAACTTCCTTCATCAAGATCGTAGAAGCTGGCCATCCAGTGCCCGATCAGGCTGGTATGGATGGAGCTAAAGAAATTTTTGCCTTAACCAATCAATTGGAAAAAGACGACGTATTGATCGCCTTAGTCTCTGGTGGTGGATCAAGCCTTCTTACCCTGCCGCAAGAGGGTATCTCGATTGATGACATGCGCAAGACCACGGAAGCGCTTTTGCGTAGCGGCGCACCTATCGAAGAGATGAACGTGGTGCGTAAACATTTATCTGCAATCTTGGGTGGCAATTTAGCTAGAGTAGCTATCGCCCGTGGCGCACGAGTCGAGGCTTTATTAATTTCTGATGTCACAGGCGACTCACCAGCCGATATTGCTAGCGGTCCATGTGCCGCAGACTACTCAACGTATTTAGATGCGCTCAATATTTTGCAAAAATATGATTTGGATGATTCGGTTATTCCCGCATCAGTATTGAATCATCTCAAACAAGGTTTGGCTGGTGAAAAGCCAGAGACTCTGAAAGATTCTGATTTTATCTCCGCTCAAGTGGCCAATCATGTGATTGCAACTGCCTATAAAAGTTTGGAGGCTGCCGCTGAGTATGTCCGCACGCAGGGTTATGAGCCTATTGTTTTAGGGGACACTATTACTGGTGAGGCGCAAGAAGTGGGTGTGGAGCAGGCTGCGTTAGCTCGTGAATACATGGCCAAGGGAAATACTAAGCCGCTTGCCTTCATTTCAGGTGGTGAATGTACCGTTACTATTCCAGCAGGCGTTAAAGGCCGTGGTGGTCGTTGCAGTGAATACCTGCTCTCACTTTTGGCTGCTAGCTCTGATTTGCCAAGAATGGCTGCTTTGGCTGCTGATACCGATGGAATTGATGGTAGCGAAAAGAATGCTGGAGCTTGGTTTGATGGCACTGTTCGTCAATCTAGCCATACGGCAGGTCTGGTTCCAGAGAAATTCTTATCAGCGCATGATTGCTATGGCTTCTTTGCAGAATTAGGCGCTTTAGTGGAAACTGGCCCTACACTTACCAATGTGAATGATTTCCGCATCATCTTGCTCGATAAATATTATGTCTAATAGTCCTACACAAATTCAACTGATTCAGCCGGATGATTGGCATTTGCACATTCGTGATGGTGAAGTGATGAAGGATGTGTTGGCAGATACTGCGCGTCAATTTGCGCGCGCTATCATCATGCCTAATCTCAAGCCACCAGTGACTACTGTGGATTTGGCTAAGGCTTATCAATCTCGCATTGAATCGAATTTAAGGTCTCTGGGTGTCAGTGACTTCACGCCTTTAATGACTTTATATCTCACTGACAATACTTCTGCAGATGAAGTTCGTAAGGCTAAAACTGCAGGCATCGCAGCATTTAAGCTATACCCCGCAGGTGCAACGACGAATAGTGATGCTGGTGTCAGTGATCTTAAACATTGCCATGGGGCATTAGAAGCGATGCAGGCTGTAGGTATGCCACTCTTAGTGCATGGTGAAGTAACCAGCTCTGAAATTGACATCTTTGATCGTGAGGCGGTCTTTATTGATACGGTGCTAGAGCCTTTGCGTAAAAAATTTCCTGAGCTCAAAATCGTCTTTGAACATATCACCACCAAGCAGGCCGCTCACTATGTGCATGATGCTGCAACCGGTGGAAAGAATACGATTGCAGCCACGATTACACCGCAGCACCTGCTCATGAATCGCAATGCTATTTTTGCAGGCGGCATTCGTCCACATAATTATTGTTTGCCTGTGCTCAAGCGTGAAGAACATCGCATTGCTTTATTGGAAGCTGCAACGAGTGGAAATGCGCGTTTCTTCTTAGGTACCGATAGTGCGCCTCATGCTAAGGGTGCCAAAGAGGCGGCTTGTGGCTGTGCGGGTTGCTATAGTGCCTTTAATGCTTTGGGTTTATATGCCGAAGCATTTGAGGGTGTTGGCAAACTGGATAAGTTAGAAGGCTTTGCTAGTTTCTTTGGCCCTGATTTTTATTCTCTGCCACGTAACAGCAAAAAAATTACTCTGGTAAAGCAGGCGCAAAGTATCCCTGTTGAATTGCCATTGGGTGATACCACTATCGTTCCGCTCCGTGCTGGCGAAACCATCGCCTGGTCACTCGTTTAAAAAACACAAATCATTACTTTCTTAGCCAAATTGGCCCGACTGCGTTAGACTGCAGGCGCAGAGTCAATTGGGCAATCGCCGCCTCTTTATTGAGGGGGAGGAAAGTCCGGACTCCATAGGGAAGGGTGATGGCTAACGGCCATCCACGGCGACGTGAGGAATAGGGCCACAGAGACGAGCGTATTTAGTTACGGTGAAACGCGGTAACCTCCACCTGGAGCAATCCCAAGTAAGCAGGCGATGAGGCGTCCCGCTGAGTCTGCGGGTAGGGAGCTTGAGCCGTCAGGTAACTGCCGGCCTAGAGGAATGATTGCCCCTAGATGCAAATCTAGGCGACAGAATCCGGCTTATCGATTGACTCTGCACTTATTCCGCAATGATTTCGACGCTGTAAGTCAGTTCTGCAGTTTTAGCCAACATAGTCGTAGCTGAGCAATATTTTTCATGTGAGAGCTTTACTGCGCGATCTACCTTTGCCTGATCCAAATCTTTTCCTTTGACCGTAAAGTGCAAATTGATCTTGGTGAAGACTTTAGGGTCTTCTGTTGCTCGCTCAGCCTGGAGGGCCACTTCACAGCCACTAATCGCCTGACGGGCCCTTTGTAGAATTAAAACCACATCAAATGCAGAGCAGCCGCCCGCGCCGGCCAAAAGTAGCTCCATTGGCCTTGGGGCGAGGTTTTTACCACCAGCTTCAGGGGCACCATCCATGTTTACCAGGTGGCCACTGCCAGTTTCTGCAGAAAAAGCCATACCGCTATTACCCAACCAACTTACTCGACATTCCATTATTAGTGACCCCTAACTTACTAAATTAATCAATATTATCAATAGTTTACCTATTTTATGGGAAATCAAGTTGCTGCACAGCAACATAAAAATATTGATTTTGGTCAATATTCTTGCATCGCACCATGCATATGGATACAATAACCATATTGGTAGTCAGTCTTGTATAAGACTGTCACTTACCTCCCAGTGTCTCCTCCACCCAAACATAGGTGGATTCCAACCCAGGACTCGTTCCTGGGTTTTTTTTAGGTTACAATTCAAGGCTTTACTGAATTACCGAGCCGGTCAGCGGTAATTTGTTGTACCAGTTGAATTGCAGAATCTGCGAGCTTGCAAATATAAGCAGGGCCAAGGTGGACGTAGTTTGGTTGGGGTAATTTTTTTGACCATAACAATTTGAGAAATCATGAAAACTTTTTCTGCAAAATCCCATGAGGTAGTGCATGAATGGTTCGTGATTGACGCTACGGACAAAGTCCTCGGTCGTGTCGCCAGTGAAGTGGCACTCCGTCTACGCGGCAAGCACAAGCCTGAATACACCCCACACGTTGATACTGGCGATTTTATCGTTGTCATCAATTCATCTAAGCTCCGTGTCACAGGCACAAAAGGCTTGAACAAAATTTATTACCGTCACAGCGGATACCCAGGTGGTATTAGCTCGACTAACTTCGACAAGATGCAAGACCGTTTCCCAGGTCGCGCTTTGGAGAAGGCTGTGAAGGGTATGTTGCCAAAAGGCCCACTAGGCTATGCCATGATCAAGAAATTGAAAGTTTATGGCGACGCTAATCATCCGCATACGGCTCAACAGCCTAAAGCGTTAGAGATTTAAGGAACCCAAATGGCTATTAATTACGGAAATTGGAATTACGGTACTGGTCGTCGCAAGAGTTCTGTGGCGCGTGTATTCATTAAATCTGGCAAAGGCGAAATCATTGTTAATGGTAAGCCTATCGATGCCTATTTTGCTCGTGAAACATCACGCATGATCGCTCGTCAGCCTTTGGCTCTCACAGCCCACTTAACGACCTTTGATATCAAAGTAAACGTTTCTGGTGGCGGTGAAACTGGCCAAGCTGGTGCAGTTCGTCACGGTGTTACTCGTGCATTGATCGACTACGACAACGCCTTGAAGCCAGCCCTGTCTAAAGCAGGCTTGGTGACTCGCGATGCTCGTGAAGTTGAGCGTAAAAAAGTTGGTCTGCATGGCGCGCGTCGTCGTAAGCAGTTCAGCAAGCGCTAATTCTTTCAGTCGCTCAAGTTTTATCGAAAGGGTCGCGCAAGCGGCCCTTTTTGTTTCTACAATTGAGGTATTCAGAAGTTTTAAAAGAAACTTCTCATGATCGGTATTTTGGAGAATGGCATGATTAAAGTTGGCATCGTAGGCGGCACTGGATATACCGGAGTGGAATTGTTGCGTTTATTGGCGCAGCATCCTGAGGTAGAGCTCACTGCAATTACTTCTCGCACAGAAGCTGGCATGCCAGTGGCTGAGATGTTTCCATCTTTGCGTGGCCGTGTTGCTCTGAAATTTACAACACCTGATGAAGCCAAGCTGAATGAATGTGATGTGGTGTTCTTTGCAACTCCACATGGTGTTGCGATGGCACAAGCAAAAGAATTACTCGCTAACAATGTGAAGATTTTGGACCTTGCTGCAGACTTTCGTTTGAAGGATGTCAAAGAATTTGCAAAGTGGTATGGCATGGAGCACACCTGCCCAGAAATTTTGGCTGAAGCGGTTTATGGTTTGGCGGAAATTAATCGTGAGGCCATTAAGAAAGCTCGCGTAGTTGGTTTGGCAGGTTGCTATCCAACATCGGTGCAGCTAGGTCTAGCGCCTTTGCTGTCACCTAAATCGACTGGCGGCAAGCACCTGATTGATGGCTCGCATATTATTTCTGATTCAAAGTCGGGTACTTCTGGCGCTGGCCGGAAAGCAGAGATCGGCACACTATTGTCCGAAGCAAGTGATAACTTCAAGGCTTATAGCGTGAAGGGGCATCGCCATTTACCGGAAATCGAGCAGGGTTTAAAAGCCATTGCTGGCCATGATCAGATCGGTTTGACCTTTGTGCCGCATTTAACGCCCATGATTAGAGGTATTCATTCGACCTTGTATGTGCGTTTGACTGACGCAGGTAAAGAGGTTGATTGCCAAAAGCTATATGAGAACTTCTATAAGGATGAGCCATTTGTCGATGTCATGCCAGCAGGCAGTCATCCAGAGACGCGTTCTGTGCGGGGTAGCAACGGTATTCGGATTGCGATCCATCGTCCGGGCGGCGGTGACACTTTAGTTATTTTGGTGGTTGAAGACAATTTGGTGAAAGGTGCTTCAGGGCAGGGCGTGCAGTGTATGAACTTGATGTTTGGGTTGCCAGAGACCATGGGTCTTACCCAGATCGCCGTTTCCCCATAATGACCCTTCAGCAAACTGGGCATTAAAAGCCTAAAATAAGACATTGCCTTTTGAATTGGGAGTAAATCATGACCGAATTAGCTACACAAACTGCACAAGATTTAGCCGAGCCGCCAACCCCATTGGTGTTCACGGATAGCGCTGCTGCGAAAGTGGCGGACTTGATTGCTGAAGAAGGTAATCCAGAGTTGAAATTGCGCGTATTCGTACAAGGTGGCGGTTGCTCAGGATTTCAGTATGGCTTCACATTTGATGATGCTGTAAATGAAGATGACACACTCTTTGAAAAGAATGGCGTTACTTTGTTGGTGGACTCAATGAGTTTCCAATATTTAGTTGGCGCTGAGATTGATTACAAAGAAGACATCAACGGCTCACAGTTTGTGATTAAGAACCCAAATGCCCAAACTACTTGTGGCTGCGGATCTTCTTTCTCTGCTTAAATAAAAACGAGCTTAATTAATATTTAATTAAGCAGGATAGCAAGCGCCTAGAATTCTAGGACCCTTCGCTCCCGTAACGGCTGGCAAATTTGCTGGCCGTTTTTCTTTGTGGGCCCATGCAAGCCATGCAAAGGCAAGGCCCTCTACTAGCTGTGGATCAATTCCTGCCGACTCACTTGTAGTAATTTCTAATGGCTTTTTGAAGAAATGCTGCGACTTCACTTTGAATAAATTCATCAAGGCACTGTTTCTGGCACCGCCTCCACAGATAATCAGCTTCTGGGTTTGCGGGGCATGACGGGCTAAAGCTTCGAGGGCTGAGTGAGCAGTGAGGTGCAATAAAGTGGCCTGTACATCTTCACAAAGATGATTTTCACCATTCAATTTTTCTTGTAACCAAGCAAGATGAAAGTCGTCTCTACCAGTACTCTTGGGCGGAACTTTTGTAAAGAAAGAATCAGACAACATTTTTGTAAGTAGTGCTTCATGAACTTTTCCTTGTAACGCCCAGTTGCCATTCTCATCAAATGCGTTGCCTTGATGCTCTTGAATCCAGACATCCATCAACATATTTCCTGGCCCGCAATCAAAGCCAGTGACTTCACCATTCTTAGGAAGTAATGTGAGATTTGCGATGCCGCCAATATTGAGAATAGCTAAATTTTGATCTTCTACAAACTGTTGCGCATGAAACGCTGGAACCAAAGGTGCTCCATGACCGCCAGCAGCTACATCCCGACTCCTAAAGTCAGCAATGACATCAATACCCGTTTTTTCTGCCAAGAGAGCGGGATTCAGGGTTTGATGTGTGTATGCCCAATCACCTAGATGAGGTTGGTGGCGAATGGTCTGACCGTGAGCGCCGATGGCAGCGATATCAGAAGGCTGTAGATTTGTTTTTTTGAGCAACTGGCTAACTGCTTCTGCATAGGCCATGGCTAGGGCATTTCCTGCTTGTTTTTCTCGGTGGAGCTCATTTGGGCCGGGGCTTTGAAGCTCAGATAGGGTCTTACGGAGCTCCGCTGAGAAAGGGGCGCTAATGGCGTCTAGCGCACTAGCTTCCCCATTAGCCCCTATCTTCGCTAGAACAGCATCTATCCCATCCAGGCTGGTGCCGGACATTAGGCCGATATAGAGGGAATGGGGTTTGTTCATGGAGCTCTCAGGAATGCGACAATTATGCTTTAGCAATTTAACTACTAATTTAACTGAATCAGCAATCCGAATCAGCATGACGGCTAAACCAGAACAAAAATATCCTTTGACCCCCGAAGTCTTTGCGGCGCTCGAAGTCACCAAACGTGGCTGCGATGAGCTATTGGTTGAGGCGGACTGGGTTCAGAAACTTGCTCGTAGCCAAGCTACTAAGACGCCACTCAGGATTAAATTAGGTTTAGATCCTACGGCACCTGATATTCATCTGGGTCATACCGTTGTTTTAAATAAGCTGCGCCAGTTGCAGGATTTAGGTCACACCGTTATTTTCTTGATCGGTGACTTTACGAGCATGATCGGTGATCCATCCGGTCGTAATGCAACTCGCCCACCGTTGACTGCAGAAGAAATCGCTGCCAATGCTGAGACTTACTATCGTCAAGCAAGTATGGTGCTCGATCCTTCTAAGACGGAAGTTCGTTACAACAGTGAGTGGTGTGATCCTTTGGGCGCGCGTGGGATGATTCAGTTGGCCGCTAAACATACTGTTGCTCGTATGTTGGAACGTGATGACTTTACTAAGCGTTATCGCAACGGTGTACCCATTTCAATTCATGAGTTTTTATATCCACTCATGCAGGGCTATGACTCTGTTGCGCTGAAGAGTGATTTAGAGTTGGGTGGTACAGATCAGAAGTTCAATCTTCTAGTTGGCCGTGAACTCCAACGTGAGTATGGTCAAGAGCCTCAATGTATTTTGACGATGCCATTACTAGTTGGTCTTGATGGCGTAGAGAAGATGAGTAAGTCCAAGGGTAACTATATTGGCATTAGTGAGCCTGCTGGCGATATGTTTGGCAAGCTCCTCAGTATTTCCGATGATTTAATGTGGGGCTACTTCACATTGCTGTCATTCCGACCAATGGCAGAAATAGATCTGATGAAGCAAGAAGTTTCTGCAGGTCGCAATCCAAAGGATTGCAAAGTACTTCTCGCACAAGAAATCGTGGCACGCTTCCACTCGCAAGCCGCAGCAGAAAAAGCCTTAGAGGACTTTAATCACCGTGCTAAAGGTGGTGTGCCTGAGGATATTCCAGAAGTAAGTCTCTCTGGTGCGCCTATGGCAATCGCTAATCTTTTGAAGGCCGCAGGTCTTGCCCCTTCGACATCTGAAGCGATGCGCAATATAGAGCAAAATGGCGTAAAGATTGATGGTGTAACCGTTGCTGATAAGCAATTAAAGGTTGAAGCTGGAACGTATGTGGTGCAGGTAGGTAAGCGTAAGTTTGCGAAAGTGACGCTAGCTTAATTGCACTGAGTGTATTTGCGTTTCTTGGCATCCTCAAGATAGCTATCAAATACCAGTAGCGGGTTGAACTGCTTTTCTCCCAGAATAGCGAACTTAAATCCTTTTGGAGTGGCTTGGTTTGAGCCAAACCAAGAATAGGCTGTCATTACCCGGATAGTCTTGCCATTCACAGTTAAATCAACATCCGAGGCGGTTCCATTCACCTCAGGATTGACTAGGCGATATTCAATAACGGTCTTGCCATGGCAATAAACAACACCCTCTGGCTTCTCTATAGCGCTGACCGGCATAGAAAGGCATATTAATAGGGTGATAAGAGCTCTGAACATATAAAATATTAATAATTCCAATAATGATTTTCTATATGAATTTTAAGTCACTTATCCTGTCTTGTTTTGCAATTCTTTGTATCAGCTCTTGCACCACATACCGATATGAATATATTGCCCCGCCCACTGAAGGCGGCAAAACATGCGCTGTTCATTGCATGAGCACTAAGAATGTTTGTTACAACGGCGCACAGGCTCAAGCGCAGAACAATGTGAATGCTTGTCATCAGCAGAATAGTTATAGCTATCAAGCCTGCGTTAATCGTGCGCAAAGCCACGATGATGTGAAGAAATGCAATCCCAATCCGCAGTACTGTTCAGTAAATCCAAATTACTGGAACTGCGACGAATCCTATAGACAGTGTTTTGCTGCTTGTGGTGGCACAGTTAATGTTTATAAGAATGAATAATGAAAAATAAATGCCTAAAGGCTTTTTCGTTGGTTGCAGCATTGCTGGCTTTTAATCAGGCATTTGGCGCGTGCAGCAATACTGGAGACCCAATCAACATCACTAGTAGTTGCGAAGACTTGAGTATTAATAATACGGTCTCTGGTGTAACGATCGCCTCAGGTGTCACTGTGAGTTCGTTCTTTGCTACTGATGCAGTCAATATTGGAACCCCAGGCAATGTAACCAATACATTTCTTAACTTGGGGACGATTAGCAACGGAATTTACTGGAATGGTTTGGTAAATAACGGTGTGATTAACACACTTCAGAACCAAGGAGCCATTACTAGTAGTTCTCGAAGTGGGTTGATTAACAGTGGAAATATAGGAACATTAACCAATACCGGCACCATCAATTCTGGTGCAAGCGGCAATAGCTATGGCGCCATAGCTAATAACAATCAAATTGGCACACTAAATAACTCTGGCACCATTTCAGCTACAGTCGGCATAGGGGGTAACGGAGCTTACGCCATACAACAAAACGGCCATATTGGTACGTTGAATAATTCGGGCACTATTTCTGCGCAGAACAATGCAATTTACTTCCAACCAGCCTTTAGCTCCAGAATCGATACCTTAATAAATTCAGGAACTATTCAGGGTGGTATTAATGGCACGGGCTCCTCTACTTTCGCTAGCGCAATCGTTCTTGGGGCGGCTAACTCAATTGGCACCATTATCAATACGGGAACTATTGATCACAGCGTTTGTAGTGGAGGAACCTGCTATGCCGCTATTGAAAATAATGGGGGCAGCATCGGCACAATTACTAACTTGGGCAATCTAACAAGCGGTAATACCAGTAACAGTGGATATGGGATTATCAACAGCACAACGGGAACAATTAGTACGCTGAACAACCTTCAAAGCGCTTTGACCTATTCTGGAAATTTACCTAGTAATTACAACATTATTATTAACAGCACAACTAGTTATGGAGGATTGATTACTTCTTCTTTAACTACAGGTACACAAACTAATTTTGGTATTGATATAACTCGCTCCACATTGCCTACGGGTGTTTCAAACTACAGTTCCGTGCTAAATGGTTTAACAAGTGGTAATTTATTGAGTACAACTGGTAGTTTTGTTGGTGGTCTAGTTACTACTTCATGGATTTTGAATAATTCATCTGGGAATACTTGGAATTTACAAACAACCAAAACAGTCGCTGCCACTCCGGTGGTTGCTGGAAGTGCAGCTGGTACAAACTTAGCCTATGTATTTGCTGGTCAATCAGCCAATACCAGTATTCAATCAAATGGAGTGACCATTGGTGCGGCGGTTAGCGGATTGGCGCCAGCCCAGGTCAATCAATTACAAAATGTTCACGCTGAAGGCTACTCCTCTAACATGACCATTGGCCTTGAGCAGATGGCGCACATTACCAATACAGTCATGGATCGTATTCATGCACCAATGAGTGCCTCACCTTCTACCAAGGTTTATCAAGATGATGAAGGTCGTTATTTATGGGCAGATGCTGCAGCAGTGCGAGGTACTGTCAATAATTACAACAATCTGGCTGGCTTCGGTTATAGCCTCTACGACATCATTATTGGCGGGGACATTAGGCGATCTAAAGACGGGGGTTTTGGTGTATTTGCTGGGACTGGCACCACCTCGATGACTGAGAGTCAGCAAGTAACCCAAAACTTCAACACCACCAACTTCTATACTGGTTTGTATGGAGCGCGTAACTTTGCTGAGCAGGTCAAACTTTCTGGCGCGCTGGGTTATATGTATGGCAACACCAATGCCAATAGAAGCGCCCCCAATGTGGGAGATTTGGTTGGTGGAAATGCAACTAGCTCATTTAAGTCCAATGGCGTATATGCGGCTGCCAAGCTAGCTAAAGCGTATCAAGCGGAAAATTTCACCGTTTCACCATTCGTGGGCGCTTCATATTCTCAACTCTGGATGGGTGGGGCTAGTGAGCAGGGCGGTAATACATTTAATTACGGTATTAACTCGGCAACTGCTTACACTGCCGTGACATTTGCGGGTGCAGATTTTATTTATCCACTGCTTAAAGGAACCAATGATCCATTGTCATTAATTGGTTTCTATAAGTTCGGTTATGACTGGTATGCCAATAGTGCTTCAGCCCATACAGTTACAGCAACCACTTCTTTCAGTGGAAGTACTCAATCATTTGCACAGGTTGGCGCCAATATGGGTCCCGTATCCAATATGGTCGGTTTGGGTATTCAAGGTGGAATTACGAAAGACGTATCTGCTCGTATTGGTGCAGTCGCCTCATACAATACGTATGGTCATGAATACGGTGGCGGTGCAGAGCTTAGATTAAAGTTCTAACGCTTAAAAAACAGACTTGCTGAATTACAAATCCTGGTTAGCACTTCCGCTGGGTGGTGTTAACCCAAAGTGTTCATAGGCTTGGCGAGTTGCTACTCGGCCGCGCGAGGTTCTTTGTAGATAGCCTTGTTGAATGAGATAGGGCTCAAGAACATCTTCAATCGTATCGCGCTCTTCGCCAATAGCAGCTGCCAAGTTATCGATACCTACAGGGCCCCCATCAAACTTGTGCAAGATTGCTTCCAAGAGTTTTCTGTCCATCACATCAAAGCCGCTTGGATCCACATCCAGCATCTTCAGTGCAGCATCTGCCATAGCTTTAGTGATCGTGCCAGTGCCTTTTACTTCTGCATAGTCACGAACGCGGCGTAATAGGCGGTTGGCAATACGAGGAGTGCCACGGGCACGTTTAGCAATTTCTATTGAGCCTTCTGGATCAATATCAGCCTTAAGCAAGCTAGCTGAGCGATTAATAATTTTAGTGAGTTCTTCGGTGGTGTAGAACTCGAGCCTAGCCACAATACCAAAGCGATCGCGCAGTGGGTTAGTTAGCATGCCGGCGCGAGTAGTTGCACCGATCAAGGTAAATGGTTTGAGATCAATTTTCACGCTACGGGCTGCAGGACCTTCGCCAATCATGATGTCTAGGCTGTAATCCTCTAGTGCGGGATACAGAATTTCTTCCACAACTGGAGACAGACGATGAATCTCATCAATAAAGAGAACATCGTTTTCTTCTAAATTGGTAAGTAAGGCAGCAAGATCGCCCGGCCTGTCTAGAACAGGGCCACTCGTTTGACGTAAGTTCACGCCTAGCTCTCTCGCAATAATGTGAGCAAGAGTCGTTTTACCTAGTCCAGGAGGCCCAAATAACAGAACGTGATCCAGGGCTTCCTTGCGCGCTCTCGTAGCACTAATAAAAATCTCTAATTGCGCTCTGGCCTTAGTTTGGCCAACATACTCATCGAGTTGTTTAGGGCGTAGCGCTCTTTCAAAGACGGCTTCAGTATTGCCCGCTGCACCGCTCACAATGCGGGCATTACCTTCTGGTAAATCTTCAGGAATGGAGCTGAGGTCGTCTGTATGTATTGCCATGCTGAGAGTTTAGTACCGTTTGGCTATTAGGCTTTAGATAGATACTTCAATCCCATACGGATGCCATCTGAAATACTGGTATCGGGTGGAATTTGCTTAAGTGCTAACAGTGCTTCTTTTTCTGAATAACCTAGCGCCAAGAGCGCTTGCAATACTTCGCTGCTAGTTTCAATCGCCTGAGGTTTGTCGCCAGTAATGCCTAAGTCTGGAGCTAGTTTACCTTTGAGTTCTAGGCAGAGACGTTCAGCGGTTTTCTTGCCGATGCCAGGCACTTGTGTGAGACGTCCAGCCTCCTGAAGCGCAATAGCTTGCGCCAGTTCATTAACACTCATGCCTGAGAGAACGGCTAGTGCCGTACGGGAGCCAACACCACTAATTTTGATCAGCTGTCTAAATGCTTCACGCTCAGTCTCAGTTGCAAAACCAAAAAGTTGCTGCGCATCTTCGCGAACTTGGAAGTGCGTTAGAAGAGTGATTTTTTGACCAGCCTGAGGCAATTGATACAACGTGCTCATAGGCACATCAACCTCATAACCAATCCCTTGGCAGTCGACCAAGAGGCGAGGAGGGTGAACCGAAACGAGAGTACCTTGAATGCGACCAATCATGTAGAGATCTTAACCTGTGATGTGTATTTTTACTTGCTACGTTTCTTGGGAGCCAAGGCAGCACTAATTGCTTTTGGTATTTGTGCATGATGAGCAGCACAAATGGCAACACCTAGTGCATCAGAGGCGTCAGTACCAGGGGCGCGATTGAGTTTCAGGAGGCGCTTTACCATTTCTTGGACCTGAGGCTTGGCTGCTCTACCACTGCCAACAATGGACTGCTTGACTCTTAAGGCGCTGTACTCTGCTACAGGGAGCTTTTCAGAAACAAGGGCGGCAATGATTGCACCCCGAGCTTGGCCCAACATCAGCGTAGAGCGGGGATTAACGTTTAAGAAAACCTCTTCGATCGCGGCAGATTCTGGGTGATAGGTCTCTAAAACTTCTTTGACACCGGCATAGAGGGCGCCTAAGCGCTCAGGTAAACCATTGGCTGGGTCGCCACTCTCAATCGTCCCAGAGGCTACGTAAGTCAGCTTTTGGCCATCGACATCGATGACTCCAAAGCCGGTAGTCCGCAAACCTGGGTCGATTCCAATCCAGCGCATGAGTTTTTTATAACTTCTTGTTTTCTTAGTGACGGAAGTGACGGGTGCCAGTAAAGATCATGGCAATGCCATGCTCATTTGCTGCCGCAATGATTTCATCATCACGCATGCTGCCACCAGGCTGAATTGCGCAGCTGGCACCACCATTAACAACCACATCTAAGCCGTCACGGAATGGGAAGAAGGCATCGCTTGCTACTGCAGAACCTTTAAGACTTAAGCCAGCATGCTCAGCCTTGATGCTAGCCATGCGCGCAGAGTCTACGCGGCTCATTTGACCGGCGCCGATACCAAGAGTCATCCCATTAGCGCAATACACAATGGCATTGGATTTCACAAACTTGGCTACGCGCCATGCAAACATCATGTCGTGCATTTCGCTTGGGGTTGGCAGACGCTTACTGACAACGCGCATTTCACTTTCGAGAACATTTTTAGCATCAGGAGACTGCACAAGCAAACCACCACCAACACGTTTGAAATCAAAGGTATTAAATGCAGTGCCCAATGGAATTTCTAGAAGGCGTACATTTTGTTTTGCAGCAAAGATCGCTTTGGCTTCATCACTAAAGCTAGGGGCAATTAATACTTCCACAAATTGCTTGGAGATCGCTTCAGCTGCAGCGCCATCGCATTGCACGTTGAAGGCAATGATGCCGCCAAAAGCGGAGCTCGGATCGGTCTTGAAGGCTTTTTGATAGGCCTCAAGCGCAGTAGCACCAACAGCTACACCACAAGGGTTAGCATGCTTGATGATGACGCAAGCTGCTGCACCACCTGCATTGCCAGTAAAGCTCTTGACGCATTCCCAGGCAGAATCTGCATCGGCAATATTATTGTAAGAAAGTTCTTTCCCTTGCAACTGCTTGTAATTGGCTAGCGCGCCATCGACTGGGTAAATATCTTTGTAGAATGCTGCAGACTGGTGTGGATTCTCACCGTAACGCATCTCTTGTACTTTTTCAAAGGCAAAGTGCAAAGTTTCTGGGTAGGCAGAACGGGCTTTGTGATCAAGATCATCACCTAATGCTGAGAGATAGTTGGCAATCGCACCATCGTATTGCGCGGTATGTGCAAATACTTTTTTCGCTAAAGCCAAATTGGTTTTGTAAGAAACAACATTCTTGTTAGCCTTCATTTCTGCTAAGACAGGAGCGTAATCTTCTGGTGAGATCAGCACAGTGACATCTTGGTGATTTTTGGCTGCTGCACGAAGCATTGCTGGGCCACCGATATCAATGTTTTCAACGGCATCTTCGAATGAGCAGCTTTCCTTAGCAACAGTCTCATTGAAGGGGTAAAGATTGATGACGAGCATATCAATGGTGTCGATGCCATGCTCTTTCAGGGCTGCCATATGTTCCGGGAAATCTCTGCGAGCTAATAGGCCACCATGGACCATCGGGTGAAGGGTTTTTACGCGACCATCCAGCATCTCCGGAAATTTCGTTAAAGAAGAAACTTCAACAACAGGCAGATTGTTTTCGGTCAAGAGTTTTGCTGTGCCGCCTGTAGAAATAAGCTTAATGCCTTGCTCATGGAGGGCTTTAGCAAAAGGCACGATGCCATTTTTATCGGAGACGGAGAGTAGGGCTGTATGGATCATGGTTTTCGGAGCTTAATTTAAAAAATGGCTTTGTTATTAGTAAAGTTTGCGGTTACTTCAGAAGTTGATGTTCAACCAACTTCTTGTGCAGGGTGTTGCGATTAATGCCTAGATATTGCGCTGCCAGTGATTGATTCTGCTTGGCATGTTGCATCACTAATTCCAGCATCGGTTTTTCAACAACGGCCAATACCATGTCATAGATATCAGTTGGTGCAGTTCCTTTGAGGTCATTCAGGTAACCCTGCAATTGGGTTTCAATACATTCGGTAATTGGGTGCTTATTGGTCATAACAATCTATCAATACAAAAACAAAAAAATAAAGAAATTAATTTAAGCTAAAACTATGCCGCTTCCAAAAATAACAAGCGGTCAGAATGGGATTTCATTTCGTCAAAATAATCATTGACCATTTGCAGTTGAGTTTTACAGTCGTCGGCAGTATTCATGCGCTGGCGAAATGCGTGGGAGTCACGCAGCCCTTTGCAGTACCAACCAATATGTTTACGTGCAGTTCGCAGGCCAATATGCTCACCATAAAACTCATAGTGGTCTAAGAGGTGGGCATTCATGATGCCCTGAATCTCATTGATCTCCGGGGTTGGCAGCTTGCCACCGGTTTCAAGATAGTGGTTGATTTCACGGAAGATCCAAGGGCGACCTTGAGCAGCTCGACCAATCATGATGGCATCAGCACCAGTGAGCTTTATAACCTGCTCTGCCTTTTCTGGGCTGGTGATATCACCATTAGCCACTACCGGAATCTTCACACTATTTTTGACTGCCGTAATCGTTTCATACTCTGCTTCACCGTGATACAGGTCTGCTCTCGTGCGGCCATGGACCGTCAGCATGGAGATGCCAGATTTTTCTGCGAGACGCGCTATCTCAATGGCATTCTTATGTTCACGATCCCAGCCTGTACGAATTTTCAAAGTAACTGGTACCGCATCTGGACCGACACCAACGGCATTTACAACCGCTTCTAGAATTTGCTGCACCAGAGGCTCATCTCGCAATAGGGCGGAACCAGCTGCAACATTGCAAACTTTTTTGGCCGGGCAACCCATGTTGATGTCAATAATCTGAGCGCCATGATCAACGTTTATTTTTGCAGCTGCCGCCATCATCGCGGGGTCAGCCCCGGCAATTTGAACGGCAATCGGCTTGAATTCACCAACATGGTTGGCGCGGCGTTGAGTCTTTTCACTCTTCCAAAGAAGGGCATTTGAGGCCACCATTTCGGATACGGCATATCCGGCGCCCAATTTCTTGCAAAGCTGTCTAAATGGGCGGTCCGTTACCCCAGCCATAGGCGCTACAAATAATCTATTTGCGAGGAGGTGAGGACCAATGTTCATCTGAAAGGGCTTGGGCGGAAAGCATGACACTTTAGCACAGTCAGGCTCAAATCTGCCTAATTTTTAGGCAGATTGCTTGCTACAGATCAAACAGAGAATGCTTATATTTTGAGGGTGATTTAAGGGCTTTAGCGCCTACCAAACATCATCTGGCGAGCTAAGGCTGTCTTGAACGGCGGAAGCCACTGCAGGGCGCTTAAAGCCAATCCACGGGCTACAACAACTGGGGCTAAATTGGATGTAAATACTCTAGCCATAAAGTCTGTCAGTCCGATGGTTGTTGTTCTATCAGCTTTGCGACTTTGAGCGTAACTCTGGAGTGCATTTTGGATGTCTGCTGGAGATTGATTCTCGGCAGCCCCAGAAAATACCTCAACTAACTTCTCCGACAGTAAGAAGGCATCTCGTAATCCTAAATTCAGGCCTTGACCCGCTACTGGGTGCAAAGTTTGAGCGGCATTGCCAACCCAAACCTCATTGTCATGAGTAATCGCTTTGCGATAGTTCAAGCCAAGTTCATATAAACGACGATCTTGAATTTTCAGAAAACGTCCAATCCGTGAACCAAATTCTTTTTGTAGTTCAACTAAGAAATCTGTGTCACTCAGTTGCAAGCGATGCTGCGACGATTCTGGCGAGCCGCACCAAACCAGATTCAAAATATGATGTCCGTAGTGACTTGGTAAAACGGCTAACGGACCTTCAGCAGTAAAACGTTCCCAAGCTTGATGAGGTTCCGCATTCTCAACCTCAACTAAACCTACGAGGGCTGACTGCCCATAGTCGCGTCCAGATTCAACCCAGTCTTGCGTCTTAAATAAACCACCCTCAGCATGCACGATGCATTGAGCGTAGATGCTTTTTTCCTCGACATCCGGATTGATGTGCTTCCAAACGAAGTTAGGGCTCTTTGCTTGAATAGCCCGTAAGGAGTGACGCAGAGCCATATGAATGTCGCGATAACGAATAATGTGCCCTAGCGCATCTTGCTTGAGCTCTTCACGCGTCATCAGCGCGCGGCCAAAGCGACCCGCTTGCGAAACATGCACTCGATGAATTTCTGCAAACTCTTTTGGCCATGCATTAATCGTATCGAGCAAGAGTTTGCTGCCGTGCGATAGGGCAATGCCTCGGCTGTCGGCACTTGCAAGATCGTTGTCATTTACGGGGTTGCGATCAAGCAAAATAATCTTTGCTTCGGGGAATTTCTGCAGGGTCCAGGCAGCACAAGCAAGCCCAACTGGCCCGCCGCCTTGAATCAAGATATCGCAATGAGATGAATTCATTTTTATTATGGCGGTCTTAAGCATTCTTCATGAGTGCTTCGATTTCATCGGCTGTGACAGGTACGCCTCGAGAAATCAACTCACACCCAAAATCATTGATGACAGCGTCATCTTCAATACGAATACCAATATTCCAAAAGGCCTGATCAACATCATCAGTAGGTCTGATATAGAGGCCTGGTTCCACCGTAATCACCATGCCGCTTTTTAGGATGCGCCAAGGCTTTTCTTCGCTTGATAGGTTTTGGGCGGTTTCACGATAAGAGCCTACATCGTGGACATCCATGCCCAGCCAGTGGGACGTGCGGTGCATGTAGAAACGACGGTAGGCGCCAGTCTCAATGGCGTTTTCTAAAGAACCCAACTCTGAAAGTTTGAGAAGCTTTTCATCCAGCAGACCTTGGGTCAGCACTTTAAGTGCCGCCTCATGTGGCTGCATAAATGTATTGCCAGGCCTGGTCATCGCAATCGCAGCTTCTTGCGCGGCTAATGTGATGTCATACAAAGCTCGTTGCGGTCCCGTAAATTTCCCATTGACTGGAAAGGTACGTGTAATGTCTGATGCATAACCATTGAGTTCACAACCCGCATCAATCAGACAAAGCTCGCCACTACGTAATTCAGTTGAGCCTGCGCGATAGTGAAGAATGCAAGAGTTTGCACCACCGGCAACAATGCTGTTGTAGGCAACACTTTGCGAACCGCTATTGCGGAACTCATGTAGTAATTCAGCTTCAAGTTGATATTCACGTAGGCCAGGCTTACAGACTTGCATAGCGCGGATATGCGCACGAGCTGAGATCTCTGCAGCTCGGCGCATGATATCAATTTCATCTACATCTTTAAATAAACGCATTTCATGAATCAGCGTTTCAACATCATGAAATTCTGATGGTGGATTTACACCAGAACGTGCTTGTCCACGCACCTGTTTCATCCAGTGACGTAGGCGTCTATCGGCTTCGGCGCTCTCAGCAAGGCGAATATATACCGCATCTTGATCAGCCAGTAAGTCACCGAGTTTTTGATCTAACTCTTGGTTGCTATATGCGTAGTCAATACCCAAAGCGTCCGGTGCTGCTTCAGGCCCAAGGCGAATGCCATCCCAAATTTCTCGCTCAGAATCTTTGGGTCTACAAAATAAGTGGGATTGCAGTTGGAAGTTTTTTCCATAGCTACCAACCTTCATGACGAGTGTTGCGCCCGGCTCCTCGAAACCCGTCAGATAATAAAAGTCGCTGTCGTGACGATAAGGAAATTCACTGTCACGGTTGCGAGAAAGTTCAGGAGCAGTTGAGATGACAACAATACCTCCGCCAGTCTTGGCAAAGATTTGTTCTGCTAATTGGTTTCTACGAAGCTGATAAATATTCGTTTTATTCATATGCTGCATTAAGCTCTTGTAAGCGTTGTGGTGTGCCTACATCGTGCCATGGACCGAGATATTTTTCACCAGACACTTTATTTTGCTCCATGGCAGTTCTTAATAGGGGCGCGAGCTTAGCTGGGGTACCGAATTCCAAGTCTTGGAAGAGGTCTTTGTGATAAATCCCAATTCCAGAGAAGGTGAGCTTTTCTGCTCCAAGTGATTGGGTGTTTCCAACCACCGAACCTTGGAGGTAAAAATCTCCTTCAGGATGCTGGACTGGGTTGGGGACCATTAATAGGTGGGCCAAAGGCTTGCTTTCGTCCATTCGCATTTTGGAGGTTGCTTCCAAAAGCTGGGTAATTGGTAGCTTCGGGCTAAATACATCCCCATTAATGACTAAGAAGTAGTCTTTGGGTGCAATGATGGGGAGCGCCTTGCAAATACCCCCAGCGGTTTCAAGGGCCCTGCCTTCCGGAGAGTATTTAATGTGAAGACCAAATTGATCTCCATTACCTAGGGCTGCCTCAATTTTTTCACCCAACCAAGCATGGTTAATCACGACATCCTGAATCTTTGCCTTTGCCAGCGCTTCCAAATGCCACTCCAGCAAAGATTTTTTTTGAATAGCGAGTAAAGGCTTGGGTAAATCATCTGTAAGGGGGCGCATACGCTCGCCGCGTCCAGCCGCTAGTAAAAAACAAGGTATGGGATTGAGCTGACTCATGGTTTATGAATTACGCTTGATTTATGCGAGTAGATTCCAGAATCCGGGCTAATGGTTTTAGTTCAATATAACGGTTCGCTGTTGCAATAGCGTATTCCAACACAAGTGGAATATCTTTAATGTACCCATCCTTGCCGTCACGATGAAGGAGTCTTGCAAAAATGCCCAAAACTTTAAGGTGGCGCTGTAAGCCCATCCATTCAAAGTCACGATAGAACTGTCCAAAATCATTTGGCATTGGCAATCCTGCTTTACGACCATCCTCCCAAAATTTAATAACCCAATCAATCACACATTCTTCGGGCCATGCAATATAGGCATCACGCCACAGTGAAGAAGCATCATAAGTAATAGGTCCGTAAACTGCATCCTGAAAGTCAATTACTCCAGGATTACGTTTTTCAGTCACCATTAAGTTGCGAGAATGGTAATCACGATGAACATACACTTTAGCTTGAGCTAAATTATTTTCAATAATGAACTCAAAAGATTTCTTGAGCTGTTCTGTTTGTTGTTCGCTCAGATTGATATTGAGATGCTTTTTTAGATACCACTCTGGAAATAAATCTAATTCTCGTTGTAATAGCGCTTCATCATAGTTTGGCAAAACCCCTGGTTTGCTTGCTGATTGCATGAGCACTAGAGCGTGAGTTGCATCTTTGTAAAGATAATCAGCCGTTTCATTGTTGAGCTCGGCTAAGTAGGTTTTAGTGCCTAAATCGTTTAAGAGCAAGAAGCCTTCAGCAAGATTTTGCTCTAGGATTTTTGGCACATTTAGACCAGCCTCAGCGAGTAATAAATCGACCTTTATAAAGGCATCCAAAGGCTCATGTTGGGGCGGGGCGTCCATTACGATCAAAGTCCCAAAATTGGGCTTTTTGGACTCAATTCGAAAATAGCGTCGAAAGCTGGCGTCAGCCGAGGCTGGCACCAAAGAGTCGAGATCTAATTGCCAGCTAGCTTCTAGGGCTTTTAGCCAGTTACGGAGGGTGTTTAAGCGTGAGTCAGTCATGGTCGATTCGTATAATAAGGCGGGTCTGGATCTATGAGTCATTATCGCCGTCGCGCCGGCCTTTGCGCCCCTCTTTTTTTGCATGTAACCCTGCGCGTATTGATGGGGGTGGCATTGCTTCAATTTGCCCTCTGCGGACGTGCTCAAGCACCTGCTCCTTTGCCTGCAAATGCACAAGCTAATACCAATACCGTTTTATTGCCAGATCGCGGCAATGTCACTGTTTTAAAGTTGGATGATCAGCTGCGGGTCGGTAAGCCCATTAATGATGGAGAGGCTTTAACCTTTACTTCAAGCGATTCAGTAAATGGAGTTGTTGATCGTGATATGCATTTACAAGGACGAGCCCAAATTCGCCGCAATGGTGGGGTCGTTAAAGCGGATGAAATTACTTATAACCCCGACACCGACGTTGCCGATTTATTAGGGAATGTGGAGCTCTCTAAGGGGAATGTAACTTTTAAAGGGCCCAAAGGAACTTTCAAGGTTGATGCGCGCGAGGGCTCTATGGAGACAGCCGAATATGAATTGAGGGATAACGGCGGTAATGGCCAGGTTAAAAAATTAACGATTGAAAATACCGATATCTTTGTTTTTGATAAAGCAACGTACACCACCTGTACACCGCAAAACATGGATTGGTATTTTTCTGCCAGCACTCTAGAAATCGATAATGAGCAAAAGGAGATGGTAGGGACCCATGGTGTGATGCGTTTCTTTGATGTGCCTATTGCCTATGTTCCTTATTTCACTGCGCCTACTGGAGGACAACGTCGCACTGGTTTACTTGCTCCGGTCGCTGGCTACAGTTCTAATAACGGCCTTGATATTACCCAGCCTTACTACGTCAATATCGCCCCTAATCGTGACTTGCTTTTATTGCCCCGCTATATGAATCATCGCGGTGCAATGCTCGGCGCGCAATATCGCTTCTTAGATACTCAGTACTCCGGAACTGCGATGGGTGAATATATGTCATACGACAAAAAAACCGGCACCAGTCGCTGGAAGTATGACTGGCAACAACGACAAGTATTTAGTGGGAGTGTAGGTCCTGGCGGCATTCCGATGCCAGGCGCATGGTCAGGTTATGCAAATATGTCCCGTGTTTCTGACAATTTATATCCAACGGATTTCTCGCAAAGTATTGCAGGAGCCGTTACAAGTCAGTTTCGCCAAGAGGTTGGGACCACGAAAGGGCTAACGGGAAGTTTAAGTAATTGGAATGTTTCAGCAAAAGCAATCACCTTCCAGACCTTGCAGCCTGACCTAACTGCCCCAGTGCAATCTCCCTACAATGTATTGCCGAATATTAATGCGTCCTACAACAATCGACTTACTCCAGCGGTGGCAGATGTCAGTGGTAAGTATGTGACGTTGCCAACAGGCCCTGCCACCACCTTTTCTACGGATTACACCCGTTTTGCGTATAACGTAAATAGTAATTTAGCTTATGCCCCGGCTGGATACTTATATAGTCAAGCGGATCGAACTGTTATTAAGGGTGCAATGGCTCTACCGCAGATTACTCCGGGCTACTACATCACTCCAAAGGTCAGTTTTCAGTCTAATACTTATGCTGCTACTGCTGCAGTTACTAGCGCCAATCCTCTAGGCGCTGCACCCCCACCGCAAGGCTTTACGATCCCAACATTTAGTCTGGATTCGGGCCTGGCGTTTGAAAGGGATGCTGCTGAATTAAAGGGCTTCTTTGGCCGTGATATGTTGCTGACAATGGAGCCGCGCGCTTTCTATGTTTATACGCCCTATCAAAATCAATCGCAGACACCCCTGTTTGATACGGCTGATGCTGGTTTTGGTGTTTCCCAAATTTTCAGTGAAAATACTTTTGTTGGTAATGATCGTATTGCAGATAGTAATGCCACCACCCTTGGTTTAACCAGTCGCATGATTGAGGCTAATACTGGAGCGGAACGTGCGAACGTAACACTTGCTCAAAAGCAGCAGTTCACTGGACAAAAGGTTGGTCTGAATGGAACGATTCTGAATCCAACTACGTATTCTGATACTTTAGGTTCTGCTTCACTTCGCCTGCTTGGAAACTTTAGTGCGGATTTATTTGGTCAATACAACACCCAGTTAAATAAATTTGTACAAACTACGGTTGGTGGTAGTTGGCGCCCAACACAAGGCAGGAGTTTAAATTTCGGATACCGGAATGTTTGGTCTCCTCCCACGCAGGCTTTTGGTCCAACTCCAGCAACCCTGGCTCAAACGACAACGGATCAATACAATATTTCTGGGCAATGGCCTATTACTCGGGAAATTTCTGTTTTAGGACGTTGGGGATATGATGCCTTGACTACTAAGACTTTGAACTCCTTAGTGGCCTTGGAGTGGAGCAGGGACTGCTGGACTTTCCGTGGGGCTTACTCCCAAGTCTTAAATACTTCGCAAATAACCACCACTCAGGTGCTCTTTCAGGTTGAATTTAAGGGCTTTGGTAGCGCTGGAGGCAATCCTGTTGATATCATGAAGCTAAATGTTCCCGGATATATGCCTACTTCCAAGCCTATACCACCTTCAACATACGAGAACTATCAATAATGCTTTGTATGAAACGTTTTAAACAAATTAGTATTCATGCCATTTTAATTGGCATTGGATTATTTGTGAATATTGCTTTTGCCCAGGATTCGGCAAAGACGAATACTATTGCCGAAAGCAAAATTCGTAATATTGATGGCGTAGCTGCAGTTGTCAACACGGGTTATGTAACCCGTAAAGAGATTGATGACCGAATTGCTGCACTTAAAAAACAAGGTGTGAAATTACCTGAAGATGGTTCACTGCGTAAGGTAATTTTAGATCGACTCATTTTAGAAAAAATCCAACTGCAAAATGCTGATCAAGAAGGGGTTAAGGTTACCAATAAGGAGTTGGACAGAATTATTGGTGACATTGCCGCCAAGAACAAGCTAAGTTATGCAGAATTTAAAGCTAAGGTAATCGCTACTGGGACTACGTTTGAGCGTTATAAGGAGACCTTGCGCGATGATGTCATCGTTACCCGCTATCGAGAGCGCGAAGTTGAGGGTAAGCTCAAAATATCAGATGCTGAGATAGATAACTTCATTGCCGAGCGTACTCGTGCCATGACATCAGGCGGTGCGCCACGGTCAACTCCAGCAGCTAACGGCGAGCCGGAGGAAATTGATGTAGCGCAAATCTTTATCCCGGTTGATACCGGTGCCGGTGCGGGGGCTCAGGCTGAAGCAAAAAAGAAAGCGGACGCTCTATTAAAGGATGCTCGTGGGGATGTCGATTTTCTGCAGCTAGGTGCAATGGCTGCAAAAGATAATCCAAAGATTAAGTTTCAAGAGTTGGGCTACCGTACTCCTGATCGTTTGCCGCAATTGTTTTATGAGGCTATTCGTAATACTGGTGGTGGCCAGGTTGCTAATACAGTTGTTAAAAGTCCTGCTGGGTACCATGTGCTCAAAGTTCTAGATCGCCGTGCAGCAGGCGCTAGCACTCCTCAACAACAAGCTACAGCATCTGATGCCGGTTCACCTACCCCGCAAAATATTCCCATTACCCAAACTTTATCTCGCCACATCTTGTTAAGAAGTCGTCCTGGGTTAAGTGATCAAGATGCAGAGAGGCGCTTGCAGGGCTACCGTGATCAGGTGCGGGCAAAGACTGCGGACTTTGCGGAACTTGCAAAGAAATATTCTGAAGATGGATCTGCGGCAAATGGCGGTGAGTTAGGTTGGATGAGTCCTGGAGATTTGGTTCCTGAATTTGAGCAAGCTATGAATCGCTTACAAATTGGCGAAGTTAGTAACCCTGTAAAAACCGAGTTTGGTTGGCACTTAATTCAGGTATTAGAGCGTCGCGAAGGCCAGCTGACCGTTGAAAAGCAGCGTCAATTTGCAAAAGCAGCAATCCGTGAGAGAAAGTTTGAGCAAGCTTATCAAGAGTGGATGCGTGAGCTGCGTGATAATGCAACTGTAAAAATTCTGAACGTGGAAGATGCAGCAAGCAGCGCACCTCGTTAATCTCGTTATAACTACAGGTGAACCAGCCGGTATCGGGCCAGAAGTTTCTTTAGCTGCTTCGCTGGAGTTTCTACGTGAACATGCAGATGCTCGCATCACTTTATTGGGTAACGACCAGTTATTGACATTATCTAAGGGGCTTAGCTCAGAGTTATCTAGTCGATTACAAATCCAATCCTTTCCCCTGGGAGCCCCTGTTGTTTTGGGGAGTTTGAATTCGCAAAACGCTCAGTATGTGGTGAATCTTTTAGATCAGGCGATTGATGGTTGTCAGCAAGGGCGCTTTGACGCCATGGTGACTGCGCCTCTTCAAAAAAGCATTATTAATGAGGCTGGTACGCCATTTACAGGGCATACGGAATACCTTGCACAGCGCTGCAAGGTTTCTCATGTGGTGATGATGTTGTGCGCACCATTGCCCATTGGATTTTTGGGGCTCAAGGTACCCAGGGATTTACGTGTTGCTCTCGTCACAACTCATCTTCCTTTAAAGGAAGTTGCGCCAGCGGTGAGTTATGACTTGATATTGGAAACGATTCAAATCGTCAATCAAGATTTACAGCAGAAATTCGGAATCGCTAAGCCCATCATTCGAATGGCGGGTTTAAATCCACATGCAGGAGAGTCAGGTTATTTGGGCCGAGAGGAGATTGATGCCATCTCACCGTCAATTGAAGCAGCCAAGAAGATGGGAATCCATGTTTCTGGCCCTTATCCTGGCGACACAATGTTTGATCCAGAATCTGTTGCACAAGTAGATGCTTTTATTGCGATGTATCACGATCAAGGACTCGCGCCGTTTAAGTTTGTGACCTTTGGTAATGGCGTTAATGTCACTTTAGGATTGCCCATTATTCGCACTTCTGTAGATCACGGAACCGCTTTGGATATCGCCGGTAAAGGTGTGGCGGACTCTAAGAGCATGCTTGAGGCTTTGCGTTTGGCATATAAGTTGGCTCTGAATAAACGAAAGCAAGTCTAAAACATGCATCGCGCTCGGAAACGATTTGGCCAAAACTTTTTGCAGGACAATGGAATTATTTATTCTATTGTTGCGCTTATCAATCCTGGTGCGGATATGCATGTCATTGAGATTGGTCCTGGCCTGGGTGCGCTAACCCTTCCTTTACTGAGCAATCTTGATCACCTAGATCTTTTGGAGATTGACCGTGATTTGGTGGCTTTTTGGAATGAGAAAAATCTCAAAAGCCTCACAGTGATTGAGGGTGATGCGCTCAAGTTTGACTTTTTGACATGGGCTCAAAATAGATCGACCAAGCAAGGTTTATGTAAAGTGGTTGGTAATCTTCCATACAATATTTCTTCGCCTTTATTGTTCCATTTGGTTTCTGCTGCGGCCTCAATTGATGAGCAGGTATTTATGTTGCAAGCTGAGGTGGTGGAAAGAATGGTTGCAAAGGCCGGAAGTTCTGATTTCAGTCGTTTGTCGGTCATGCTACAAGCCCGTTACGACATGGAGCTAGTGCTAGAGGTGCCTCCTGAGGCTTTTGATCCTCAGCCCAAAGTGAACTCAGCTGTAGTGCGGATGATCCCAAGAAGGGACTTCACATTGACTGATGCTCAATGGAATTCATTGGAAAAAGTAGTTGCCGCCGCCTTCTCCCAAAGAAGAAAAATGTTGCGGACTAATTTGAGTGCTTTTTCAGACAGATTGAGTTTGACGGGGATAGAGCTTAAGGCAAGAGCCCAGGATATTTCCGTTGACCGCTATATCGAGTGGGCTAAAGTTCTAGCCTCATAAATCAATATTCAGTCCTGACTCAGCACTGAATTACTACCTTCTAGTGAATTATTTATAAGCGCTGGGGTCAATCACGCGCATTTCAGCTTCAATCCAGCCTTCTACTTCCCGTTGGAGCTCTTCTGCTGATTTATTGGTTGAGCTAATTGCTGGACCAATTGAAAAGATGACTGTGCCCGGTTCCTTGACAAAGCTATTTTTCGGCCAGCAACGACCAGCGTTGTGTGCAATCGGAATCACTAGTGCATCTGTAGCATTCGCAAGGCGTGCCCCACCTTTGCGGTAAGGCTTCGTTGATCCAATAGGAGTTCTAGTGCCTTCTGGAAAGAGCATGATCCATTTACCTTCACTTAAGCGTTTACGACCTTGAGTCGCTACAGAATGGGCTGCTGTCTGCTTATTAGAACGATTAATGTGGATCATCTTTAGTAAGGCGAGTGCCCAACCAAAAAATGGGATCCAAAGTAGTTCGCGCTTAAAGACAAAGCAAAGTTGTTTTGGCAGTAGTGCGATATACGCAATGGTTTCATAAGCGGACTGGTGCTTACTTAAGATGATGACGCGTTCATTGAGTACGGCCTGCATATTCTCTATGCCGCGGATTTCATAATGAATGCCGCACAATGGCTTTAATAGGGCGATAACGATTTTGTTCCAGAGCCCAATAAATGTGTAACGGTTTTCTGGGCTTAGGAATGGAAAGGCCAACATGCATAGCACTGACCAAATGGGCGTGAATATAACTAAAAATAAGGCAAAGAGGATGGAGCGAATCAATTTCACGACGGGTCTAAACCTTATTTTCTAAAAGTGCATTTGCAAAAGCCAGTAGATCAGCATGAATTTGCGTGCCTTCAGGTAGATCACCTTTTGTAAGCGTTTTTTCACCCTTGCCGGTGAGTACTAGGTGGGGTGAAGCTCCCAAGGCTACGCCAGCCTGGAGATCCCGTAAAGAATCCCCCACTATAGGAACGCCTGTCAGTGGTTTGATGCTATCTATCCTCTTGTAGCGCAATGCAATTTCTTTCATCATTCCTGGGGCCGGTTTACGGCAATCACATTGATGTGAATCTTGATGGGGGCAAAAGAAGATGCTGTCGATATGACCACCTAATGGCTTTAGCAAAGCCTCCATTTTGCTATGCATGGCATGTAGATCATTAACTGTGAAGTAGCCCCTGGAAAGACCTGACTGATTGGTTGCCAAGGCAATTTGATAGCCCGCTTGATTGAGTAAGGCTATCGCCTCTAAGCTTCCTGGAAGGGGAAGCCATTCGTCCACTGACTTTACATAATCATCGCGATCTTCATTGATCACGCCATCGCGATCAAGAATGACTAATTTAGAAGAGCTGGAGCTCATGCTAATTTGCCGAGATCGGCAACGAGATTCATTTTCTGGTGAAGTTGTTGCAGGAGGGCTAAGCGGTTATCACGTAGCTCAGGATTAGGATCCATGACCATCACATCCGCAAAGAATTGATCAATTGGTCCGCTCAAGGCGACCAGCGCTCTTAAGAGTTCAACAAATTGACGCTTCTCATAAGCGGTATTGAGTGCAGGAGTCACCGCTTCCAATGCCTTGTGTAGTGTTGCCTCTGCAGGAATTTGCAGTAATTTGGCTGAACACGCTACAGGAATAGCGGTAGTGGTTTTCTTTAGAATATTGCTAATGCGTTTATTAGCAGCAGCGAGCTGAGCCGCTTCTGCCAGAGCATTAAATTCACGCAAGGCAGTCAAGCGCTCGATTAAATCATTAATTTGCGCTGGGTCTTGACTCAGGACAGCATCAATCTCGGCGCTAGTAAATGCTTTACCAGCAACTGATTGGTCTCGCAAATAGGCGCGTAAGCGATCAATGATGAAGGCATAGATATCGGCAGCCTTTGCTTTTTCTTGTACATCCGCTTGGGGAAACTGCGCACGAGCTAATTCAATTAATTCAGGCAAATTGAGTGAAAGATTCTTTTCCAAGAGCAAGCGGCAAATACCTAAGGCATGACGACGTAGAGCATACGGGTCTTTATCGCCTGTAGGGGCAAGTCCAACACCCCAAATGCCAACCAATGTTTCTAGTTTGTCGGCAATGGCTAAGATCGTGCCAGTTTGGGTTTGTGGCAAAGCATCGCCGGCAAAGCGCGGCATATAGTGTTCGCTGCAAGCACTAGCAACATCAGCATTCTCGCCATCATGAGTAGCGTAATAGCGCCCCATGATTCCTTGCAACTCCGGAAACTCGCCAACCATATCGGTTAGTAAGTCTGTTTTAGCAATTTCTGCAGCGCGTGATGCTAGCTTTTCATCGGCACCCAGTTTTTTGGCGATACCTACAGCTAACCCTTGAACGCGCTTTGTGCGATCTAGCTGATTGCCTAACTGGTTGTGATAAACCACCTTACCAAGATCTGCCACACGAGAAGCCAAAGGGCGCTTTTGATCTTGTTGGAAGAAGAAGCGAGCATCGGACAAGCGTGGGCGTACAACGCGCTCATTGCCTGAAATGATGGCATCAGGCTTACCTGTTTCAATATTAGAAGCAATCAAGAAGCGATTACGTAATTTGCCTTGCTTGTCTGTTAATGCAAAGTACTTTTGATTGGTTTGCATGGTCAAAATCAAGCATTCTTGAGGCACTTCTAAGAACTCTTGATCAAAATGGCATTCATAGATGGCCGGCCACTCAACAAGGGCTGTTACTTCATCTAGAAGGCTATCCGGCATCAATACCAAATCATCGCCAGCCGCTTTTAATAGGGCCGCTTCAATTTGCGCCCGACGCTGATTGAAGCTAGGAATAATCTTCGCGTTGGACTGCAAAGTGGTCTCGTATTGGTCTGCATTTGTAATAGTGATGAGACCAGGAGCCAGGAAACGATGCCCTTCGGTTTGATTGGCCGCATCGATACCCAAAGCACTGATTTTTAAAGTACTGTCGCCGTGTAGTGCAATGATGCGGTGGGCAGGACGAGCAAATTGCACGTCGGCCAATTGACCATCCTTTTGCAGCACTTGGTAGTGCATCATTTTTGCAATGGGCAGCTTGCTCAATGTTTGCTCAAGCGCAGCCTGTGCAGTTTTCTCAAGCGCAGCACCTTTAGCAATGACATTAAGGTACAGGGCTTCATTCTTACCCTCGCCTGCTTTTTCTAAAGTGGCAAGATCAATATCCCCATACCCAAGAGCGCCTAATTTTTTGAGTAGTGGTGGGGTTGCCTTGCCTTCAGCGTCAAATGCAATGCTAGTAGGTAATAATTTTTCCCGCACAGGGTAGTCGGGCGCTTGATCAAGAACGTTAGTGACTTGAACGGCTAAACGGCGCGGGGTTGCAAAGCCGGTCATCCTCGATGATTCTGATGCAAGGCCGGCTGTTTTGAGTCCTGCAAAGATGCCTTCGCTAAATGCATCACCTAAGCGACGCAGAGTCTTAGGTGGCAGTTCTTCGGTAAATACCTCGATCAATAAAGTCGCTGATTGAGGTTTTAAATTAGATGTGCTCATAAGTGGAATGCAGAAATCTCGATGCGCTTAAGCCTGAGCTTTAGCTTGACGTTGACACATTGGGAAGCCCAGTTTTTCTCTAGACTCAAAGTAAGCTTGAGCCACTGCGCGAGAAAGATTGCGAATGCGACCTATGTAAGCTGCGCGCTCAGTAACCGAGATAGCGCCACGCGCATCCAGTAAATTAAATGTGTGCGCAGCTTTCAGAACCATCTCGTAAGCAGGTAGTGCCAGTGGAACTTCCATCAAACGCTTTGCTTCACTTTCATAGTTTGTGAAGTTGGCAAAGAGTAAATCAGTATTAGAGTGTTCAAAATTGTAGCAAGATTGCTCCACTTCATTCTGGTGATACACATCGCCATAGGAGATGCCATCGGCCCATACTAAGTCGTAGACGTTAGAGCAGTTTTGGATATACATTGCCAAACGTTCGATGCCATAGGTAATCTCACCAAGAACAGGTTTGCAATCTAAGCCGCCTACTTGTTGGAAGTAAGTGAACTGTGTCACCTCCATGCCATTGAGCCAAACTTCCCAGCCAAGACCCCATGCACCCAGCGTTGGGTTTTCCCAATCGTCCTCTACAAAACGAACATCATTCTCTTTAAGGTCTAAGCCTAAAGCGGCAAGAGATCCTAGGTAAAGATCGAGAATATTTTCAGGTGCCGGCTTGAGGACTACTTGATATTGATAGTAGTGTTGTAAGCGGTTTGGGTTCTCGCCATAGCGACCATCTTTAGGTCGGCGGGATGGCTGAACGTAAGCCGCTTTCCAAGGCTCAGGACCAATGGCGCGTAGGAAGGTGGCGGTATGGGATGTACCAGCACCAACCTCGAGGTCGATAGGTTGTAGTAGGGCACAACCTTGTTGGTCCCAATAATCTTGAAGTTTGAGAATGATTTGCTGAAAAGTAAGCATGATTAACCTGGCTAAGCCTTTGATTTTACATGGCTAGAGCACTCTGGAGTTAAAAATACTTAAAAACGTCTCTGACGAATCAGACCCCAAAGCAAGAGCAGGCAAGAAATACCCAAAATCGGTAAATTACCCCAAATGACATAAGGCGTTTTACCAGAGTAGGCCTGAACCTGGGTACTGAGGGTTGTTTGGGTAAATTCCGGGAGCGCTTTCAGCACTCTGCCATCAGGACCAAGAACCGCAGTAATCCCAGTATTGGTGGCACGCAAGGCGGGAAGCCCAGTTTCCAGGGAGCGCAATTGTGAAAGCCTGAGTTGTTGGGTAGACGCTTGAGAATCACCAAACCAGGCTAGATTGGTCATATTGATGAGTAGGTTGACTGGCTGATCGCTGTGTTGAATACGGGAGGCAAGTTCACCACCAAAGACGTCTTCATAGCAAATCGTAATTGCCGCATGAAGATCATCTTGATCCTTGCGCACAATCGCAAAGAGAGGTTGATCCAGCTTTCCTCTTGCAAAGTCGCTCATGGGTACATGAAAGGCTTTAACGAACCACTGAAAACCTAGAGGAATAAATTCTCCAAAGGGAACGAGGTGGGCTTTATCGTATTGATATGGCAATGCATTTGGCGACAGTCCAGCAGCGCGATTCGAATACTGCATACCGCCTTCTCCAGGCACTTCGCCGATCAAGCCAAGTAGAATATTGCTACTGCTTTTATTAGAAAAGTTTTGTAAGTAATCTAACAGGCCAATGGGTAAATTTGGAAGTGGCCATGGAAACGCAGTCTCAGGAATGATGATGAGGTTGGCTGCTTCTGCAGTAATCTCTCCAGCATAGAAATTGATTTGCTTACCAATAGCTTGAGGATTGAATTTCAGACTTTGTTCAAAGTTACCCTGTATTAAGCGAACGCTAATTGGCTCTCCAATTGGTTTGGTGAAGGCAAATAAACCAGCGCTTTGAGAGATGCCAATGGCAATCAAGAGGAGTAGCGCGCTAGAAATGACATGCTTGCGAGCTTGGTAAATTTCCCAGGAGGCCCATACTGCCAAAAAGGTACATGCTAGCCCGCCAAAGAAGGGTGCGACAGGTGCAAATGGGCCATTGAACTGGATTTCCGCAAAGCCCATCCAGGGAAATCCAGTGAAGATATAGCCTCTTAGAAATTCTGCAAGAACCCAACTCGCTGCCAACAGCAGGCCAAATGAGCGATTCTGTTTAAACAGTGGAATAGCAAGTGTTGCCAATGAGAAATAGAGTGCCACATAAGCAGAGAGCAGAAATACACCCATGCAAGCAAGTGGCGCATTCATTCCACCAACATCATGCAGGCTGATGTAAAGCCACCATAGACCTACAACAAAATAAGCGATGCCGAATGAGAGACCTAAGACAAATTGTTTTTTAAAGGAGATGGGCTTCTGATCAAGACGCCACCACAGAAGGCTGAGAACGGGGATCTGAATCCAGCCACCATAGGGTAACTCAGCAACGGCAGCAAGGACCGCCCCCAATACAAACAGAATGCAAACTGAAAAGATTTTGATGCTCATGCCCGAATGATTGGATTGCTGATCAAACAATGTGAATCTCAGTCTGATTTTTTATTGGATTGTCGTGCAAGCAGAATATGAATTTGTCTTGGGTCGGCGCGCTGCACTTCAAATTCAATGCCACCTATATCAATGAGCTCACCCATTTTAGGAACGCGGCCTAAATACTGGATCACTAAGCCCGCCACAGTCTCAATATCTTCCACTTCAAAATGAGTACCAAGTCTTTCATTAAATTGCTCAAGCTCGGTAATGCCTTTAACGCGGATATCGCCATTATCTAAAGCGATGAGGTTGTCTGCCTCTTCATCGACATCATGTTCATCCTCAATATCACCAACGATCTGCTCGAGCACATCTTCAATGGTAATAATGCCGGCAACACCGCTATATTCGTCAACTACGATAGCTAAATGATTGCGGTTGTCTTTGAAGTCTCGCAATAAGACGCTAAGACGTTTGGATTCTGGAATAAATACCGCTGGGCGTAACCAATCCCGCACCTGAAAATCTTTCTCGGTAGCGTGACGTAATAAATCTTTTGCTAACAAAATGCCAATGACATTATCTCGACTACCTTCGAATACAGGAAACCGTGAGTGAGCTGCTTCAATGACACTCTTAATGATTTCAGAGAGAGGTTGGCCAATATCAATCCAATCAATTTGGGCGCGAGGCACAAGTATGTCACGAGCGCATAACTGCCCTACTTGAAACACGCCCTCAATCATGGAGAGGGCATCCGCATCAATTAATCCCTCAGCTTGAGCTTCTCGAAGGGTATCAATCAGTTCTTGACGGCGCTCACTGGGTTCCGTTGGCTGCGGAGTTAAAAAATCAGCCAAGCGATCTAAAAGGGATTTATTGGGGTCAGGCATATAGCAAGAATAGCGTAGAAATATGGCAAATCAAGAATAGGGGTTAGCAAAGCCCAATTTTTGGAGACTCTGGATTTCCAGGGACTCCATTTTTTTAGCATCCCGGCCTATCTCGTGATCATGGCCTTGAGCATGAAGGCAGCCGTGCACAATTAAATGGGCCAAATGGGCTTTTAGTAATTTACTTTGCTCTTTAGCTTCTTTTTGCAGAACCGGTAGGCAAAAAATAATATCTGCTACTACAGCTTCTTTTGAAAGCTCGTAAGAAAAAGTTAAAACATTGGTGGCGTAATCTTTTTGACGAAAAGCCAAGTTCAACTTTTTACCTTCCGCAGCATTTACAAAGCGTAGGGTAATTAAGCCACCAAGTGCCGTAGAGCTTTTGACCCATTTTTTAATTAGGGTTGAGGAAGCCACTTTATTTACGGCGGACTCAATCGCCGGGCTAGCGTATTGCAACTCAATCGCTAGCTTGGGAGAAGTACTTTTTTTATTGGCTGACATGTGCTTCTACCAAATCGCCTCTGAGGGTGTAGTTCAGAACTTCCGTAATACGAATGTCTACGAATTGACCAATCAGGCTCTCAATATCTTGAACGGGTGCTGTGAAATGAATGACACGATTATTTTCAGCGCGACCTTGTAAGTTGATGCCATCTTTGGCAAGACCTTCAATCAATACTCTTTCAATATTACCCAGCATTTTTTGGCTAATTTGGTTTGCCTGTCCCTCAACCAATGCCAATAAAGTTTGGAGACGCTTGAGTTTGACTTCGTATGGTGTGTCATCGTGAAGATTCGCTGCTGGAGTTCCTGGACGTGGGCTAAAGATAAAACAAAAGCTGTTATCAAAGTTCAGATCTTTCACCATCTTCAATAGTTTTTCAAAGTCAGCCTCAGTTTCTCCTGGGAAACCCACAATGAAATCACTCGACAGTGTCAGGTCGGGACGAACAGCGCGCATCTTGCGAATAATGCTCTTGAACTCCAGTGCCGTATAGCCACGTTTCATCGCTGAGAGCATAGAATCCGACCCATGTTGTACGGGCAGATGCAGGTGACTGACAAGCTTAGGTACTTTGGCGTAGACGTCGATGAGGCGTTGTGTAAATTCTTTAGGATGGCTGGTGGTAAAGCGAATTCGTTCAACCCCAGGAATTTCAGCGATGTATTCAATCAATAGAGCAAAGTCAGCGATTTCTTCGGTATCACCCATCTTGCCAAGATAGGCGTTTACGTTTTGACCAAGCAGAACAATTTCTTTGACGCCTTTACTTGCTAGGCCAGCGACTTCTGTCAGCACATCATCAAATGGTCTTGAGACTTCTTCACCACGCGTATATGGCACAACACAGTAGCTGCAATACTTAGAGCAACCTTCCATGATGGAGACGTATGCAGAGCCACGAGTTTGGCGAGATGCGGGAAGATGATCAAACTTTTCGATTTCAGGAAAAGAAATATCCACTTGTGAGATGCCTGTTTTGCGACGCTGTGCAATGAGGTCGGATAAGCGATGGAGTGTTTGAGGTCCAAACACAACATCTACGTAAGGAGCGCGGCTAACAATTTGTTGACCTTCTTGGCTGGCAACGCAGCCACCAACACCAATCAGTAAGTCAGGCTTCGTTTTTTTGAGTTCACGCAGCCGTCCTAAATCTGAAAAGACTTTATCTTCCGCTTTTTCGCGGATAGAGCAGGTGTTGAGAAGAACCACGTCGGCATCTTCAGGGCGATCCGTCATGACCATGCCTTCATCCGCATGCAGGAGGTCTGCCATTTTTCCCGAGTCGTACTCGTTCATTTGACAGCCAAAGGTTTTGATGTAGAGCTTTTTCATATGCCGTTCTCAGGTGTATAGCTGGGGGCGAAGCTCAGATTTTACCGCCTAAGACCCAAGTTGTTCTTATATGAGTCTGTAAGCCAGAATTGCCACGATGGTGGGCGGAATGGCCGCAATCAATAAATACAGCGCTGAAACCGTATGTCCAGGAAAGTGGCCACGCAAGATCGCAATACCCGCTGGGTTGGGGGCATTAGCAATAACGGTGAGGCCACCACCGGCAACCGCTCCACCCACTAATGCCAGCTTGAACTCCGGTGAGGTTCCCGTAACCAATGATCCTAAATAGGTGAGTGCCGCATTGTCAGTGAAAGCAGTTAAAACAAGACTGCCATAAAAGACTGCGGTAGGGCTCATCATTTCGAGAATGGGTTGCAGCCACCATCCTTGCAATGAACCCAATACTACTAAGCCACCCAGGAAGAATCCCACTAAAAGTGCTTCTTTCAGGATGAGAGGACTTTGATGTTTTGGATATGCCGTGGTGTAACCAATAAAGAAGAGCAGAATCCACGTGAAAATAATCGGATCATGCGCAAAGTAAACCACACCAAATAAGAAAACTAGGTGCGTCAAAATGACTGCGAAAGGAATTTTTACTTCCCCTTTATCGGCATTAGGTTCAATCAATTGGCGATGAAATAAAAGCGTTGCTGCCAGAGCATTGATGAAGATCGCAATGCAAGACTCTAGACCAAAGTTGCTAAACATAAATGCTGAACTCCATCCCCAGGTAGAGGCCACCATCAGAACAGGCGGAGCAGCAAAATTGGTGAGTGTGCCTCCAATGGAGATATTCACAAAGAGCACGCCAAGGGTGCCAAATAGAAGCGCTTTAGAACATTGGTGACGATAGACAAGGTCGCGCAATAAAAAAGCAGCCAGAGTCATCGCTGCAGGCTCGGTGATCAAAGAGCCAAGGAGTGGTGTGGCCCCTAGAGTTAAAAAATATAAAGCAGGAGCGCTTCTGATACGCAAAAGATATTGCAGGCCATTGGCCAGCACATGCAAAATTTGAGTAGAAAAATACAGAATGGGTTTTGTGCCAGCCACAATCATGATGGCAAAGACAAAGAGTGGTTCTGTGAAATTGCGTTTATTCAGAAAGTTCTTAGCAGTCCCTAAGTCGTCATATAAGGAAATAAAAATAACCAGTATGGCAGCCCAAAAACCAAAAACAATTTCTACTTCACCAAGGAGATGCCAAAGACCAGCATGTCGAGGCGATTTTTTAGCAATCGTTTCAAAATAGCCTGTGCAAAAGGTATGCAAAACAGCAATTGCAAAAATAATGCTCGCACCAAGTTCTGTGGGGGTAAAGTTCATAGCAGAATGGTAGCAGGTACTTGGTGAGGCTCAGACATTGTTAATTTAGGAGATTTTGGTGAAATTAAAGATTGGGTATCAAGAGCTCATTCAGGAGGCAATGGCTGAAATTGAGACGCTCTCCATGGAAATAGCGTCAGATTTATTGGTAGATACAAATGTGGTGTTTGTGGATATACGGGATGTTCGTGAATTAGAGCGAGAGGGCATGATTCCAAATGCGCTGCATGCCCCCAGGGGAATGTTGGAGTTTTGGGTTGACCCTGACAGCCCTTATTACAAACCAATCTTTGGGGAAGGCAAGAGGATCGTGTTGTATTGCGCCTCAGCTTGGCGTTCGGCCCTAGCAACACAAACCCTCCAGAGAATGGGTGTCCCTAATATATGCCACCTAGAGGGTGGCTTTAGTGCTTGGAAGAAGGCGCAATTACCCATCGTAGCAAAAGCAAGCAAATCCCATTCCAGTTAAAGTCGGTCTTGATGATTTTTTTGCATTAATAATTTTTTAGGATTCTTATGAGAAAAGTAGTTTCGCAGTTTGGCCAAGGCCCCCTTCAGCAGAAATTAACTGCTGGTGATTTACATTTTTTGTCTGATGCTGAAGTTTCTAAAGGAGGCTCTGATACCGGCCCAAGTCCTCACGAATATCTTGGTGCTGCTTTGGCAGCCTGTACCTCAATGACTTTAAAGATGTACGCTGGGCGCAAAGAAATGAAATTAGACAATGCTATCGTAACTGTGGATATCGAACGGAATGATGATGTTGAAACATTCTCCCGCGAGATTCAGTTGCAAGGCAACTTGAGTGCTGAAGAAAAAGAGCGCTTACTTGAGATTGCAGATAAATGTCCAATCCATAAAGCATTGGCAGGGCAGATTCAAATAAAAACCCAGCTGGTAAATTAATACGAGCTGGGTTGGTATTGCTGAACTCGGGTCTCAATAGGCCTGGGTATTCTGCTTAGCTAGGCTTATTAATTAGGTGCCTGAGCTGGCTGATTCTTTTTTCCAGCGTTGTAGCCAGCATTGTAATTAGAGGCTTCATTTTTCTTGTAAGCATCATAGACATAGCCAGATGCTGCACCCACTGCTGCACCACCAACTGCGCCCCAGATAGGATTGCCGTGGAAGATTGCCGTGCCAACAGCACCAGCTGCTGCGCCAATGCCTGCGCCTGAGAGTGTACGTTGCTCGGTGTTGCTCATGTTTGAGCAACCAGCGATTGCTAAAGTTGCTGCGGTAATTGCGATAATTTTTTTCATCTCAACTGATCCTTTAAATGGGTATTCGTTTGTCTAAGTTACTTAGATTATTTTCTGGCGCAAGGGAAGCGTGAAGCTAAGAAGCCCAAGAAAACACCTGCTGCTGGTTTGTCTGCAACTTGTGGAGTGCTATTGGCAAACTTCACAAAATCACCAATGACTTCATCACGTGCTGGAGCAGGTTGCTTAACGCAAATAAATGGCTTTGCACGTTGTGGGTGACGAGTTGCTAAATAGGTTTCATAAACAGAAGTAGTAAAGCCAATACAGAAACTACGGGATTCTGGGCTTGCAGGAAGTTTGCAAACATTCGCAAGTTCTTGTGTGCTTAATACTTTGATGGTTTCTTGTGCTTGAGCAAGACCGGAAAATGCAGCTAAAGCGGCCAATGCGATGAGGATTTTTTTCATGGGATCTCCCTTGGGTGTATGTAAAAACCATGATAAACCATAAAAATCTCTACATATGCACTAAATAGGTGCGTCATGCCCTTTTTTGGGATTTTCCAATCCCCATAATGATGCAAAAAATAAGAGGGAGAAATTGCATGGAAACTTTGAAATCTGGAAGTGATGCTTTATTTATCTTGCTTGGCGCCATTATGGTGCTTGCCATGCATGCCGGCTTTGCGTTCTTGGAGTTAGGAACAGTTCGTAAGAAAAACCAGGTCAATGCCTTAGTCAAAATCTTGGTGGACTTTGCAGTCTCAACGATTGCCTATTTCTTTATTGGCTACAGCATTGCTTATGGCGTGAACTTTTTCTCTGGGGCGGAGTTGCTAGCGGAAAAGAATGGCTACGAGTTAGTCAAATTTTTCTTCTTGCTGACTTTTGCCGCCGCGATTCCCGCAATTATTTCTGGTGGCATTGCAGAGCGCGCTAAATTTAATCCACAACTAGTCGCTACTTTTGTATTGGTAGGTTTTGTCTACCCCTTCTTTGAAGGGATTGCTTGGAATCAGCATTACGGTATTCAGGCTTGGATCAAGGGATTTGCTGGTGAAGAGTTTCATGACTTTGCGGGATCAGTAGTAGTTCATGCAGTAGGTGGTTGGATTGCCTTGCCTGCTGTTATTTTGCTGGGCGCGCGCCGTGGCCGTTACACAAAAGAAGGTCAAATTTCTGCTCATCCACCATCAAGCATTCCTTTCTTGGCCTTGGGTGCATGGATCTTAGCGGTAGGTTGGTTTGGCTTTAATGTGATGAGTGCACAAACGATCGACAAGATCAGTGGTTTGGTCGCGATGAATTCATTGATGGCAATGGTTGGTGGAACATTGGCTGCTTGGGCGGTGGGTCGTAACGATCCTGGCTTTACCTACAACGGGCCACTTGCTGGTTTGGTTGCAGTGTGCGCAGGGTCAGACTTAATGCATCCGCTTGGCGCTTTGTTTGTTGGCTTAGTTGCCGGCGCATTGTTTGTATATATGTTTACGTTGGTTCAAAACCGCTGGAAGATTGATGATGTTCTCGGTGTTTGGCCCTTACATGGTTTGTGCGGTCTTTGGGGTGGATTGGCTGCTGGCATCTTCGGCACCAAAGCCTTGGGCGGAATTGGTGGCGTGACTTTTACTGGCCAGCTAATTGGCAGTGCTTTAGGTGTTGGGATTGCATTCCTTGGTGGCTTTATTGTCTATGGCACCCTGAAAGCAGTATTGGGTATTCGCATGTCTCAAGAAGAAGAATTTGAAGGTGCGGATTTAAGCGTGCACCGCATTTCCTCTACGCCCGATCGCGAGCCAAACTGGTAATGTGCTTTTAGTGCATAGTCGTTCATCTATAGCCTGATTCATACCTATAATGAGTCATGGCTATATTTGAACTAGATGGAAATGCCCCTCATTTAGCTGAGGGTGCTTGGGTTGCCGACAGCGCAGAAGTGATCGGTAAGGTTGAACTTCATCAAGATGCGAGTATCTGGCCTAAAGTCGTTATCCGCGGCGATAACGACCTCATTCAAATCGGCGCAGGCAGCAATGTGCAAGATGCTTCTGTTTTGCACACCGATCCAGGCTATCCACTCATCATTGGTAAGCAGGTCACTGTTGGTCATCAAGTGATGCTGCATGGTTGCTACATCGGAGACGGTAGTTTGATTGGCATTGGCGCGGTGATTTTGAATGGCGCAAAGATTGGAAAAAACTGTCTCGTAGGTGCGGGCGCGCTTGTTACCGAAGGAAAAGAATTTCCGGATGGCTCCATGATTTTGGGGACTCCCGCTAAGGCGGTAAAAGAGTTGACCCCGGAGCAGATTGCTGGCATCCACGATATCGCTGGTCGATATGTCAAAAATGCGCAGCGTTATATGAAGACGCTGAAGAAAATTTCCTAATCTCTTAACTATCACTCGTTAAATATTTTGCTCTACGTATTTAATGTAGTTCTCCCAGTATTCCTACTCATATTGATTGGGTATGTTGGTGGGCGTACTGGTAAGTTAGGCATTAATGCTTCAGTTGAGCTCAATCGTTTTGTTGTTTGGTTGGCATTGCCTGCGCAACTGTTTAACTTTGCCGCCAATAGTGGATGGCAAACGCTTTGGCAACCTGGTTTCATCACTGCTTTTTTTCTAAGTTGTTTAATTGTTTTTCTACTGGTGCTCTTGGTAAGCTGGGTATGTCATCGCGATTTAGCGGCAGCCAGTTTCGATGGCCTCAGCGCCTCTTATTCAAATACTGGGTATATGGGGATTCCCTTGTGCGCACTTGCCCTTGGCCAAGATGGTTTAGCACCTGCGATTATTTCCACCTTCATTGTGTTTGTCATGTTTGCTTTGGCGACGGTCTTGATTGAGATTGGCATCTTGTCGCATAAGAAGCCGCATGAGATTGGTTTAAGCGTCATTAAATCGCTTTGCACTAATCCCTTGTTAATAGCTCCAGTTGCGGGTCTATTGTGGGCCTCGAGCGATTTAACTTTGTATGATCCGATTGCACAAGTAATTGCGTTCTTAGCTGCCGCATCAACACCTTGCGCTCTCGTTTCCATCGGTTTATTTCTGATGCAAAAAAGTACTGCCGCTCCTGCTCGGGCTTGGGGTATCAGTTTGGCAAAGTTGATTCTTCAACCCTTGATTGCTTGGGTCATTGCGGGCCCCATCTTGGAGTTGCCAGCATTGTGGGTAAGTGCCATCGTCATACTCAGCGCGCTACCCACTGGTACGGGCCCCTTTATGTTGGCGCAGTACTACAAGGCTGACGGTAGTGTGATTTCTAGAGTGGTACTAATTACTACCGTGAGTTCTTTGCTGACGCTCTCTTTATTTTTGTGGTGGAGCAACGGGATTTAGTCCCTCAGCATCCATTTGTTTTTCCCAAGAGGCATCGTTAAAGGCGGGCAATGTCATGCATTCATGAAAGATTCGCATGAGAGTGGGGTAAGGCTTTACATCTACTCTTGCGCTTAGTGCATTAAAGAGTTGGGGCACTAAGCAGACATCAATCAAGCCAGGTTGATCGCCATAGGCAAATCTCCCAACCCGTGGATCAAGACTTAATTGCATCTCTACACTTTCGAGTCCAACCTTGATCCAGTGCCCATACCATTCATCCTTCGCCTCACTGCTGATGCCGAGTTTCTTGATCAGATAACGCAACACCCGTAAATTATTGATTGGGTGAATATCGCTCGCAATATCCATTGCAATAGCACGCACCCATGCGCGATCAATCGCTAGTGTTGGTAGAAGTGCTGGCTCAGATTGAATCTCTTCGAGGTACTCAATAATGGCTAAGGATTGATGAATACTTTTTTTGCCATCTTCTAGAAGAGGCACTAGGCGACTGGGATTTTTCTTGCCATACTCCTCGCCCAATTGATCTCCACCATTTTTACCGAGATGTACGGGAATGATTTGATAATCCATACCCTTGAGATTGAGGGCAATGCGAACCCGAAAAGCGGCGGAGCTGCGCCAAAAGCTATACAGCTTGGAGGTCATATCAACACCTTATTTGCACTCATAGCTGACAGTATATTGAGGATGGTCATTCAAGTCTGTGCTCAGACAAAGTGCATTAGACTCAATGTTATGGAAGACATTAATTTCTGGATTGGCATCATTGCAACCATGGCCTTTGCGGTAACGGGTGTCTTAGCTATTGCAGATCGTGGCGTAGACCTCTTTGGCGTCTTGGTACTGGGTTTAATTACCGCCATTGGCGGCGGCACTATTCGCGACATTATTTTAGAAGCACCCATTTTCTGGTCTGAGAACCAAATGTATGTGTGGCTTGCACTCGGCGCTAGCATCCTCACCTTCTTTGCAGAATCTTTCTTTACCCAACCGCAAATTTATCGGTGGATGCTGTATATCGACGGATTTGGTGCTGCTCTCTTTGCGATTCAGGGTGCTGATAAGGCATGGAGTATGGGTTATGGCCTGCCTGTGGCGCCAGTCATCTTGGGTGTTATTACTGCAATTGGCGGTGGCTTATTGCGCGATGTCTTAGCTGGTAGAAAAACACTCATCATGTCGCATGAGCTTTATGCCATTCCAGTGACTTTAGGTTGCTGCGCGTATGTTCTGGTGCTGAACTTTTTACCCCAGTATGTTGTTGAGGGCTCCGTGATCTGTATGCTCGGAATTTTTGGACTGCGCGCAGCTGCTATTTATTGGGATCTGCACGTACCCAAAATGTTTATTACTAAAACGCGTTAATTGCATCAACGCTGGGCTCATAGGTGTTGCGTCGCTACCTCTAATTCCCAAATATCTCGGGAAAACCCCGATCCTATTTGATGGGGAATTACCCTAACTAGTGGATTTCTTTGAATTTTTTCAAAGCATAATCGATCCGTTGTTATTTATTTAATAAAAATAGTTAGGAGCTACTGATGTCAACATCAACTAAAGCAGCCCCAATGACCGCTGAAGAACGCAAAGTTATCTTTGCATCATCTTTAGGTACGGTTTTTGAGTGGTACGACTTTTATCTTTACGGTTCACTTGCGGCAATTATTGCTAAGCAATTCTTCTCTGGCCTAGATGCTGGCTCTGCCTTCATTTTCGCTTTGTTAGCGTTTGCTGCTGGTTTCATCGTGCGTCCATTTGGCGCGTTGGTGTTTGGTCGTCTCGGCGATTTGATTGGCCGTAAATACACCTTCTTGGTAACCATCTTATTGATGGGCGGCGCAACTTTCATCGTGGGTATTCTGCCTAACTATGCAACCATCGGCGTTGCTGCTCCAGTGATCTTGATCGCATTGCGTATGCTTCAAGGTTTGGCTTTGGGCGGTGAGTACGGTGGTGCTGCTACTTACGTTGCAGAACACGCTCCTCATGGTCGTCGTGGTGCATACACAGCTTGGATTCAGACAACAGCTACCTTAGGCTTGTTCCTCTCCTTGCTAGTGATTTTGTTCACACGTGAATTCACTGGCCCAGACTTTGAGGTTTGGGGCTGGCGCGTTCCTTTCATCGTTTCTATTGGATTGTTGGCAGTTTCTGTATGGATTCGTTTGTCCATGAATGAATCTCCAGCTTTCAAGAAGATGAAAGAAGAAGGCAAATTGTCTAAAGCGCCATTGACAGAGTCATTCGGTCAATGGAAGAACTTGAAGATTGTGATCTTGGCATTGTTTGGTCTGGTTGCAGGTCAAGCGGTAGTTTGGTACACAGGCCAGTTCTACGCTTTGTTCTACCTCACACAAGTGTTGAAAGTAGATGCTAAGACAGCGAACTTGTTGATTGCTGGTTCATTAGTAATCGGCACACCATTTTTTGTGGTCTTCGGTAGCTTGTCTGACAAGATCGGTCGTAAAGTGATCATCATGGGCGGTTTGTTATTGGCTGTAATTACTTACATCCCTAACACCCCTGTTTCCGTGTTTAATGCTTTGACACACTTTGCTAACCCAGCGTTGGAAAAGGCAATGGCAACAGCGCCAGCAACTATTACTGCTGACCCGGCTGAATGTACATTCCAGTTCAACCCAACTGGTACAGCGAAGTTCACAAGCTCTTGCGATATTGCAAAACAAGTGATGGCCTCGAACTCTGCTAGCTATACAACTGTTGCGGCTCCGGCTGGTGCCACTGCTGTTGTGAAAATTGGCGATATCGAAATCCCTGGATATACATCTAAGGGCATTGATCCTGCTGAAGCAAAAGCGAAAGATGCTGAGTTTAAAAAGGCAATTCGTGAGGCTTTGAACAAGGAAGGCTATCCTGTTAAGGCTGATCCAGCACAGATTAACTACGTTGCTGTATTGCTCTTATTGGTGTACTTAGTGCTCTTGGTAACCATGGTTTATGGCCCAATCGCTGCGATGTTAGTTGAGATGTTCCCAACTCGTATTCGTTATACCTCTATGTCCTTGCCATACCACATTGGTAACGGTTGGTTCGGTGGCTTGTTGCCAACGATCTCCTTCGCCTTGGTAGCGCAAAACGGTAACATTTACTACGGTCTCTGGTACCCAATCATCATCGCTGCGATTACATTGGTAATCGGTACACTGTTTATACGTGAAACTAAAGACGTAGATATCTACGCACGTGACTAAGCGGATTGACTAAGATTCCTTAGTCTGCATCAAATAAGAAACCCGATCAGAAATGGTCGGGTTTTTTTATTCCCACAAATCTTTTTGATTGCGACCGTTTAAGAGCTTTTGATTTTGCTGGGCAATAGAGGTTTCTCTTGGACCCGGAATTAAAGTAATTTCAGTTCCAGCAGTGAGAGCTCCAGTTTTGAGTACTCGCAAATACCAACCACTAAAGCCAGACTGCAGCATGGCTTTGCTTGCACCCTTATAACCAACGGCAGCGTTGAATTTGAAACAAGGCTCACGTAGTTTGACTACAGCAAATTCAAGCTCGCCAACAACCAATTTATCCCCAACAAACACTTCTGTTTCTAGCAGGCCTTCGATCGTGAAGTTCTCGCCGATGGCACCATATTGCAAATCAACTGGCTGCTTAGTTTCTCTGGTGAGTAGTTGATTCCAGAAAATGTAATGCTCTGCTGGATAAACATAAATGGCTTTTTCAATTCCGCCGTGTACTGATAGGTCAGCTTGCTCATCACCTTTAATGCCCAGTGGAGTAATTTCAACTAGAGCAAGATTTTCTAAATCACTGACCACCTTCTTGCGAATGGCTGAAGCAACTGATTTGTAATTGGGGTGGTGATTGCCAAACAAAGGAGCTACTTTGCTGGTGGATATAGAAAGAAGTCTCATGAGATGAATGGGGGCTTAAGAGATATTTATTAGTAACGGCAGCGAGCATCACTTTTGTACTTAGTGAAATACACAATGAGATCAGCTTCGGACTTATATTGGGTGTAATAAATCACGGCACGGGCATCGCCCTTGTATTTTGTATAGAACCAAACACCCGGATCGTTATCACTGGAGTATTGGGTGTCATACACAATGCAGTTTGCTTCGGATTGGTACTTTGTGACAAAGACTTTGGCATTGGCCTCTGATGGGTAATTGGTGATGAAGATTTGGGCTGCAGAAGCGGCGATAGGGAAGCAGTTACTCAAGAGCAGGAAACTGAGAAGGCGCAAGAGAAATGAATTCATTATTTGAGAATATTACGCTTTCTACTTTTTAGGTGTTCATCTGGCTGATATGATCACGGGATGAATTCCTCTCAAAAGAAATCTGTTTTTGTATTGAGCCAATTGGCCTTGATATTTATTTGTGCCATAGCGAGTTCAAGTATTTACGCTAAGTGGGATGAAGAGCGCGACATGACTACCAATGGCAAAGAGGAGTTGGTCTATTACTTCAAGACCAACGACCAGGGTCAAAAGCTCGTTTTAGATAAGTATGTAAAGCGCCTCATTTTTATACGTCCCGATAAGTTTTATAAACGCTCAATCAAGCAAATCAAGATTGATGGGGTGGCAGTAGACGTTAATAGCGACCCTTTTTCGCATTACCCTGATCAAACCGCGATTGTGTTTGAGAACAAGGATGAGGTCCTGAAAAAGCTCTTTTTAGCCAAGAAAATCGAATTTAATGTCCTTTATGGCCGAGATGAGGCTGTCAGCACCTTTCAGATCAAATAGGCGCTTAGACGCCCCTGAAGGCAAAAAGGCTTGATTCGTTTAGACAGATGCATGCCGATCATTTACAATAACGAGTTCGGCGAATTAGCTCAGCTGGTTAGAGCGACGGAATCATAATCCGCAGGTCCGGGGTTCAAATCCCTGATTCGCCACCAAATCTAAAGGCCATTGCCCCTCGGCAGTGGCCTTTTTCTTAGGTTGCTAGGTATATGGCTAAATTTTGGAACTTTGTTATTTTCCAGCTTGGTTGGTTTGCCTGTGTATTGGGCGCAGCCAATAAAGATGTGCTTTGGGCGGTAGTTGCTACCCTAGCCTACATTGCTTTCCACGCCTGGCGCTCACCTTCTCCCAAAACAGAAATCAGCCTTTTATTTAAAGCCTTTGTCTTTGGTTTGGTGGCCGATACTCTCATCATGCATCTGGGCTACCTGGATTTTCGGAATGATTGGCCGTCACCGTACTTGTCGCCTCTCTGGATGTGGGTCTTGTGGGTTTTGGTGGCAACCACCATTAATGGCTCCTTGACTTGGTTGCGCGGCAGACCTGTTTTAGGGGCTGTTTTAGGAGGTATTGCTGGTCCGATGTCCTATGAGGCTGGTATTCGGATGGGCGCCGGATCCTGGGTTCCTGGTGGCGAAATCACTGGATTTATCCTAGTAGGGGTGGTCTGGGCTGTTGCTATACCCCTCTTTTTCTATTGGGATCGAGTCAATCAAGTGCAACCTAGTCAAAAATCCGTAAATTCAGTTTAAAAGACGCTTGCAAAGACCACTGTTTTTATATACAGTAACTCCTAAGTTGTTACACAGTAGATAAAACTTCGGGAAAAAGCCCAGTACATAGCGAAAAGGGAATAAAAAATGGCCTTGGATAACAAAAAGCAATCAGCCTCTTCAGAATTTGAAGGAATGAGCGGAGACAAGCAAAAAGCATTAACTGCAGCACTGGCACAAATTGAGAAACAGTTTGGTAAAGGCTCAATCATGAGATTGGGCGATGCCGAAATTAGCCAAGACATTCAGGTGGTGTCTAGCGGTTCACTCGGATTAGATATCGCTCTTGGAGTTGGTGGTCTTGCGCGCGGTCGCGTGATTGAAATCTACGGCCCAGAATCTTCTGGCAAAACCACTTTGACATTGCATGCGATTGCAGAAATGCAAAAGCTTGGCGGCACTTGCGCGTTTATTGACGCAGAGCACGCATTAGATGTGCAGTACGCATCTCGTCTCGGCGTGGATGTAAATAATTTGTTGATCTCTCAACCGGATACTGGCGAACAGGCATTAGAAATTGCAGATGCATTAGTTCGCTCAGGTTCTATTGATTTAATCGTCATTGACTCTGTTGCTGCTTTGGTTCCAAGGGCTGAGATCGAAGGCGATATGGGTGATTCTTTACCAGGCTTACAAGCCCGTTTGATGAGTCAGGCCTTGCGTAAGTTAACTGGTGCTATCAAGCGTACCAACACTACTGTGATCTTCATTAACCAGATTCGTATGAAGATTGGTGTGATGTTCGGATCCCCAGAAACTACTACTGGTGGTAATGCGCTGAAATTCTACGCCTCTATGCGTTTAGACATCCGTCGTATTGGTAGCATCAAAAAAGGCGATGAGGTTGTTGGTAATGAAACCCGTGTGAAGGTTGTAAAGAATAAAGTTTCCCCTCCATTCCGCGAAGCAATTTTTGACATTATGTACGGTGCTGGCATCTCTAGAGAGGGTGAAATTATTGATATGGGTGTAGAAGCTGACCTCGTTGAAAAGTCAGGCTCTTGGTATAGCTATAACGGTGATCGCATTGGTCAAGGTAAAGACAATGTGCGCGAGTTCTTAAAAGAGAACCCAGCCATTGCTAAAGATATCGAAGCAAGAATTCGCGAGAAATTAGGCGTTAAATCCGGTTCAGCAGTAGTAACGGATGTGCTGAGCGAGGAAGAGGAAGTCGAATAATTCGATGCAAGAGTTAAGTAGTAATCAGAAGGTTAAACAAAGCCCGAGTCTCAAAGCTCGGGCTTTGCGCCTTTTGTCGCAGCGAGAATACAGTCGCAAAGGCTTAGCCGCAAAGTTGGCAGAATCAGAAGCAAGATGGGGTAAGTTAGGCGGTGAGCAGGCTGAGCAAACGCCTGAATCCAGAGATTCTCAGATTGAAGCGGTTTTGGACGACTTTGAGGCAAGAGGCTGGTTGTCTGACGAGCGTTTTGCTGAAGCGCTGGTTCGCCGCCGTAGCGAGCGCTACGGGATGAGAAAGATTGCCGATGAACTCGATAGGGCTGGGGTGGATGCCAAAAAGTCAGCTGTACTTCTTGGGGCCTTAAAAGAGACCGAGTTTCAGCGCGCCTTTGATCTCTGGACCAGGAAATACGGCATACGCGCTCAGGACCAAAAGGAGAGGGCTAGGCAGTACCGCTTCTTGGCATCGAAGGGTTTTGGCTCGGAAGTGGTGGCAAAAGTGATTGGCGGTCAATGCCCAGATTAGGGCAATTACGGATCCGTAGAGGCAATTTGCGGCATTGCAGCATGCTAGACTTATGAAGTCGGTCAAGCCGTTCGCATTTATTCAAATTTGGCTAATTTAGCTATTTCTAGAGTAAGTATGGGAGCAAGGCAACATCGGTTTAACTAATCCTCATCGCTTGCTAAAAAAGATACCGTTTCGGAGTAATTATGAAAATTCACGAGTACCAAGGCAAAGAACTTCTTCGCCAATTTAATGTGCCAGTTCCTAATGGCATCCCTGCATTCAGTGTTGATGAGGCGGTGAAGGCTGCTGAAAAACTGGGTGGCCCAGTATGGGTTGTGAAGGCCCAGATTCATGCTGGTGGTCGCGGTAAAGGTGGCGGCGTGAAGTTAGCAAGAAGCATGGATGAAGTGAAAAAATACGCTTCTGAAATTTTGGGCATGCAACTCAAGACGCATCAAACTGGACCAGAAGGTCAAAAAGTAAATCGTCTCCTCATTGAGGATGGCGCTGACATTAAAAAAGAGTATTACTTCAGCATCGTTACAGACCGCGGAACACAGAAGAATGTGATCATGGCTTCTAGCGAAGGTGGTATGGATATTGAGGAAGTTGCCGAATCTCATCCAGAAAAAATTATTAAAGTATTTGTTGATCCAATGGTTGGCTTGACAGATGCGGATTGCGATATCGTTGCTAAAGGTATTGGCGTGCCCGAGGCATCCATCCCAATGGCTCGCGATGTATTTAAGAACTTGTACAAGACTTACTGGGATACCGATGCTTCACTGGTTGAAATCAACCCATTGATTCTTGAGGGTAACGGCAAGATCAAGGCTTTGGACGCGAAGTTCAACTTTGATCCAAACGCATTGTTCCGTCATCCAGAAATCGTTGCGTACCGCGACATTGATGAAGAAGATGCTGCTGAAATTGAAGCCTCTAAATTTGACCTCGCTTACATCTCATTAGACGGCAATATCGGCTGTTTAGTGAACGGTGCAGGCTTGGCGATGGCGACAATGGACACCATTAAGTTGTTCGGTGGCGAGCCAGCGAACTTCTTGGACGTTGGTGGCGGTGCTACAGCAGAAAAAGTAACTGAAGCATTCAAGATCATGTTGAAGAACAAGAGTGTTGAGGCAATTTTGGTCAACATCTTCGGCGGCATTATGCGTTGCGACGTGATTGCTGACGGCGTTGTGACTGCATGTAAAGCAGTCAACCTAACAGTACCTTTGGTTGTGCGTATGAAAGGTACAAATGAAGAGCTAGGCAAGAAAATTCTTGCAGACTCTGGTTTGCCAATTATTAGCGCCGATTCAATGGCTGAAGCTGCTACCAAGGTGGTTGCTGCTGTTGCCAAAAACAAATAATCCAGGAATTTCAATATGTCTATTTTGATCAATAAAAACACCAAAGTCATTACACAAGGTATCACTGGTAAGACCGGTCAGTTCCATACTGAAAAATGTCAGGAATACGCAAACGGTAAAAATTGTTTTGTTGCAGGTGTAAATCCTAAAAAAGCGGGTGAGTCTATTTTTAATATTCCTATTTATGGGACTGTTAAAGAAGCTGCTCAGCAAACTGGTGCAACGACTTCCGTTATCTATGTTCCGCCTCCTGGTGCTGCTGCTGCGATTTGGGAAGCTGTTGAAGCTGACCTCGACTTTGTGATCTGTATCACTGAGGGCATTCCAGTGCGCGACATGCTTGAAGTGCGTAACAAGATGCATGCTAAGGAAGCTGCTGGAGGTAAGAAGACTTTATTACTGGGCCCTAACTGCCCAGGCATCATCACTCCAGACGAACTCAAGATCGGCATCATGCCTGGCCATATTCATAAGAAAGGCCGCATTGGTGTTGTTAGCCGTTCCGGTACATTGACTTATGAAGCAGTTGGTCAGTTGACAGCTATTGGCTTAGGTCAGTCCACAGCAGTTGGTATTGGTGGCGACCCAATTAACGGCTTAAAGCACATCGACATCATGAGAATGTTCAATGAAGATCCAGAAACAGATGCTGTGATCATGATTGGCGAAATCGGCGGTCCAGACGAGGCGGAAGCTGCTCGCTGGTGCAAAGACAATATGAAGAAGCCGGTAGTTGGCTTTATCGCCGGCGTAACAGCGCCTCCAGGCAAGCGTATGGGTCACGCAGGTGCCTTGATTTCTGGTGGTGCGGATACTGCGGATGCCAAGCTTGCTGTAATGGAAGAGTGTGGCTTCAAAGTAACGAAGAACCCTTCAGAGATGGCTGCTTTACTAAAGGCAATGTTGTAATTAGTAATAAGGAAAAGGGTGCTGATAAAACAGCATCCTTTTTGTAGTGTCAGCAGTTAAAACATAAAAATAACGTAGGGAGACGACTCATGGATTTTTCAGTATTTTCAGGCCCTGCATTTTGGGCTGCACTTTTGTCAATCATTGTTGCCAACATTTTGTTATCTGGTGATAACGCAGTAGTGATTGCATTGGCATCACGCAATCTGCCAGCAAATCAACAAAAGAAAGCAATTTTTTGGGGTAGTGCAGCAGCCATTATTTTACGTGTGATTTTGACAATCACTGCGGTACAACTCCTCAGTCTTCCTTATCTAAAAATCGTTGGCGCTATTTTGCTGGTCTACATTGGCGTGCAATTATTAGCTGATAGCGATGATGAAGCTGAGATGGATGGCCACTCTAATATCTGGGGCGCGATACGCACAATATTGGTAGCTGACTTAGTGATGAGTTTGGACAACGTTATTGCTGTAGCTGCCGCTGCTCAAAAGGGTCCTGAAGAAACTCGTTTAGCCCTTTTAATCATTGGTCTTGGTCTTTCTATCCCGTTGATCATCTTTGGTAGCACTATGCTTTTAAAGGTGATGGATCGCTTCCCTGTCATCATTACTTTGGGGGCTGGTTTATTAGGTCTATTGGCTGGCGGTATGTTGGTGGAAGACCCGGCAATCAAAGATTCTATTCAAGGCGCAATGGAAGATGCTCACATGATTTTTGAGGGCATTGGAGTTGCTATTGTGATCTTGCTTGGTACCTATTTGAAGAAAAAGAATCGCGCTAAAGCATAAGATTCTTCAGCCTTCCCCCGAATCAGAAAAGCCAGCGATAAAAGCTGGCTTTTTTTACGACTGAATATCTTGAGAATTAAAGGTTTAGACTCGATGATGAGGCATTTGACCCCGGGAGCTAGAAAATATGCAGATTCAAGATATTCAAAAACTAGAAAACAGTGAAGAAGTTGGATTTACCTTGATTGAGGTAATGGTGGTTGTGGCCATCATTGGCATTTTGGTTGCGGTAGCCGTTCCTCAGTATCAAGACTACATTGCTCGAAGTAGGGTTGTAGAAGGTATGAATTTATCCTCAAGCGCTAAGCTTGCGGTGACAGAAGCTTTTGCAAGTCGCGGCACTGTTCCGATGGATGATGCAACGAATGGCGGTTTTACTTTTACGCCAACACGCAGCGTTAAGTTAATTGAGATCACACCCTCGGGTGCGATTGCGATTGACTATCAAGTCAGCGTGGCGCCTGAAGGTAAAAATACACTTCATTTAGTGCCAACTAACGAGCCGGATGCAAATTCGCCTAAGCCCATTGATTTGTCCAGGCCAGAGGGAGCAACTTGGGCGGGTGGTTGGTCATGTAGGTCTTCGGAGACTAATCTGATACCGCAGTTACTGCCTTCAGAATGCAGAATAAGTAAATAAGGAACTAAATAAAGAGCCGCTTCATTGAACTGACCCCCAAAAGTTGGACATTATGTCCAACCAAGGGGGTTTTGTTTTATGAGCAAGTACAGCAAGCAGTTCAAGCTAAAGGTAGTTAAAGAGTTTCTAAGGTCAGGCGGTCTTAGGCGG
>NZ_JACVPC010000015.1:0-588 GCF_018882145.1 Polynucleobacter sp. AP-RePozz3-80-G7 | reverse complement strand
ACAACCTCCAGCTCAACGGCGCTACTGGCACCATCACCAACGCGGTAACCTTCTTGAACACTGGCACCTTAACTCTTGGCGCCTCTGGTGGTACACAAACTTACACCGCTGGCTTTACAGCAACTGCGCCTAGTGCAACCACACTGAACGGCATTATCAATACTGCCGCTGGCGCCGTATCGATTGGTGGCGCTACACAAACCATAACCTTGGGTAGCGCAACGACCATCCAAACTTACTCTGGTAGCGGTAGTGGTGCCAACATCACCATCTCTGGCCCAATCCAAGGAACAGCAGCCAATACCCAGAACTTGAACCTCTATAGCAAGGCTGGGGTGATCTCCTTAACTGGCGCGATTGGCTCTACAACAGCTTTAGGTACCGTTACTTTAGGTGATACCAGCCAGACTGGTGCCATTAGCGCTTCTGGTGCGATCACTGCAACAGCAGTATCCATCCCAGCAGCGGCATACAACCTCTCATTAACGGGTAATGGCAGCACCATCACCAACGCGGTAACCTTCTTGAACACTGGCACCTTAACTCTTGGCGCCTCTGGTGGTACACAAACTTACACCGCTGGCTTTA
>NZ_JACVPC010000014.1:0-703 GCF_018882145.1 Polynucleobacter sp. AP-RePozz3-80-G7 | reverse complement strand
TCAACGGCGGTACTTTACGTTTAGGCACTGGCGGCTCACTCGCTGCTGCTAGCGCATTGATCATGACTGGCACTAGCATCTTTGATCTGTATGGCAACTCCCAAAGCATTGCTTCCTTAACCGGTGCTACTGGCAATACCATCTTGAACTCTAAAGGAAGTACAGCCTCTACCGTAACGGTCGTTGGTGGCACTACTACTTATGCTGGTGTGATTGCTGATAACGCCGGTACTGGCGGCTCTGTTGCCTTAGCGCTCTCAGGCGGTTCCTTAACCCTGTCTGGTGCTAATACCTACACCGGCACAACCACCATTAATGGCGGCACACTGCACATTAGCAATAACACTGGCTTAGGCAGCAATAGTGGCGGGGCAGTGACGGTTAATAGTGGTGCTACTTTAGATCTAGTCTCTGTCACTGTTGGTGCTAAAGCAGTAGTCCTGAATGGCGGCACCTTAGCCGATGCCACGAGCTCCCTAGCAGGTGATATCAGCTTCACTAGCGCTAGCACGATTAACACTGCGACTGGCGATACGCTGACCTTGTCGGGCATCCTCTCTGGTAGCTATGGCTTTACTAAGACTGGCGCAGGCACTTTAGTCCTAACCAATAGCGCCAATGCTTACACTGGCAGCACTACCGTATCAGCCGGCACTCTGTCCTTAACTGGCACAGGCTCCATTGCTACTTCAAGCAGCCTGAT
>NZ_JACVPC010000013.1:0-1436 GCF_018882145.1 Polynucleobacter sp. AP-RePozz3-80-G7 | reverse complement strand
TGAACTGACCCCCAAAAGTTGGACATTATGTCCAACCAAGGGGGTTTTGTTTTATGAGCAAGTACAGCAAGCAGTTCAAGCTAAAGGTAGTTAAAGAGTTTCTAAGGTCAGGCGGTCTTAGGCGGGTAGGTCACCTATTTAAGATTAGCCATTCAGATGTCCGCAAATGGGTCTTGGCCTATCAAGCCCATGGTCATAGCGGTCTTAACCCCAGCTTCCAACGCTACTCCCCAGATTTTAAAGTCCAAGTTCTGCAGCACATGGCTGCGCACCAGATATCAGCAAGGCCAGCTGCCGCCCACTTCGGCATTGGGAGTATGACTACGATTTTGCAGTGGCAAAAACTCTACAATGAAGGCGGTATTACAGCCCTTGCCAATCGACCGAGAGGACGACCGCCGATGTCTCAATTTAATATCAAAGCATTACTCAAAAAGCCGATCTCTGAGCTCACGCCGGCAGAGTTGCGAAGACGCTTAGAGTATGCCGAGGCAGAGAGTGCTTACCTAAAAAAGTTAGAAGCCTTAGCTCAGAGCAAAGCAGTAAAAGAGAGCAAGCCCAAGTAATTACTGAGTTAAGGCTGCATTACCGTTTACTAGATTTACTCCAGATTGCCAAGATGGCGAGAAGCGTCTATTACTACTGGCGGGATGCCAGTAGTAAAGCCGATCCTTATCAGGATGCTAAAGAGCATATCACCCAGATCTTTAATGCCCATCGGGGTCGCTATGGCTATCGGCGAGTGCTACTAGAGCTACGCAACGGGCAGCAATACTTAAACCACAAGACCGTGCAAAAGCTGATGGGCCAACTTGGCCTAAAGTCCACTGTTCGCCCTAAGCGCTATCGGTCCTATAAAGGCGCTATCGGTAAGGTGGCACCCAATTTACTAGAGCGTAACTTTGGAGCAAGCAAACCTAATCAGAAGTGGGTCACTGATGTCACTGAGTTCAATATCAAAGGTGAGAAGGTGTATCTCTCACCGATCTTAGATCTATACAACCAAGAGATCATCTCCTATGAGATTGCTGATCGGCCACAGATTAGCTCGATCATGCAAATGCTCCAAAGCGCATTTAAACAACTGGGACCAAAAGACAAACCTATGTTGCACTCAGACCAGGGTTGGCAATACCAGATGGGGCTTTATCAACAGGCCCTTCACCAGCAAGGCATTACTCAAAGCATGTCTAGAAAAGGCAATTGCCTAGATAACGCTGTCATGGAGAACTGGTTTGGGATTATGAAGACCGAGTTCTTCTACCAAAAGAAGTTTGAGGATGTTCAGTCATTTAAGGCAAAGCTAGAGGAATACATCCACTACTACAACCATGATCGAATCAAACAAAAACTAAAGGGATTGAGCCCGGTGCAATACCGAACTCAATCCCTCGTGCTAACCTAACTAAACTGTCCAACTACTGGGGGTCAGTTCA
>NZ_JACVPC010000012.1:0-1554 GCF_018882145.1 Polynucleobacter sp. AP-RePozz3-80-G7 | reverse complement strand
CTAAAGGTGGTGGTGCCAGTAGAAGTCAGTGCAATAGCTGCTAACTTGTTAGTACCACCGACTACTCCAGTGAAGGTTTCGTTACCAGAACCAGAGGTGATGGTTAAGGCGTATGGGGTTGTGGAGGCGCTATCGAGCGTACTTGAGAATGACACTGCGCCATTAGCTGAACTTGAATTGGAATTCAGAGTGGTATCAGCCCCAAGCAATACTGGTCCTGTGTAGCTTTGTAGGCCTTTGGTGGTTGCTGCAGATGCACTATTAATTGTTTTGCCAGTGACAGTCAAAGAAGTTAATGGCGCGGTATTGCCAACGCTTCCGCTGAAAGTAACCGTTCCATTTGATGCTGCAACTGTTAATGCTTTTCCGCCATTCACGGTGGAACTAAAGCTAATACCAGAAGCGCTATTCGATGTGATTACGATGCTACCATTTGCACCATTAGCATTGGTGACAGTTGTATTGGTAACTACAGTTACACCACTTGATAGCGTGTAACCGTTTTGACCAGCATCAGCACCAATGCCACGATATTCACCACTTTGATTTCCGCCGTAAGCCGCTCCACCGATCAGACCGCCGCCACCGCCGCCACTACCACCACCATCACCGCCCGGCTGTATACCATTGGCACCTTTGTAGGTACCACTAGTTGGCACATTACTGCCGCTATAACTACCCGGGACAGCTCCATACACTTGACCGGCAGTAGTTCCTGGAGAACCGCTGTAATTGCTTCCGCCACCTCCGCCGCCAGCACCACCAGCGAAGACGTAGCCACTACTACCAACTTGCACTACAGAAGCTGCACCGCCACCACCGCCGCCGCCAGAACTACCGGATGATCCCGCGTTACCACCGGTACCACCATTACCAACACCTAATGCATTAGTTCCAGCAGTACCGCCGCCACTTCCACTAGCGCTGGATACGCCATTGCCGCCACCACTACCTGGTGCAATAGTGAGAACTGTTCCTGGAGTGACGGATAAAGTGACGGTATAACTTCCAGCAGGTCCTGTGCCTTGACCTAGCTGGTTACCAGAACTACCATCATTGCCGCCAAGACCGCCTGATGCGCCAATTAATTGAATGGTGACAGAGTTGCTGTTAATTGTTACAGACTGGGTACTTGCAGAGTAGTTATAAGTATTGTTAAGTGATTGCCCAATTGAAGTCAAAGTAGCATCAGCACCAACTGTAACCGGACCGCTATAAGTTTGTGTGCCTAATGTGCTTATGCTATTGCCAATATTGATTACATTAGTGCTGGTAGCGCTTAAAGAATTTAGATTAGTTGTTCCACCCATTACACCATTTAGATAGATAGCTCCTGAACCTGTATTTAAGGTTAAGGCTTGGGCACCATTTACTGTTCCTGTAAATGTAAGGTCTGCGCCAGCTGATGCTGAGGCATTGGTGGTGTCTAAAGTTGTCCCCGCACCTAAGGTGACATTGTTACCAAAGGTTTGCACACCTGAGGTGGTGATAGACCCACCGTTAATGGCGGTAGTACCAGTAGAAGCGTTCTGGATGAGTGAAGCGGCAGTTACG
>NZ_JACVPC010000011.1:0-1692 GCF_018882145.1 Polynucleobacter sp. AP-RePozz3-80-G7 | reverse complement strand
GGATGAGTGAAGCGGCAGATACGGCAGCGCTAAAGGTGGTGGTGCCGGTAGAAGTGAGGGCAAGCGCGCCAAGTGCACCGTTAGTAGCTCCCCCTACTACACCGGTAAAGGTGATGTTGCCTGAGCCAGCGGTAGTTGTTAGAGCAAATGCCTGATTAGCTAATGAATTTAACGTGCCAGCAAAGGAGATGTTGCTATTGGTTGTTGCGGTTGTAATTGCTGCCTTTAATACCACTGGACCAGTGTAAATTTGAGCACCAGTGGTTGTAACGTTGCCATTTAAATTAATAGCAGTACTTGAAGTTAGGTTGATACTAGCTAAGGCGTTTGTTGCCCCTACAGTCGAGCCTAATGTAATGGCACCGGATCCAGAATTAATAATTAATGCCGTTCCAGTTGAACTTGAATTAACAATAACCGTTCCCGAAGCACCAGCAGTTGCAGCAGAAGTATTGTTGGCAACACCCCAACCTCCACCACCGCCACCAGTATTCGCCACTGGATTGGTTGCTCCTATAGAAGTCGTTCCACCAGTGCCGGCATTTGTACCGCCCGGACCACCCACAGTGAGGCTATAAGAGCCACCGCCGCCACCGCTACCATAAACAACAGAGGAACCACTTAATGTAGAGGTGTAACCTTGACCGCCTGCACCAGGCGACGTAGGTGTTGCATCACCACCTGCAGTAGTCGCACCGCCACCGCCACCGCCAGATGTGTTGTAAGACTTACCGCCTGCGTTACCGTAGGTGTAACTCAACCCATCAGTAGCATACGTGCCAGCTCCACCCATATCAAACGATGTAGTGGAATTGTTATGCGAGCCGCCGCCGCCAGACGCTCCATCTGCACCATTAGTTAATTTAGAGGCACCGCCGCCACCGCCGAGTGCAATCAGTGACCCAAATGATGATTGCCCACCATTAAAGGCCGTGCATTGGTTGCAACTAGTCGACACAGCGCCACCAGCACCAACCACTATAGAAATCGGAGTTCCTGATGAAACAGAATAAGCGGAGTTATAAACTACGCCACCACCACCACCGCCGCCGCCGCCATCATAGCCACCACCACCACCGCCACCCACCAATAGGACTTGTGAGGTATACGAAGTAGAAGGCGTCCAGGTATAAGTTGAGGTGCCTGAGTTATAGGAAATCGATATTCCCGCTGGAGCTGCACCACCTGCCGTGTAAGAAGTGCCGTTATATAAATAAACGCCACTACCATTAAATTGCAAGATTGCACTTACTGCAGCTGACCCTCCAACAACGCTACCAGTAATATTTACTGGACTATTGGTGGTGAGTAAATTTACATTGACTGCGGACAGAGTCACATTACCGTTATAGGTCTGATTACCTGTTGTGGTGATATTTCCACCAATAATGGCTCCAGCAGAATTTGTAGAGGTAGTAGCAAGGGAGCTTAGCGCCGTTGTAGAACCAACATTGGCATTAAATGAAATGGTGGCATTGCCTGACGTAATGATGAGATCTTTAGCACCATCTACCGTACTACCAAATGAAATTACGTTACCAGCTGAGCTATTGCCTAATGAGCTCAACCCAATCGAATTCCCCAGCGTTACTGCACCAGTGTAGGTTTGGGTACCACTGGTAGTGATGTTGGTATTGAGCGTAATGCCAGTGCCAGTAATCGCTAAGTTACCTGAGGTAATGCCAACAGCGC
>NZ_JACVPC010000010.1:0-1937 GCF_018882145.1 Polynucleobacter sp. AP-RePozz3-80-G7 | reverse complement strand
GCAGCGGCATACAACCTCTCATTAACGGGTAATGGCAGCACCATCACCAACGCGGTAACCTTCTTGAACACTGGCACCTTAACTCTTGGCGCCTCTGGTGGTACACAAACTTACACCGCTGGCTTTATAGCAACTGCGCCTAGTGCAACCACACTGAACGGTACGATGAATGCGGGTGGGGCAGTAAGCGTTGGTACAACTGGTACTCATACGGTTGTTCTAGGCTCTAACACTGCTATTAATACTTCAACCTCCAATAGCAGCATCACTATTGGCGGCGCCTTAACTGGTGCTGGTAATACCTTAGATCTGTCTTCTGGTAGCAACACCATTACTGATAGCAACACTGTTGGTGTAGCTTCTACCGGTTTGCTAGGTACCATCACCATTGGTAGCAGCGGTACTCAAACTGGTGCAGTGAGCTTTAGTAATAACTTATATGCAGCAGGTCTGAGCACTGGCACTAGCACGTACAACCTATCCCTAACAGGATCAGCTGCCACGATTACTAATGCAGTGACCTTTGGTAATAAAGGCACCTTAACTCTTGGCGCCTCTGGTGGTACACAAACTTATACCGGTGGCTTCACAGCAACTGCGCCAAGTACTGTCACCTTGAATGGCACGATCAATACTACTAATAATGCAATGAGCTTGGCTGCTATTACCCTAGGCTCTGATGTGACCCTCAATACCAATGCGACTACTAGCGCTGGCACGATTACGCTAGGTGCAGTGACTGGTGGTACTCATGCCTTGACCTTAGCAACCGGTAATGCAGTAGCTGGTGCAAACGTCTCTGGCACTAGTGTTGCTGGTGTCACCACCTTAACTTTGCAAAACATGGGCGGTACTGCAAGCTTTAGCGGTGATGTGAGCGTGACTACCTTGACTGATGCAAGCACAGTCAACAACCTCCAGCTCAACGGCGCTACTGGCACCATCACCAACGCGGTAACCTTCTTGAACACTGGCACCTTAACTCTTGGCGCCTCTGGTGGTACACAAACTTACACCGCTGGCTTTATAGCAACTGCGCCTAGTGCAACCACACTGAACGGTACGATGAATGCGGGTGGGGCAGTAAGCGTTGGTACAACTGGTACTCATACGGTTGTTCTAGGCTCTAACACTGCTATTAATACTTCAACCTCCAATAGCAGCATCACTATTGGCGGCGCCTTAACTGGTGCTGGTAATACCTTAGATCTGTCTTCTGGTAGCAACACCATTACTGATAGCAACACTGTTGGTGTAGCTTCTACCGGTTTGCTAGGTACCATCACCATTGGTAGCAGCGGTACTCAAACTGGTGCAGTGAGCTTTAGTAATAACTTATATGCAGCAGGTCTGAGCACTGGCACTAGCACGTACAACCTATCCCTAACAGGATCAGCTGCCACGATTACTAATGCAGTGACCTTTGGTAATAAAGGCACCTTAACTCTTGGCGCCTCTGGTGGTACACAAACTTATACCGGTGGCTTCACAGCAACTGCGCCAAGTACTGTCACCTTGAATGGCACGATCAATACTACTAATAATGCAATGAGCTTGGCTGCTATTACCCTAGGCTCTGATGTGACCCTCAATACCAATGCGACTACTAGCGCTGGCACGATTACGCTAGGTGCAGTGACTGGTGGTACTCATGCCTTGACCTTAGCAACCGGTAATGCAGTAGCTGGTGCAAACGTCTCTGGCACTAGTGTTGCTGGTGTCACCACCTTAACTTTGCAAAACATGGGCGGTACTGCAAGCTTTAGCGGTGATGTGAGCGTGACTACCTTGACTGATGCAAGCACAGTCAACAACCTCCAGCTCAACGGCGCTACTGGCACCATCACCAACGCGGTAACCTTCTTGAACACTGGCACCTTAACTCTTGGCGCCTCTGGTGGTACACAAACTTACACCGCTGGCTTTACAGCAACTGC
>NZ_JACVPC010000023.1:0-202 GCF_018882145.1 Polynucleobacter sp. AP-RePozz3-80-G7 | reverse complement strand
TATTCACCAATTGGTGAATATTATGGTGAATATAAAGAGAAAGGCTCTCAAGCGTTAACCTGAGAGCCTTGATATTACTGGTGGGTCGGGCGAGATTCGAACTCGCGACCAACGGATTAAAAGTCCGTACAAGACATTGATCTAAGCAACTGAATAAACTAAGAAATCACCTTTTTAGTGGTGAATAAATGCGTTTATCTCG
>NZ_JACVPC010000022.1:0-243 GCF_018882145.1 Polynucleobacter sp. AP-RePozz3-80-G7 | reverse complement strand
CAAAGGTCTGAACACCTGAGGTGGTGATTGCTCCGCCGTTAATGGCTGTTGTACCAGTAGAAGCGTTCTGGATGAGTGAAGCGGCAGATACGGCAGCGCTAAAGGTGGTGGTGCCGGTAGAAGTGAGCGCAATAGCTGCTAACTTGTTAGTACCGCCCACTACTCCAGTGAAGGTCTCATTACCAGAACCAGAGGTGATGGTTAAGGCGTATGGGGTTGTGGAGGCGCTATCGAGCGTACTTG
>NZ_JACVPC010000021.1:0-257 GCF_018882145.1 Polynucleobacter sp. AP-RePozz3-80-G7 | reverse complement strand
CACCTTCACTGGCACTAACAGTTATGTGAACACCACCATCAACAGTGGTGCTACCTTACAAATCGGTAATGCTGGCACAGTAGGTACCTTAGGTACTGGCACCGTAACCGATAACGGTACCTTGATCTTCAATCGCTCTGATGCGATCACGATCGCTAATGCCATTAGTGGTACTGGTAACCTCACTCAAGCAGGTCAGAACACCGCCACCTTCACTGGCACTAACAGTTATGTGAACACCACCATCAACAGTGGTG